>NZ_AP018817.1:527500-1168209 GCF_024349785.1 Sphingomonas bisphenolicum
GTTCAGGCCGATACCCAGCTTCGATTTCCGCGGCACCGGCGCGATGGTCGCCTATGGCGCATCGCTGCTGGGCGGGCAGCTCTTCTGGATCGTCCAGAGCCAGGCCGATATCTTCATCGGCGGCCGGATGCTGGAACCGCACCAACTGGGCCTCTACGCCGAAGCCCTGTTCCTGACCCAGATTTTCGTCAGCAAATTCGTGCCGCCGCTCAACGACGTCGCCTTCCCCGCCTATGCGCGGATGCAGAAGGACGTATCGCGGGTGGCCTGGTCCTTCTGCAAGGCGGTGAAGCTGCTGCTGCTGCTGACCTGTCCCATCTATCTGGGCATGGCGGTGACGGCCGAGCCGCTGGTCGAGACATTGTTCGGGCAGAAATGGCTGGAAATGGCGCCCTTCGTCGCGATCCTGGCGCTGGCGATGCCGTTCATGACGCTGCAGGTGATGTTCGCGCCGGTCAGCAATGCGCTGGGCCGCCCCGGCACGACCGCGCGAGTCGCCGCGGTCGGCGCGGTGCTGATGCCGGTCGCCTTCCTGATCGGCATCCAGTCCGGCGCGATCGGCCTGGCCTGGGCCTGGCTGATCGCCTTCCCGATTCTCACCGCTGTCACCGCCCGATTGGCGGGCGGCCCGATGGGATTGCGCTTCGTCGACCTGATCCGCGCCGCCGCACCGGGGCTGGGCTGTTCGATCCTGATGGCGGGGGTGGTGATGGCGATCGACCGGCTGCTGCCGCCGCTGGCAGCGCCGTTGCGGCTGTGCGTGCTGGTGCCGGCGGGAGGGCTGGCCTTCCTCGCCGCGCTGATGCTGTGCGCGCGCGGCACGTTGATGGAACTGGTCGCGCTGGTGGTGCGGCGCGCGCCGCCGGTCCAGGCCCCGGCCTGAACCGACGGCTGGGGCCGGATCAGGCGGTCTGGATATAGTCGCGCAGCGCCGCGGCTTCCGATTCGATGGTATCGATCCGGAATTTGACCAGATCGCCGATCGAGATCATGCCCACCAGCGCGCCGTCGACCACGACCGGCAGATGGCGGATGCGCCGCTTCGTCATCAGCGACAGGCCGTGAATTACCGGCGTTTGATGGTCGATGGTGATGGCGGGCGCGGTCATGACTTCGCCGACATCATGGTCGAGTGCGGCTGCGCCTTCGGTGGCGACCCGATAGACCACATCGCGTTCGGAAAAAATGCCGACGACCTGCCCATCCTCAACCACCGGCACGCAACCGATCCGCCGTTCCGCCAGCAATTGCACGACGGAGAGCACGCTGTCGGTGGGCCGTACGCTGACAACGTCGCCCTTGCCCTGCAAAATCGTTGCGATGCTCATGACCACTCTCCTTTTCCGAGACATTTCCCGATAGGCGCTTGATGATCCCACTTTCGCGGCCCAATGAAAAGAGATGACGCGCAAGCAAGCCCTGGATGATCCACAGATCGCCGCAACCGCCTGGGCGCGGTTTCGCCGCATCATGGCGTGGATGGCGCTGGGCGGCGCGGTCTGTGTCGGACTGGCGCTGTTGTTCCTCCATTGGTGGGCGGGCCAGTTGCCGATTCACATGGCGATCGCCACCATATTGGGCGTATGGCTGACCTTCATGCTGGGGACCGGCCTGATGGCGCTGACATTCCTGTCGAGCGGCACCGGGCATGACGAACAGGTGATGGACAGGCTGAAGGACGAGGTGCCGCTTGACGACTGACACGGCGAAAACCGGAAAGCGGGGTGAGGTGGTGCTGCGGCTGGTGCCGCATCTGACCGACATCAACGCCAACGGCCACATCTTCGGCGGCTGGGTGCTGAGCCAGATGGATATCGCCGGCGGCATCGTCGCGGCGCGAATCGCGCGCGGCGCGGTGGCCACGGTGGCGATCGAGAGCATGACCTTCATCACGCCGATCCTGCTGGGCGATGTCGTGTCGGTCTATGCGGTCGAGGAACGGCGCGGCCGCACGTCGGTCGCGATCCGGATCGACGTGGTGGCGATCCGCGGCGTCGGCATGGACGAAGTGCTGCTGACCAGCGGCGTCTATACGTTCGTGGCGCTGGACGCCAATCACCGGCCGCGGCCCCTCCCCGACTTTTGACGTCCGACGCCTGACGGTCAGCGCGCCAGCCGCTCCGCATAGGACCAGGTCACCGTGTCGTTGGCCGGGATCGTGACCCGCCAGATCCATCCGTTGCCACGCCGCTCCATGGCGGTGGGACGGGGCGCGATGTCGTGCGGAATGGTGACTTCCGCCGTCACCGCGAAGGGACGGGCGTTGCTCAGCGTGATCGCCCAGTTGCGGGACTTGCGGGACTGTCCCGTCGCCCGCGCGGCGATGCGGACGTCGGCGCTGGCCGCGATGTCATAATCGACCCGTTCGCCTTCCGCCTTGTCGCCGATATCGGCTTCGCCCGCGAGCAGGCGCAGGCCGCCGACATCCTCGAAGATCGCGACCCGGCCCGACGGCATGGGCAGGCCGAGGCCGTCATCCTTACGATTCTGCAATCGCAGCCGCAGCGTCATCGGCCGCGAATCGCCCGCGCCGTCGCCATAGCCGATGGCGGCCGCATAGAGCCGCTCCACCTTGACGCCCGGCTGGCGCAGCAGCGCGACCTGCTTCTGGGCATTGGCGGCGACATCGACGGTCACCGGCACGCGATAGAGTTTGAGGTCGCCGACATCTTCGGGCGGCGGCGGTGGCGGTGGCGGAGGAGGGGGCGGCGCCGCGGGCGCTGCCATGGCGACGCGTTCGGTGCGGCGCATCGAGGTGACGACGATGTCCTGCGCGCCCTCCATCATCATCGCGGCTTCGGGCGCCTGCACCGGGAACAGATCCCAGCGCGGATGGGTGCTGGTGACGTCCATCGGCCAGCAGGTCAGGCGCAGCGGACCGCCGGTCGGGCGCGGTTGCACCCCGCGCGCCTGCTTGTTGGGCTGGCCCGCGATGACGCTCAACTGCGCGTCGGGAAAGCCGGTGACCCCGCCATTGGCGACCGTCAGCCAGGCCATGAGGTCGAGCATGCTGCCGTCATCGCCCAAGTCCGCGACATAGTTGGCGGCCCAGTCGAACCCTTCGGCCAGATAGGTGAGTTGCAGCGTCGCACGGGTCGGCCGGTCGCTTGTGGCGATCACCGACAGGGTCGGGCGGGGCGACAGATCGGCGGGTCTTTGCGGATAGAGCATCCGCTCTGGCAGGCCGCTGCACCCCAGCGCCTCATAGCCCTGCGCCGTCTTGAGAATCACGCCCCCGGTCGGCCCGGCGCTGATGATCGCGTCCTGCTCGGTTACCTTGCCGGTCTTGCGGTCGGTGCGGCGCAGGGTGACGCTGCGCTTGAGATAGGCGTCGACGAGGCCGGCGGGGGACAGCAGCCGGGCGTCCCGGTTCTTTTCCCGCACGCCGCGCGGCATGCCGGAGAGGATCGCGGTTTCGGGCATCAGTCCTTCGGCCACCCCTTCGAACCGCACGACCGAGTCGCCCTGGGGCAGATCGACGGTGCGGCTTTCGGTGACGAGCGCATAGCCGCCCGGCCAGTCGCGGTCGATCGGCCCCTTGGCCCGGAAGGGCGCGCGGTAGACGGTGACGGAGACGGAATCGGCGCGGGGCGAAACGATCGTTTCCGCCTGCGCCGGGACGGCCAGCGCCCAGAGCGCCAACAACAGGACAAGGATGCGCGGCACGGGCGCTCTCCCGTCAGTAGCGCGAATCGAAGGTGACGCTGAGGTCGATCGTGCCGTTGGCCGGCACCGGCACGCTCCATTCCATCCGGTCGGCAGAGACGCGCTTGCCTTCCAGACTTTGCGCCGTCACGCGCTTGTCGCCCCATAATCCCTGCTGCGCCAGATCGATCGTCACGGATTCGGGCCGGGCGTTGGTGAGCGTGTAGCGCATCCTGGTTTCCCAGCGCGCGCTGCCCTTGCGCGTGCGCTGTTCGACGGTGGGGCGCACCTTCACGTCGAACGCCTCGCCGGTGCGGAGCGCCATGGAAGACCCCATGGGCGTATGGTCGATGCTGTTTTCGCCGATGAATTGCGGGTTGCCGCGCGCGTCGCGCATATAGACGCGGATCGTGCCGGCAGGCAGTTGATCGCCCAGGCCGCCTTCCTTCGAGGTGGAGAATTTCAGCACGCTCGATGCGCTCATCGGTTCGGCCGAACTGCCAAGCCAGCCATTGACATATTCATAGGTGGCGCGGGCCGGCGCGCCCTTCACGTCGAGGAAACTGACCTGTTTCTGCTGCGCATTGGCGATCGTGGTGCGGGCGGCCAACGGATAGAGATAATAGTCGCCCAGCCGTTCGCGTGGACCGCTTTCGGTCCCGGCCTGATCGATCGCGCCGCTGCCTGTTTGCCACCAGTTGGTGCGCCCGCCGCCATTGGCCGGGTTGCCCGCGACCAATATCGTCTTCGCGTCGGTGAAGGTCGTGCCCGTATTGTTGGTGAGCGTGACCCATCCCTGCATGTCCATGGCCCCCTTGGCCGCGTCGAACAGCGCGACATAGTCGGCCGTCCAGCCCAGATTGGGGGTGAGGTAGGAGAGGCGCGCGGGCACCGTGCCGCCGCGATCCGCCTGCACCGTGACCGACAGGGTGGGACGGGCGCGCAGATTGGGGGGCACCCGGTCGAAGATGACGCGGACCGGCAGGCCATCGTCGCGCAGCACCTCGATCCGGCTGCCAATCTGGAGGACAATGCCCCCATTGGCGGCGAGAATCTTGGCGCGTTCGCGCGTTTCCGCGCCGGTGGCCGGGTTGGTGCGCAGCAGCGTCACTTCCTGCCCCACCGCCTTGTCCATCAACTTGTCGGGGGAAAGGAGGTCATAATCGAAATTCTGTTCGACGATGGCGAGGCCGGGGCCGGACAGGTTCACCGTTTCCGGGCGGATGCGGGCCGACACGTCGGGAAATTCGATGCGGTTGCGGCCTGCCGTCACCGGCAATTGCCGATCGTCCTGCACCAGCGACTGGCCATTATTGTAGATGGTGACGGCGACATCGCCCTGCGCGGTGGCGCCGGTGGGATCGGCCGCGCTTTGCGCCATCGCCGAAGGGGACAGGGCCGACAGGGAAAGGGCCGACAGGGGCAGGGCAGTGAACATCAGGGGCAGCAGGTGCGCGGCACTCATCGGCCTCTCTCCAGATATGTGCCAGATATATAGAGCGATTTCTAATCAGATGAAATCATCTGATGACTCGGAAATCGCGTAAAACCAATAATCTAGAGCGGTTGATCCGATACAATCGGATCAACCGCTCTAGCGCCTTGTGCCGGATCGCGCCGGGGTTGCAAAGCCGGCTTGTCGGTAGCGGCAAGAAAAGACAGGGACATGAAAAAGGGGACGGCGCGTTGCGGCGCCGTCCCCTGATTTTTTCGCTATCGAGCGCTTATTCGGCGGCTTCGGTCGCCGGGCGGGCGCGACGGGTGCGCTTCTTGGGCGCTTCCTCGGCCACTTCGGCGTCATTGTCGGCGCGGGCGATCGAGGGCGGCAGCACCGCCAGGTCCAGCCCTTCGCTCGCTTCCGCTTCAGCCACGACCTTGCGCGGGCGACCGCGACGGGGGCGCGGGGCCTCGGCTTCGGGCGCGGCCGCTTCGGGTGCGGTCTGGACGACCGGCTGCTGGCGCGGGGCTTCCGTAGCGGGATTGCCCGCCGGGCCTTCTACGCCCATTTCCTGCTGCACCGGGGCATCGCCGTCGGCATTGAAGCGATCGCGGCGGGGACGGTCGCGACGGACATTGCCGGCGCGCGCCTCGCGGGGTTCGCGCGGCTCGCGATTGTCGCGGGGTTCCCGATAGTCGCGACTGTCGCGCGGCTCGCGGGCTTCGCGATCGTCCTGACGCTCAGACCGGCGATCCTGCTGGTCACGCGGGGCCTGCTGGTCGCGCTGACCCTGTTCACGCTGGCCCTGTTCACGCTGGCCCTGTTCACGCTGGCCCTGGTCCCGCCCATTTTGTTCACGGGGGGCCTGCTCCCGCGGGGTACGATCATAGGCGTGCTGCTGGTCGCTGCGGAAATCGTCGACGCCATCGTAGCCGCCGTCGAAATCGTCGCCATCCTGGTCGAAATTCTCGTCGCGGGTGCGCTGCCGGGGGTTCTGCTCCTCCTGGCGGGCGCGGTTGTCGGCGAGCACGCGGAAATAATGATCGGCGAACTGGAGATAATATTCGGCATTCACCCGGTCGCCCGCCATCTGGGCGTCGCGGGCAATATTCTTGTATTTCTCAAGAAGCTGGGTCGCATTGCCGCGGGCGCGGTTGTCGATGCGATTACCGTTGTCGCCACCGCCCCGATTATTGCCGTTGGGACGTCCGTTGTTATTATTGTTCCGGCCGCGATTGCGGCGGCCGGCCTGCCGGTTGTTGATCAAGACATGATCCTTGCGTTCGCTATGATATCATTCACTGAAAACACTGTTCAGTCGCCATCCCCAAGCACGGCCTGTCCTTCAGGCCGGATACGGCTCCGCCACGGCATGATCCTTCCCGGATCATTACCCCGACTGCCAGCGGCGCTGCGCAGCATGCGCCGTCATGACTTTAAGGAGCGGGAAAACGGCCTTTTCTATCAACGATCTAAGCGACCATGTCACAAGATAGAGCCGTCCCTGACGCTGATGTAGTGGCTTTCGCGCGATAAACCAAGCAATTTTCGCTTGCCCGATGGTAAATCGACCATTTCTAACCTGGGTTTGTCACGATCAGGCAGCGGTCGTGCCCGGCGAGGTCGCGCCGCAAGGCGACGGCCAGCCCCCTTTCCTTCAGCAGCGCGGTGACGCTGGCCGCCTGGTCATGGCCGATCTCGATCGCGGCCATGCCGCCCGGCGCGATCAGCCGCAGCAAATCGGGCGCGATGCGGCGATAATCGTCCAGGCCATCGGCGCCCGCGAACAGCGCGCTGGCCGGTTCGCGCAGCACGTCGCCGGAAAGCGGCAGGTCGGCGACGATATAGGGCGGGTTGATGAGCAGCAGGTCGAACGGGCTTTCCACATCCTGCGCCCAGTCGCCCAAGCGGAAAACGGCGCGGTCGGCCATGCCCAGTCGCATCGCATTGCCCTGCGCCACCGCGAGCGCGGGTGGGGAAGCGTCTATGCCGAGCCCCTGCGCGCCGGGCCATTGCGCCAGCGCCGCCAGCAGCAGCGCGCCGGAGCCGGTGCCCAGGTCGAGGATCGTGGCGGGCGATTGGGTTGCGAAATGATCGACCGCCGCCTCGATCAGCGTTTCGCTGTCGTGTCGGGGGATCAGCGTGTCGGGCGTGACGGACAGGCTGATCGTCCAGAAATCGCGGGTGCCGGTGATATGGGCGATCGGTTCGCCCGACAGGCGTCGGTCCAGCAGCGCGGGGAAGGTGTCGGGGATGCCGAGGTCGCGCTGGCGCAGCAGCATGTCACCCCGCGACAGGCCCAGCGCATGGGCCATCAGCAGTTCGGCGTCGAGCCGGGCCGTGTCGCTGGCGACGGCGAGTTGGACAGTGGCTGCACGGAGCGCGTCTGCCACGCCCTCGATCGTCATGCGGGCAAAGGGATCAAGACACCCCGTCCAGTTGCGCCAGCCTTGCCGCTTCATCTTCCGCGACCAGCGCGTCGATGACGTCGGCGAGGCCCGGGCCTTCGAGAATCTCGGGCAGGCGGTGCAGGGTGAGGTTGATGCGGTGGTCGGTGACGCGGCCCTGCGGGAAATTATAGGTGCGGATGCGTTCGGAGCGGTCGCCCGATCCCACCATCGCCTTGCGTGCGCCGGCCTGTTCGCTCTGGGTGCGCTCGCGCTCGGCTTCGTAGAGGCGGGCGCGCAGCACCTGCATCGCCTTCGCCTTATTTTTGTGCTGCGAGCGTTCGTCCTGCTGGATGACGACGGTGCCGGTCGGCAGATGGGTGATGCGCACGGCCGAATCGGTGGTGTTGACGTGCTGACCGCCCGCGCCCGATGCGCGGTAGATGTCGATCTTGAGGTCGCCATCGGCGATCTGCACATCGACTTCCTCGGGTTCCGGCAGGATGGCGACGGTCGCCGCGCTGGTGTGGATGCGCCCGCCGCTTTCGGTCGCAGGGACGCGCTGGACGCGGTGGACGCCGCTTTCGAACTTCAGCTTGGCGAAGACGCCGACGCCATTGATGCTGGCCACCACTTCCTTGAAGCCGCCGACTTCGGACGCATTGGCCGACATCAGCTCCATCTTCCAGCCCTGGGTGTCGGCATAGCGCTGATACATGCGGAACAGGTCGCCGGCGAACAGCGCCGCTTCGTCGCCGCCGGTGCCGGCGCGGATTTCCAGCATGGCGGGGCGGGCGTCGGCGGCGTCGCGGGGGAGCAATTGCAGCGCCAGCGCGCGTTCGGCTTGCGGAAGCTGGCTTTTGAGGATCTGCATTTCCTCCTGCGCCATTTCGCGCATGAGGGGGTCGGCGTCGGGATCGCCGCCGCCGCCCGCCATGACATCGAGCGCGGCCAGTTCCTGCCGCAGGCGGCGCACCTCATGCGCGGCGCGGGCGACCGGTTCGATCTCCGCATATTCCTTCGACAGTTTGACGAACGCTTCGGGCGCGAGGTCGGCGCGCGTCATCGACGCCTGCACCTCGTCCCGGCGCGCCTCGATCTGCGCGATGCGTTCGGGGGAGATGTGCATCAGAGCGCCGTCACCGTCCCGATCAGGGCGTCCAGCGCGACGGCCTGCTGCTGGCCCGTGCCTAGATTCCGCACCGACGCTTCGCCGCGGGCCAGTTCATCGTCGCCCAATATGATCGCCCATGACGCACCAGACGCATTAGCGCGCTGCATCCGCTTCTTCATATTGCCGCGATAGCCCATGTCGCAGGCGACGCCAGCGCGACGCAGATCGGCGACGATGCCGATCGCCTTCGTTTCGGCCGCTTCGCCCATAGGAATCAGCACCACGCTGGGCTTCTCGATGTCCGGCATATCCATCAGCATCGCCAGCCGCTCGATCCCTGCCGCCCAGCCGACCGCAGGGGTCGCGGGGCCGCCCAGATTTTCGATCAGGCCATCATAGCGCCCTCCGCCCAGCACGGTGCCCTGTGCGCCCAGACGGTCGGTGATGAATTCGAACGCGGTGTGGCGATAATAGTCGAGGCCGCGGACCAGCCGGGCATTGCGTTCCCACGCCACGCCTGCGGCATCCAGCCCCGCCGTCACCTTCTCGAAGAAGCTGCGCGCTTCGTCGGTCAGATAGGCGTCGATGTCCGGCGCACTGTCGGCGACCGGGCGGTCGCGCGGGTCTTTGCTGTCGAGGATGCGCAGCGGGTTCTTCGCCAGCCGCTCGACGCTGTCTTCCGACAACTGGTCGCGATGCGCCTCGAAATGGGCGATCAGCGCCGCGCGCCAGGCATCGCGGCTCAGCCCGTCGCCCAGCGTGTTGAGGGTGAGCGTCACGCCGTCTGCGACGCCCAGTTCCTTGAGCAACTGGTCGGCCAGCACCAGCAGTTCCACGTCGGCGCCCGGTTCGCCCGCGCCGATGATTTCGGCGTCGAGCTGGTGGAACTGGCGGAAGCGGCCCTTTTGCGGGCGTTCGTAGCGGAAGAGCGGGCCGTGGGTCGCCACTTTGAGCGGCGCATATTGCTGCCAGCCTTCGGTGATGTAGGCGCGGCTGATCCCGGCGGTGAATTCGGGGCGCAGGGTGATGCTGTCGCCGCCGCGATCCGTAAACGTGTACATCTCCTTCGAGACGACGTCGGTGCTTTCACCCAGCGACCGGGCGAAGACGGCGGTGGATTCGAACACCGGCACTTCGACCCGCTGGAAGCCATAAAGCTTGCGCACCCGGTCGAAGGTCGCGACCACATGGGCGAAGCGTTCCGCAAACGCCTCCGTGGTGCCGCCCAGCATGTCCTGCGTTCCGCGCACCGGGCGCGGCGTTTCTATCTTCGCCATGGGGCCGGGCCTTTAACGGCAAATCACCCCCAAGGAAACGCGCTTTTTACCGGCCGCCATCAGGGGGTGGACGACGCGCCGCGCCCTCGCCATGCTAGGGGCAATCGGGCCGTTCGGCCCATCTGCATTTTCGGAGACCTCCATGATCCGCAGCATTGCTGCCGCCCTTTGCCTTTCGACGGCCATCGCCAGCCCGCTCTTCGCCCAGGACGCGATCCGGTCCAAGCCGACCGCCCTGCCCGTCGACAGCGCCGCACCTGCACCAAAGGACATCCCCTATCCGGGCGGCACCATCAAGCTGGAGGTCGATGCGACCGACACGGTCCAGCGCATCTTCCGCGTCAAGGAGACGATCCCCGTCGCCGCCGCCGGGCCGATGACGCTGATGATGCCGGCCTGGCTGCCGGGCAATCACGCCCCGCGCGGGCAGATCGAGAAGCTGACGGGCCTGACCTTTACCGCCAATGGCCAGACGCTGGCATGGAAGCGCGATCCGTTGAACGTCTATGCCTTCAATCTCGACGTGCCGCAGGGTGTGACCGAAGTCGTGGCGCAGTTCCAGTTCCTGTCCGCCACCCAGCCCGCCCAGGGCCGCGTCGTCGTGACGCCCAAGATGCTGAACATCCAGTGGGAGAGCGTGTCGCTCTATCCGGCCGGCTATTATACGCGCCAGATTCCGATCCAGCCGACCGTGACCTATCCCGCCGGCTGGCAGGCCGCGACCGCGCTGCGCGGGACGAAGAGCGGCAATGTCATCGCCTATGAGACGATCGACTATGAGGCGTTGCAGGATTCGCCGGTATTCGCCGGCACCCATTTCAAGGCGGTGGACTTGGGGCAAAACGTCACGCTGAACCTGGTCGCCGACGATGCCGACGAACTGGATTACAAGCCCGAGCAGATCGCCAAGCACAAGAAGCTGGTAGCGGAGGCGGGCGCCTTGTTCGGCGCCTATCATTTCAACCATTATGACTTCCTGCTCGCCATCACCGACGAGATGGGCGGGATCGGGCTGGAGCATCATCGCAGTTCCGAGAACCAGGTCGAGCCGGGCTATTTCAAGAGCTGGGACAAGGGCGAGGCGCTGCTGGACCGCAACCTGTTGCCGCATGAATTCACCCATAGCTGGGACGGCAAGTTCCGCCGCCCGGACCTGTTGTGGACGCCCGACTTCAACGTGCCGATGCAGGACAATCTTCTGTGGGTCTATGAGGGGCAGACGCAATTCTGGGGCTATGTGCTGGGCGCGCGGTCGGGGATGTTCAGCAAGCAGGAGACGCTGGACGCCTATGCCCAGATCGCGGCCAAGCTGGACACGGCGGTCGGCCGCCAGTGGCGCCCGATGGAGGACACTACCCATGATCCCATCATCTCCGCCCGCCGGCCCAAGGGCTGGGCAAGCTGGCAGCGGTCCGAGGACTATTATAATGAAGGGCTGATGATCTGGCTGGAGGCCGACGCGATCATCGCCAAGGCGACCCGCGGCAGGAAGGGGCTGGACGATTTCGCCAAGGCCTTCTTCGGCATCAATCCGGGCGACTGGGGTCAGGTCGTCTATAATCGCGGCGACGTCATCAAGACGCTGAACGCTATCGCGCCCTATGACTGGGCGGGCTTCTTCCAGAAATATGTGGATGCGCCCACCAGGGAAACGCCCAAGGGCGGCTTCATCCTGGGCGGCTACTCCCTCGTCTATGGCGACGAACCGGGCGCCATCACCAAGGCGGCCGAGGGCGCCAACAAGATGGTCGACCAGAGTTTCGGCATCGGCGCGATCGTCAAGAATGACGGCGAAGTCAGCGGCGTCATCTGGGACAGCGCGGCGTTCAAGGCGGGCCTTGTGACCGGCGCGAAGATCGTTGCGGTCAATGGCGACGAATATTCGGGCGACGCATGGAAAGCGGCGATCAAGGCCAAGACGCCGATCCAGATCATCCTAAAGCAGGATAAATACTATCGTGTTTTGACACTCGATTATTCGGGCGGGCTGCGCTATCCGCGCCTCGAAAAGACAGGAGAGGGTGAAGGCAGTCTCGATAAGCTGCTCAAAGCCAGAACGTGACTCACCCGCAACGCAACATGAAGCAGAAGGCGTTTCCATGAACATCGAACTGATCCCGGTCGGCGACGATCCGCCCAACAGCCTGAACGTCATCATCGAAGTGCCGGTCGGCGGCGAACCGGTGAAATATGAATTCGACAAGGCCAGCGGCGCGCTGTTCGTGGATCGCATCCTGCACACGCCGATGCGCTATCCGGCCAATTACGGCTTCGTGCCGCACACGCTGTCGCCCGACGGCGATCCGCTGGACGCGCTGGTCATCGCCCGCTCGCCCTTCGTCCCCGGCTCCGTCGTGCGCGCGCGCCCGATCGCGGTGCTGAACCTGGAAGACGAAGCCGGCGGCGACGAAAAGCTGGTCTGCGTCCCCGACAACAAGACCTTCCCCTATTATGCCGACATCAGCGAAAAGGACGACCTGCCCGGCATCGTGATGGAGCAGATCGAGCATTTCTTCACCCACTATAAGGATCTGGAAAAGACCAAGTGGGTCCGCATCGGCACCTGGGGCGGGGCGGAGGACGCCAAGCAGATCACCCTGGAAGCGATCGCGCGCTATCAGGCAGCGAAGAAGACGGACTGAGGTCTGTTCTTCGAATGACATAAAAGGCCGCGCGGATCACTCCGCGCGGCCTTTCTGTTATACATATATATATATGCCGTGTTCCCGCCTTCGCGGGAACACGCAGCATTCAATGCAAGCGCCCGCTCAAATCAGCCGGTCCGCGTCCAGCGCCATGGCCAGCGAATCGCGGCCCTTGGGCAGGCGCGCATGGAGCCGGGCGTCGGCCTCGACCAGCCGCTCGACGCCGATGTCGAGTTGCTCTTCGGGCAGGGTGAAGGGCAGGCGCAGGAAGCGTTCGAACGCCCCGCTGACGCCGAAGCGCGGGCCGGCGGCGATGCGGACGCCCAGACTTTCGGCCAATGCCGCCAGCGCGGTCGCCTCCGCACGGGGCAGTTCGGCCCAGAGCGACAGGCCGCCCGCGGGCGATTCCACCCGCCAATGGGGCAGGCGCCGCGCGATGAGGCCCAGCAGATGGTCGCGCCGCCCGCGCAGCAGGCCGGCCCGTTCGCCCAGGCCCACATCGGCGTCGATCAATTGCGCGACCGCGATCTGTTCGACCACCGGGCTGGCCATGTCCATCGTGGTGCGCAGACGGCCGAGCGCCGCGACCGTCTGAACATCGGCGCGAATCCAGCCCACCCTCAGCCCGCCCCAGAAAATCTTGCTCGCCGACCCCAGGGTGATGACCTGCCGCCCCGACGGATCGTGCATCGCGACCGGCGGCGGCGGCGCGAAGTCCAGCCCCATCGCCACCATCGTTTCGTCGACGATCAGCGGGGTGTGGGTACGCATCGCCGCCGCGACCAGCGCGCGGCGGGTGGCGGGGTCCATGCTGCGCCCGGTGGGATTGTGGAAATCGGCGATGACATAGGCGAAGCGGGGGCTGGTCTGGCGGAAGGCGGCCTCCATCGCGTCGACGTCCCAGCCCTGCATGGGCAGGCCGACCGGCACCGGCACGACATGGGCGCGCTGCAACGCCTGGATGGCGTTATGATAGGTCGGATGGTCGATCACCACCCTGTCGCCCGGCCCGGCCAGCCATTTGAGCAGCAGCGAAAAGCCCTGTTGCGCACCGTTGGTGACCATGATCTGGTCCGGGGAGGTGGGGCAGCCGCGCCGCTCATAATGGGCGGCGATCGCGCGGCGCAGCACCATGATGCCCAGCGGATCATAGCCCAGATCGCCGAGATAGCCGGGCAGCGCCTCCACCGCATGGGCATAGGCGCGCGCGACGCCGGGCGCGGCGGGCAGGGCGGCATGGGTCCAGTTGAGCAGGTTGCCGCCGGTCGTCGCGTCGATCTCCCCCGGCGTCGTTTCGGCCCGGCCCGGCGGGATGCGGGTGACGCTGCCCGACCCCTGCCGGCTTTCCAGATAGCCTTCGTCGCGCAGCCGGTCGAAGGCGGCGGCGACGGTGGTGCGCGAGAGGCCCAGCGCCGCGGCCAGTTCGCGTTCGCCCGGCAGGCGGACATTAAGGCCGACCCGGCCGTCCAGCACCAGCATCCGCAGCGCCTGCGCCAACTGGCGATAGGCCGGTTCGGCGCTGTCCTGCGCGCGCCAGGCGCCGAGCAGGCGGAGCAGGGACGGGGGACGGAGAAGCGAAGTGGACATGGGGCGCATTCCAATCTGGCCATGGATCAAGGCCATTTACCCGCAATTGGCTGTTTTGGAAAAGGCCAGTTGCGCGAAATAAGCCTCCCCATGACGCACAACCGCTACGCCCTCCGTTTTTGGCAACTCTTCTGGGGCCTTGGCCTCTACGGCTTTTCCATGGCGCTGATGCTGCGCGCCAATCTGGGGCTGGATCCGTGGGACGTGCTGCATCAGGGACTCGCGCCCCGGATGGGCCTGAGCTTCGGCATGACCGTCAACCTGATCGGCGCGCTCGTGCTGCTGCTATGGTGGCCGCTGAAGCAGCGACCGGGGGTCGGCACGATCGCTAACATCCTGGTGATCGGGACCGCGGTGGACCTGTCGCTGATGCTGCTGCCGACACCCGAAGGCCTGTGGGTGCGCACGGCGTGGCTGGGCGCGGGGATCATCCTCAACGGCATTGCCGGGGGCGCCTATATCGGCGCGGGGATGGGGCCGGGGCCGCGCGACGGATTGATGACGGGCCTGTGCCGCCGCACCGGCTGGCCGGTCAAATGGGTGCGCACCGCGATCGAGATCGGCGTGCTGGCGATCGGCTGGCTGCTGGGCGGCACGGTGGGCGTGGGCACCATCCTCTATGCCGCGACGATCGGCTGGATCGTCCACCATGCGTTGCCCTTTTTCCGCATCGCCGCGCCGGAGCGTCCGGCGCGCGCGTGACGGTGGCGCCGCTTCGGGTCGATGCCGTTTGAACTCCACGGCATTGATACCGGCAGCGGCCGCCATATCTATGCGATCAGGGCCGATACCGGCATCCAATGAGAAGAGGGACGCGCGCCATGGCGACCGCATTATATGACCTGACCGTGCCGCTGTTCGTCCGCGGGCTGACCGCGCTGTCGGGACTGCTCGACAAGGGCGCCGCCTTTGCCGCCGAAAGGGGCATCGACCCGGCGACTTTGACCGGCGCGCAACTGATCGCGGACATGAAGCCGCTGACCGCGCAGGTGCAGTTCGCCTGCGACACCGCCAAGGGCACGGTCACGCGGCTGGGCGAGCTGGAGCCGGTGGCGATGGCGGATACCGAGCAGACATTCGCGGAATTGCAGGCGCGCATCGCCAGAACGATCGCTCTGCTGGAAGCGGTGCCGCACGAGAAGATCGACGGGCGGGAGGACGCCGCCGTGGTGCTCAAGGTGCCGGGTGGCGAGATTCCCTTCACCGGGCGCAGCCATGTGCTGACCTTTGCCCTCCCCAATTTCTATTTCCACCTGACGACGGCCTATGCGCTGCTGCGCCAGGCGGGCGTGCCGGTCGGCAAGATCGATTTTCTGGGCGGGATTTAACCCGCGATCAGCCGCACATAGGCGCTGGCGACCCAGCCGCTGGCGCAGGGGCCGGCATAGGGCTGCTTGCGTTCCACGGGAGACGCCACGCCGCAGTCGGCCGCCGGCGGCGCTTGGCCAGCCGCCGGTGCGGGCAGGACGACGACGCCCAGCCATTTCTGGTCGAGGCTGCGGGTGCAGACGTAGGCCCGCTGGCCCTCCGCCAGTCGGCCCAGTTCCTTCGCGTCGCCGAAGGGCGCGGCATGGAGGCCCAGGCCGTTGGGGCCGGCACGGCTGACCTGTCCCAGCGTGCCGCAGGCGTCGAGCCGCGGTCCGTCCTCGCCGATCGTCACCGGCCGCGCGACCGGCGCATCCATGCGGGTTTCGGGCACGTCCGCGCGCGGCGCGCCGGCGAGCGAGCTGTTGGGCAATTCCTCATAGACGTCGTTGCTTTTCGAGCAGGCGCCAATCGGCAGCAGCAAGGGCAAAAGGAGGAGAGGGGCGACGCGCATGAACGCCGTGATAGACCGCGCCCGACCCAAGCGGAAGCCGCCATGTTTCGCTTTAGTTTTGGGGCCGCTTTCCCTATATGCTCGGCATGAGCGAAGAACCCGTCAATACCCCCAACAGCAATGAATATGGCGCCGACAGCATCAAGGTGCTCAAAGGCCTGGACGCGGTGCGCAAGCGCCCCGGCATGTATATCGGCGACACCGACGATGGATCGGGCCTGCATCACATGGTGTTCGAGGTTTCGGACAATGCGATCGACGAAGCGCTGGCGGGGCATTGCGACCGCATCACCATCACGCTGAATCCCGACGGATCGGTGAGCGTCGAGGATAATGGGCGCGGCATTCCGACCGGCATCCACACGGAAGAGGGCGTGTCGGCGGCCGAGGTCATCATGACCCAGTTGCACGCGGGCGGGAAGTTCGAGAATACCAGCGACGACAATGCCTATAAGGTGTCGGGCGGCCTGCATGGCGTGGGCGTGTCGGTGGTCAACGCGCTGTCCGAATGGCTGGACCTCAATATCTGGCGGGACGGCAAGGAACATTATATGCGCTTCGCCTTTGGCGATGCGACCGCGCCGCTGGCGGTGATCGGCGATGCGCCCGCCAAAGAAGACGGGACGCTCAAGAAGGGCACGCGCGTCACCTTCCTGGCCAGTATGGAGAAGGCGCCGGGCGACGGCGCGACGTTCAAGAACCATACCGAATATGATTTCGAGAAGCTGGAGCATCGCTATCGCGAACTGGCTTTCCTCAACAGCGGCGTGCGCCTGTTCCTGGTCGATGCGCGCCATGAGGAGACGAAGGAGATCGAGCTATATTATGAGGGCGGCATCGCGGCCTTCGTCAAATATCTCGACCGCAACAAATCGGCGATGATGCCGGAGCCGATCGCGATTTCGGGCACCCGCGACGACGTGACGATCGACGTCGCGCTGGAGTGGAACGACTCTTATTATGAAAACGTCCTCTGCTTCACCAACAACATCCCGCAGCGCGACGGCGGCACCCATCTGGCGGCGTTCCGCGCGGCGCTGACCCGCACGCTCAACAATTATGCGGAAAAGTCGGGCGCGCTGAAGAAGGAGAAGGTGTCGCTGACCGGCGAGGATATGCGCGAGGGCCTGACCGCGATCGTATCGGTGAAGCTGCCCGATCCCAAATTCAGCTCGCAGACCAAGGACAAGCTGGTCAGTTCCGAAGTGCGCCAGCCGCTCGAAAGCCTGATGGCCGACAAGATGGCCGAATGGCTGGAGGAAAATCCCGCGCACGGCAAGATGATCGTGCAGAAGGTGATCGACGCTGCCGCCGCGCGCGAGGCCGCCAAGAAGGCGCGCGAGCTGACCCGGCGCAAGGGCGTGCTGGATATCGCCAGCCTGCCAGGCAAGCTGGCCGATTGCCAGGAGCGCGACCCCGCCAAGTCCGAACTCTTCCTGGTCGAAGGCGATTCGGCGGGCGGATCGGCCAAGCAGGGGCGCAACCGGCATAATCAGGCGATCCTGCCGCTGAAGGGCAAGATCCTGAACGTCGAGCGTGCGCGGTTCGACAAGATGCTGTCGTCCAAGGAAGTCGGCACGCTGATCCAGGCGATGGGCACGGGCATTCGCGACGATTTCAACCTGGAAAAGCTGCGCTACCACAAGATCGTCATCATGACCGACGCGGACGTCGACGGCGCGCATATCCGCACGCTGCTGCTGACCTTCTTCTATCGGCAGATGCCGCAGATTATCGAGGGCGGGCATCTCTATATCGCCCAGCCGCCGCTCTACAAGGCGACGCGCGGCCGGTCCGAAGTCTATCTGAAGAATGAAGCCGCGCTGGAGCAATATCTGGTCGACAATGGCGTCGAATCGATGGCGCTGGAAACCGGCAAGGGACCGCGCACCGGCGAGGATCTGCGCAGCCTGATCGAACATGCCCGCCGGATGCGCGCGGTGATGCGCTATGTGCCGCGCCGCTACAATCCCGCGATCATCGAGGCGCTGAGCCTCAATGGCGCGCTCGATCCCGAGCTGGATCAGGGCACCCAGGCCGAGCGTCTGGCCGCAACCGTCGCCTGGATGGGCGCGCAGGATGCCGAGGGCCGCTGGACCGGCAGCGTCGCCGAAGAGGGTGGCTTCCACTTCCAGCGCCTGTGGCGCGGCGTCACCGACCATCATGTGATCGAGGGCGGCTTCGTCGGATCGGCCGAGGCGCGCAAGTTGCACAGCATCGCCGCCGAGGATGCCGGCAGCTACCTGACCCCCAGCCGCCTGATCACGGTCAAGGCGCTGGCCGCCGAGGCGAATGACGACGACCTGCCCGCCGCACCGACCAAGGGCGCGATGGTGACGCGACCGAGCGAGCTGCTCGACGCGATCCTGACCGCGGGCCGCAAGGGACTGGCGATCCAGCGCTACAAGGGGCTGGGCGAGATGAACGCGGAACAACTGTGGGAAACCACGCTGGACCCGGACAATCGCTCGATGCTGCGCGTGGAGGTCGAGCAGGCCGACGTCGCCGACGAAATCTTCACCCGGCTGATGGGCGACGTGGTCGAGCCGCGCCGCGAATTCATCCAGGACAATGCGCTGAACGTCGCCAATCTGGACGTTTGATTTGATCGCGGCGCCAGCCCATGCCTCCACCCGGCCTCCCTGCCTGGGTGGGCTGGTGCGGCGGACATGCGCGTTGCAGCGCATGAAGAAGCTGTGATGGAGCGGGTCCGCTGCGGCTGGGCCGGGACCGACCCGCTTTATTGCGCCTATCATGACGATGAATGGGGCGTGCCGGAACGCGATTCGCGGATGCTCTGGGAAATGCTGATGTTGGAGGGATTCCAGGCCGGACTGTCCTGGATCACCATCCTGCGCAAGCGCGAGACATTCCGCGCCGCCTTTGCCGGCTTCGACCCGGACAAGGTCGCGGCCTTCACCGATGCGGATGTCGAGCGGCTGATGGGCGACCCCGGCATCGTCCGGGCGCGGGCCAAGATCGTCGCGACGATCGCGGGTGCGCGCATCTTCTGCGCGATGCGGGACGCGGGCGAGGATTTTTCCGCCTATGCCTGGTCCTTCGTCGATGGGGTACCGTTGCAGGGGGACGGGGTGACCGTCCCGGCGCAGATCCCGCTATCGGTTGCTATCTCGAAGGATTTAAAGGCGCGCGGTTTCAAATTCGTCGGCCCGACCATCGCCTATGCGTGGATGCAGGCGACCGGCCTGGTCAACGACCATGCCGTCTCCTGCTTCCGCCGCGACGCGCTGCGGCCATGAAGGCGGCGCGCCTGCTGCTGCCCGTCGCCCTGCTCGGCGGGTGCGGGGACGGGGAACCGGTCGCGAATCAGACGCAGCCGGTGCCGGCCAAGGCGATCGCCGTGCCGATCGACAAAGGCGGCGTCGTGCATGAGGCGATGACGGCGGCCCCGCCTCCGCCGACCGCCGTACTGCCCAAGCCTTTGGTTTCACGTGGAACATCATCGCCACGCCCCGCCGCACCCGCTTATCGCGCGATCGGCACCGAGCCTTTCTGGGCGGTCACTGTCCGCGGGTCGACCGCTACGCTGGAACGGCCGGACCATGCGCCGCAGCGCTTTTCCGTGCGGACGGAGGCGGACGACAAGGCTATCCGCTATCAGGGCGACGGCTTTGCCATGACGCTGACGCAAGGACCGTGCAGCGACGGCATGAGCGATGCGATCTGGTCCGACCGGGTGCAGGTGGCGTTCGGCGAGGGGACGCTGAAAGGCTGCGGCGGCGAACGGGATGGGGGTGAACGGGACGGGGGCGAACGGGACGGGGGCGACGACGCGCCTTAATCCGCGCGCATCGCTTCGGCCACCAGCGCTTCGGCCTCTATCAGCAGCGCATCCTCGGCCGCTGATTGCGCCACATGTTCGCGGCCGATCAGGATCAGCACCGGCACGGCGAGCGGACTGACCCGTTCCAGCGTGACATGGAGCATCGTCGTCGCCGCCCGGTCGATCAGGTCGCCCAGCCGCCCGACATCGGTCATGCGCGCGCGCGCATCGGCCCAGGCGGCCTTCAGGAGCAGATGGTCGGGCTGATATTTGCGCAGCACGTCATAGATGAGGTCGGTCGAGAAGGTCACCTGCCGCCCGGTCTTGCGCTTGCCCGGATGCTGACGCTCGATCAGGCCCGAAATCACCGCCACATCGCGAAAGGCGCGCTTCAGGAGGCTCGATTGCTCGACCCAGTCGACAAATTCATGGTCGAGGATATCGGCGGAAAACAGGCTTTGCGGATCGGTCACGGGCTTCAGTCCATAGACCGCCAGCGCATAGTCGTTGGAGACGAAACCCAAGGGCATCAGCCCCTGGCTCTCCATCCGCCGGGTCAGCAACATGCCGAGCGACTGATGCGCGTTCCAGCCTTCGAAACTGTAACAGACGAGATAATGGCGCCCTTCATGCGGGAAGGTTTCGATCAAAAGCTGGCCGGGCTGGGGCAGGGCGGAGCGTAATTTCTGCATCTCCAGCCATTCGCGCACATCGGGCGGGAAGCGATGCCATTCCTGCGGCGCCGCCAGGAAATGCCGCACCCGGTCGGCGAGGCGGGTGGACATCGCCATGCGGGTGCCGCCCCAACTGGGAATGCGCGCCTGTTTCGATGTCGCCCGGACCGTGAGGTCGGACGTGTCCATCCGCACCACCTCCAGCGCCATGCCGGAGAAGAAGAAACTGTCGCCGGGGCGTAGCTGCGCCGCGAAGCCTTCCTCGACCGTGCCCAGCTTGCGCCCGTTGGCGAAGCGAACAGCGAGCGCCGGCTGGTCGACGATGATGCCGGCATTGAGCCGATGCTGCTGGATGAAGCGCGGGTGGGACACGCGCCAAAGCACATTGCCCTGGCCATCATCGTCCTGCGTCAGCCGCTTGAACCGGTCATAGGCGCGCAGCGCATAGCCGCCACCCTCGATGAAATGCAGGACATGGTCGAAGGCTTCGGCGGTCAGCCCGCTATAGGGCGTGGCGGATCGCAGCTCGTCCAGCAGATCCTCCGCCCGGAACGGCCCGGCGCAGGCCAGGCCCATCACATGCTGGACCAGCACATCCAGGCTGCCGGCGCGGAAATCGTCGGCGTCGCGCTCGCCCGCCTCGACGGCATCGAGGGCGGCGCGCGCCTCCAGATATTCGAAGCGGTTCCCCGGAATCAGGATCGCCTCGCTCGCCTGATCCAGCCGGTGATTGGCGCGACCGATCCGCTGGAGCAGGCGTGACGATCCCTTGGGCGCGCCCATCTGGATCACGCAATCGACATTGCCCCAGTCGACGCCAAGATCGAGCGAGGCCGTCGCCACCAAGGCGCGCAGCTTGCCTGCCGCCATCGCGGATTCGACCTTGCGCCGCGCCTCGATCGACAGGCTGCCATGGTGGATGGCGATCGGCAGGTTGGCGTCATTGACGGACCAGAGTTCCTGGAAGATGAGTTCGGCGAGGCCGCGCGTATTGCAGAAGACCAGCGTCGTCTGCCGCGCCTCTATCTCCGCCATCACCTGTTTCGCGGCATATTTGCCCGAATGGCCCGACCAGGGGACGCGGCCTTCGGGGATCAGGATGGCGACGTTCGGCTCCGCGCCCGCTTCGCCCATCACCGGCGTCACCCTGTCGATATCGCCATCGGGTGCGAGCCAGGCGCGATAGGCGTCGACATCGGCGACCGTGGCGGACAGGGCGACGCGGCGCAGCGCCGGGTTGATCGCCTGCAACCGCGCCATCGACAGGCTGAGCAGGTCGCCTCGCTTCTGCGTGGCGAAGGCATGGACTTCATCGACGATCACGGTCCGCAGGTCGGAAAAGAGCAAGGCCGCGTCGGGATAGCTGAGCAGCAGCGACAGCGATTCGGGCGTGGTCAGCAATATCTGCGGCGGACGGACGCGCTGCCGCGCCTTGCGATCGGACGGCGTGTCGCCGGTGCGCGTCTCCACGCTGATGGGAAGCCCCATCTCCTCGATCGGGGTCAGGAGGTTGCGCCGCACATCGACCGCGAGCGCCTTCAGGGGCGAGACATAAAGGGTATGCAACCGGTCGGTCGGATGGGCGATCAGATCGGCGAGGCTGGGCAGGAATCCGGCCAGCGTCTTGCCCGCGCCGGTCGGCGCGACCAGCAAAGCATGATCGCCCCGCTGCGCCGCCCCCAGCATGTCCATCTGGTGCCGCCGGGGTCGCCAGCCGCGCGACGCGAGCCAGCGTCCAATGATGGCGGGGAGGGCGAGCGGCATCAGGGGGATGTAGGGAGCCATGGCCCCGCTGTCACGCTCTGCGCTTTGCCACGAGGTTTCGGCCATGGTAGATTGCGCCTCTTCCTTCAGGACCGCGCAACGCCCTACAGGATCAAGCGTATAGGCTGTTGCGCAGCATAGCGCATGGAGAGTGGCCATGACCAAGACCATCCACACAGAGCCGATGCCGGACGTCTTTTTCGACATCTGGTTCATGCCTGCCGCCTTCTGGACCCAATGGTGGGGCTTTTATGCCGAGACGTTGAATGTCGGTCGTCTCTGCACGCCGCATCATCCGGTCGTACAGGATGAGTCGCCGGTCGATATCGAGGTCGAAGAGGGGCTGGTCGCCTGAATCGCCGCGGGGTACGCGGAATAATCATATAACGGCAAGAAATAATCTTACGCGCCCCTCTGGCCCTCCGCCGCCGCCCTGCGTTACACTCCCGCCACGACAGCGGCGCATCAGACGCCGCCAGCAGGAGATATGATATGACCGGCGAAACCGAAGCCGACCTGACCGGCGTGGAAGCCCCGCGCAACCGCCGCCGCCCCAAGGCCCCGATCATGGAGATCGACGGCCGTAAGCTGAAGCCTGCCACGCTCGCGCAACGCCCTACAGGATCAAGCGTATAGGCTGTTGCGCAGCATAGCGCATGGAGAGTGGCCATGACCAAGACCATCCACACAGAGCCGATGCCGGACGTCTTTTTCGACATCTGGTTCATGCCTGCCGCCTTCTGGACCCAATGGTGGGGCTTTTATGCCGAGACGTTGAATGTCGGTCGTCTCTGCACGCCGCATCATCCGGTCGTACAGGATGAGTCGCCGGTCGATATCGAGGTCGAAGAGGGGCTGGTCGCCTGAATCGCCGCGGGGTACGCGGAATAATCATATAACGGCAAGAAATAATCTTACGCGCCCCTCTGGCCCTCCGCCGCCGCCCTGCGTTACACTCCCGCCACGACAGCGGCGCATCAGACGCCGCCAGCAGGAGATATGATATGACCGGCGAAACCGAAGCCGACCTGACCGGCGTGGAAGCCCCGCGCAACCGCCGCCGCCCCAAGGCCCCGATCATGGAGATCGACGGCCGTAAGCTGAAGCCTGCCACGCTGATGATGGGCCATGGCTATGATCCGACCCTGTCGGAGGGGTCGCTCAAGCCGCCCATCTTCCTGACCTCCACCTTCGCCTTCGAAAGCGCCGCGGCCGGCAAGCGCCATTTCGAGGGCGTGACCGGCATTCGTCCCGGCGGATCGGAAGGGCTGGTCTATTCCCGCTTCAACGGCCCCAATCAGGAGATTTGCGAGGATCGCCTGTCGGTGTGGGAAGAGGCGGAAGATGCGCTGCTCTTTTCCAGCGGCATGTCGGCCATCGCCACCACATTGCTGGCGCTGGTGCAGCCCGGCGACGTGATCGTCCATTCGGCGCCGCTCTATGCCGCGACCGAATCGCTGATCGGCCGCATATTGGGCAAATTCGGGGTGCAATGGCTCGATTTTCCGGCCGGCGCGACCGAAGAAGAAATCGGCGCGGTGATCGAGAAGGCCAGGGGTCTGGGCCGCGTCGCCCTGCTCTATCTGGAAAGCCCGGCCAACCCGACCAATGTGCTTGTCGACGTGGAAGCGGTGGTCGCGCGGCGCGACTCGCTGTTCGCCGGGGAAGCGCATGTCCCGCCGATCGCGATCGACAATACGTTCCTGGGGCCGCTGTGGCACAAGCCGCTCGCCCATGGCGCTGACCTCGTCATCTACAGCCTGACCAAATATGCCGGCGGGCATAGCGACCTCGTCGCGGGCGGGGTGCTGGGCTCCAACGCGCTGATCACCACCATCCGGTTGATGCGCAACACGATCGGCACGATCCTCGATCCCCATAGCGCCTGGATGCTGCTGCGATCGCTGGAGACGCTGGAATTGCGCATGAGCCGGGCGGGCGAGAATGCGGAGAAAGTCTGCGCCTGGCTCAAGGACCAGCCGCAGGTGGAGAAGGTGGTCTATCTGGGCTTTCCCGAAACCGAGCGGCAGGCGGACATCTATCGCCGCCATTGCACCGGCGCGGGATCGACCTTCTCGCTCTACCTCAAGGGTGGCGAGGCGGAGGCCTTCGCCTTTCTCGACGCGCTCAAGATCGCCAAGCTGGCGGTCAGCCTGGGCGGGACCGAGACGCTCGCCAGTCATCCCGCCGCCATGACCCATCTGTCCGTGCCGGCCGAGCGCAAGAAGGCGCTGGCGATCGGCGACAATATGGTCCGCATCTCGATCGGCTGCGAGGATGCCGACGACCTGATCGCCGATTTCGCCCAGGCGTTGCGGCAGGTCGGCTGAGCCATGACCCGCCCCTTGCTGTTGCTGGGCCAGCCGCATCTGGCGCCGCTGCTGCCGCTGCTGGAGGCGGATCATGACGTCATCGCCTTGTGGGATGCGCCCGCGCCGGATCGGCTGTCCGCAGTGGATGCGCTGGTCTGGGCGGGCGAATTTCCACTCGGCCGCGACCTGATCGACGCGATGCCGCGGCTGCGCCTCATCGCCTGCTTCACCGTGGGCTATGATGGTGTCGATCTGGGGCTGGCGCGGCAGCGGGGCATCGCCGTCGCCCATGCCGGCAATGTCAATGCGGAGGATGTCGCCGACCATGCGATCGGCCTGCTGCTGGCGCATCGCCGCCGGATCGTGGACGGCGACCGCCAGGTGCGTGGCGGCGGCTGGACCGCCGCGACCAAGATGATCACCCGGTCGATCGGCGGCGCACGGCTGGGGATCGTGGGCATGGGCGCGATCGGCCAGGCGGCGGCCGAACGGGCTGCGGCGATGAAGATGCGCATCGGCTGGTGGGGGCCACGGCCCAAGCCCGACCTGCCCTGGCCCCGCGCCGACACGCTGGAGACTCTGGCCCGAGACAGCGACATCCTGCTGGTCGCCGCACGCGCCGATGCGGATAATCGCGGCATGATCGATGCCCGGATCATGGACGCGCTGGGCCCGGACGGATTGCTGGTCAATGTCGGACGCGGACAATTGGTGGATGAGGCGGCGCTGGTCGTCGCGTTGCGGAAGGGGCGGCTGGGCGGCGCAGCGCTCGACGTGTTCGACCCCGAGCCGACCGATCCGTCACGCTGGGTCGATATGCCCCATCTGGTGCTGACCCCGCATAGCGGCGGCGCGACGCATGAGGCAGTGGGCCGGATGGCGCAGGCGCTGATGGCCAATCTGGCCGCCCATTTCGCCGGCGAACCGCTGCCATCGCTCGTGACCGGGCACGGGTGACGCCGAATCGATCGAAACGACAAGGCGAAAGGCGCAGCACGGCCGAATCAACGAACGCAAAGCAATCAGATGAACGGGAAGACGATCGACGGACCGTCAGCGCATCAGAATTTGAAGATGGTGCCCAGATAGACGGCCTGGCTGTCCTGCCGCTCGTCGGTCATCGGGGTCAGGCGACCCGCCACGCTATTATTGTAGCGCACGCCGGCGGTGACGTTCAGGTTGCGCGTCAGCGAATAGGAGCTGGCGAGATCGAGCGAATAATCCTTGTCCGCCGACGGATTGCGTACGGTCGCGCCGGGTTCGCGGCGGCTTTCGAGCAGCACCTTGGTGCTGAACCGATCCTTCTTGCCGTCATCCAGCGAGAAATTCTTCGCATCGACCATGGTTTCGACCGGCACCGGGTCCAGCGCCTTGCGGCCCACCGCGTCGGGCAGGGCGAACTTGCGCCAGTTATGCGCGCCGTTCAGGCTGAACGCCACCGGCTTGATGTCGATCGCATCGATCGCGCGGTTCACCGCCACCCGGTCGTCACCGGCCGCGCGCACCATGACGGTGATCGAACGCTGGCCGCTCTGCGAGCCGCTGGTCGGGGTGAAACGAAAACCCTGCCGACCCGCCGACGCCGCGATCTTCGCATAGGCCGCGGCAAGACGCGGGTCCTTGATGGTGGGGGTGAAGGAGGAGATGCTGCCCAGATCGCCCAGCGACACGGGCGCTTCCGCACGCAGCCGCATCAGATCGGTCGCCGCGCCGAAAGCGGGAGACAGCATGAAGCCAGCGACGGCCAGCGCCGCGCCCGTTCCTGCCAAATATCCCCTGTTCACACGCATGACCCGATTCTTTTCCCCGCCGATATGTCTTGCGTAACGCTCTACACCCGCAAAGCCTCCACTGACTAGGGGCAGAACGCCTTTTTGTCCGAGCTGTTGCATGGAACACACAGGCGTCGGCCGCCGAACGGGAGCGTTACCAGCGCGCGCGATCACGCATCCCGTCGCGTGCGCGGTCGCGCCCCCTTGCCCCGCGCCGCACGACCACTATAGAAGCGGTCAGTTTTTGTCGTCTTTTCATGCTAGGACATGCCTGATGGTCCGCCGCCTTCCCGCTTCTGCAACCGCCGGCCTGCTGCTGGCCGCGCTCCTTCCGCTGGCCGCTTGCGGTGGCGGCGCCAAGGACCGGCCCAAGGCCGACCTCGCCGCATCGAAGGTCACGACGATCGGCGTCAACGCCTATCTATGGCGCGCCTCGCTCGACACCCTGTCCTTCATGCCGATGGTGCAGACCGATTCGAACGGCGGCGTGATCGTCACCGACTGGTACGCCAATCCCAACAGCCCCAATGAACGGATGAAGCTGACCGTGTCGATCCTGGACCAGGATCTGCGCGCCGACGCGCTGCGCGTCGCGGCCAGCCGCCAGGTCAACCAGGGCGGCCAGTGGGTCGACGCCCCGGTCGCCGCGGCCACCGTGCAGAAGCTGGAGGAAGTGATCCTGACCAAGGCGCGCGACCTGCGCCGCATGGCGATCGGCTGACCCACCGGTTCGGGCGGCGCAGGCGCGGCGTCCCATTTTTCTGATCCGTCGGGGCTGGGCTTGGAAAGGTCCAGCCCGATCGCATTTGTAAGGACATGACATGCAAAGGCGCTTCAACCCGCTTGAGGCCGACGCCCGCTGGCAGGCGACCTGGGACGAGCAGCAGAGCTTCAAGGCCGACGATGCGTCGCCCAAGCCGCGCAGCTATGTGCTGGAGATGTTCCCCTATCCGTCGGGGCGCATCCATATCGGCCATGTCCGCAACTATTCGATGGGCGACGTGCTGGCGCGATTCCGCCGGATGACGGGGCATGAAGTGCTGCATCCGATGGGCTGGGACGCCTTTGGCATGCCGGCCGAAAATGCGGCGATGGAAAAGAAGGTCCATCCGGGCGAATGGACGCGGTCCAACATCGCCAACATGCGCGCGCAGTTGAAGAAGCTGGGCTTCGCGATCGACTGGAGCCGCGAACTCGCCACCTGCGAGCCGGACTATTATGGCCATGAACAGGCGCTGTTCCTGGACATGCTGGAAGCGGGCCTGGTCTATCGCAAGGAATCGGCGGTCAATTGGGATCCGGTCGACATGACCGTGCTGGCCAACGAGCAGGTGATCGACGGGCGCGGCTGGCGATCCGGTGCGCTGGTCGAGAAGCGCAAGCTGAGCCAATGGTTCCTGAAGATCACCCAGTTCGCCGACGATCTGGTCGCGGGGCTGGCTACGCTGGACCAGTGGCCCGACAAGGTGAAGCTGATGCAGGAAAACTGGATCGGCAAATCGGTCGGTTTGCAATTCCATTTCGAACCGGTCGCGCCGTTCGACAGCCGGATCGAGGTCTATTCGACCCGGCCCGACACGATTTTCGGGGCCAGCTTCGTCGCGATCGCCGCCGACCACCCGATCGCGCAGGCCGTCGCCGCGAACAACCCGCAAGCGGTCGCCTTCATCGATCAATGCAAGGCGGGCGGCACCACCGCGGCCGAACTGGAAACGGCGGAGAAACTGGGTTTCGACACCGGCCTGACCGTCGCGCATCCGTTCGATCCCGACTGGCACCTGCCGGTCTTCATCGCCAATTTCGTGCTGATGGACTATGGCACCGGCGCGGTCATGGGCGTGCCCGCGCACGACCAGCGCGACCTCGACTTTGCGCGCAAATATATGCTCCCCGTCGAGCGCGTGGTCGCGGCCGAGGGCGACGAGCAGGCGCCGATCCATAACGAAGCCTATAGTGCGCCGGGCCGCCTGGTGAACTCCCGCTTCCTCGACGGCATGACCGTGGACGAGGCGAAGGCCGAGGTCATTCGCCGCGCCGAATCGGAAGGCTGGGGCGCGGGCAAGACCGTGTTCCGCCTGCGCGACTGGGGCGTATCGCGCCAGCGTTACTGGGGCACGCCGATCCCGGTCATCCATTGCGAGGCCTGCGGCCCGGTGGGCGTGCCCAAGGACCAGTTGCCGGTCGTGCTGCCCGACGATGTCACGTTCGACATTCCCGGCAATCCGCTCGATCGCCATCCGACCTGGAAGCATGTCGATTGCCCAAGCTGCGGCCAGCCGGCAGTGCGGGAAACCGATACGCTCGACACATTTGCGGATTCGAGCTGGTATTTCATCCGCTTCGCCAGCCAGCCGGACGACAAGCCGTTCGACCGCGAAACGGTCGAACAATGGCTGCCGGTCGGCCAATATATCGGTGGCGTGGAACATGCGATCCTGCACTTGCTCTACGCCCGCTTCTGGACCCGCGCGCTCCAGCATATGGGGAAATTGGGTTTCGCCGAGCCGTTCACCGGCCTGTTCACGCAGGGCATGGTGACGCACGAGACCTATAGCCGCGAGCAGGGCGAGGGGCTGCCTCCCGTCTATTTCGCACCCGGCGAGATCGACAGGACGTCCGAGGGCGCGACGCTGATCGCCGACGCTGCGCCGGTCGAGGTCGGCCGGGTCATCAAAATGTCCAAGTCCAAGAAGAATGTCGTCGATCCCGACGACATCATCGCCCAATATGGCGCGGACGCGGTGCGCTGGTTCATGCTGTCCGACAGCCCGCCCGAGCGCGACCTGCCCTGGACCGAGGCAGGAATCGAGGGATCGTGGCGCTTCGTCAACCGCGTGTGGCGGCTGTTCGGCGAATATGACGCGTCGGCGGAAGGCGCCGACAAGGCGCTGGATCGCAAGCTGCACCAGACCGTCGATGGCGTCGCCCGGGATATCGAGGCGCTGGGCTTCAACAAGGCCGTCGCCAAAATCTACGAACTGGTCAACACGATCGAGAAGGCCAAGCCGTCCGCGTCGCGCACCGCCGCGATCCGTGGCCTTGCGCTGCTGGTCGCGCCGATGACCCCGCATCTGGCCGAAGAGGGCTGGGCGGAGATGCACGGAGACGGCCTGATCGCCGACGCCGCCTGGCCGCCGGTCGATCCGGCGCTGCTGGTGGACGATGAAGTCACCATCGCCTGCCAGGTGATGGGCAAGCTGCGCGACACCATCACCGTGCCCAAGGGGACGCCGAAGGACGAACTGGAGAAGCTGGCGCTGGCCGCGCCCAACGTCATCCGCACGCTGGACGGGGCCACGCCCAAGAAGATCATCGTCGTGCCCGACCGGCTGGTGAATATCGTCTTCTAAAACCGCCTGGAAGGCAGGAAGGGGCTTCGACAAGCTCAGCCCGAACGGTTAAAGGTCTCACCCATGAAGCGCATCCTGCCCCTGCTCGCCATCCCGTTGCTCCTCTCCGCCTGCGGGCTGCGCCCCGTCTATGGCGGGGGCGGACAGGGTGCGGTGGCGCAGGCACTGGGCAATGTCACGGTCGAACCGATCGAGGGCAAGGGCGGATGGCTGGTGCGCAATGCGCTCAACGACCGGCTGTCGGCGATGAACAGCGGCAGCGGCCCACGCTACAAGCTGGTGGTGAAGCTGGACGACGATATCAGCGGTTTCGGCCTGCGCGCCGACGCCGCCATCACCCGCGAGCGCCGCACCTTGCGGGCGCGCTATCAACTCGTTGATGAAGCCACCGGCGCGCAGTTGCTGGACGATACTGCCGGGTCCGACGCGGGCATCGACGTCACGTCGAGCGAATATGCCACGATCGCGGCCGAAGACACGGCGCTGGAACGGCTGTCGCAGACGGTGGCGGACCAGATCGTCACCCGGCTGGCGCTCTATTCGCGCAAGGCGGCCAATCCTTGAAGGCCAATCGCGGCCAGATCGAACGGGCGCTCGACGCGCCGCCACAGGATATCCGCTTCTTCCTGCTCTACGGACCTGACGAAGCAGGCAGCCAATCGCTGGCCAAGCGGCTGGAGCGCGCCATGGGGCCGCAGGCGGAACGGATCGACCTGGACGGCGCGACGCTGAAGGACGATCCCGCCCGGCTGTCCGACGAAGCCGCATCCTTTTCCATGTTCGGCGACAAACGCTGGATTCGCATCAACGGCATGGGCGAGGAATCGGTGCCGGCGCTGACGGCGCTGCTGGAGGCGGAAGCCGCTGGCAACCCGGTGATCGCGGTCGCCGGCGCGCTGAAAGCCACGTCGAAGCTGGTCAAGCTGGCTCTGGATCACAAGGCGGTGATGGCCTGCATCTCCTACCAGCCCGACGCGCGCGAATCGGAACAGATCGCGGTCGGCATCGCCCGCGACGGCGGGCTGCGCCTGCCATCCGACCTCGCCCGCCGCATCGTAGATCTCGCCAATGGCGACCGCGCGCTGATGGCCGGCGAGATCGAGAAGCTGATCCTCTATCTCGACGCCGCGCCCGACCGGCCGCGCGAGGCGACGGCGGAGGCGCTCGACGCCTTGTCCGCCGACAATCCCGACACGGAAGTCGGCCCGCTGGTCAACGCCGTGCTGGGCGGCGACCTCAAGGCCATGCACCGCGAACTCACCAGCCTCAGCGAAACCGGCACGGCGATGGCCTCGGTCATCCGCCCGCTGCTGAACCGCGCGATGCTGATCGCCCATATCCGCACCGATTTCGACGCCGGCGGCCGGCTGGAAGGCGCGGTCGAGGCGGCGGGCAAGGCAGTATTCTGGAAGGAAAAGGGGCTGGTGTCGCGGCAGGTGCGGCAATGGGATGCGCCTGGCATCGCCCGCGTGCTGCAACGGCTGCTGGATGCAGAGCGCGCCACCCGGTCGGGCCGGGGGCTGGGCGACCTGATGGTACGCCACGAATTGCTGACGATCGCGCGGCAGGCAGCGCGCGAGCGGGTCTGAATCCGAAGGCTTGAACCCCCGGTTCGCCGGGGCCATATTGCGGTCATGGACAAGCTGAACCTGAGCGAAGCCGAATGGCGCGCGCGCCTTTCCCCCGAACAATATCATGTGCTGCGCGAAGCCGGCACGGAACGGGCCTTCACCGGCCCCTATAATGGCAACAAGGCCGACGGCGTCTATTATTGCGCCGGATGCGGCGCGGAACTGTTCGACGCGGAAGAAAAATATGACAGCGGATCGGGCTGGCCCAGCTTCACCGCGCCGGTGGATATCGACGCGGTCGAGGAGATTCGCGACGCCAGCCACGGCATGGTCCGCACCGAAGTGCGCTGCGCGACCTGCGAGGGCCATCTGGGCCATGTCTTCCCTGACGGGCCGGGCGTCAACGGCCTGCGCTATTGCATGAACAGCGCCAGCCTGGACTTCAAGCCGCGCGACGAAGAAGCGTAACCACCACTATCCGCTCGTTTCGAGCATGTGGAGAAACGCGTGCGCCATGCTGGCCGCTTCTCGACTAAGCTCGAAGCGAACGGATTTGTTGGCGTCGGTTCATCCCCGGTAAAGCGCCGCTCTCCATGGAAGGCGCGACGGTCTTTTTCCGCGCCGGACGCATGATTTGCGCTGGCAGGGGCCGGGATTAGCGCGTATCCGGGGCGGCACAAATGGCAGGATCAGGCAAGAGCAAGGGCGCGCCGCGTGGCCGCGCGAAGACATGGATGCTGCGCGGGCTGAAGATCGGCCTCGCGGCGGCGGTGGCCGGGCTGCTGGCCGTGGTTATCGCGGTGGTGATCGCGATGCAGTCGCTGCCCGACTATGACAGCCTGAAATCCTCCCCCAATGGCCAGATGATCCGCGTCCATGCCGCCGACGGCAGCGTGATCGTGTCCCTGGGGCCGAGCTTTGGCCGCTGGATGGATTATGACCAGATCCCCCAGGTCATGGTCGACGCGATGGTGTCGACCGAGGACAAGCGTTTCTACCTCCATCCCGGCGTCGATCCGATCGGCATGGCGCGCGCCGCCTGGGTCGCGGTGGAACGGCGCGGGTCGGGCCGCCGCTGGCAGGGTGCATCGACCATCACCCAGCAGGTGACGCGCAACATCTTTCTCAACAACAGCTATAGTTTCGGCCGCAAGCTCCGCGAAATGGTGCTGGCGCTGGCGCTGGAGCGCAAATTCTCCAAGCGGCAGATCCTCGAACTCTATCTGAACAAGGTCTATTTCGGCGGCGGCGCCTATGGCATCGACGCCGCGAGCCGCAAATTTTTCGGCCATCCCGCCAACAGCCTCAGCCTGCCCGAAGCCGCGATCGTCGCCGGGCTGGTCAAGGCGCCGTCCAGCTATTCCCCCACCGCCGACGCGGAAGCCGCGATCGGCCGCGCCGGCGTGGTGCTGGACCTGATGCAGGAAAATGGCGCGATCTCCGCGTCGCAGCGGGCCGCGGCCGACATCCAGGACGTCAAGCTGGCGCCCGAAGCGCCGCAGAACAGCGTGCGCTATTTCACCGACTGGGCGCTGCCCCAACTCGACCTGCTGATCGACGAGCCGAACGAGCCGCTGGAGGTCTATACCACCATCGACCTGGGGATGCAGAAGGCCGCGACCGCAGCGATCCAGGCCAATGTCCCGTCCGGCACCCAGGGTGCGCTGGTCAGCCTGGACCGCGACGGCGCTGTGCGGGCAATGGTCGGCGGCCTCGATTATGTGACGTCCAACTATAATCGCGCCACTACCGCGACGCGCCAGCCGGGGTCCGCCTGGAAGATTTTCGTCTATATGGCGGCGCTGGAGGCGGGCTACACCCCCGATACCGGCGTTACCGACGAGCCGGTGACGATCAATGGCTGGTCGCCGCGCAACAGTTCGGGGCGCTTTTCCGGCGACATCGATATCCGCACCGCCTTCGCCTATTCGATAAACACGGTCGCGGCTAAGCTGGGCGTCGAGGTGGGCTTCCCGACCGTCGCCGACATGGCCCGCCGCTTCGGCGTCACGACCCCGGTCAATACCCATCCCTCGATGGTGCTGGGCACGTCCGACGTCCGCCTGATCGACATGACCCGCGCCGCCGCCTCGATCGCGCGCAAGGGCATCGCGGTGACGCCCTATGGCATCACCAAGGTGACCACCGCCGACGGCCGGCTGCTCTACAGCCACCAGGACGACACCAGCCGCGTGCTGGTCGCCCCCTGGGTCGCCGCCGGCATGACCGACCTGATGCAGACGGCGGTCAGCACCGGCACCGGCAAGGCCGCGCAGATCGGCCGGCCGGTCGCGGGCAAGACCGGCACCACGACCAGCAACAAGGACGGCTATTTCCTGGGCTTTTCCAGCGGCATCACGACCGGCGTCTGGATGGGGCGCGACGACGCCAAGTCCGTGGGCGGACTACAGGGCGGCCGCGCGCCCGCCCGCGCCTTCGCCGATTATATGAAGGCGGCCGTCGCCAAACGCCCCGTGGAACAGTTCGAAACTCAGGTGACCTTGCCCGAATGGCAGCTGGAGCCGGACGAGGAGGCCTATTATGGCAGTCCGGACAACGGGATGGACGGCGGCGCGGACGGGCCCGGCGGCATGATGGTCGACGAGAATGGCCTGCCGATCCAACGCCCCCGCGCACGGTCTCCGGACGGGGATAGCGACGATCCGCAGATGGAGATCGACCCCGAAGACCGGCCCCAGCAGGACCGGCCGCAGCCGCCGCGTATCGACCAGCAATGGATCGACAATGTGCTGGGCCGCGACCGCCAGCGGCAGCAGCAGCCCCCGCCGCGGTCGACACCCAATCCCTAGGCCCTAACCCTTCAACCCGTCATTGGCGGCGAAGCGCGTCTTGCTCAGCGCGCTCGCGTCGGGCAGCAGGAAATCCACCTTCCCCCGGCCGAAATCGATCGCCACCCGGTCGAAAATCTTGAGCGCGCTGATGCCCAGCAGCAGCGCCGGCTTGTCCTTCATTCCCAGTTCGGCAAAGGGGCTGGCGTCGGCGAACAGCACTGGCACCTCGGTCAGGTTGACGCGTCCCATCCGCACCGATTTGATCCGTCCGACCTGCCCGGTCAGCAGGCCGCCCGTCACGCTCGTCAGCGTCGCTTCCAGCATGGCGGGCGCGCGCTTCTTCGCCAGCAATTTGTCGCGCAGCGCCAGATTGCCGATGCTGAAATTGGTGCCGGTGTCGAGCATGATGTTGACCCGCATCCCGTTGACGTTGGAATCGAGCAGGATCAACTGCCCCCGCTTGCGCCGCGCCTCCACCACGATCGTGTCGGGATCGGCCGACCGGGGGCGCACAGCGCCGCTATCGGCGATCTCCATCCGCCCGGTGCGGAAATTAAGCGTCACCCGTTTCGCGTGCAGACTGTCCAGCCCCAGCAGGCCCGGCGCGCCCAGATCCCCGCCTTCCAGCACCGGCGCTTCGATATCGTCGATCGTCCCACCGCCAAAGCCCAGCCGCGGCACGGCGACGGTGCTGGCTTCCGATCGCCCCGTCATGCTGATGATCGTCACATTCGCGCGCGGCGGCAGCGCCAGCTTTTCGGCCAGGTCGCGGGCAATGACGGTCCGCTGCGATCCGGTGTCGATGACGAAGTTCCACGGCCCCTTGCCGTCGATCGAGATGGGGATGGTGACGCGGTCGTCCAGCGACGGGCCGGTATGCACTATGGTCGGCGGCACGGCCGGATCGAGCGGAGGGCGCATAGTCTGAGCGGCCAGCGGCCAGCCGCCGACCGCAAGGCCGGTCCCCAGCAACAATGTGCATGAGACAGCGCGCCGTCCCATATTCTCATCCTCTCATCTTATGGCTTTATTCTATCATGAAAGGCCATCGTCGCGCCAGCGCCACCATTGGGCGCGGATCGGCGGTAAAACCGCTCTTTTCCGCTGCTGCATCCTGTCTTCCTATCTTGACTTGCCTATCATCGGATCGCTAAACGCCACACTATTCATCCCGTCCATCCGGAACGGGACTCGACCGGCGTCCTGCCCGGTTCGCCAACCTTCCCTTTTCCGACCCATTTCACCCTCTCGCCATCGGACCGATTCGCAATGCATCTCAAGGACCTCAAGAAAACAGCGCCCGCAGACCTCGTCCAACTGGCCGAAGAGCTGGGCGTCGAAAGCGCGTCGACGCTGCGCAAGCAGGATCTGATGTTCGCGATCCTCAAGGCGGAGGCGGAAAATGGCGAGCAGATCATGGGCGAGGGCACGATCGAGGTGTTGCCCGACGGCTTCGGCTTCCTGCGCAGCCCCGAAGCGAACTTCCTGGCCGGCCCCGACGACATCTATGTCTCGCCCAACCAGGTGCGCCGTTTCGGTCTGCGCACCGGCGACACGGTAGACGGCGAGATCCGCGCGCCCAAGGACGGCGAGCGGTATTTCGCCCTGACCAAGCTGGTGTCGGTCAATTTCGACGACCCCGATGTGGTCCGCCATCGCGTCAATTTCGACAATCTGACGCCGCTCTATCCCGAACAGAAGCTGACGCTCGATCCGGGCGACCCGACCCAGAAGGACAAGTCGGCCCGCGTCATCGACATCGTCTCGCCCCAGGGCAAGGGCCAGCGTACGCTGATCGTCGCGCCGCCCCGCGTCGGCAAGACGGTGATGCTCCAGAATATCGCCAAGGCGATCACCGACAATCATCCCGAAGTCTTCCTGATCGTCCTGCTGATCGACGAGCGCCCGGAAGAAGTCACCGACATGCAGCGCAGCGTGAAGGGGGAAGTCGTCTCCTCCACCTTCGACGAGCCCGCCACCCGCCACGTCCAGGTCGCCGAAATGGTGATCGAAAAGGCCAAGCGGCTGGTCGAGCATAAGAAGGATGTCGTCATCCTGCTCGATTCGATCACCCGCCTCGGCCGCGCCTACAACACCGTCGTGCCCTCGTCGGGCAAGGTGCTGACCGGCGGTGTCGACGCCAATGCGCTCCAGCGCCCCAAGCGCTTCTTCGGCGCCGCGCGTAATATCGAGGAAGGCGGCTCGCTCTCCATCATCGCCACCGCGCTGATCGACACCGGCAGCCGCATGGACGAAGTCATCTTCGAAGAGTTCAAGGGCACCGGCAATTCGGAAATCGTGCTCGACCGCAAGGTCGCGGACAAGCGCATCTTCCCGGCGCTCGACGTCGGCAAGTCCGGCACCCGCAAGGAAGAGCTGCTGGTCGAGAAGGGCACACTCAGCAAGATGTGGGTGCTGCGCCGCATCCTGATGCAGATGGGTACGATCGACGCGATGGAATTCCTGCTCGACAAGATGAAGGACAGCAAGACCAACGAGAATTTCTTCGATTCGATGAATCAGTAAGCGGCGCCCGCGATCCTTGCGGTCGCGCGCCGGTCCATCATAAATTTTGCCGCGACAGCCGGGCCATGTATATGGTCCGGCTTTCTTCTTCCTACAGACAGGGACGTTAGCAGGCCGCCATGATCGACCTCATCGCCACCGCCGCGTCGGCGGCCCAGGGCCTCGGCTCTCCCGCCGATATCTGGCAGCATATCGTCAATGATTTCAGCAATATAACCTCACCCAGCGCGCTGGCCGCCTTCGGGCAGGTGCTGATGATCGACATTCTCCTGGCCGGCGACAATGCGATCGTCGTCGGCGCGCTGGCGGCGGGGCTTCCGGCCGCCCAGCGCAAGAAGGTGATCCTGATCGGCATCATCGCCGCGCTGGTGCTGCGCATCGCCTTCGCGCTGGTGGTCAGCCAGTTGATGCAGATCGTCGGGCTGATCCTGGCCGGTGGCCTGCTGCTGCTGTGGGTCAGCTTCAAGATGTGGCGCGAACTCCATCCCAAGCGGGGCGGGGACACGCCGGGCGACAGCAGCGATGACGATGTATCGGGCCTGCGCCCGGCCAAGAGCTTCGCTGCGGCCGCCTGGGCCGTGGCGGTCGCCGACGTCAGCATGAGCCTGGACAATGTGCTTGCGGTTGCCGGCGCCGCGAAGGACCATCCCGGCATCCTCATCATCGGGCTGATCCTGTCCGTGGCATTGATGGGCATCGCCGCCAACATCATCGCCAAATATATCGAACGCTTCCGCTGGATCGCCTATCTCGGCCTCGCCGTCATCATCTATGTCGCGCTCAAAATGATCTATGAAGGCTTTGTCGACCATCAGGTCGGGATATTGACGCTGTTCGGCTGAATGGCCGGACGCGCAAAAATGGGGGCGGAACCATATCGGTTCCGCCCCCATTTTTTGTGCTTCAGCAGAGCATCAGGGGATGAGGATCGTCGCCCCCGTCGTCTGCCGCGCCTCCAGCGCGCGGTGCGCCTCGGCCGCATCCGCCAGGGCGAAACGCTGGCCGATCACCGCCTTCACCACGCCGCGTCGCATCCGGTCGAACAACCGGTCTGCGCTATGCGCCAGTTCCTCGGCCGTCGCGATATAGTCGAACAGAGTCGGCCGGGTGACATAGAGCGATCCACCGCGGCTCAGGTCCAGCAGGCTGACCGGCGGCACTGCCCCCGACGCATTGCCATAGCTGACCATCAGCCCACGCCGCCTGAGGCTGGCGAGCGAGGCGGCCCAGCTATCCTTGCCCACGCCGTCATAGACCACGTCCACGCCCTGGCCCCCGGTCAGGTCGCGCACACGCGCAGCCAGATCATCGAAGCGCCCGTGCAGGCTATGGTCGGCATCGACGCTTGCCGCCTTTTCGGCCGATCCGCAATGGGCGATGACGATCACGCCCTTGTCGCGCAGCCAGGGGACGAGGACGGAGCCGACGCCGCCGGCCGCGGCATGAACCAGCGCGACCTGCCCGGCCCGGAGCGCGATCGTGTCTTCGGCCAGATAGCAGGCGGTCATGCCCTTGAGCATCATCGCCGCCGCATCCTGCGTCGATACGCCATCTGGAATGCGCACCACCCGATCCGCCGCGACGATCCGATGGGTGGCGTAGGCGCCCAGCCCGGTGGTGCAGCCAACGACATCGCCGACCGCAAAACCGGTCACGCCCGGTCCGATCGCGGCGATCCGTCCCGCCCCCTCCGACCCCAGAGGGGTGGGCAAGGGGGCCGGGTAGAGGCCGGTGCGATAATAGGTATCGATGAAGTTGAGGCCGACCGCATCCTGCGCGATCAATATCTCGCCCTCACCCGGCGCGCCGGGATCGAAATCCTCGCGCGCGATCACCTCCGGCCCGCCATGAGCGCGGGCGACCATGCGCCATGCGCCGCTCATCCGGCGAGATGCTCGGCGAAGAAATCAGCGGTGCGGCCATCCGCCAGTTCGGCGCCCTCTTCGTCGCGACGCTGGCCCATCTCCGCCGCGAAGCCATGATCCAGCCCTGCATAGTCATGCAGCGTGACATGGCGATTGTCGGCCAGCCCCTCATGCATCGCCTTTTGCGCATCGGGCAGGACGAAATGATCGGCGGTCGGCACATGCAGCAGCACCGGCTTGCCGATCGCATGTTGTTCGCCCAGCAAGCCGTCGATGCCGACGCCATAATAGGCGACGAACGCATCGCCATCGGTGCGACAGGCGCTCATGAAGGCCAGCCGCCCGCCCAGGCAATAGCCGACCAGTCCGACCTTGCCGCCGCCAGCGGCGGGGCGCGCCGCCTTGATCGTCGCCTCGATATCGCGAATGGCCTGGTCCTGGTTGAGTTTCTGCATCAGGCCGAGTGCAGTCTGAAACTCTTCGGGCACATCGGCATCCAGTTCGACATGCGGCTGCTGTCGCCAGAACAGGTCGGGCGCATAGGCGACATAGCCGGCCTTTGCCCAGCTATCGCATTTGCGACGAATGCCTTCATTCACCCCGAAAATTTCCTGGATGACGATGATCGCCGCGCTCGCCTCGCCTTCGGGCTTCGCCACATAGGCGTCGAATTGTGCGTCACCGTCCAGGGTCTTGATAGAAGTGAACTCGCCCATGCCGATATCCTTTCCGCTATGAGAATGGAGCGCATATTGGCCGATCCGGGCGGAGGCGCAACCGCCTGTCGCGTTTAAAAATTTGCCTTGATGCCGGCAATTGCGGCATGACAGCGCGCAGTGGATGCAAAGGCCAAGGGAAGGGCAGCGACATGAAGGTTACCGTCGACGTGGACTGCACTCCGGCCGAAGCCCGCTCTTTCCTGGGCCTGCCCGATGTCACCCCCATCCACGATAAATATATCAAGACGATGCTCGACGGCTTCGACGGCGTCGCCAATGTCGAGCAGATGGAAACATTGTTCAAAAGCTTCTCGCCCATGGGTGATGCGGGGATGCGCCTGTTCCAGCAGATGATGAATATGGGCCTGGCGGGCATGTCCGGCGGCGACAAGAAATAGGCCTGTGTCCGGTTCCGACGGCGACACGATCTTCGCCCTGTCGAGCGGTGCCCCGCCGGCGGGGATTGCAGTCATAAGGATCAGCGGCGTCCGGGCCGGGGCAGCGCTTGCTGCTTTGGCCCGCCGCTTGCCATCCCCCCGCACCGCCAGCCTGGCGCTGCTGAAAGACCCGCGCGACGATGCGCCGCTCGACCGGGCGCTTCTGCTCTGGCTGCCCGGTCCCGCCACCGTCACCGGTGAGGATATGGCCGAACTTCATTGCCATGGCGGCCGCGCCGTGGTGGCCGCGGTCGAAGAGGCGCTGGCCGCCATGCCGGGATTGCGCCGCGCCGAAGCCGGAGAGTTCACCCGGCGCGCCTTCACCCATGGCCGTATGGACCTCAACGCGGTGGAGGGCCTGTCCGACCTGCTCGCCGCCGAAACCCAGGGGCAGCGCCGCGCCGCCCTGTTGATGGCGGAGGGGCATTTTTCCCGCCGCATCGACGGTTGGCGTCGCACCTTGCTCGACCTGTCCGCCATGGCCGAAGCCGCGCTCGATTTTTCCGACGAGGATGACGTGCCCGACGCCGCGATCGAAACGCGGATCGGGGAGGGGATCGCCGCGCTGGCGCAGGACGTCGCCGTCATCCTCGCCGCCCCATCCGCCGAGCGTCTGCGCGACGGCATCCGCGTTGTGCTGGCCGGGCCACCCAATGCCGGCAAGTCCACCCTGCTCAACGCGCTGGTCGGGCGCGAGGCGGCGATCGTGTCGGACATTGCCGGCACCACCCGCGACCGGATCGAAGTCCCCGCCGCGATCGGCGGCACCGCCTTCCTGTTCACCGACACCGCCGGCCTGCGCGGGGAGACGGACGATGCGATCGAGGCGATCGGCATCGACCGCGCCCGCGCGGCGTTGGACGCGGCCGACATCATCCTGTGGCTGGGCGATGCGGCTGAACTGCCGCGCACCGACGCCCTGCTGGTCGCCGCCCAGTCCGACCGCAGCGAGGCGGATCGCCCCGGCCTGCGCCTTTCCGCCCGTACCGGTGAAGGCATGGACAGGCTGATCGCCACACTTAAGAGCCGTGCCGCTGCGCTGCTGCCCGGGGAGGGCGACTATGCCCTGCATGCGCGACAGAGACAGCAAGTTGGACAGTTGCACGCACATCTCGACGCGGCGGGCGCGACCGCCGATCTGCTCGTCATCGCCGAAGATTTGCGCCAGGCACGCCGCACCATCGACGCGCTGACGGGGCAGGCGGGGACAGAAGATATGCTCGACCGTCTCTTTTCGGGCTTCTGCATCGGCAAATGATGCATGTTCCACGTGGAACGCTTTTGACCCCACCCCCCTCATTCTGATAAGGGGCGGCTCATGCAAATACGCTATGATGTGATCGTGGTCGGCGGCGGCCATGCCGGCTGCGAGGCCGCCGCTGCAGCTGCGCGCAAGGGCGCGTCGGTCGCACTGCTCACCTTCGCCCGCGACACCGTCGGCGCCATGTCCTGCAACCCGGCGATCGGCGGGCTGGGCAAGGGCCATCTGGTGCGCGAAGTCGATGCGCTCGACGGGCTGATCGCCCGCGCGGCAGACGCTGCCGCCATCCATTATCGGATGCTCAACAGCAGCAAGGGCGCCGCCGTCCAGGGACCGCGCGTGCAGGCCGATCGCAAACGCTATCGCGCAGCCATTCACCAGATGCTCGACGCGCAGGCGGGGCTGGAGATCGTCGAAGGGGAGGCCGACGCGCTGCTGATCGCGGGCGACGCGATCGCCGGCGTGGCGCTGGCCGATGGCCGGACCATCGCAGCGCCAACCGTGGTGCTGGCGACCGGCACCTTCCTGGGCGGCAAGCTCTTTCGCGGCGATGAGCGCGAAACCGGCGGCCGGATCGGCGAACGCGCCGCCAGCGCGCTGGGCGTCCAGTTGCGCGACCTCGGCCTGCCGATCGCCCGGCTCAAGACCGGAACACCGCCGCGCCTCGACGGTCGCACCATCGACTGGGGGCGGCTGGAAACCCAGCCGTCGGACGGGGAGGGGTGGACCATGTCGCCGCTCTCGCCGGGCCGCGTCCTGCCGCAACTCGCCTGTGCCATCACCCGCACCAATGACGCCACCCATGCGATCATCCGTGACGGCATGGACCGGTCGCCCTTGTTCAGCGGCGCGATCGAAGGGCGGGGGCCGCGTTACTGCCCGTCGATCGAGGACAAGGTGCTGCGCTTCGGCGACCGCGACGGACACCAGATTTTCCTGGAGCCGGAGGGGCTGGACGATCCGCTCGTCTATCCAAATGGCATCAGCACCTCGCTGCCGACCGATGTGCAGATCGCGATGGTGCGATCGATGCCGGGGCTGGAGCAGGTCGAGATTGCTGTGCCGGGCTATGCGGTCGAATATGACCATGTCGATCCGCGCGCACTCGATTCCACGCTGGAGGTGCGGCAACTGCCCGGCCTGTTCTGTGCCGGCCAGATTAACGGCACGACCGGCTATGAGGAGGCGGCGGCACAAGGACTGATCGCCGGCGTCAACGCCGCCGCCCGCGCGCGCGGCGACGCGCCGATGATCCTCGACCGCGCCAGTTCCTATATCGGCGTGATGATTGACGACCTGGTTTTGCAGGGCGTGACCGAACCCTATCGCATGTTGACCGCCCGCGCCGAATATCGGCTGCGGCTGCGCGCCGACAATGCGGAAACACGGCTAGGCCCGATCGGCCTGACCCATGGCGTCATCGGCACCGATCGCGCGGCACGACTGGCTGACCGCCAGACCCGACGCGCCGCGATCGAAGCCGAACTGGCCCAACCGAGGAGCGCCAGCGAAATGGCGCGCGCCGGCGCAGCGGTCCGGCAGGATGGCGCGCGACGCAGCCTGTTCGACTGGGCGCGCTTCCCCGAAGTCGATCGGGACCTGCTCTGTGCGCTCGCACCGACCTTGCGCGACGCGCCCGCCGACCTGCGCGACGAAATATGGGAGGACGCCCATTACGCCCCCTATCTGCAACGGCAGGATAGCGAGATTGCCGAACTGCGCCGGAACGAGCGTGTCATCATCCCCACCGATTTCGACTTCCGCACTATCGGTGGCCTGTCCACCGAGATGATCGAACGTCTTGACGCCGCCCGCCCCGATACGCTGGCCGCCGCCGGTCGCATCCGCGGTATCACCCCCGCGGCGCTGGCTGCCATCCTCGTCCATGTCCGCCGGGTGGCGGCGTGACCGAAGAGGAAGCCCGCGCCTGGCTAGCGGCGCAGTGCGATGTTTCACGTGAAACATGGAACAGGCTGGAACGCTATGTCGCAATCCTGCTGTCCGCGATGGATGAGCAGAATCTGATCGCGCAATCGACCCGGCCCCATGTCTGGGCGCGGCATATCGTCGATTCCGCGCAGCTGCTCCTGCACACCAGGGATGCGAGCGATGGCGACTGGATCGATCTCGGATCGGGCGCCGGTCTGCCCGGTATCGTGCTGGCCTGCCTGTCCGGCCGGCCGCTGATGATGGTCGAATCCCGGCGCAAGCGGATCGATTTTCTGGAAGGCGTGATCGCCGAATTGGGCCTCACCCACGCGCGCGTCTTCGGCGGCCGGGTCGAAATGGTGCCGCCAGCCCATGCGGCTGTCATCAGTGCGCGCGCCTATGCGCCTCTGCCTAAATTGTTTGAATCGGCGCTCCATCTTTCGGATAAAAAAAGCCTCTGGGTGCTGCCCAAGGGACGAAATGCAGAAAATGAACTGGAGGCGGCGCGTCCGGCATGGCAAGGTGTGTTTCACGTGGAACCCAGCGTAACGGACGCCGATAGCGCCATCATCGTTGCCCACGCCGTGAAACCCGCCAAAAGGAAAGGCTAAGGATGATCCGCATCGCCATCGCCAATCAGAAGGGCGGCGTGGGTAAGACCACCACCGCGATCAATCTCGCCACCGGTCTGGCCGCGACCGGGCTGCGCGTGCTGCTGGTCGATCTTGACCCACAGGGCAATGCCTCCACTGGCCTGGGCGTCGGCCATGCCGATCGCGCCCAGTCCAGCTACGACCTGCTGGTCGGCAATTGCGCGCTGGACGATACCGTCATCGCAACCCGCGTTCCCAAGCTGGACCTGGTCCCGGCGACACAGGATCTGTCTGGCTGCGAGATCGAACTGATCGATTATGAGGAACGCACCCACCGGCTGGAGCGCGTGCTGGCCGAAGCCCAACCGGGCCGCTGGGACATCTGCCTGATCGACTGCCCGCCGTCGCTGGGCCTGCTGACCATCAATGCGATGGTCGGCGCGCAATATCTGCTGGTCCCGTTGCAGTGCGAATTTTTCGCGCTGGAAGGCCTGTCGCAACTGCTCCAGACGGTCGAGCGTATCCGCGGCCGCTTCAACCCCGGCCTGTCGATCATGGGCGTGGCGCTGACCATGTATGATCGCCGCAATCGCCTGACCGATCAGGTGGCCGACGATGTGCGCGCCTGCCTCGGCGATCTTGTCTTTTCGACCGTCATCCCGCGCAACGTTCGCTTGTCGGAAGCGCCCAGCCACGGCGTGCCCGCCCTTATCTACGACTTCCGCTGTTCGGGGTCCGAAGCCTATATGCGTCTGGCGCGCGAACTGATCGCCCGACTGCCCCGACAGGAGGTTGCCGCTTGAGCGACGAAACGACCGACAAGCCCAAGATCGCCAAGCGCCCCCATGGTCTGGGCCGCGGCCTGTCCGCTTTGCTCGGCGATGTCGCGCGCGAGGAACCGGTGTCGCCCAGCGCCATCCCCGCCAATGGCAAGGCGGTGCAGAGCATCGAAGTGTCGTTGATCCAGCCGCACCCCGAACAGCCGCGCCGCCATTTCGACGAAGGCGCGTTGCAGGAACTGGCCGAAAGCATTGCCAAGCGCGGCGTGATCCAGCCGATCATCGTGCGCGCCCATGGCGGCGGGTTCCAGATCATCGCCGGCGAACGCCGCTGGCGCGCGGCGCAGCGGGCGCAGATGCACCGCATCCCCGCGATCGTCCGCGATTTCGACGAGCAAGAAACGCTTGAAATCGCGCTGATCGAAAATATCCAGCGCGAGGATCTCAATCCGATCGAAGAGGCGGAAGCCTATCGCAAGCTGATCGCCGAATTTCATCACAGCCAGGATGCGCTGGGCCGCATCGTCGGAAAATCGCGCAGCCATGTCGCCAACCTGATGCGCCTGCTCGAACTGCCCCAGACGGTGCAGCAGCAGGTGATGGAGAACAAGATCAGCATGGGCCATGCCCGCGCGCTGATCGGCGTGCCCGATTGCGAGGCGCTGGCGCGGCAGGTCGAGGATAAGGGCCTGTCGGTCCGCGACACCGAGAAGCTGGTGCGCCGGGTCAAGACAGGCGCCGACGCACCCGCCGCCCGCCGCAATGCCGGAAACGGCGACAAAGACCCGGACATCGCGGCGCTGGAACAGCATCTGGCCGACATATTGGGCCTGAAGGTCGAGATCGCGCATGAAGGCGCATCGACCGGCGGCATCCTGGCGCTGCGCTATTCCAATCTCGACCAGCTCGACATGCTGTGCCAGCGCCTGTCGGGCGAACGCATCTAGCGGCCGTTGCCCACGATTCGTCACAGCGCATAAGGGCGACGTTCGCGAAGTTCGGGCAGCGTATCCGCAAAGCCCACTGGTCTTTTTGCCCCCCGCTCCCTAGGTTGCGGGGATGGCCGACATGATCTCCACCCACGCCGCTGCGCCCGTCATCATCCGCCGGCTGGACTATCGTCCGCCCGACTGGCTCGTCCCCGACGTCACGCTCGATTTCGATCTCGATCCTGCCTTGACCAAGGTGCGCGCGACCCTGTCGGTCACGCGCAACGGCGATCACGACCGCCCCCTGCGCCTCGACGGCGAAGGCATCGTGCCGCTGGCGGTCTGCGTCGATGGCCGCCCGTTGGCGCAGGACGAATGGCATCTGGAAGCCGGCGCGCTCATCATCGCGCTACCAGACAGCGCGCACAGCGTCGAAACGCTGGTGGAGCTGTCGCCAGAGGGCAATAGCAAGCTGATGGGCCTTTATGCCAGCGGCGGCCTGCTCTGTACCCAATGCGAGGCGGAAGGCTTCCGCCGCATCACCTTCTTCCCCGACCGTCCCGATATATTGTCGCGCTACAGCGTGCGGATGGAAGCGGACAAGGCGCGTTTCCCGATCCTGCTGGCCAATGGCGACCCCATCGAACAGGGTGACCTGACCGGCGGCCGTCACTGGGCGCGCTGGAACGATCCCTTTCCCAAGCCCTGCTATCTTTTCGCGTTGGTCGCGGGCGATCTTGCCTGCAACGCCGACCGCTTCGTAACGATGAGCGGGCGGGAAGTCGCCCTCGGCATCTGGGTGCGCGAAGCCGATATCGCCCGGACCGATCACGCCATGCAGGCGCTCAAGAACAGCATGGCATGGGACGAGCGGGTCTATGGCCGCGAATATGATCTGGACGTGTTCAACATCGTCGCGGTCGCCGACTTCAATTTCGGCGCGATGGAAAATAAGGGCCTCAACATCTTCAATTCGCGCTACATATTGGCCGATCCCGAAACCGCGACCGACATCGATTATGACGGGGTGGAAGGCGTGGTGGCGCATGAATATTTCCACAACTGGTCGGGCAACCGCGTCACCTGCCGCGACTGGTTCCAGCTTTCCTTGAAGGAAGGCTTCACCGTCTTCCGCGACCAGAATTTTTCCGCCGACATGGGCAGCCATGCGGTCAAGCGGATCGAGGATGTCCGCATCCTGCGCGCCGGCCAGTTTCAGGAGGATTCAGGCCCGCTCGCCCATCCGGTGCGTCCCGAATCCTATATGGAAATCAGCAACTTCTACACGGCGACCATCTATAATAAGGGCGCCGAGCTGATCCGGATGATGGCCTTGATGCTGGGGGCGGAGCGCTTCCGGGCGGGTACTGACCTTTATTTCGACCGGCATGACGGGGAGGCCGCCACGTGCGAGGATTTCGTGCTGGCGATGGAAGAGGGTGGGGGCATCGACCTGACCCAGTTCCGCCTCTGGTATGAGCAGGCCGGTACGCCCCATGTCCGCGCGCTCGTCACCCATGATCCGGTGAGCCAAAGCGTCGAACTGACGCTGGACCAGACGATGCCGCCGACGCCGGGCCAGGTGGACAAGCAGCCCATGGCGATCCCGCTGCGCACCGCCCTGTTCGATCCCGCGAGCGGGGAGCATCGCGGCGACGAGCTGCTGATGCTGACGGAGGGCCGGCAGAGCTTCACCTTCACCAGCTTCCCTGCTGCGCCGATCCTGTCGATCAATCGCGGCTTTTCCGCGCCGGTGATCGTGGAGACGAATCGCAGCCAGGCCGATCTCGCCTTTTTGTCGGCGCATGATGACGATCCCTTCGCCCGCTATGAGGCGATGCAACAGTTGATGGTCAATGTGCTGGTCGGCCGCATCGCCGGTCATGCCACGGACGACGCGGACGTTGTCGATGCCGTGCGCAACATCATCACCGATCCGCTGCTCGACCCGGCCTTCGTCGCGGAAGCGATCCGCCTGCCCAGCGAAGCCTATCTGGGCGATCAGATGCGCCTGGTCGATCCCGACGCCATCCATGCCGCGCGCGATGCCCTGCAGCAGCAGATCGGGGCGGCGCTGGAGCCATTCTGGCGCGATATCCATGCCCGGACGAAGGCCAACGCCTTCTCCCTCTCGCCGGCCGCCAAGGGCGCCCGCAAGCTGCGCAACGCGGCGCTCCATTATCTGGTGGCGTCGGGCGCGCAGGACGGCCCCGCCATCGCCTTCGCTCAGTTCAGCGAAGCCGACAATATGACCGAGCGGCAGGCGGCGCTGGGCACGCTGGCCAATGGCGCCAGCCCGGAGCGCGAGGCGGCGCTCGACATTTTCTACAATCGCTATGCCGCGGACGCGCTGACGCTGGACAAATGGTTCCAGACCCAGGCGTTCGCGCTGCATCCCGACACGGTGGAACTGGTGGCGCAACTGAGCGAGCATAAGGATTTCACGCTCGCCAACCCCAATCGGGTGCGGTCGCTGTTCGGCGCCTTTGCGGGCAACCAATGGGGGTTCCACCACAAGTCGGGCAAGGGCTACCGCCTGCTGGCCGACTGCATCATCGCGCTGGACCGGCTCAACCCGCAGACCGCCGCGAAGCTGGTGCCGCCGCTGGGTCGCTGGAAACGGTTCGAGGAAGGGCGCGCGGCGCTGATGCGCGCCGAACTGCAGCGCATCCTGGCGCAATCGGGCTTATCCAAGGACGTGACCGAACAGGCAGGCAAGAGCCTGGAATAAGCGGGCATCGCCGGTTCGGTCCGCGTCCAGGCGCGACGCGAACCGGCAGGATGCTCAGTCCTTCACCGCCGCGGCCCAGGCCGCCACGTCGGCTGCCACCTTGTTCGCCGCGACATTGATCGGCGCGCCGATCGTCCCGGCTTCGATCTTGCCGCCCACCGGCTGGCTGGCGGTGAACCGCTGCCGCGCCAGCGCGACGCCATTGGGGGTGGTCAGCACGGCATCATAGGTGACGACGGCATTGTTGCTCGCCGCATCCAGTCCGAAAGCGACCAGTTCGCCGCTCAGCCGCTGCCCGCCGTCGCCCGAAAACTGCCCCGAATCCAGCACCACCCGATCCGTGGTGGCGGAGATGGTTTCGGCCAGCAGGCGCCGGAACAGATGGCGGGGCGTGTCGGCCCATTGCACCTTGGTCACATAGGCGACCGATGTCGGCCCCAGTTGCACCGGCACGCGCACCGTATCCAGCATCTTGGGCGCATCGGGATCGGCGACGATCAGCGTTCGCCCTCCGCCCGCTACCCGCGACGCTCCAGAAGGCACCTTCTGCGCCGCATCCAGCGTCAGCAATTGCGACGGCGGCTTGGCGCCGAAGGATACGCAACCCGACAGCAGGAAAGCGGCGGTCAACGCGGTCAGCGCGCCCTTCCGGTTCGCGCCGGGGTGTTTCACATGGAACATGGTCCGCATCTCTCTCATCATCCTGTCCGCGATCATGGCTTATAGTCCGGCAGCTTGGGCGATCCGACCAGCGATCCGGCGCCCTGCTGGTCGAGCTTTTCCGCAACGCCGCGGAAGGAACGCGACATTTCGCGCAGGTCGCGGACCAGCTGGTTGACCTCCGGCATGGTCTGCGTGCTGAACTGCTTCACGCCCGGCTGCGCCTCGCCGATAGTCTTGTCCAGCGTCTCGATGCTGCGGGTCGCAGCCTGCACGCTCTTGCGCAAGTCGCCCATCAGCGGCCGGCCTTCCTCGTTCAGCATCGTATCGGTGGTGGCGGCGAGCTTGCCGATCTGTTCGACCGCGACGCCCGTGCGCTGCACCGCGATGCGGGCTTCGGCCAGGGTAGCGGCGATTTCGGGGCTGCGATCGGCCAGCGCGCCGGATACCCGCTCGACATTGGCCAATATGCCCGCGATCGACTGCTGATTCTTGTCATTCAGCAATTCGGTCAGGCGCTCGGTCAGCGTCGACAGCCGCTCCAGCAGTTGCGGCGCATTGTTGAGAAGCTCGCCCAGCGCGCCCGGCTTGGTAGGTATCACCGGCACGCCATCGGGGCAGGCGGCCAGCACATTGTCGGCGGGGCAGGCGATCGGCGGCGCGCCCTTGACCGCGCCGTCCAGCACCACTTCGCTGACGCCGGTGAAGCCGACGCCGGCGATGGTCGCGGTCGTACCCTGCAGGACGGGGGTGCCGTCCTTCACCGAAATGCGGACCTTTACGAAGCTCGGATCGCGCTTCCACAGCTCGATCTTCTCCACCTTGCCCGATGGAACGCCCGAATAATTGACGCTCGATCCCTTGGCGAGGCCATTGACCGACTGTTTGAAGAAGATGTCATACTCCTTATTCTCGCCATCGGAGATGCGCGAGAACCAGAAGGCGGCGGCCATGATCGCGGCCAGCAGCAACAGCGTGACTGCGCCCACCAGCACATGATTGGAGCGGGTTTCCATATCCTATCGCCTTCCGTCCGGCGGACTGAGCGCCGCCTGTGTCTGTTCCCGGTCCTTTTCGCGCGAGACCGCCGCGGTCGCGGCCCGGCCGCGCGGACCGTTGAAATATTCCTGAATCCAGGGATGATCGGTCGCCAGCAATTCCTCGATCGTACCCACCGCCGTCACCTTTTTGTCGGCCAGCACCGCCACCCGGTCGCAAATCGAATAGAGCGTATCGAGATCATGGGTGATGAGGAAGACGGTCAGGCCCAGCGTCTGCTGCAATTTGCGCGTCATCTCATCGAAGGCCGCCGCGCCGATCGGGTCCAGGCCCGCCGTGGGCTCGTCCAGAAACAACAGGTCGGGGTCCAGCGCCAGCGCACGGGCGAGGCCGGCGCGCTTCTTCATGCCCCCCGACAATTCAGCCGGATATTTGGGGCCTGCTTCGGTCGGCAGGCCGGTCATGCGGATCTTGTAGGCAGCGATCTCGTCGCGCAACTCCGCCCCGATATTGGGATAATATTCGCGGATCGGCACCTCGACATTCTCGGCCACCGTAAGGGTCGAAAAGAGCGCGCCGCCCTGGAACAGCACGCCCCAGCGTTTGCGGATCGCCAGCGCCTCGTCATCCAGCCGCCCGATCATCGATTCGCCAAAGACGTGAATCTCGCCCTCGTCCGGGGTCTGCAAGCCGATGATCGCGCGCATCAGCACCGACTTGCCGGTGCCGGAACCGCCGACCACGCCCAATATCTCGCCCTTGCGCACGTCCAGGTCCAGCCCGTCATGCACCACCTGGTCGCCGAAACTGTTGCGCAGCCCGCGCACCGAGATAGCGATATCCGACGTCTCGACCGCCTGTTCGATCCGCTCTTCCTCGGCGCGCTGAATCTCTTCTTCGCTCATCAGTTCCAGCCTACCCAGGTGAAGAAGACTGCGAAAAAGGCGTCGATCACGATCACCAGGAAGATCGCCTGCACCACGGCCGCGGTGGTGCGCAGGCCGACTTCCTCGGCATTGGCCTTCACCTGCATACCCTGGTAGCAGCCCGACAGCGCGATGATGATGCCGAAGACGGGCGCCTTGATGAGGCCGACCCACAGGTCGGTGATCGGCACGACCTCCCGCAGTCGCTGGATGAAGGTGATGGGCGGAATCTCCAGCGCGATCGCGCAGAGGAAACCGCCGCCGACGACCGCCATCACCGATGCGTAAAAGCCCAGCAGCGGCATCATGATGACGACCGCAAGCGTGCGTGGCAGCACCAGCGCCTCCATCGGCGACACGCCGATGGTGCGCATCGCATCGACCTCTTCGGTCAGCTTCATCGTGCCCAACTGCGCGGCGAAGGCGGAACCGGAACGCCCCGCAACCATGATCGCGGTCGTCAGCACGCCCAGCTCCCGGAAGGTCAGCCGGCCGACCAGGTTGATCGTCAGCATCTCCATGCCGAACTGGCGCAACTGCACCGACCCTTGCTGGGCGATGACGATACCTATGAGGAAACTCATCAAGCCGATGATGCCGAGCGCCGACACGCCGACCACCTCGAACCGCTGCACCACCGCATTGATGCGGAAGCGATGTGGATGGCGGATGACGCTCCATGTCGCGATCAGCGTGGCGCCGAAAAAGCCGAGCAGCCCCATCAGGGTCGCGCCGGACGCGATCACCGCTTCGCCAATCTGGCCGACGACGCGACGCAGCGGATGGACATAGGCCGGCCGGATCGGCACCGGCTCGTCCAGTTCGCCGACTGCATGGATCAGGCGGCGCGCATCGTCGCTGGCACCGGTGACCTCGCAACCCAGCCGCTTGGTCGCGCGATGCACGGTCCAGGCGCCGATCGTATCCATGTGGTCGACAGCCGACAGGTCGATCGCGCCGACCGGCTCCTGCACGGCGTCCAGCCGGTCGGGCAGGTCGCCCAGACAGGCGATCGCGAGCGATCCGGAAAGCCGGACCACATTGCTGCCGTCGCGCTGTTCCTCGGCAAGTTCGGCGGCTTTGTTCATGCGATGGGATTACTGGTCCATTATCGGTTGCACGGCAAGCCGAAACGGCCCATCCGCAAGCCAGAACGAAGGGCGGACAGAAAAGTTTCGGAAACGGCATGACGAGCTACAGGCTGGCGATCTACGACATGGACCGCACGGTGACCTTCAGCGGCACCTATACCGGCTTCCTGATCCATGTGGCGGGGCATATGGCGCCATGGCGACTGGTGCTTTTTCCCTGCGTCATCCTGCTGATGCTCGCCTATGTGGTGAAGCTGATCAGTCGCCAGCGGCTGAAGGAGCTGAATCAGGCGCTGATGATCGGCTTCAATGTCGAACGCGCGAAACTGATGCCCCATGTCGAAAGCTATGCTGACCGGGTGATCGCCCGCAACCTGCGCGCCGGCGCGGTGGCGCAGATCGCGCAGGATCGCGCCGACGGCTATACGCTGGTGCTCGCCACCGCCTCCTACCGCCTCTATGTCGAACCGATCGCGCGGCGGCTGGGCTTCGACGCGGTGATCGCCACCGATCATCTGAGCCAGGATCTGCGCTATGTACGCGCCAAGATCGCGGGCGAAAATTGCTACGACACCGGCAAGCTGCGGATGATCAAGGCATGGATGGCGTCGCAGGCGATCGACCGTGCGCAGGCGCATATCCGCGCCTATTCCGACCATGTCTCCGACGCGCCGATGCTGGAGTTCGCCGATATCCCCTTCGCCTCCAACCCGCACAAGCCGCTGGCCAGGCTGGCGGAGGACCGCGGGTGGACGCGGGTGGACTGGAGCTGATCTGGCGGCTTAGTCCGTCAACCCGTCGATCGCGGCCCAGCCGTCCGCGCCGATCCCCCGCAACATAGGCCGATGCCCCCGGCGCACGCCGCCCAGCGCCATGACCGGCACATCGACCTGCCGTGCCAGGGCGGCGAAGCGCACCCGCCCCAATGCGCGCCCTCCGACATGCGACCGGGTCGGGAAGAGAGGGGAGACGAAGCAAAGATCGGCGCCGGCCCGGCGCACCGCCACAGCCTCCCGCCCATCATGGACGGCGCGGCTGCGCAACAGGGGGCGGGCCGCCCGACGCGCGTCCCGCCCATGCGCGCCATCGGCCCGCCACGCCGCCGCATCGCGCACCGGCCCGGCCAGCATCAGCACCAGCCGCCGCCGCCGCGCGATCGTCCGCAGCACCTCGAACAGCGCCCTTCGCGCCAGTGGCTCGGTCCGATAGTGCCGAAACACGATGCCGCCGCCACCCTTGGGCAGGCGCGCGGCCGCCGCCAGCAACGCCGCCGGCGCGACCCGCTCGTCGGTCATCAGCCAGAGGGCAGGGCGTTTTTTGCGGTGGCGACCATCCATGGGCTTCGCCTATAGCAGCGCGTATGACCACAGACAGCCTTATCGACGCGGCGCAGCGCCTCGCCACCCTGCGCGACAGCATCGACCGCGCCGCGCGCCTGACGCAGCGCACCGCCGACGACATCCGCCTGATCGCGGTGTCCAAGACCCACGACGCCGACACGATCCGCCCGCTGCTCCATGCCGGGCAACGCCGCTTCGGCGAAAACCGGGTGCAGGAAGCGCAGGAGAAATGGCCCGCGCTGCGCGAGGAATTTTCCGCCGTCGAACTGCATCTGGTCGGCCAGCTCCAGTCGAACAAGGCCGCCGACGCCGTCGCGCTGTTCGACGTCATCCACAGCCTCGATCGGCCCTCGCTGCTCACCGCGCTGGCGAAAGCGATGGACGCAGCGGACAAGCGCGTTTCTTGTTTCATCCAGGTCAATATCGGCGCGGAGGCGCAGAAGGGCGGCTGTGCCATAGCGGATCTGCCTGCATTGATCGCAGCGGCGCGCGCCGCCGATATCCCTGTTTTGGGCCTCATGTGCGTCCCGCCGGCCGATATCGAGGCGGCACCCTTCTTCGCGCTCTTGGCGAAGATCGCGCGGGAAGAGGGGCTGGAGCGCCTTTCCATGGGCATGTCGGGCGATTATGAAACCGCCATCATGCTGGGCGCGACCGACATTCGCGTCGGCACGGCGCTGTTTGGGGAAAGGCCATCCCCCGTTCGCCCCGTACCGGCGAGCGGGAGAGGGATGCTCAGAAACTCCCGCGCCTAGAAACTCCCGCGCAGCGTGATGCCATAGGTCCGCGGTTCGGCCAGATAGGCGGAGATGAGCTGGTTCGCCATCGGTGCGCCCAGCGCGAACTGGCCGGTGGTCGATGTGCCCGGACTGCTCGACTGGAGCGGGCTGGAGAAGGCGACCTGGGTATAATTCTGGTTGAAGATATTCTGGCCCCAGAACTCCACCGCCCAGCGCTGGTCCGCACCGCGGATGCCGACGCGGGCATTGACGATGGCATAGCCGTCCTGCCGTTTTTCGGGGAACAGGTCGGACCCGGTATTATAGTCGCTGGTCATGCGGCCATCGACGTAGAAGAGGGCCGACAGGCCCGATGAGCCGATGTCCGGGGTCCACGCGACGCTGGCGGTCGTCACCAGCTTGGGCGCATTGCTGTTGATCGATCCGGGCAGCAGGAACAGTGCGGTGTCCAGCGGCACGCTGCCGTCGCCGCTGCCCACCAGACGGTTGGCGAATTTGGCGCGGGCATAGGTCGCGCCGCCCGACACGCGGAAGTTGCGCGCGGGGGTGACCGACGCTTCCAGTTCCACGCCCTGGCTGATCAGGCCCGGCCCGACATCGCCGCTGTCGCAGGTGCGGGCCGCCGACAGCGCCCCGTCACAGCCATTGATATTCTGCACGACGAAGCTGGTGCCGTTGAAGGTGTTGAGCTGGAAGTTCTTGAACTCCTGCCGGAAGGCGGCGATGTTCACGCTCCATTTGGGCTGGACATATTTCAGGCCCACTTCGAACGAATCCACCTTTTCCGCAGCGAAGCGCAGGCTGGTGACGTCGGCATTGGTGCGCGGCGAGAAGACGGCGGGAATGGCGTTCAGGCCGGTCGATCCGAGCTGGAAACGATCGAGATTATAGCCGCCCGCCTTGTAGCCCTTCGAATAGCTGCCATAGAGCAGCAATTCGTCGATCGGCTTCCACGACAGCACCGCCGTGCCGGAAAATTCGCCGTCGCTGATCTTGTCGTTCAGGTCGAGCGCATTGAGGCCGGTGGACCCGTTGCCCAGGCATCCCAGCGTCAGGATGCCGCCCGCCAGCGTCGCCGCGCTGCCCAGTGCCGGGTTGGTGGCGATGCCGGGCAGGCCCGACGCCTGCAAGGCCGCGCAGGTCGCGTTATTATTGTTGAAATCGGCCGAGAAGCGCTTGCTTTCATGGGTGTAGCGCAGGCCCAGCGTCAGATCGAGCCGGTTGGTGATGTGGACGATATTATGGGTGAAGAGCGCCCAATTCTCGCTCTTCTGGCGATAGAGCGACGCGACGTCGCCCGTACCCTCCGGAATTGCGGCCAAAGCGCGCAGGCCATTGCCCAGGCCCGTGGAAATCGCCCCGGCCTGCGCCGCCGCGATCGGCGCGGGCACGCCGCGCGCGATCAGCGCCGCGGTCAGCCCTGCATTGAGCTGTGCCTGCGTGCCGTTGATCAGCGGCTGGGTGGCAAGGCCGCTGCCGCAGGCTGCGAGCTGCGGCGCGGTGAAAATGCTGTTCACGCTGGCCCCCGCCATCAGGCGGCAGGCCGCGAACCGGCCATAATCCGCGCCGAAGCGGATATTGTCCTGCAATGTCAGCTTCTCATTGGCGTAATAGCCGCCGACCAGCCAGTCGAGCTTGTCGGCGAAGGCCGAACCCTGCAACCGCAATTCCTGCGTGAAGGTCTTGAACTGGCGATAGGTGTTGGGATCGCGGTAGAGCAGGTCGGCGCGATTATAGTCGTAATCGCCATAGTCGCGGGATTTATAATCGCGATAGGCGGTGATGCTGGTCAGCTTGGCGCCGCCGAAATCATAGTTGATCTCGCCCGACACGCCCCAATCCTTGAGCTTGCTGACATAGTCGCGGCCCGGCGTGACATGGAGTTCGCGATCATAGGGATCGGCCGGGATAACGCTGCCCTGGCCGGCCAGGATCGCGGCGATGCGATTGAATGGCGCGTCGGTATAGCCGCCGCCGGCCGCGGGCCGCCGCTCGCGCGCTTCGATATAGGCTGCGCCGCAGCAGCTTTCATCGCGATTGGTGTAATCGCCGATCAGCCGGATGGAGAGCGCGTCGTTCGGTTCGATCAGCGCCTGGCCGCGCAGGAAATAGCGGTCGCGGTCATTGGTGTCGCCCACCGTCTTCCCCGCGCCGTCGACCAGCTTGTAGAAGCCGTCGCGCTTGCTCCACACGCCGTCGAGGCTCAGCGCGATACCCTCGGCCACCGGCCCGGTGACGCGGCCCGACAGGCGCCAATAGTCATAATTGCCATAGGTGATCTCACCCTTGGCATGGAAGCTGTTTTCCGGCGCCTTGCTGATGATGTTGATCAGGCCCGCCGACGCATTGCGGCCAAACAGCGTGCCCTGCGGCCCGCGCAGCACCTCGACCCGTTCGATCTCGCCCAGTTCGTTGAGGCCCGCACCGGTGCGCGAGCGATAGACGCCGTCGATGAACACCGCGACCGAGCTTTCCAGGCCGGGATTGTCGCCGACCGTGCCGATGCCGCGGATGCGGGCGGAGGCATTGGCTTCGGACCCGGTGGAGGAGACGAGCAGCGATGGAGCCAGCTGGTTCAGCGTGCGGATGTCGCTCGCGCCGCTATTCTGCATTGCCTGCGCGCCCACCGCAGACACCGCGATGGGCACGTCGGACAGGGGGCTGGCGCGGCGGGTGGCGGTGACGATGATGTTCGCGCCCATATCGTCCACGACCGGCTGCGGCGCCGTCCCGTCCTGCATTCCGTCCTGCGCCTGCGCGGCGGATGCGCCCATGACCAATGCGGCGATGGCGGCAGATGTCCAGAGACTCTTGTCTGTCATGATGGGTCTATCCTCTCCTGGTCCGCACGACTTTTCGCCGCGTCGGAACTGTGGGTGATTATGCGGACACAGCAGGGCGAAGGCAATAGAGCCCAGCTTTTCTGCGCCTTTTGGCGCAGCCGACGGCCGAATGATCCGGCTCTGTTGCCTATCGGCAACGGCTTAATATCTGCTTTCCGTAACGTCGCCTTACGATAAGGGAAAGCGCAGCAACCGGTCGGCGACCGGCACCAGAGCGGCGGCTCCCGGTCCCACGGCGCGGCGAATCTCTCCATGTCCGGCATCCAGACCCCCTGTCAGCGCGCCGAGCGCAGGCAGGATCAGCTTGGTCGCCGATCCCACGAAGCACCGCCGCGACACATGCCGACCGCGCAGCGACAGGCGCAGCTTGGGATGGAAATGGCCGGATATTTCGGGGCGCGGATCGTCCGCCTCCGCCTCATGCCGCAGCCATATCCCCTCGACCTGCGCTTCCGCTACCCGCCGTCCCCCCGGCATGTCCGCGACACCGACGTCATGATTGCCGGTAATCCAGGTCCAGTCCAGCCTTTCCGTAAGGGAAAATAGTCTTTTTCGGGGCGAGGGATCGAGCCGGGCGGCGCCGTCGGCGTCGTGGAAGCTGTCGCCCAGGGACCAGACCGCCTGCGCGCCCGTGCGTTCCACAAGCGCCTCGATCACGTCCAGCGTCGCTTCGCTGTCATGCGGCGGCAGGAACTGGCCGAAGCGCGCATACCAGCTCGCCTTCTCGAAATGCAGGTCGGCGACCAGCAGCGCCCGCTGCGCCGGCCAGTAGAGCGCGGCTTCGGGCAGCGCCATGAAAGCGTGGCCTGCGAACGAAAGGGGAACCATCGCCCGGCTATGCGCCTCTACGCCGCGGCTTTCAAGAGGGCGCGCAAAGGCCTATAGGCGCTGGCCATGTCCGCCATCCCATCTATTTACACCGTCGCCGCCCTCTATTGTTTCGCCCGCTTTCCCGATCCGCAGGCGCTGGCCGCAGATCTGCGCGCGCGCTGCGCCGATCTGGGCACGTGCGGCACGCTGATCCTGGCCGGGGAGGGGATCAACGGCACGGTCGCGGGCGATGCGGGCGCCATCATGGCTTTGATCGGGCATATCCGCACCCTGCCTGGCTGCACCGACGCCGACGTCAAATATTCCTGGGCCGATGCCGCGCCCTTCGCCCGGATGAAGGTGAAGGTGAAGGCGGAGATCGTGACGCTGGGCGTGGGCGATCTCGACCCGGCGACGCAGGCTGGCACCCATCTCGACCCGGCCGACTGGAACGCGCTGATCGCCGATCCCGATACCGTCGTCATCGACACCCGCAACGCCTATGAAGTGGCGGTCGGCACCTTCCAAGGCGCTATCGACCCGGAAACCCGGTCCTTCCGCGAATTTCCCGACTGGTTCGACGCCTTCGCCGCGGACCTGAAGGCGCAGGGTCGGAGCCCGAAGATCGCGATGTTCTGCACCGGCGGCATACGCTGCGAAAAATCCACCGCGCTGGTCAAGGCGCGCGGCTTTGCCGACGTCTATCACCTCAAGGGCGGCATCTTGCGCTATCTGGAGGAGATGCCCGAAGCCGACAGCCGCTGGCAGGGCGATTGCTATGTCTTCGACGAGCGGGTCGCGGTCGGCCATGGCCTCCAAGCCGGCGACTATGTCACCTGCCGCGATTGCGGCCTGCCCCATCTGCGCGATGCGGCGCATGACTGTCCGGGCGACGAGTCCGGTGTTTGGCCGCACCGGGGTTAAGCGGACGTCTCCACCAGTTCCGCTATCTCGAAATCATAGCGTTTCCATCCCCGCATCTTCGCCCCTTCCGCTGCGGCGGCGCGCTTCTTCTTCGCCTCCGCCAGCGAGCGGACATGGCCCCAGAAGACCTCGGTCCTGCCATTGTCCAGCACCGCGACGATCCGCCAATAATGGGTGAAGGGATCGGCGGTAGGTCCGATCGTCTTGACATAGCCGTCCGCCATGGTGGCGGTCAGGTAACGCTTCCTGCGGGCCATGCGTCAGCCCCGATAGCGATGCAAGCCCGCGCCATGCGCACGCAGCCATGCCCGCGCCGGGCGCGGGTCCGCGCCATAGATCCGCTTATGCGCCGCATGAAAGGCGGGGCTGTGATCCATGTGCAGCAGATGCGCCAGTTCATGCGCCACGGTCGCCCTGCGCACCTCGGGCGGGGCCAGAATCAGCCGCCAGCTATAGCGGATGGCCCCGGACGAGGCGCAACTGCCCCAGCGGCTGCGGGTATCGCCCACGCCGACCGATGCAACGATCAGCCCATGCTCGCGCGCGATTTCGTGGCTTTCGGTCTCCAGCACCGCCCTGGCGCGGCTGACGAGCCAGCGCTGCACTCGCACCCCCACTGATTCCGCCGCGCCGCCCAGCAGCAGCCGGTCGCCCTCCAGTCGGATCGTGCGGGTCGCGCCCGCGACCCAGTGGATCGTCACCTCGCGCCCCTCCAGCGGGAAGACCGCACCATGGTCGAGCCGCGTGACAGCGGGCTGCCTGGCCATCTGGGCGCGCACCCAGCCTTCATGATCCTGCGCCCAGCCGAGCGCCTTTTTCAGGTTTGCCCGCGCCGGCAGCGACAGGCGCAACGCCCCGCGCGTGCTGTCGATCGTCAGCCGGTAGGCCCGCGCCCGCGCCGATCGGCGCACCAGCACCGGCATGGCCACGCCATCGATCAGGATCGCCGCATCGGGATCAGAGTTCGCGGTCGACAAGATGATTTTCCCAATCGCCCGCATCGGCCTCCGCGATCGTCCAGCCGCGCACCGATTCCTGCGCCCGATGCACCGCTTCCCGGTCGCCGCAGATCAGATAATGCCAGTCGGGCAGCGGCAGTCCCTCTTCACGCAGCCGGTAGGCGCATGTTCTGGGCAGCCAGCCGATCTGCCTGACCTTGGCCGGGGTCAGCCGCACGCAATCCGGGACGAACGTTCGCCGATCCTTGTAATTGCTGCATTGCCCGCTCTGCCGGTCGAGCAGGCGGCAGGCGACATTGGTCGGATAGATCCGCCCCGTCTCCTCATCCTCGGCCTTGTGCAGACAGCATTTGCCGCAGCCATCGCACAGGGCTTCCCACTCGGCCTTGTCGAGCTTGTTAAGCGGTTTTTCCCAGAAGTGCGTCACTTGACCCATTTTTCCAAGAAGGCGACCACCTTGTCCGGCGCGCCTTCATTCACGTCCGCCGTGGCGGGATCATCCACCGGCACGAGCGCAACCGGCTTGCCCTCGCCGTCGAACAGATAGGGGGTGCGGCTGTGGCTGACCATATAATCGCTCGCGCCCCCGGCCTTTCCAGACCCTTCCTCGGGATTATAGATCACCACGAAATCCTTGGCGACCTTGGCGATCTGATCCTTCGTGCCGGTGAGGCCGATCAGGCGCGGATGGAAGGCCGCGACATAGGTTTTGAGCACGGCGGGCGTATCGCGTTGCGGATCGACGCTGATGAGCATCGGCTGGACCCTGGCGGCCAGGGCCGGCCTGTCCTTCTCGAATTGCGCGAACCCTTGCATGATCCGTTGCAGATCGACCGGGCAGACGTCCGGGCAATAGGTATAGCCGAAATAGACCAGCCGATACTGGCCCTTATAATCGTCCCAATGGGTCGGCTTGCCGTCCTGGTTGGTCAGGGTGAAGGGCGCGCCGATCCGCGCGCCGATCAATTCGCCCTGTTCGCTGTCGCCGCTTGATGCATTCCCGCCAGCACCCATATTGCAGGCAGCCAGCAAGGCGAGGAAGGGCAGGGCGATGGAAGGCAGGATGGATGGGGCGACGTCTTTGTTCATGGCATGGCCAGCCATGCCCTGCTAGGACGCGATTTGCAAATGCAACGGGGCGCATGATGAAGACGAAGCTTTTTTCCGCATTGCTGGGTTCGCTGGCGCTGGCGCTGCTGGTTCCCGGTCCCGCCCAGGCGCAATTTTCGGACAATTACAATTTTCTGAAGGCGGTGAAGGACAAGGATGGGGAGAAGGTCACCAACCTGCTCCAGAAACCCGGCTCCACCGTCATCAACAGCCGCGACGTATCGACCGGCGAAAATGCGCTGCACATCCTCGTCGCCCGGCGCGATGGAACCTGGCTGACCTTCCTGTTGTCGAAGGGCGCCAATCCCAACCTGACCGACAATGACGGCAACAGCCCGCTGATGGATGCGGTGCAGGGCCGGTTCGAGGAAGGCGTGCGCACGCTGCTCGCCTACAAGGCGCAGGTCGACAAGGTGAATGACAGCGGCGAAACCCCGCTGATCCGCGCGGTGCAGCTGCGCGACGTCGGTCTGGTCCGCCTGCTGGTGGCGCAGGGCGCCAATCCGGAGAAGCGCGACACCATCGCCGGCATGTCCGCCCGCGACTATGCCAAGCGCGACGGCCGCACCCCCGGCCTCACCGAAGCGCTCGACGCCGCCAAACCCGCAGCCGCGCCCAAGGGGCCGGTACAAGGCCCGGTGTTTTAGGGGACGCGGAAGGTCGGCTTTACCCAACGTCATGCCAGCGAAGGTCGTTAAGAGGCGCGTGACTCTCAACGACCTTCGCTGGAGTTACGACAGTCGGTGACCAAGAATGGTCGTCTATGGCCTTCAACCTCCCCAGCCCAGCTCGGCCGCATGGTCCGGATCGCTGAGCGCCGTCAACCGCCGGGCGGCGCGCCGGGCGAAGCGCAGCGTCTCCGCCTTGCGCCGAGCCGCCGCCAGCGGCTCCACCGGGGCCGGGCGCACCAGTTCGGCGTCATATTGGTCCGCGACGATCAGGCCTGTGCGCGTCGGCCACAGCGCCTCGCTCTCGAACGGGCCAAGGTCGAACCCCGCCGGCACAGCCCAGAAGAAGCGATCGCAATAGTCGAAATAGTCGGGCCATTTCATGTCGCCCAGCAGATCGGCGCGACTGCACTTGATCTCGACGATGGTCAGCCGTCCCGCACCGTCGATCGCCATGATGTCGGCGCGGCGCCCGTTGGGCAACGGCACTTCCAATATACCGCTCATGTCGTGGCGGAAGAAGAGCCGCAGCGTGCCGCGCGCCACCGCCATTGCGGTGCCGTCGGTCAGCGGCGAACAGGTGTCGACAGGGGCGCTATTCATCGGCTCATCTTAGAACAGAAAAGGAACAAATGAAAAGGCCGATTCGGATGAACCGAACCGGCCTGACGCTTTCGCTATCGCGAACCGGCGCGTTCCCGCGCCCGCTCCTCACCGATAGAAGATATGATTGTCGATCATCGCCAGCTTGGCCTTGCCCCAGCCCGGCGAAACCCGGCGGGCGTGGAAGAAGAGCGCGCCTTCCGCGCGGCTGTCCCAGCTGTCGTTCATCGCGATCTGGGCGATGGCGACGGCTTCGCGCCAGCTACGGCTGTCGGCGCGCACGGCCGGCATCGAATGGCCCCGCACGAAGCTGAACTGGCTGGGCTGATAGACGACGCCGCACAGGCTGTCGGCGAAGCGGCCGGACTTGGCCCGGTTGATGATGACGCGCGCGACAGCCAACTGGCCTTCCAGGCTTTCGCCCTTGGATTCGAAATAGACCGCGCCGGCCAGGCAATGCATGTCGCCTTCCAGCTCCTCGGGTGCGCCCTGGGCGTCGACCAGAGCAGCGAGGCTGGTTGCCTGCGTGTCGGAATCGGTGGAAAATTCGGTTGTGGCCTTGTTGGCCGATGCCAGCGGCTGCGTAACTTCACGCGGCGCGGCGAAAATGACGGCGGACTGCGCGCCAGTCGGAGACGTTTGCGGGAACGTCCGGGGGAGAGAGGTGGCCGTGGCGATCGATTCGCCAGCGATCGACATGTCGGACGCCGTGACCGCCGCGGCGGCGGACAGGGCAAAGGCTGCGGCGATGGCAGCTTTCAGACGAAAACTCATTACTACTCAAAAACATGCGGTTATTGGCCAGCAACGTCGTTTTCAACACATATTCTATGACGTTCGGCCGCCCCCCGTCTGCGTGTTTACCGGCCCCGCCCCCCAATGGGCGAATTCGGCAACCTGCGCGTTGGCGTGGGCGGCCTGTGCCCAAACCATTGCGATGAGTCAACGATCAGCAGAGTGTTTCAGCGGCAAACCGTTCCGCTTCCGGGATGTCGAGTTCTATTATCCACAGGTCGGGGTCCGACTTGCGCCGGCGCGCCACATAATCGGCGAGCGCCTCAGTCCCCTCTTCGACCGAAGGACCACAGCGCATCAACGCATGACCCCCGGCAAAGTTCGACACCCGCTCGAAAAGACCCGATTCCTGGCCTTTTTCCAGCGTCTGGACCAGAATCACGCCACTGATCGCGTCGCCTCTGACCAGGATCGTGGCAAAGCCGCCCGCGGCCGCGACCCGCCGCCGCAATGCACCCACCAGCATTGCGCTGGTAAGCCGGGCTTCAGGCGCCATAGCCCGGCAGCGAGGAGAGCGGAAATTGCGATCGCATGAAGGTGCCGGTGCCGCGCCCGACCTCTTCGCCATCGGAATCGATCAGGCTCGCTTCGGCGACATAGACCCGGCGCTTGCCGCTGATCCAGCGGCCCTCGGCGCGAATCCGGCCCGGCGCGATCGGACGGGTGAACAGCAGGTTGAAGGCGGTGGTCAGCAGGAAACGGTCGCTGACCAGGCTGTTGGCGGCGTAGAAGGCCGCGTCATCCAGCATCTTGAAATAGACGGTGCCATGTACCGCGCCCGCGGCGTGGAACTGGCTTTCGTCGACGTCGAAATCGATCACCGAGCGGCCCGGTTCACGGATGGTGAGGTCCGACCGGAACAGCCGGTTGATCGGCGCCGAACGATAGAGATTCTCCAGCGCGCGAAAATGCGCCGCTTCGCCGCTCGCGCCGCTGCCGGGGTGCAGCTCAGGCTGCGTCACGCGCCCCGCCGCCCGCCAGCAGCGCATGGAGCGCGCCGGTCGACTGAGCGCCGCGCAGCCGGGCCACCTGGCCTTCATCGCGCAGATAGCGCGACACGCGCGCCAGGGTCTTCAAATGCTCCGCGCCGCTGTCGACCGGCGACAGCAGGGCGAAGACGACGTCCACCGGCGCTTCGTCCACCGCGTCGAACGGCACCGCTGGATCGAGCAGCACGACTACGCCGCACATCTTGGACAGGCCAGCGATCTTCGCATGGGGAATGGCGACGCCGCCGCCAAAGCCGGTCGACCCCAGCCGCTCACGCTCGAACAGGGCGTCACCGACTTCGTCGGCATCCAGATCATAGGCGCAGGCGGCCAGCCCGGCGATCTTCTGGAACAATTGTTTCTTGCCGTTCGCCGACAGGCCCGTGGCGAGCGCTTCGGGCGAAACGATGTCGTTGAAATGAACCATGGTCAATCCGAAACGGCCGAGCCGCGCGGCATAGTCTTCGCGCTTTCCTCGGACAATGAAAGCCCGGCCCCATAAGCCGCCCGCACCATCAGGTCAACAGGCGGCCGGGGCCGGGCGTGGGGTCAGCCGCGCGGACCGACCCAGTCACCACCCATGGCGTCAGCCACGGGGCTCGACCCATCCAATGGTCCCGTCATGGCGACGATAGACCATGTTATAGGCCGATGTGCCGGCATTAAGGAACAACAGCGCATTGGTGTTGCGCAGGTCCAGCATCATCACTGCGTCCGAAACGCTGGCTTCGGGAATGTCGACGCGGGTTTCCGCCACGATCAGCGGCGCATCGGCGGCTTCTTCCTCGTCCTCCGCATGACCGGCGAAGATGGTGTAGCCGGCGCCGTCGATATCATCGACGCTATAACCGTTGGTCCGCTGTGCTTCGGCTGCGGCCGCCTGACTGCTGCGATCCTTGAGGCGGCGCATATAGCGACGCAATTGCTTTTCGATACGGTCGGACGCCTGGTCGAAGGATGGATGCGCCTCCTGCGCTTCGCCGGCTCCTTTCAGGATCAGGCCGGTCATGACATGGCACACGATATCGCAGTGGAAGGCGCCATGGGGCGCCTTGCGAAAGGTCACATGAGCGGAAATCGTGCGGGAGAAATATTTCTCGGCCATCGCCTCCAAACGGTCGGTGACATGGCTCTTGAGCGCCTCACCCGTTTCGACCTGATGCCCGGAAATGCGAATGTCCATATGCCTTCTCCTTATTCTTGCCGGATCGCCAGGAAGGCGACCCGGTTGGTGTGGAGACATGAGGACCAGTCAGGGACCGGCTTGTCTCAGGCCTCCTCCAGCCAGAGCGGCTTGGTGAGCGTCGCGATGAACGCCGCATGCCGCTCCAGCTCCTGCGCGCTGGCTGTAAAGACGCGTGCAGGACGAACAGGGCGAACCACGGCGCCAGCCGACAGTTCCACCCCGACGATCTCTTTCTCTTCCTCCTGTGCCAGACCCAGGCCGATCTGACGGCCGCCGGTCAGTTCGATATAAAGTTGCGCCAGCAATTCGGCGTCGAGCAGCGCGCCATGCTTGACGCGATGGCTGCGGTCGATGCCGTAACGGGTGCAGAGCGCGTCCAGGCTGTGCTTGGCGCCGGGATGCAGCGTCCGGGCGATCGCCACCGTATCGATCATGCGATCCATCGACACGTCGGCATGGCCGCAGCGCCGCAATTCATGATTGAGGAAGCCGAAGTCGAACCGCGCATTATGCGCGACCAGCGGACTATCCTCCAGAAAGGCGAGCAGGTCGGCGGCGCCGGTGTGGAACAGCGGCTTGTCCGACAGGAAATGGCTCGACAGGCCATGCACCGCTTCGGCGGCGGCGGGCATGTCGCGTTGCGGATTATAATAAGCGTGGAAGGTGCGACCGGACGGCACCCGGTTGATCAGTTCGATGCAGCCGATCTCGACCAGCCTGTCGCCGGACGCCGGATCGAATCCTGTCGTTTCGGTGTCGAAAATGATCTCGCGCATCGCCCTCTTCAATCGACTCTGTGGGCCAACCCTTATCGACCTGTCTGCGCGCCAAGGCAAGCGGCGAGACGCCGCACCTGCGCGCGGGTGTCGGTGAAGGTTGCGCCGGTGTGGATGATATGGTCCGCCCGCCGCCGCTTTTCCGCATCGGGCGTCTGCAACGTCAGAATCTGGCGGAATTTCGTCGCGGTCATGCCTGGCCGGGCCAGGACGCGCTTGCGCTGTTTCCATGCCGGCGCGGTCACGACGATGACGCCGTCCAGCCGTTTCTGCCCCTGGGTTTCGAACAATAGCGGAATGTCTAGGACCACGAATGCGCGCGACCGGTGCCGGCGCAGGAACAGCCGCCGCGCCGCCTGCACCGCGGGATGGACGATCGCCTCCAGCGCCCGCCGCTCCTGCGGATGGCCGAACACCGCCGCGCCCAGTTTCGCGCGATCCACCCCCTTCGGCCCGGTCGTGCCGGGAAAGCGCGCCTCGATCGCGGGGAGCAGCGCGCCGCCCGGTCCCTGAAGCCGATGCACCTGCGCATCGGCATCGAACACGGGCACGCCTTCGCGCCGCAGCATCGCCGCCACGGCCGACTTGCCCATGCCGATCGATCCGGTCAGGCCATAGACTTTCATCAGTCCGCCGCGAGCAGCAGCGCGCGCAATTCCTCGTCCAGATCGCGGGGCGCCTGCGCGTCGAAGAAGATGTCGAAGGCGAGCGCCGCCTGGCCGATCAGCATTTCCAGGCCGTCGAGCGTTTTCAGACCGCGCGCTTTTGCCGCCTTGAGCAACCCGGTTTCCAGCGGCGCATAGACGATGTCATAGACCGTCGCGTCCTCCGCCAAAAGGCTAAGGTCCAGCTCCAGCACCGGCTGGCCGACCATACCGAGCGAGGTCGAATTGACCAGCAGGTCGGCGGTGGGCACCCGGTCATCCATGGCGATCGCCCGACCCGGCGTACCGCTGCGGTCGAACAGCGCCTGCGCCTTGCCGACGTCGCGCGCCATGATACTGATGTCCGGCACGCCCAGACTGGACAGGGCGAACAGGATCGCCCGCGCTGCGCCGCCCGATCCGACGATCACGGCGCTCTGCCCCTTCCACTTGTCGCGCAGCAGCGGCTGGAGGAAGCCACCCGCGTCGGTATTGGTGCCGATCAGCGGCCCGCCGGTTTCGCTGGCGATGGTGTTGACCGCGCCGATCCGTTCCCGCACTCCACCCGGATCGTCGACATAGTCCATCACCGCGATCTTGTGGGGCAAGGTGACGTTGCAGCCCAGCCAGTCGGGATCGCTGCGCCGCATCAGGAAATAGGCGGCCAGCCCCTGCGGCGTCACATGGGTCTTCCTATATTCCGCCTCGATATCCAGCGCATTCAGCCAGAAATTATGGATCAGGGGGGATTTGCTATGGTCGATCGGATCACCGATGACCTCAGCATAGGGGAGGGTATCGCTCATGCCGCCAAAACGCCGCGCACGCGCAGAAAGTCAAGCAGCGGCAGCAACGGCAAGCCCTGAATCGCAAACTGGCTGCCCTCGACCTTGCTGAACAACTGCGCGCCCGGTCCCTCGATCCGGTAGCAGCCCACGCACCAGCGCAGTTCCTCCCAGTCACTATCGAGATAGGCGGCGATGAACGCGTCGGACAAAGGCCGCACCGTCATCCGTACCCGCTCGATATGGCGCCAGATCGGTTCGCCGTTCAGCACCATCACCGCCGCACTGTGGAGATGATGGACCCGGCCCGACAATAGCTGCAATATCCGTGTCGCATCGGCGCGATCCACCGCCTTGTCGATCATGGCGCCGCGATCCGGGCCATCGCCGATACTCAGCGTCTGGTCGCAGCCCAGCACCAGCGCGCCCGGCACCCGGCGCGACACCTTCAGCGCCTTCAACTCCGCCAGCGCATCGGCCAGCGCGCGCGCGTCCAGCCCGTCGGCGCGCAGCGCGTCCTTGGCGGCCTCCTCGTCGACGCCGGGCGAGAGGGTTTCGAACGGCACCTGGGCGGCGGTCAACATCGCCCTGCGGCTCGCGCTCTGGGACGCCAGCACGATCATGCCTCCACGCCTTCCGCCAGTTCGCGATCGTTGAACAGGTTGATGATGGCCGCGGCGGCCTCCTCGATCGATCGCCGGGTCATGTCGATCACCGGCCAGCCATTGTCGGCGAACATGCGCCGGGCGAAAGCCAGTTCCTCCTGCACCTTCTCATTATCGACATAGGCTGTTTCGGGCGCCTGGTTGAGCGAGAGCAGCCGGTTGCGGCGTATCTGGATCAGCCGTTCGGGGCTGACGGTCAGCCCGACGACCATGGGATGCTTGAGGCTATAGAGATTGCGCGGCGGCGGCGATTCCGGGACCAGCGGGATATTGGCGGTCTTGTAGCCGCGATTGGCGAGGTAGATCGACGTCGGCGTCTTGGACGCGCGCGACACCCCGGCCAGCACGATATCGGCCTCTTCCCAATTTTCATGCCCCACGCCATCGTCATGGGCGATGGTGAACTGAATCGCCTCGATCCGAGCGAAATAGGCTTCGTCCAATATATGCTTGCGCCCCGGCCGGGTCCGCGTCTCCTGCCCCAATATGTTGGACAGGGCGTCGGCCACGCTGTCGAGCGCCGCTACATGGGGCAGGCCGAGCGCGCGGCAGCGCGTCTCCAGCCGCTTGCGCAGGGGATGGTTGGTCAGGGTGAAGAGGACGAGGCCGGGATTGGCGCTGATTTCCTCCATGATCCGGTCGAGATGGACATCGGACCGCACCATCGGCCAGAAATGCCGGATCGCCTCGACATTTTCGAACAGGCCGATCGCCGCCTTGGCGATATTCTCCAGCGTTTCGCCGGTGGAGTCAGACAGGAGATGCAGGTGGATGCGCGCCATGGGCCTATCTCTGTGGGCAGGCTGTGGATAAAGCAAGGGATGAAATAGGGGATAAAAACACGCCTTTCCGCCATCCCCGGAGCCGGGAATCTTATCCACATGCCCCCAACAGACCCGTATTTTCATCCACAGCCTGTGGATAGCGTGGATGACCATGGTGACTCGGACGGCAAAGCGCGGCGTCCCTGAGTCAAGCTGTTGGCAAATCCGGGCGCAACGCATAAACCCCGCTGCCAACCGCCCTACTATCTCCATCATCCTTTTTGAATCTTAATAATAAGAGAGACTATAGATGAGCCCCGACGCGCCGAGCGACCGTCCCGCCAAACCGCTCATGGCCGTTCTCAGGGGCGAGCGTCCCGCCGTCCCGCCAATGTGGCTGATGCGCCAGGCCGGACGCTATCTGCCCGAATATCGCGCGCTGCGGGCGGACAAGGGCGGGTTCCTGGAACTGGTCTATGACAGCCCGGCCGCGGCGGAGGTAACGCTCCAGCCCCTGCGCCGCTTCGGCTTCGACGGCGCGATCCTCTTTTCCGACATTTTGATCGTGCCCTATGCCATGGGCCAGGATCTCTGGTTCGAGGCTGGAGAAGGCCCGCGTCTCGCCCCGATCCTTGCCGAAACCGACCTGTCCGCGCTGACGCCCGATTATAGCCGCTTCGAGGCGGTCTACGAGACGGTGCGGCAGGTGAAGGCGGCGCTGGACCCTGCGGTCACTTTCCTGGGCTTTGCGGGCAGTCCCTGGACCGTTGCGACCTATATGGTGGCGGGGCAGGGCAGCAAGGATCATGGTCTCGCCCGCCGCATGGCCTATAAGGAACCCGATCGTTTCGCCGCGCTGATCGACGCCATCGTCGATGCGACCGTCACCTATCTCTCCGGCCAGATCGACGCGGGCGTGGAAGCGGTGCAACTGTTCGACAGCTGGGCCGGCAGCCTGTCGCCCGCGCAATTCCAGCGCTGGGTGATCGAGCCGAACAAGCGCATCGTCGCGCAGCTCAAGGCGCTGCACCCCGATATTCCTATCATCGGTTTCCCCAAGGGCGCCGGCGCGAAACTGGCCGATTATGCCGCCCAGACCGGGGTCGATGCGGTCGGCGTCGACGAAACCATCGATCCGCACTGGGCCAACGCGGCGCTGCCGCAAGGCATGCCGGTGCAGGGCAATCTCGATCCGCTGGCGCTGATCGCGGGCGGGCGCGTGGTGGAGGAATCGGTCGACAGGATCCGCGCCGCCTTCGCCGACCGGCCGCACATCATGAACCTGGGCCATGGCATTTTGCCCGACACGCCCATTGCGCATGTCGAAGCGCTCATTAGCTATGTGCGAAGATCTTGATGTTGCGATTTGCGAGCCGTCTGACGTGACATCGATTAAGGGAGTTTACGCCTGATGGCCTATCTCGGCGCCGCCTATCTCTGGGTGAAGGCCGCCCATGTCATCTTCGTCATCTTCCTGATGGCGGGTCTGTTCATGATGCCGCGCTTCTTCGTCTATCATCAGGAAACCGCGCCAGGCTCGCCCGAGGACAAAAGATGGATCGAGCGCGAGGGACGGTTGCTCAAGATCATCCTCAACCCGTCGCTGGTGCTGGTCTGGCTGTTCGGGCTGATGCTGATGGTGGAAATCGGCGCCTGGCATTTCGGCTGGTTCCACCTGAAACTGCTCTTCGTCCTCGGCCTGTCGGGCTATCATGGCTGGATTGCGGGCTATGCCAAGAAGCTGGCGCGGGGCCAGCGTCCGCTCAGCGACAAGCAGTTGCGCATGATGAACGAAATCCCCGGCATCGCCGCCGCGGTGATCGTCATCGCGGTGATCGTGAAGCCCTTCTAAATCCTCCCCAAAGCTGTTTGGGGAGCGCCACAGCCGCTGAAGGCGGTATAGGCGGGAAGTGCGAAGTTAAGCCGGATCGACCGCGATATTGTCGATCAGCCGGGTCTTGCCCAGCTTCGCTGCGCCCAGCAGCCGCGCCGTGCGGTCCAGCACTGCCATCGGTTCCAGCGTCGCCGCGTCGCACAGCGTCACATAGTCGATCGGATCGAAGCCATGCGCCGCCAGCGTCGCGATCGCCCTGGCCAGCGCGCCATCGACCGGTTCGCCCCTCTCGATCTGTCGCTTCGCCTCGCCCAGCGCGCGGGGCAGGGCCAGCGCCGCCTTGCGCTCATCTTCGCTGAGATAGGCGTTGCGGGAGGAGAGGGCGAGGCCATCCTCGGCCCGCTGGGTCGGCATCCCGACAATCTCGATTCCCAGATCGAGGTCGATCACCATCCGCCGGATCACCGCCAGTTGCTGATAATCCTTCTCGCCGAAAATCGCGACATCGGGCCGCACCTGGTTGAACAGCTTGGCGACGACCGTGGACACGCCATCGAAATGGCCCGGCCGCGCCGCGCCGTCCAGCCCTTCGCTGACCCCCGACACGCCGATATTGGTGGCATAGCCGGCCGGGTACATGACATCGACGGTGGGCATCCACAAGATGTCGATGCCGGCTGCCGCCAGCAACTGCGCATCTTTCGCCTCGCGCCGGGGATAGGCGTCGAGATCCTCGTTCGGCCCGAACTGTCGGGGATTGACGAAGATCGATACGACGACATGCCGTCCGTGCCGCCGCGCTTCCTCCACCAACGCCATATGCCCGTCATGCAGCGCGCCCATGGTAGGCACCAGGACCAGCGGTTTTCCATCGCTTTTCAGCGCATCGACGGCGGCACGAAGGGCGGGCAGGTCACGCAGCGTTTGCACGGAAGGAACGGCTCCGATAAGGGCGACAGGATAGGGGTGTCCTGCTAGGCTCGTGCCGGCGCGACCGTCAACAAACATTGCGACAATCAACGGGGTTATCTGGGGTCAATGGGCAATCCGCAGCCGCATCTCATCGTCTTCGCCAATGAAAAGGGCGGCACCGGCAAGTCGACCACGGCGGTCCACACCGCCATCGCCTTGAGCGCGCTCGGTCATCGCGTCGGCATGATCGACCTCGATCCGCGCCAGCGCACCGTCACCCGCTATATGGAAAATCGCCTCGATACCGCGCGCCGCCGCAGCATCGACCTGCCCACGCCCGATTTCGCCGTCTTCACCGGCGACAGCATCGCCGCGCTGGACGATCAGGTCGTCACGCTGGCGGCGGACAAGGATTTCCTGGTCGTGGACACGCCCGGCCGCGACGATATCTATGCCCGGCATCTCGCGCCCCACGCCAACACGCTGGTCACGCCGATGAACGACAGTTTCGTCGATTTCGACCTGATCGGCCAGGTCGACCCGGAAACCTTCAAGGTCCGTCGCCTGTCCTTCTATTCCGAACTCATCTTCGAAGCGCGCAAGACGCGGGCAAAGGTCGACGGCGTCGCGATCGACTGGGTGGTGCTGCGCAACCGTGTCCAGCATCATGACGCGCGCAACAAGAAGCGCGTGGGCGACGCGCTGATGGAATTGTCCCGCCGCGTCGGCTTCCGCGTCATTCCCGGCCTGTCGGAACGCGTCATCTTCCGCGAACTCTTTCCCTCGGGTCTGACCTTGCTCGACAAGGGGCATCTGGGCGAACTGGGGGTCAGCCATATCGCCGCGCGCCAGGAATTGCGCGAGATGGTGGCGGGGCTCGCCCTGCCGACGCGCGATGGCATGACGTCTGTGGATCTGCTCGGCGCGGCCTGATGGGCATGTTCGCTCTTGCGCTGGCCGCCGTGGCGATCTGGCTGATCTGGACGGGAAAGCTGCAACGCATGACGGCTAAGGATGGCATGGCATTGGGGGCGGCGCTGGTGGGCGCGGTGCTGGCGGCCAAGGGCAAGCCGGTGATCGGCGCGCCCCTGTTGATCGGCGCGGCGCTCTTCTTCGCGAAGCAGGGCAATGCCAAGGCGAAGGTGAAGGTGCGCAAACGCCCCGCAGCGCCCGCCTCACCCCCGCAGGCGGATGCTGACGTCGCGAAAGCGCGCGCCCTGCTGGGCGTTGGTCCCGATGCCGACGCGCCCACGATCCGCGCCGCCCATCGCCGCCTGATCGCCTCGGTCCACCCCGACAAAGGGGGCACCGAAGCGCTTGCCGCCCAGATCAATGCCGCGCGCGACCTGCTGCTCGATGACCAGACCCCGCTTTGACCCATCGTTTCGACCCGACGCTGCTGCGCGACTATGATCTGCGCGGCAGGGTGGGTGACACGCTGCATGTCGCCGACGCCTGGGCACTGGGCCGCAGCTTCGGCACGATCGTCGCCCGCGCCGGCGGACGGCATATCGCGGTCGGTTATGACGGGCGACTCAGTTCGCCGATGCTGGAAAAGGCACTGGTCGCGGGATTGGCCGCGACCGGCATCGGCGTGCGGCGCATCGGCCTTGGCCCGACGCCGATGCTATATCATGCCGAAATGGCGAGCGATGTGGATGGCGGCGTCCAGATAACCGGCAGCCATAATCCCGGCGACCAGAATGGCTTCAAGCTGGTCCACCGTCACGCGCCCTTTTTCGGCGACGATATTCAGCGGCTGGGCGCCCTGGCGGCGGCGGGCGACTGGGAAAGCGGCGCGGGGCATGTCGAAACGGTCGATGTCATCGATGCCTATGTTGCGCGCATGATGCAGGGTTTTGACGGCCCGGCGCTTCGCATCGGCTGGGACGCGGGCAATGGCGCCGCCGGGCCGGTGGTGGAGAAGCTGGCGCAGCTCCTGCCCGGTGAGCATCATCTGCTCTTCACCGATATAGACGGCCATTTTCCCCATCATCATCCCGATCCTTCCCAGGAGCGGAATCTGGCCGATCTGCGCGCGCTCGTCCTTGCCAAACAGCTCGATTTCGGCGTGGCTTTCGATGGTGATGGCGACCGGATCGGCGTGATCGACGGGCTGGGCCGGACAATCGCGGGCGACCAGTTGCTCGGACTCTTCGCGCAGATCATATTGGAAAAGCGGCCGGGCGCGCCGGTCGTGGCGGATGTGAAGGCCAGCCAGACCCTGTTCGACCGCATCACCGCGCTGGGTGGACGGCCCGACATGTGGAAGACCGGTCACAGCCATATCAAGTCCAGAATGAAGCAGATTGGCAGCCCGTTGGGTGGCGAAACCTCCGGCCATCTGTTTTTCGCCGACGAGTATCCCGGCTATGACGACGGCCTCTATGCCGCCGTCCGCCTGATCCGCGCCGTGGGATCGCTGGGGCGGAGCCTGAGCGCGTTGCACGATGGGATGCCGACCAGCGTCATCACGCCGGAATGGCGCTTCCCTGTGGCGGAATCGCGCAAGTTCGCGGTGGTGGCCGATATCCTTGCGCGCCTTCAGGCCGCAGGCGCCGATATCTGCGCCATCGACGGCGTGCGGGTCCGCACCGACGATGGCTGGTGGCTATTGCGGGCATCCAATACCGAGGCTGCGCTGGTGGCGCGCGCCGAATCAGCCGACGAGGCAGGACTGGCGCGACTGATCGCTCAAATGGATGCGCAACTGGCCGATTCGGGTGTCATCCGGGTGGTATCAGCCTGAAAAACGCCTATCGACACCCTATAATTTGGTATCGCTATCAGTTTTTTTCTGCCACTTTCCCTTACGGAAAGCGTGTCAACAGATAACGATTGCAGAAAACGCAATCGTCCTACCATGTTTCGCATTTGCGACAATATGCGCTGCACCGCAAAAGGAACCCGCCTTTCAGGCATCCTCTCCTAAAACTTCAAGGCCGTCCTTCGGGGCGGCTTTTTTTTCGTCTCGCATCGTCCGCTCTCCGGCCCTGTTGCCGTAGCGTCCTGTCGTCCCGACGGATCCGTGGGCGCGGAAATGCGACGAATCGGGCGATCCGCTCACTGGAATTTAACCACAATCCTGATAATCGGGCTGGGTCCAAATAGCCGGTCGAGCGTTCGAACGCCCACGATCAAGGCCAATATCAAGTCCAGTAGAGGATCTGCCATGTTGCTTCGCGGTCGCTTTTTTCCTGCTCTTCTCCTGACCGGCGCCATGCTGGCGTCGACGGCTCCGGCTTTTGCCGGCGGCTTCTATCTGCAGGAACAGTCGCCCAAGGAAACGGGGCGCGCGCTGTCCGGCGGCGCGGCGGCTGGCGACGATCCGTCCACCATCTATTTCAATCCGGCAGCGATGACGCAGTTGTCGGGTATCCAGACCTCGGTCGGCGGCGTCGCGCTGATGGCGTCGGCGCACCAGACCAACCGCGGCACCCGTCGCAGCATCCCCGGCTCGCCCCTGTCGGTCCCGGTCGGCGGCAATGATGGCGGCAATCCGTTCGAAAGCGTCATCCCCATTCCCAGCTTCTACGCCAGTGCGCAGGTCAGTGACCGGCTCTGGGTCGGCCTTGGCGTCAACGCCCCCTTCGGCCTGAAGCTGGAATATGATGACGGCTTCTTCGGCCGCTATGACTCGCTCTACACCGACCTCAAAACCTATAATATCCAGCCCTCGGCTGCCTACAAGCTGACCGACAATCTCTCGATCGGCGGCGGCGTCGACGTGCAATATGTGAAGGCGACGCTGACCAACGCGCTGCCGCAGCTCTCTCCCCTCGTCACCACCGACGGCTTTGCCCAGCTCAAGGGCGACGACTGGTCGGTGGGCTGGAACGCCGGCCTCTTCTACACCACCGGCGACACCAATTGGGGCGTCCATTATCGCTCGGGCGTCAGCCACAAGCTGGCCGGCACCCAGACCGTATCCGGTCTGGTCGGGCCGATCGCGGCAGGCAACGGCGCATTCGCCGCCACCGCCCCGCTGGAACTGCCCGACATCGTCACCGTCTCCATGATGCACAAGCTGACGCCCCAGTTGCGCGCGATGGTCACCGGCAAATGGTATAACTGGTCGCGCTTCAAGGGCATCGCCGTCACCTCGGCCGCCGGCACCACCAACAAGGAACTGGATTATAAGGACAGCTATTCGGTCAGCGTCGGCGGCGAATATGATCTCAGCCCGGCCTTCACCGTGCGCGCCGGCACCATGTTCGACCGGTCGCCGACCAATCCGCAGCATTTGACCACCCGCGTCCCCGATGGCGACCGCGTCTGGCTGACCGGTGGCGCAACCTGGAACATGTCGGACGCCTTCGCGCTGAATCTGAGCTACGCGCACACCTTCGTGGAAAAGGCGAACATCATCCGGCCCGACAGCTATTTCCCGTCGCCCGCGACCGTCACCGCCACCACGCTGGCGCAGACCAGCGGCAATGCGGACCAGGTTGCGGCCTCCGCGACGCTGCGCTTCTGACGGCCTGATTTTCAGGGGGCGCTTCTAACCGTCACCGAAAATCCCTATAGGGGCTTCGTAGCTTACGGAGCCCCTTTTTCATGTCCGATCATAATCCCGGCCTGCGCCCCTGGCGCGACATAGCGCGGCGGCAGTCGCGCCAGATCATGGTCGGCAATGTGCCGGTCGGCGGCGGCGCGCCTGTCACGGTCCAGACCATGACGAACACGCTGACCCATGACGTCAAGGCGACGATCGACCAGATCCGCCGTTGCGAGGAGGCGGGGGTCGACATCATCCGCGTCTCCTGCCCCGACGAGGAATCGACGGCCGCGCTCAAGCAGATCGTCCGCGCCGCGCGCGTGCCGATCGTCGCCGACATCCATTTCCACTATAAGCGGGCGCTGGAAGCGGCCGATGCGGGCGCCGCCTGCCTGCGCATCAATCCGGGCAATATCGGGTCGGAAAAGCGGGTGAAGGAGGTGGTCGACGCAGCCAAGGCCAATGGCTGCTCCATCCGCATCGGCGTCAACGCCGGGTCGCTGGAGAAGGATCTGCTCGAAAAATATGGCGAGCCATGCCCCGAAGCACTGGTCGAATCTGCGCTCGACCATATCAAGCTGCTGCAGGATCAGGATTTCCACGCATATAAGGTCGCGGTGAAGGCCAGCGACGTGTTCCTCGCGGTAGCCGCCTATATGCAGCTCGCCGACGCGGTCGATTGCCCGCTGCATCTGGGCATCACCGAGGCCGGCGGCCTGATCGGCGGCACGGTGAAAAGCGCGATCGGCATCGGCAACCTGCTCTGGGCCGGCATCGGCGACACGATCCGCGTTTCGCTCTCCGCCGAACCGGAGGAGGAAGTACGCGTCGGCTATGAGATCCTCAAATCGCTCGGCATCCGTACCCGCGGGGTGAAGGTCATCTCCTGCCCCAGTTGCGCGCGCCAGGGTTTCGACGTCATCCGCACCGTCCAGGCGCTGGAGGAACGGCTCCAGCATATCCACACGCCGCTCTCGCTCTCGGTGCTTGGCTGCGTCGTCAACGGTCCGGGCGAAGCGCGCGAGACCGACATCGGGCTGACCGGCGGCGGCGCGGGCAAGCATATGGTCTATCTGTCGGGGATCACCGATCACACCGTGCAGGACGAGGGCATGGTCGACCATATCGTCCGTCTGGTCGAGGCCAAGGCGGCGGAAATCGAGGCGGCCAAGGCCGAATCCGACATGACCGATGCGGGCAAGGCGGAGGCGGCGGAATAAGCGGAGCGACGCGGTGCGCCCCACGCCCGGCGGGTTCGCCATTCCCTTCGCCATGTGCTGCATCGGCGTCGCGCTATTCTCTGTGATGGACGCGGCGATGAAGGGGCTCAGCCTTTCCATCGGCCTCTATAATGCGCTGTTCTGGCGCGCCGCGGCGGGCAGCTTGTTAGGCCTTGCGCTGATGCTGCTCACCCGCCAGCGCTGGCCGGACCGCGCCGTGCTGCGCCTGCACCTGCTGCGCGGCTCGGTCGTGGCGCTGATGGCGGCGCTCTTCTTCTGGGCGCTCATGCGGATGCCCCTCGCCGAAGCGATCGCGCTCTCCTTCATCGCGCCGCTGATCGCCCTCTATCTCGCCGCGTTGCTGCTGGGTGAGACGGTCGGGCGGCGGGCGATCGGGGCGTCGCTGCTCGGACTGGTCGGCGTGGGCGTGATCCTGTCGGGCAAATTGCAGGGGCGCTATGACGCCGATGCGCTGCTGGGCGCGGGCGCAGTCCTGTTCTCCGCTTTGCTCTTCGCCTGGAATCTCATCCTCCAGCGGCAGCAGGCGCAGCGCGCCTCGCCGATCGAGGTCGCCTTCTTCCAGCATGTCGTCATGCTGGGCGTGTTCGTGCTGGGCGCTCCGGCATGGGGTGCGCTGCCCGATCGCGCCGCTGTTCCGCTGGTGCTGCTTGCGGCCGGCCTCGCCTTCACCTCGCTGGCTGCGCTCGCCTGGGCCTATGCGCGGGCGGAGGCGCAGCGGCTCATCCCGGTCGAATATAGCGCCTTTCTCTGGGCAGCGCTGATGGGCTGGCTGGCGTTTGGCGAGCGATTGACCCTGACCACGGTGGCCGGCGCATTGCTCATCGTCGCCGGCTGCCTTATCGCCGCCCGCAGCAAAGGGGCTGATGGCGCCCATGTGGAAGCAGGAACGGCATGACCGACATCATCATTCGCGACGCGCAGGCCGACGATATCGGCACCATTCATGACTTCATCCTGGCGCTGGCCGATTATGAACGGCTCGCCCATGCGGTGAAGGCGGACCGCGCCACGCTCGCCCGCTATTTGTTCGGCCCGCGGCCGATGGCGGAGGTGCTGATCGCCGAACATGAAGGCCGGGCGGTCGGCTTCGCCCTGTTCTTCCACAATTTCTCGACCTTCGAGGCGCGGCCGGGCGTCTATCTGGAGGATCTGTTCGTCCTGCCGGACGCCCGCGGCCTGGGCGCGGGCAAGGCGTTGCTCGCCCGTCTGGCGCAACTGGCGATCGAGCGCGACTGCGCCCGGCTCGAATGGTCGGTTCTCGACTGGAACGAACCCTCCATCGCCTTCTACCGCTCGCTCGGCGCGACGCCGATGGACGAATGGACGGTGCAGCGGGTGGACGGCGATACGCTGGCGGCGCTCGCGCGGCTTTGATGTTAGGCGTGGGGATCGGTCGCACGGGACGAGCCGATCCGCCGCGCCCTTGACGCGGACTCGCCCTCGGGTTCATTGTGCCGAAACGGAACATTTGGGGGACAAGCAGGATTATGGCCGTCGGCCGCACCGTGAAACGCACGCCGGAATGGCGCGAGATGTTGAAGCGCAGCCTCATTCGCAGCGGCGCGCTCATCGGCGCGATCACGCTCATGCTGGCGACGCTGTTCTTGGCCCTGGCGCTGCTCAGCTATGCGCCGAGCGACCCGTCGATGAACACCGTCGCGGGCGATCATGTCGCCAACATCATGCAGGCACCCGGCGCCTGGGCCGCCGATTTCCTGCTCTGGCTGCTGGGCGTGCCCGTCGCCCTCATCCTGCCGCTGATGGCGGTCACCGCCCGCCGCATGTGGGGCGACCAGGATATGAGCGGGTGGAAGGGGCAGTTCGGCAAATGCCTGTTAGGCATCGTCCTGATCGGCATTGCACTCGCTTTGTTTCAGAGCGCGCCGCTGGTCGGCCTGCCCGCGGGCTGGGGCGGTGTGATCGGCCTGGTCGTCGCCAAGGGTATCGCCAGCCTGACCGCGCAGGCGCCCGCCGCCGCGCCCTGGATCACCGGCATTCTCATCGTCGTTGCACTGATCGCGGGCCTGTTCGCCAGCTATCGCAGCCTGGCGCTGGAAAAGCCGATCATCGCGCTGCGCCGCCCTTCGCTGCCCAAACTCAACTTGCCGCGCCCCACGCTGGGCTTCGCCGGTCCCTCGGCCGTCGATGTCGATGAGGATGCGGAGGACGAATTGACCGAGCGGGTCATCACCCCACGCAAGCAGGTATCGAACGAACCCAAGCCGCCGATCACCATCCAGTCGCCCAAGCCCGCGCCGGTCCAGCGCGCGATGGCGCCGGTCAGCCAGGACGATCTGTTCGGCCACAGTTCGCTGCCGTCGCCCGATCTGCTCAACCCCATCCCCGCCAATCAGGGCGGCAAGATCGACAAGGCTGCACTGGAACGCAACGCCCGCCTGCTCGAATCGGTGCTCGACGACTTCCATGTGAAGGGCAACATCACCGAAGTCCGCCCCGGTCCGGTCGTCACCATGTATGAACTGGAACCCGCGCCCGGCATCAAGGCGAGCCGCGTGATCGCGCTGGCGGACGATATCGCCCGCAACATGTCGGCGCTCTCGGCCCGCGTCGCGACCATTCCCGGCCGCACCGTGATCGGCATCGAATTGCCCAACGCCCATCGCGAGGGCGTATCCTTCCGCGAACTCATCACCAGCGAACAGTTCATGCAGGAAGCGACCCTGCCGATCATCCTGGGCAAGAATATCTCGGGTGAGCCGATCATCGCCGACCTGGCGCCCATGCCGCATCTGCTGATCGCGGGCACCACCGGTTCGGGTAAATCCGTCGGCCTCAACGCCATGATCCTGTCGCTGCTCTACCGCATGACGCCGGACCAGTTGCGCCTGATCATGATCGATCCCAAGATGCTGGAACTGTCGACCTATGACGACATCCCGCACCTGCTTTCTCCGGTCGTCACCGAACCGGCCAAGGCGATCCGCGCGCTCAAATGGGCGGTGGAGCAGATGGAGGACCGCTATCGCATGATGGCGTCCATCTCCGTCCGCAACCTGGCCAATTATAACGAGAAGGTTCGCGCGGCGAAGGCAAAGGGCAAGCCTCTGGGCCGCCGGGTCCAGACCGGCTACGACCCCGAAACCGGCAAGCCCATCTATGAGGAGGAGCAGCTCGATTTCCAGCCGCTGCCGCAGATCGTGGTGGTGGTGGACGAGCTGGCCGACCTCATGATGACGGCGGGCAAGGAAGTCGAATTCCTGATCCAGCGTCTGGCGCAGAAGGCGCGCGCCGCGGGCATCCACCTGATCCTCGCGACCCAGCGTCCCTCGGTCGACGTCATCACCGGCGTCATCAAGGCGAACCTGCCGACCCGCATCAGCTTCTTCGTCACCAGCAAGATCGACAGCCGCACCATATTGGGCGAACAGGGCGCCGAACAGCTGCTGGGCAAGGGCGACATGCTCTACATGCATGGCGGCAAGGGTCTGACCCGCGTCCATGGTCCCTTCGTCTCGGACGATGAAGTGCGCGTCGTCGCCGATCATTGGCGCGCGCAGGGCCAGCCCGACTATATCCAGGCCGTCACCGAGGAGCCGGAGGAGGGCAGCTTCGCGCTCGACGGCGTGGATCTGGGCGATGACAGCCCCGACGCGCAACTGTTCCGCAAGGCGTGCCAGCTCGTCTTCGAAAATCAGAAGGCCTCGACCAGCTGGCTGCAACGCCAATTGCGAGTCGGTTATAATTCGGCAGCGCGCCTGATCGAACGGATGGAGGAGGAAGGGCTGGTCGGCCCGCCCAACCATGTCGGCCGCCGTGAAGTGCTGCGCGACGAAAATGGCAATCCTCTGTGATACTGGCCTCTGTGACACTGGCCGCTCTGATCCGACCAAAAATGGTTATGATTGCGTATCGTGCAATCGCTCCTGCGGCCTTCGCATTTGCAGCATCAAGCGGGACCGGGCAATAGGATCAGGCCTTTCAGGCATCCTCTCCTAAAACTTTTCGGGCTGGTCTTCGGATCGGCCCTTTTTTTTGTTCGCGAATCGGTCTAGGCGAGTCCCGCTGCTGCCGCGCCGATAACATAATTGGAGCGGTGCCGCCGGTCAGACCGGCAGGGCGAGGCGGGAGCATGGGGGATCGAGCTGTCGCGACCGTCTGCGGATGCTCTCCCCCATCAAGCCCAAAGCTTGCTATTTCGGAACAGCCGGGTTCACAACGGGTTCAAGCCCGACCTTCTACCCCGTAAATTCCTGAACAACCGGAGTTGAACGCCATGCAGCGCAGCCTTGCGCCCCTGATCCTGGCCCTTGCCGCCGCGCCGGCCGCCCTGTCGGTCGTCGTGCCGACCGCGCCCGTCGCCGCGCAGCAGGCCTCGTCCGACCTGACCCAGGTCAATGCCTATATCCGCGGCGTCACCACCCTGACCGCCGATTTCACCCAGACCGACCGCAGCGGCCAGACCCTGACCGGCAAGCTGACCCTGAAGCAGCCAGGCAAGATCCGCTTCCAATATCAAAAGGGCGTGCCGCTGCTGATCGTGGGCGACGGCAAGGCGCTGACCATGATCGACTATGAAGTGCGGCAGGTGCAGCGCTGGCCGATCGGCAATTCGCCGCTGGGCGCCCTGCTCGACCCGAACAAGGATCTGTCGAAATATGGCAAGGTCGTTCCTACCGGCGACCCGTCGATCCTGAGCATAGAGGCGCGCGATCCCAAGCGGCCCGAATATGGCACCATCACCATGATCTTCAAACGCAACGCATCGGGTCCAGCGGGCCTGCAGCTTTACGGTTGGGTGGCGCTCGATTCGCAGAACAACCGCACCGCGGTGCGGCTGAGCAACCATGTCTATGGTGCGCCGGTGGCCGATTCCGCCTTCCGCTGGACCGATCCGCGGCCCAAGGGACGGTCGGCGGGCGGCTGACCCGAGCGCCTTGCAGGACGGATGGAAAAACATCCGACTTCGTTCATCTGACGCTCATATGGCGGCGGCTAATCAAGACCCAAGGCGAGAGACAAACCGGGATTTCCCCCCTGTTACCCGGTCCCCCCTCTCGCCGCGAAGCGCTTCAAGGGCGCGATCGAGACCCCCGTTCCACGCCCCCGGAGCGGGGGTCTTACTTTGTGCGGCCTTCTTTCAGCCGCTTGCGTGTCCGCCTGCGGCCTCCTAGGTGGAATCCCATGGCCGACACCCTCTCTATCTGCTCCTGGAACATCAACTCCGTCCGCGCGCGCATCGACATAGTCGAACAGCTGCTGCGGCTCGAAGCGCCGGACATATTGTGCCTGCAGGAAACCAAGGTGGTGAACGAGACCTTCCCCACCGAAATGTTCCGCCGCATGGGCTATGTTCATCAGGTGCTGAATGGCCAGCGTATGCACCATGGCGTCGCGATCATGAGCAAGGTGCCGGTGCATGAGGATGACCGGTTCGACTGGCAGGCCAATGGCGAAGCGCGCCATGTCGGCGTGCGGCTCGACAATGGCGTGCGGATCGAGAATGTCTATGTGCCCGCCGGTGGCGACATTCCCGACCGTGATCTCAATCCCAAATTCGGCCAGAAGATGGATTTCCTCGAACGGATGATCCAATGGTCGTCCGCGCTAGGCAGCCAACCCGCCATCCTGACCGGCGACTTCAACATCGCCCCGCTGGAATGCGACGTCTGGAGCCACAAACAGTTGCTCAACGTCGTCAGTCACACGCCGGGGGAATGTGAAATCCTCGCCCGGTTGCAGGCGTCGAACGACTGGGTCGATATCGGCCGCCATTTCCATCCCGCGCCGGCGCGCCTCTATACCTGGTGGAGCTACCGCGCGAAGGACTGGGCGGAATCGGATCGCGGCCGCCGCCTCGATCATATGTGGATGACGAAGGACGTGGCGAACAAGGCGACCAGCCATCGCGTGGTCGAACCCGCGCGTAGCTGGATCAAGCCGTCCGACCATATCCCCATCATCACCGAATTCGCTTTCTGATGCCTAGTGTCGCCAACGGGCGCGATGCCGCGCGCGCCATAGACGCGCTGCGTCGCGGCTGGGCCGTGCGCCTGTCCGCGCCCGATGGCGCGATTAGGCTGATGGCGATCGAGGGCGCGGATGCGGTCACGCTGGCGGACTTCGACCCGCGCGGCCAGGCCGACATCCTCATATCCGCCGCCCGCGCCGAAACCTTGAAGCTGGCCAACCAGTTGGCGGCGGCCGACCCCGACCTGCCGGTGCTGGTCGAACGCGCGCCCTGGATCGACGCCGATGTCGCCACCGCCATTTCCGACCCGGTGCTCGATCTCGCCTCGCCGCTGAAAGGGCCGTTTCGTGCCCGCCCGCTGCTTAGCCCCCAGGCCGCCAAGGCGGCGCTGCACCTTGCCCGGCTGGCCGGCATCCTGCCCGCATTTTTCCTGATGCCTGCCGACGGCCCGGTCGAAGCGACGTTGAGCGCCGACGCTATCGCCGCCTATGACGACGCCACCCACCTCGCCATCGCCACCCGCGCCCGCCTGCCGGTGTCGGCCAGCGAGACCGGCGAAATCATCGCCTTCCGCAGCCCCGACGAACCGCGCGAGCATGTCGCGCTGGTGGTGGGCAAGCGCGATAGCTCGCCGCCGGTCATCCGCCTGCACAGCGAATGCCTGACCGGCGACGTGCTGGGCAGCCTGAAATGCGATTGCGGCCCGCAACTGCATGAGGCGCTGCACCGGATCGCCGATGCGCCCTGGGGCATCCTCCTCTATCTTCGTCAGGAAGGGCGCGGCATCGGCCTGGTCAACAAATTGCGCGCCTATGCGATGCAGGATCAGGGGTTCGACACGGTGGACGCCAATGTGCGGCTGGGCTTCGCCATCGACGCGCGCGATTTCTCGGTCGCGGCGCGGATGCTAGATCTGCTCGGCGTGGGCGCGGTGCGGCTGCTCACCAACAATCCCAACAAGGTTGCGGGACTGGAGGCGGCGGGTATTCGCGTGACGGAACGCCTGCCGATCATCCTGCCGACCAACCCGCATAATGAACGCTATCTCGCCACCAAGCGCGACCGAACCGGCCACCAGCTGTGACCGTCCTTCGCGTCGATTGCGGCGCGGGCCGCCTGACCTTCGGCGAACTGGCGATGGATTGCACTATCGGCCGGGGCGGGGCCTGCCCGGCCGCCGACAAGCGCGAAGGCGACGGCTGCACCCCGCTGGGTGTCTGGCCGATCCGCGGCGTGCTGCTCCGTCCCAACAAGATCGAACCGACCGGCCTGCGCCTGCCCTGGCGCTGGGTCCGCGCGAACGACGGCTGGTCGGACGACATCGCCGACCCGGCCTATAACCGCCCGGTTCGGTTGCCCCGTTCTTTCTCCGCCGAAAGCCTGATCCGCAGCGACGGTGCCTATGACGTCATCGTCGTCCTCGGCCATAACGACGCGCCGCCGGTGCCGGGGCAGGGCAGCGCCATCTTCTTCCACCTGTCCGAAGGCCGTCCCACCGCAGGCTGCGTTGCGGTGGACCGCGACGACATGCTGCGCCTGCTCCCGTTGCTCGCGCCGGGCGACGTGGTGGAGATCCTGTAGCTGCCGTGTTCCCGCCTGCGCGGGAACACAAGATATGGTCAAGCCCGCTCCAGCGCCTCGCCCACTTCGCCGCCCGCCGCTTCCAGCAAGCGTCGTTCCAGAGTCTGCAACCGCGCCTTGCTCTCGATCTTCCCGCCCAGCAGGTCGGTGACATAGAAGGTGTCGACCGCGCGCTCGCCATAGGTGGCGACATGGGCGCTGTGGACCGTGACCTTGGACTGGAACAGCGCATTGGCCAGGCTGAACAGCAGCGCCGGCCGGTCGCGGGCGTTCACCTCGACCACGGTGAAGCGGTTCGACGCCTTGTTGTCGATCAGCACGTTCGGCTCGATGCGGAACGCCTCGGCGCGCGTGCGGGGCAGGGGGCGCGCCGACAGCTTGGTGATCATCCGGTGCCGGTTGGACAGCGAATCCTCGATCGCGTTGCGGATGCGCTTCAGCTGGTCGGGGCTGTGGAAGGCGCCGCCCAGCGGATCCTGCACCAGGAAATTGTCGATCGCCACGCCATCGCGCGTCGTATGGATTCGCGCATCGATGATATTGCCACCGGCCAGATGGATGGCGCCTGCGATCCGATAGAACAGCCCCGGATGGTCGGCGGCATAGACCGTCACCAACGTCGCGCCGCGTTGCGGATAATATTGCGCCGCGATCGACAGCGGCGATTCGCCCGCCGCCAGGATATGCTGCGCATTGTGGAAGAGAATGTCCTCGGGCTCGGCGATCCAGTAGGATTCGGGCAGCCGCTTGCTGAACGCCGCGAACGCCGCCTCGTCCAGGCCCAGCGCCTGCCGCAGTCCGTCCTGCTTGGCCGTGACCCGCTCGCTGCGGCCCTTCTGCTTGTGACCCAGCCGCAATACTTCTTCGGCGCTGTCATACAGGTCGCCGAGCAACTGGCGCTTCCAGCTGTTCCACACCCCCGGTCCCACGGCGCGGATATCCACCACCGTCAGGCAGAGCAACAGTCGCAGCCGCTCCGGGCTTTGCACCACATCGACGAAATCGAGGATCGTCTTGTAATCGGCCAGGTCGCGCTTGAAGGCGGTGGCCGACATCAGCAGATGATAGCGCACCAGCCAGGCCACCGTCTCCGTCTCGGCCGGGGTCAGCCCCAGCCGTGGACAAAGCTGCTCGGCCACTTCGGCGCCGAGCAGACTATGGTCGCCGCCGCGCCCCTTGGCGATGTCATGCAGCAGAACCGCCACATAGAGCGCCCGCCGCGACAGCAATTTGCCCATCAGGTCGGTCGCCAGCGGATGATCCTGCGGCAACGCGCCCTTCTCGATCTGCGACAGCAGGCCGACGGCGCGGATGGTATGCTCGTCAACCGTATAGTGATGATACATGTCGAACTGCATCTGCGCGACGACGCGGCGGAAATCGGGAACGAAGCGGCCGAATACGGTCGATTCATTCATCCAGCGCAGCACCGTCTCCGGGTCGCGCGGGGACGTCAGCACCTCCATGAAGGCGGCATTGGCGCGCGGGTCTTTCCGCACCCTGGCGTTGATCAGCCCCGCGTCACGGCTCGCCGCGCGGATGGCGCTGGGGTGGATCTGCAACCCGTGCTTGTCCGCCACGGCGAAGATTTCCAGCAGCCGCACCGGGTCCGCCTGGAAGAAATCGTCGCTCGGCAGGCTGAGGCGCCCGCGTTCCAGCACGAACCCGTCCAGCTTCTTGGGCCGGCGGAAGATGGACGGGATGTAGCGCCGGCCCTTTTCCGCCATCTGGTCGTCCAGATGCGCCAGGAAAACGGCGGTCAGGTCGCCCACGATCTTCGCGTTCAGGAAATAATAGCGCATGAAGCGCTCGACCCCGGACCGGCCGGCGCGCCCGGTGAAGCGCATCCGCGTCGCGGTCTCCAGTTGCAGGTCGAAGGTCAGCCGATCCTCGGCGCGGCCCGTTATGGTGTGCAGATGGCATCGCACCGCCCACAGGAAATCCTCGGCCTTCTGAAACTGGCGCAGCTCGACGTCGGTCAACAGGCCGACATCGACCAGTTCGGCGACCGACTTCACCCGGTTCACATATTTGCCGATCCAGAACAAAGTGTGCAGGTCGCGCAGGCCGCCCTTGCCTTCCTTCACATTGGGCTCGACCACATAGCGGCTGTCGCCCATCCGCTTGTGCCGCTCGTCGCGCTCCACCAGCTTTTCGGTCACGAAGGCGCGGGCATTGCCCTGCATCACTTCGGCGTCGAACCGCACCGACGTTTCCTCGTACAGCGCCCGGTCGCCCCAGACGTATCGCGCCTCCAGCAGGGCAGTGCGCACCGTCAGGTCGGCCTTGGCCATCCGCATCGTCTCGTCGATCGACCGGCTGCTATGGCCGACCTTCAGCCCCAGATCCCACAGCGAATAGAGCATGGATTCGATCACCTGCTCGGTCCAGCCGGTGGGCTTCCACGGGGTGATGAACCCGATATCGACATCGCTGTGCGGCGCCATTTCGCCCCGGCCATAGCCGCCGACCGCGATCAGGGCGATCCGCTCGCCCGTACTGCGATTGCCCGCCGGATAGAGATGATGCGTGGTCGCATCGTAGAGCAGGCGTAAAATCTGGTCGATCAGGAAGGCGAAGGCGGTCACGGATTCGCGCCCGCGCGTCGGTTTCGCCTCCAGCCGTTTGGCGACTTCGGCCCGGCCATGCTCCAGCGCCGCCTTCAATTCCTTGACGATTTCGGCGCGCAGCCGCGTGCTATCGCCCCGATGCTCCGTCGCCAGGGCGTTGATCGTGTCGGAAATCGCGCGCCGGTCGATGATCGCGCGGCGCGATCCCAGCGCGGGGAACTGCATGACCATCTGGTGTCTCTAGTCGGGCCGCCGCTCGGCAGCCAGTTGTTTCAACCGATATATGTGATCGAGCGCCTCACGCGGTGACAGGGCGTCGGCGTCGATCGCGTCGATCGCCGCCAGAAGCGGGTCGGGCGCGGCCTCCGCCTGCACCGCGACCGCCGCGAACAGCGGCAGGTCGTCCAGCCCCGCGGCGATCCCGCCGGTCTTCGCCTTGCCCGCTTCCAGCCGCGCCAGCACATCCTTGGCGCGCTTCAACACCGCTTGCGGCAACCCCGCCAGTCGCGCCACCGCCAGGCCATAGCTGCGATCGGCCGGGCCGTCGCTCAGTTCGTGCAGCAGGACGAGGTCGCCCTTCCACTCGCGCGCCCGCACATGATGCAGCGACAGCGACGACAACGTCTCGGCCAGCCGGGTCAACTCGTGATAGTGCGTCGCGAAGAGGCAGCGACAGCGATTGACCTCATGCACCGCCTCCACCACCGCCCAGGCCAGCGCCAGCCCGTCATAGGTGGATGTGCCGCGCCCGACCTCGTCCAGGATGACGAAACTCCGTTCGGTCGCCTGGCTCAGGATCGCGGCCGTCTCGACCATCTCGACCATGAAGGTCGACCGCCCCTTGGCCAGATTGTCCGACGCGCCGACCCGGCTGAACAGCCGGTCGACCAAAGTCAGCGTCGCCGCCTGCGCCGGGACATAGCCCCCCGCCTGCGCCAATATGACGATCAGCGCATTCTGCCGCAGGAAGGTCGACTTGCCACCCATGTTCGGGCCGGTGACGAGCCATAGCCGGTCGCCGTCGGACAGGCGGCAGTCGTTCGCGACAAAGGGCTGGCCTTCCTTGCGCAGTGCATCTTCCACCACCGGATGCCGCCCGCCGACGATATCCAGGCACGGACCGGCGCCGTCGTCGCCCACGAAATGCGGCCGCTGCCAGCCGCCCTCGGCCGCCCGTTCGGCGAGCGACGCCGCGACGTCCAGCCGGGCCAGCGCATCGGCCGCGCGCGCAATGTCGCTCTTGCGGTCCAGCACCGCGCCGATCAGCTCCTCCAGATGCGCGGCTTCCGCCACCAGCGCATGGGCGCCCGCCTGCGCCACGCGCCCGGCTTCTTCGTGCAGGTCGATCGAATTGAACCGCACCACCCCGGCCAGCGTCTGGCGATGGGTGAAGCCGCTGTCGGGCTGCATCAGCGTGTCGGCGGCGCGGGCGGGCACCTCGACATGATAGCCCAGCACGCCGTTATGCCGGATCTTCAGCGCGGATATACCGGTCTGCGCGCGATATTTCGCCTCCAGCGCGGCGATCGCGCGGCGGCCGTCTCCCGCCATGCGGCGCAGTTCGTCCAGTGCGGGATCATAGCCGTCGGCGATATAGCCGCCACTCGCCGTCTCGGTGGGCGGTGCGGGCACCAGCGCGCGCGCCAGCGCATCGACCAGCGCGCCATGGCCGTCCAGCGCCGGCAATATCCGCGCCAGCAACAGCGGCGGCTCGGCCAGCCGCCCCAGCCGCTCGCGCAGCAAGCGCGCTTCGCCGAGCCCATCGCGCAACTGGCCCAGATCGCGTGGGCTGCCACGTCCCACCGCCACGCGCCCCAGCGCCCGACCGATGTCCGGCAGCGCCCGCAACGCGCCGCGCAACTGATCGCGCAAGGTCGCATCGTCGTGGAATAGCTGCACCAGCCCCAGCCGCGCCTCGATCGTCGCCAGGTCCATCAGCGGCGCGGACAGATCCTGCCCCAGCAGCCGCGCACCCGCGCCCGTCACGGTGCGGTCGATCGCGCCCAGCAGGCTGCCCGCCCGCGCGCCCGCCATGGTCGCCACGATCTCCAGGCTTTCGCGCGTCGCCGCGTCGATCGCCACATGGCCGCCGCTCGCCTTGCGCAAGGGCGGCGCGAGGAAGGGCAGGGTGCCCTTGCCCGCATGATCGAGATAGGCGATCAGCCCGCCCATCGCGGCCAGCTCGGCACGGCCGAACTGGCCGAACCCGTCCAGGGTCGTGACCCCGAACAGGCGCTTCAACGCCTCGTCCGCTCGCGCGCTCGAAAAGGCGGCGCGATCGAAAGGATGGCAATCGGCCACGCCCAGCGTCGATCCCTCCGCTACCACCGTCTCGCTCGGCCGCAGCCGTGCCAGTTCAGCGGGCAGGTCGCCCAGCGGGCAGGTCATCGTCTCGAACCGGCCTGTGGAAATGTCGGCGGCGGCGATGCCGATCTCGCCCGCCTCCTCCCCGCCGACCTGCGCCAGCGCGACCAGCATATTGTCGCGCCGGCTGTCGAGCAAAGTCTCCTCGGTCAGCGTGCCGGCGGTGACGTAGCGCACGATCGCCCGCGCCACCAATGTCTTGCCGCCGCGCGCCTTGGCCTGCGCCGGCGTCTCGGTCTGCTCGGCGATGGCGACGCGATGCCCGCCCTTGATGAGGCGCGCCAGATACCCCTCGGCGCTATGCACCGGCACGCCGCACATCGGGATCGGCGCGCCGCCATGTTCGCCCCGGCTGGTCAGCGCGATGTCCAGCGTCGCCGCGGCTTGTCTGGCGTCGTCGAAGAAAAGTTCGAAGAAATCGCCCATGCGGTAGAAGAGCAGGCAATCCTGCGCTTGGCGCTTGAGCGTCAGATATTGGGCCATCATCGGCGTGGGGGCGGCTGTATCGGTCGAAAGGGCCATGGCACAAGCCGATAGCCTGAACCCCGCACCGAAACCAGAGCTTCGCCCAGACGCCCAGAAAATTGCGCGTCTCGCACTTGCCCACAGGATAATGTTACCGCTAGGGCCGCCCTGTTGTTCCAATATATGGGTGCCGCGATGTCCGATCGATCGAATGTGGAATTTTCCGAGCGCGAGGCGCTGTTCTTCCATTCGACCGGCCGCCCCGGCAAGATCGAGATCATCGCGTCGAAGCCGATGGCGACCCAGCGCGACCTGAGCCTCGCTTATTCCCCCGGCGTCGCGGTGCCGGTGCTGGCGATCGCGAAAGACCCCGCCACCGCCTATGACTATACCGCCAAGGGCAATCTGGTCGCGGTCATCACCAACGGCACGGCGATCCTGGGCCTGGGCAATCTCGGCGCGCTGGCGTCCAAGCCGGTGATGGAGGGCAAGGCCGTGCTCTTCAAGCGCTTCGCCGACGTGGACAGCATCGACATCGAACTCAAGACTGAGGATGTCGATCGCTTCATCGACGCGGTCGAGCTGATGGAGCCGACCTTCGGCGGCATCAACCTTGAAGATATCAAGGCGCCCGAATGCTTCATCATCGAACAGACGTTGAAAGAGCGGATGAACATTCCGGTCTTCCATGACGACCAGCATGGCACCGCGATCATCGCGGCCGCCGGCGTCATCAACGCCGCGCTGCTGACCGGGCGCGAGATGAAGGATATGAAGGTGGTGGTGAACGGCGCGGGCGCCGCCTCCATCAGCTGCACCGAACTGATCAAGGCGCTGGGCGTCCCCCATGAAAACGTCATCATGTGCGACAGCAAGGGCGTGATCTACCAGGGCCGTACCGAGGGCATGAACCAGTGGAAGTCGGCCCATGCGGTCCGCACCGACGCCCGGACGCTGGCGGAAGCGGTCAAGGGCGCCGACGTGTTCCTGGGCCTGTCGGTCGCGGGCGCGATGACGCAGGACATGGTGAAGTCCATGGGGCCAAAGCCGATCATCTTCGCCATGGCCAATCCAGATCCCGAAATCCTGCCGCCCGACGCCCATGCCGTGCGTCCCGACGTGATCGTCGCGACCGGCCGGTCGGACTTTCCCAACCAGGTCAACAACGTCCTGGGCTTCCCGTTCATTTTCCGCGGCGCGCTCGACGTGCGGGCGACCGGGATCAACGAAGCGATGAAGCTGGCCGCCGCCCACGCCATTGCCAATCTGGCGCGCGAACAGGTGCCGGAGGAAGTGGCCAAGGCCTATGGCCGATCGCACAGTTTCGGCCCGGACTATATCATCCCCGCGCCCTTCGACCCGCGCCTGATGGAGGTCGTGCCCGCCGCCGTCGCCCAGGCGGCGATGGAAACCGGCGTCGCGCAAAAGCCGATCGCGGACATGGCGGCCTACCGCCAGTCGCTGAAGGCCCGGCTCAACCCGACCACCACCGTCCTCACCACCGCCTATGAAGTGGCGAAGGCCAATCCCAAGCGCGTCGTCTTCGCCGAGGCGGAAGAGGAAGTGGTGCTGCGCGCGGCGATCCAGTTCCGCGAGCTGGGCTATGGCATCCCGGTGCTGGTCGGCCGTGGCGAGGTAGTCGAAAAGCTGAAGGAACTGGGCGTCCGCGACCCCGAAAGCTTCGAACTGCACAACAGCGTCAATTCGCCGCTGGTGCCCGACATGGTCGACCTGCTCTACGCCCGGCTTCAGCGCCGCGGCTATCTGCGCCGCGATTGCGAGCGGATGGTCAATCGCGACCGCAACATCTTCGGCACCTTGCTGGTCAAGATGGGCGTGGCCGACGCGATGATCACCGGCATGACCCGCCCCTATGCGCAGACGCTGCGCGAAGTGAAGCGGGTGATGGACCCCGCGGCCGGCCGCACCCCGTTCGGCATCCATGTGCTGGTGGCCAAGGACAAGACCGTGTTCCTGGCCGACACCACGGTCAACGAACGCCCCACCGCCGGCGAACTGGCCGACATTGCGGAAGGCACGGTGGCGGTCGCCCGCCGCATGGGGGTCGACCCGCGCGTCGCCTTCCTCTCCTATTCCAATTTCGGCAATCCGCCCGGCGCCTTCCTGGAAAATGTGCGCGGCGCGGTGAAGCTGCTCGATGACCGCGATGTCGATTTCGAATATGAAGGCGAAATGACCGCCGACGTGGCGCTCAACCCCGCCGTCATGAAAAATTATCCGTTCAGCCGCCTGTCCGGCCCGGCCAATGTGCTGGTCATGCCGGGGCTGCAATCGGCCAATATCTCGGCCAAGCTGCTGCGCGAACTGGGAGGCACGTCGATGATCGGGCCGGTTCTGGTCGGCATGGAAAAATCGGTGCAGATCGCCACGATGTCGTCCAACGCGTCCGAACTGCTGACCCTCGCGGTGCTGGCGGCGGGCGGCGTCGCGCTTTGATAGCGCCCCATTCTGCGCGAGAGGGGAAGGCATGAAATATCTCGGGAGCAACGCATGAGCATGGCCAGTTTCGACAGTGCGACTTTCCGGCGGGTGCTGGGCCATTATCCCACCGGCGTCTGCGTCGTGACCGCGGTGGAGGCGGACGGCGCGCCCGTCGCCATGGTGGTCGGCTCCTTCACATCGGTGTCGCTTGATCCGCCGCTGGTGGCCTTCTTTCCCGCCAAAAGCTCGACCAGCTGGCCGCGCATCCAGGCAGTCGGCAAATTTTGCGTCAACGTCCTCGCCAGCGACCAGAAGCCGCTCTGCCGCCAGATCGCCGGCCCCGGTCCGGACAAGTTCGCCGGCATCGCCCATCGCGTATCGGCCAACGGTTCGCCGATCCTCGACGATGTCGTCGCCTGGATCGACTGCACCTTGGATGCGGTGCACGAGGCGGGCGACCATGACATCGCGCTCGGCCGGGTCGTCGCGCTGGAAGTGGATGCGGTGGATGGCTCCCGCTCACGGCATCTAAGTGCCAAGATGGGTTGCTGTCATGCAACCCGAGAAGGAGCCACCCGCCATGGAGATTAGCACGATCGGCCTCGATTTGGCCAAGAACGTTTTTCAGGTTCACGGTATCAGCGCGACCGGTGAGGTCGTCCTTCGCAAGGCGCTGCGGCGATCGCAGATGCTACCGTTCTTCGAGAAGCTGCCGCCGTGCTTGGTAGGCGCCGAGGCCTGCGGCACGTCGCATCACTGGGCACGCGAACTGACCAAGCTGGGTCATGAGGTGCGGCTGATGCCGGCGGCTTACGTGAAGCCTTACGTAAAGCGGGGCAAAAACGACGCCGCCGATGCCGAGGCGATCTGCGAGGCAGTTACACGTCAGACGATGCGGTTCGTGCCCATCAAGTCGCGCGAGCAGCAGGCGGCGTTGTCGCTGCACCGCGTGCGTAGCCTGTTGATCAAGCAGCGCACGCAGCTGGTCAACATGATGCGCAGCGTGCTCGCCGAACTCGGCATCGCCATCCCGGTCGGGATCGTGAAGGCACTCCAGATGGCGCGGCAGATCGTCGACGGAGAGTCTGAGCTCGATCTGCCAACCGAAGCGGCGAACGTCGTCACAGTGCTGGCAGGGCAACTGCTCCAGCTTCACGCCCAGTTACGCAAGCTTGATCTGCGGCTCGCCGCTTTGCAGCGGAGCGACGACCGGGCCCGGCGCCTGGCGACGATCCCTGGTATCGGGCCGATCGGCGCGACCGCGCTCGCCGCGTCGGTGACCGATCCAAGCCAGTTCTCGTCAGGGCGCCAGTTCGCCGCCTGGCTGGGGCTGACCCCTCGGCAGAGCTCGAGTGGCGGCAAGGAACGCTTGGGGCGCATAACCAAGATGGGCGACAGATATCTGCGGCAGCTCCTGATCGTCGGCGCCACCGCGCTGGTCCGATATGCCAAGCAGAAACCCAGCACGGTCGATCCGCGCTTTGTCGCTCTGCTTGCCAGAAAGCCCGCGCGTGTCGCCTCGGTCGCCATCGCTAACAAGATGGCGCGGATCGCATGGGCAGTTATGGCGCGCGGCGGCGTCTTCGAGCGCGGGCATGCGCCTATGCTGGCGGCAGCATAGATCAAAAGCTTAGCTGAGGAGATCAGCTTCACGAGGTTGTGAGAGCGAAGGATGTGATGGCAAAACCGGTCGGACCGGGAACAAGGACAACCCAAGGACGGTCCTAGGCGTAATAGCCTGCAAAGCCGATCGGACCTTGTTCGCGAACCCCATCAGGGCCAGCAGTCTACACCGACTGCATCAACAGGCCGGACAGACGACTGCACCCGACGGAACGTCAGATCATCACTTTATGCTTGCAACGCGGGAGCCATCCACAGAGGACCGTCCGGGCAGTCCGCTGCTCTTCTTCCAGGGCAATTACGGGGAATTTTCCCTGCTCGAATGAAGGATATCGGTGCGGTGCGGCGTCTTCAGGGGATAGCAAGGTTCGGGCGCGCATTATTCGGCAGAAATATCTATCGGACATGCGGGGGAAATATTACCCCTCCTTAACGCAGATTATCTAATGCCCATCATCTAATGTCTTGCCCGTCGCCCCCTGACCGGACCGCCCCCATGACCGCGCTGCTCATTACCGTCGACACCGAACTCTCCTCCTCGCTGCACCAGCGGGGCGTCGGGTTGGCGGATAATGTGGATCGCTCGATCTGGGCGCAGGCGCAGGGCAAACCCTACGGCATCGGCTGGCAGATGGATCTGCTCGATCGCCATGGCCTCAAGGGTGCCTTCTTCCTCGATCCCATGCCGGCATTGGTCCATGGCGCCGATTTCCTGACGCCGATCGTGGGTGCTATCGTGGATCGCGGGCATGAGGTGCAGATGCACATCCACAGCGAATGGCTCGCCTGGGCGAACGACTCGCCGGTCGGTGGCCGACAGGGCCGCAATATCGGCGATTTCTCGTTTTCCGATCAGCTCGTCCTGCTGGGCCTTGCCAAAAGATTGCTGGAACAGGCGGGCGCCCCCGCCATCACCGCTTTCCGCGCCGGCAATTTCGGCGCCAATGACGACACGCTGCGCGCGCTCGCGACCCTGGGCGTCGCCTGGGACAGCAGCGTCAACCCCGCCTATCTCGGCCGCGAATGTCGCATCAGCGCCGACCCCGCGCAGATCGGCGCGACCCGATTGCTCGGCGTCGGCGCATTGCCTGTTTCCGGCATCGCCGACCGTCCTGGCGGCTTCCGCCCGGCCCAGATTTGCGCCATGTCGGCCGCCGAAATGCGCGCCGGGCTGCGCCATGCCGTGCGCGAAGGGCATGACGCGTTCGTCGTCGTCACCCATAGTTTCGAAATGCTCTCGCGCGACCGCCAGCGCCCCAACCGCGCCGTGATGGCCCGGTTCGAGGCGTTGTGCCGCGAAGCCGCCCGCTTGCCCGGCGTGCAGGGCGCGGGGTTCAACGACCTGCCCGCCGACCTGGCCGACCGCCCGGCGCGCCACCTCAGCCGCGCCGCGCCCAGCCAGTGGCGCACCGGCCTGCGCATCGCGCAGCAGGCCTGGGCGACCTGGCGCTACGAACATCGGCTGGTCCCTGCGTGACCGCGTTTCCGGGCGTACTGCTTCTGGGTCTGGAAAATGCGATCGGGCTGACGGTCGCGCGCGAACTGGGCGGTCATGGCGTGCCGGTCCATGGCATCGCCCGCAGCGCCGCCTCGATCGGCACGGCGTCGCGCCATTGCACCGACTGGACGCTGCGCCCCTCTGGTCCCATTGCCGACTGGCTGCCCGACCTGATCGACCGCACCGGGGCGCAAGCGGTGCTGGCGGTGTCGGAATCCGACCTCATCGAACTGGCCGCCCTGCCGCCGATGATCGGCGATTGCCATATTCTCGTCCCACGGCCGGAACCGCTGGAACGGGTGCTCGACAAGTTGCAGACGCTCCATGCGGCCGCTACCGCCGGATTGCGCGTGCCGCAGACCTGGCAGCCGCGCGCGGGCGAGGATTTCGCGGCCCGCGCCGCGCAGATGCGATACCCGCTTGTCGCCAAATGGGCCAATCCGCCTGAAATCATGGCGGTGTTGGAGCAGGCGGGGCTGGAATGGATCAAGACCGACTATGTCCGCACGCCGGACCAACTGGTCGCGCTGCTGGACCGCTACACCCCCGTCGGACGCTGGCCGCTGATCCAGCAATATTGCCGTGGCGTCGGCCTCGGCCAGATGCTCTACATGCAGGACGGCCAGGCCACGCTGCGCTTCCAGCATCGTCGACTGCACGAATGGCCGCCCGAAGGCGGCGTCTCCACCCTGTGCCGCGCCGAACCGACCGGATCGCATCACGCACAGATGGCGCTCTCGGAAAAGCTGTTGCGCGCGCTCGACTGGGAAGGGCAGGCGATGGTCGAATATCGCTACGAGCCCGACAGCGATCGTTATTGGTTGATGGAGGTCAACGGCCGCTTCTGGGGCAGCCTGCCGCTGGCGCGCCATTGTGGCGCCGATTTCGCCTGGGAAGCCTATCGGCGCAAGGTGTTGGGCCAGACCGATGCCGCGCCGCCGCCGCGCGACGATCTGCGCGCGCGCTACATGGTGCCTGAAACGAAGCGGCTGGCGCGCATCCTGTTCGCGCCCGGTCGCATCGGCGATCCGTTCTTCCGCCGTCGCCCGCTGTTCGACCTGGCCAGCTACCTGCTCGCCTTTATCGATCCGCGCGCGCGCTATTATGTCTTCAGCCGCTCGGACATGCGCCCCTGGCTGCGCGACATGGCGCAGATGGTCAGGAAAGCCGTGCGCCGGGAAAGGCGCTGACCAGCCCGTCGATCGCTCGCTCGATGCGGCGCAGACAGGTCGCCATATAGCGGTCGTCCAGTCCATAGGGATCGTGCAGATGCGGCACTATCGGCCGCGTCCAGCGCCCAAGCAAAACCCGTGGTAGACCCGCCAGGCGCGCGTCGGCGGCCAGCCGATGCAATTGCCGCACCTCCATGGCGAGCAACAGGTCGCCGTCTTGCGGCGCATAATCCTGCATGTCGATCGCCTTGTGGTCGGACAGGTCATGGCCCAGCGCCCGCGCCGCCATGATCGCGGGTTCATGCGCGGCCCGCCCGGTGGTGGTGGACAGGCCGAAGGAGGCCGTGTTGAGCCCCGCGCGCCGGCCCGCGACATCGGCAAAGGCGCTGCGACAGATGTTGCCCTGGCACACGAACACCAGCCGCCGCACCTGCGCCGGATCGGGCGCGCGGCTGGCCGACCGGCCGAGCATGAGCTGCGGATAGGAAAGGGCGAGGCGGACAAGCCCGCGAAAGGTGCCGAAGCGGGATCGGATCAACGCACGGAACCTGTAAAAATTGGCGGAGACGGAGGGTTTATAACCATGTCGGAGTCTCGCGATCATTTATCGGAAAATAGCCATTATATTCAGGTTTCTACTCATTCACTGTCCGCCGTCATTCGCCATAGATCGCATTGTGCCAAGTTGATAGTGGGCATCAAAATGGGCATAGTGGGCCATGAGCATTGGGGAGTGATATCATGGCACGGGCGATCAACATATTAACGGCAAGGGCGGTTTCAGCCTTGAAGGAGCCGGGCCGACATTCGGACGGCGGAGGGCTGTACCTTCGGATCACGACCGGCGGGGCGCGCTCTTGGGTGTTCATGTCGGCGGTCGGTGGCAAGCGGGTGGAGATTGGCCTGGGCGCAGCCTCGGCCGTCGGCTTGGCGGTAGCTCGAACCTTGGCCTCGGAGATGCGGGAGGCGGTAGCACTGGGCAATGATCCCCGCACCATTCTTGCCCCGAAGGAGATTGCGGAAGCGGCTCCAGTCAAAACCTTCAGCAGCTTTGCAGAGGATTATATCGCCAGCGTCGAAGGTGGATGGAAGAATCCCGTCCATAGGCAGCAATGGCGCAACAGCCTGCGCGACCATGCTGGCTCGATCCACGACAAGGCGCTCGATCAGATCACGACCGACGACATGCTGGCCGTGCTGCAACCCATCTGGCTGACCAAGCCAGAAACGGCTGGGCGCGTGCGAGGGCGTATCGAGCGGATATTGGATGCGGCTAAGGCAAGAGGCCTGATCCCCCGCGACACCGCTAACCCAGCTCGTTTCAAAGGGCATCTGGATTTCCTGCTCGCTCGCCAGCCCGGCATGGTCAGGGGCCATCATGCGGCCTTGCCTTACAAGGAAGCCCCCAGCTTCATGGTAGCACTGCGCGCCCGACCGGCATTGGCAGCCCGATGCCTTGAGTTCACCATCCTGACTGCCGCCCGATCGGGGGAAGCGCTTGGCGCGACCTGGGGCGAGATCGACCTTGCCGAGAAGCTATGGCGGGTGCCAGCCGATCGCATGAAAGCAGGCGCTGAACATATCGTACCGTTGTCGGATGCGGCCATGGCGGTGCTGGAGACGCTGCGCGTCGACGGTGCCAAGCCCACGGACCGTGCTTTCGTCATCAACGGGGCCACCCGGAGCAACATGGCCATGGCCATGCTGTTGCGGCGGATGAAAATGGACAATGTCACCACCCATGGATTTCGCTCGACCTTCCGCGATTGGGCCGGGGACTGCACCAGCTACCCGCGTGAGATCATCGAAGCGGCTCTGGCCCACACCATCCAGAACAAGGCAGAGGCCGCCTATCGTCGCGGCACCGCCATCGAGCGTCGTCGCCTTCTGATGACCGAGTGGGCGGACTATCTCCGGCAGGGGTAAAAATCGGGGATAGCTGCGGCGGATCTTTGGCGCACAAATAACTGTATTTACATGATAATCTGACATTTTGGCAGTTTTGTGCTACACTGGCATGGCGTTGGCTTGTCCAGCGCCGCGTTTCCCCCAACAGACGGATCAACCTCATGTCCAGACAACCTGCGAAGGTGCTGGAACCCGATGACGTGCGCCTTGCGCTGGCGCATGTCCGGTTCCAGCGTCACCCTGATCGTAACCGAGCCATCATATTACTCAGCTTCAAAGCCGGTCTTCGAGCCTGCGAGATAGCAGGGCTTACCTGGCCGATGGTCCTTGCCACCGACGGCAACATTGCAAGCCATATCAGCGTCACTGGCTCCATCGCCAAATATGGGTCTGGCCGACAAATACCGATCAACCGGCTGCTGCGCGCTGCGCTGGTCACGTTGCACGAAACCGAGGGCTATCCCGGCCAAGGCCCAGTCATCCGATCCGAACGGGGCGCGGCGATGATGCCCGGTGCTATCGTCAATTGGTTCAGCGCCACCTATCGCAGCATGGGGCTGACGGGCTGCTCTTCGCACTCAGGGCGGCGTACCTTCATCACCCGTGCCGCCCGGCTGTTACCCAAGACCGGCGGCTCCCTGCGCGACGTGCAGGAACTAGCCGGGCATCGCGCCATCACGACTACCGAGCGCTACATCCAGGGCGACCGCGACGCCCAGCACAAGCTGATCCGGCTGATCTAGCCGCCAATGCCGCTCCTGCCTGCCCAGGACGCCCAAGCCGCCGCGTCGGCACATTCTCCACCACCCCCTAATTCTATCCCGCTCCGGCACGTCCCGGAGCGCCCTTTGCCACGCCTATGAAAGGAGCATGATATGAACGCACAGGAAGAATCTGGCTATCAAAAGAACAAATCACGAACGATTGAATTGGAGGCCCGCGTTGCCCGCATCCGCGCCCTGAATGACGAACTGCGCGGCTTCCGGCGCGGCGGCTATGTCACGATCACCCCCGGCATACAGGCGCTTGGTCAGGATAGCTTGCAGGCCATCGTCTATAAGGTCGCAACCTTCGACAGCTTTACCGGCGACAACGACCCCCATGGTGAACATGATTTCGGCGCGCTGGAGCATGAGGGTAAGCGGATTTTCTTCAAGATCGACTATTATGACAAGAGCCTCGAATATGGATCGCCCGATCCTGCCAACCCCGATGTCACCGCACGGGTGCTCACCATCATGCTGGCGTCGGAATATTGAGCGAGGAAGCAGCCCTGGCGCTGATGGAAGCCAGACAGGAACTCAAGCCGCTTCGCCAAGGGCAGCTTGATGGTTTTTGCGGTGTCTATGCCGTCCTCAATGCGGTGCGGTTGCTGGCCTATCCAGATCGGCAGCTTCATCCGGCCGAGTTGCGGCGTATGTTTCACAAGGCCGTCCATATCCTCTCACGGCACCGGCTGCTGAAAATGGGGGCGACCTTCGGACTCGATCCCAAGCCATGGCAACAGATGCTCGACAGCCTCCTGCCCGACATCGAACATATTGCGGGATTTGCGATCAGGCAGCGCAAGGTCTTCAAAGCGAAAGCTGGATTGAAGGCATCGACCGCCATCGGCGCGATGCGCAACCAGATCGACCAGGGACGCCCCATCGTGCTGATATTGGATGGTGCCTATGATCATTGGACGGTGATCGCTGGTTACAGTCACCATAGGCTGCACCTGTTCGACAGCGATGGCTATCATTGGATCAACCCGGCATCGGTCGGGCTTGACGATACATTGCCGCACATATTGAGGGCGGACAGCACCTTTGCCTTCGAGCGGTTGCCGCCGCCATAAGCGCTGAGCCGCTCTTGCCAAAGTAACAGCCTACCGCCTAACACAGCTTTGCCTCCGCGATACTCGGGGGCGGGGCGTGAGAACCTCCAGCAAAGCATCTCGGTCACAGACATTTCTGGGGCCGGGTGGCGTGCGCGCATGTCCAGCCGGCAACGGTAAAGGCGCACGCGCCTTGAGCTTTGCCAGGGTTCTCAACATCCGGCTTCGGCCGTCGCCCCGATCGCAAGAAAGGGGCGGCGCCGGGGTGGATGATGATCATGATAAGGGCCGTCCTGCCATGGGATCGCCCGATCCATCCTACAGCATAACAGCCCATCGGGTCGCAGCGCATTACAGCGCACCGATATACTGCGCGCGTTCGGCAAGCGCCGAGCGTGCAATCCTCCACTTCATCGCAAAGGATTTTCCATGCAGGGGCTTCTTGCACTCAAACGCTATGTCCAATTCTTAGGTCGCGCCGACCGGAAGGAATATTGGCAGTTCGTCGGCATCACGTTCGCCGCCTACGCGGTCGCCATCATCGTGGGGAACGGCATCGCTTACATGCAGGTCGGATTGCTGCCGCCGAGCCTGATTTTCACCATGCTCTTCTTCATGCCGCCACTCTATTGCGCGACCATCCGCCGTTTGCATGATCGCGGCATCTCCGGCCTGTGGCTGGCAGCGATCTGGGTATTGAACGGCATCTATTATGCGACCGAGAATCTCCGGCTTCGCACGCAAGGCACAGCGGCCGACACGCCGCTCGCTCTGCTTGGGTACGCCAATGTTCTTCTGACACTGGGCTTTGCGATATGGGTGTTCCTCCACCTGATCCGTGAAGGCGACCCGCAACCCAATGAATTTGGCTCTCCGCCAGTAGAAGGCGATGAGACCACTCGAAACACCGAGTCCAGCCAGTTGGTCAATCAGGCGCTTCTCCGGCTGTTCTCCAGCGATCCCGTCAAGAGCGAACCTAAGCCTTAACGCAAGCGGCTGTCCGGTCCCGATCCAGACGCAGCTTTCCCACTATGCAGAGGAATATGCCTCATGTTTTCTAGCCTTCGCTTGCGGCTCCTGCTGCAACTTTCGCCCCATATCGCATTGCGTCAGATTGCGGCGCGCATTCCCCTTGTCCTCATGTTGGCCGCGACGGCCTGCTCGTCCGCCGATCAGCAGGCATTGGAAAATATCATTCGCGCTCGTGCCATCAATCCCGCCAAGGTGGAGATCAGCGAGGCCATCATCTATCGAGATAAGAACGACGCCCGCATGGCCTGCTTGATGGTCACCGATTATAATCAGTGGGGTGAGGCACTGCCGACGACGCGCGTCAATGCCTGGTATATCTTCAAGTCGCAGAGCTGGCATTTCGACAATTTCTGGGAAATAAGAGACGGCCTGACTTGCGAGAAATATGTTGCCGCTGATAGCAAAGACGGCGCTGGCACTGGGAGCCAGGCATCAAGCGCCGAGCCCACGCCGATGCCCATGCCACCGGCTACTAATGCCCCGGCACCGACAATCGCCACAACGGACCAACTCATCGACGGCTGCTACCATCTGGACAGTTGCACCTATTCCAGAGCGCTGGAAGTCGAGACGGTCAAGGAGCAAGGCGGCGACCGTCTGCTGCGCGCTTTGATCGAAAACGGTGAGGTCAGCGATGCGGCCGGGTCGCCGGATGATCTGCAACGGATACGCTGGAGTGGCGCGTCCTCGACTATCTATGCATTCTGCTCGGCCCGTTCCCCGGCGATCATCTGGTCCAACGGCGGTCCCTACATGGCCGAAGAGTTCGACTTTGCCGGTGGCGGCATTCCCGGTGCCCAGCAGAATAATGCCAACATCTATCAGGCACTATGTCATGGCATCTACGACAATAGCTTGAGCGATAGGGCGGCATCGCTCGGATACCGGCCGCTGGCCGAAACAGGCGGGCGCGGGCAGTTCATCGTCGCCAGTCCCGAGGCGCTATTTGCAGGCAATTGACGCGCGGCCGATCGCCAAAGTCCAGGATGCGCAGCGCCACCTGCTTGGCCTCCAGCGTGGCGACGATGCCCAGCAGGTCCGCCGTGGACCGGGCATGGCGATCAAGCCGGGTCACGACCAGCGTGTCCCCCTCGCGCACGAAGTCCAGTGCTGCCACAAGCTGGTCGCGCTGCGCGACCGAAGACGCCTGTTCGCTGAACAGCTTTTGGCAACCCGTTGCAAGGAGCGACGCCTCCTGCGCCTCCAGCCCCGCCACCTGATCCACCGTCGACGTCCGCGCGTAGCCGATCAACATATCCGCACCTCTCAATCTGATAGATCAAGCTTAGCCGGGTGCCAGGTGCCGTCCAGCATGATCGGCACATCACATTGATATTATTGACATTTTCTCACGGAAGCCTGGAACCGGCGATACTCCGCCTCAATGGCCCCGTTCCCCATGTTGCGAGACACTCCGCGCCCTCCCGGCCCGTTCTCACGGCAGCAGGACCGTGTGAGAAGAATACTTCAGGTGTTTGCGATCTTCAGCATAAACTGCGCCACGTCTCTGGGAGTAGCGATTAAGGCAAAGTCGAAGCCCTTGAAGTCGATCCCCTCCACGTCCAGCCCAAGCCGATCTAAAAGCGGTTCAACCAGATCATCTCTCACCTCTTCCGGCCCCATGGCATAGACCTTGGATAAGCTGTCCTCTGGCTCCGGCCTAAAATCTGGGACAAATGCTTCCTCGCGGAGCATCCCCCATAACAAATGGGCGATCTCGCTAGATCGACCACCGGCCTCCATCCGATTGGCGAACGCATCAGCATCAACATTGAGCCGTTCCTCTCGAAGCCGACTTTGAAGCCGGGAACGGAACGGCGCAATGAAGCGATACAGGGCGAACCTATTCATTCGCTTGCTGTGCAGACAGCGATTGAAGCGGCATCATAGGCCAGAAGCGCCCAACCAAGCACGGGCACTCCGCGTCCCGCTACGCGAGCAATGCTGCTGGTAAACTTCACTCCCACACCCCTACCAACTAACGGAAAACCTGTTAGCGTAGGAACTCGGAAAGGCAGCTTGGCGTCGCCGAACACCGCACTTGCCGCCCTACTTGCCAAAGAAGTGCCTGGTGTCGCCCCGGCGAACTTCCCCCTGGTAGGCAGCGCATTTGCGCCGGAGCCTGCCCCTCCAATCCCCAGAGCGGTCAAGCCAAGTTGATCACCTGCACAATCCTTGAACTTCTCCCACTTGTCCCTAGCGGTGACGACGATCTCCGCCTCCTCCTCCTTTTGCGGCAAACCGGATAGCGGGTCGGCAAACCTTTTTAAATCAGGAGCTTCAGGGAAATACATAAATAGTCCTCCAGTTCCCGAAAAGGAACTACACATGGTTCCCCCGCAACCTGTTACGATGATATGGTTAGGGTCATTGGGGTCAGATGCTAATCCGGTTGGATCACGGAGATTTATCGGATCGCTGCCAACATAATTATACCAATTCATGCCATCGCCATACCCAATCGGATCCGTCTGCATGAACCGTGCAAGCGTCGGTGAGTAGATCCGCGCCTTATAGCTATACATGCCCAGCTCCGGCATCCAGGCCTGGCCGGTATATTGGAACACACCGACATTGCCGCTCGCCGGAATGCCATATTCGTCATAGCTGTTGATCTTTACCACCGCGCCGCTGCTGTTGGTCACAGCCACGATCGACCCCCGCTCGTCTGCGGTGAGGAACTTCTTGACCAGACTGCCAGAGCTATAATCATACCACACCAATGCCTCGTCGTCACCGGGGCCAAAGACATAGCGATGCTGGATAGCCTGAGTCGCGGGCAGACGGTCGGTGACTATGTTGGGGCCGTCATAGTCGAACACCCGTGTCCAGGTCGCTGCGTTCCCGATCATCTTCATCCGGCCGACAGGATCCTGATAAAGCTGCGTGCCATAGCTCGACGTCACCAGTGCGTTGTTGACATTGTAGGCGAAGGTAGCGCCGCCCGCCTGGGTCAGGTTGCCCTTGCCGTCATAGCTAGGCACGATCGAGCCGACCTGTGTATATTGATTGAGGCCGTTAACTTGGTAGCCGCGCGCGGTCTCGACCGCTCCTGTCCAGGCATAAGCATTGTTGGAGCTGTCGCGCGCGATGATCTGCCCTGCAGCGTTGTAGCTGAAACCCAGCTTCTGGTCATAGGCCGTGTTCGTACCCACCAAGTCGATGTCAAAGTCCGACAGGTTGGGGCCGGTATAGCCATAGCTGGTCTTCGCACCATTGCCCAACGTCAAGAGCGAACGCCGACCGAGCGGTTCATAGGCAAAGGTTGCGAGTGACATCGTACCATTTTCGCGGATCGCCGTCATCGCCCCGGTAGCGTCATAATCGTAGGTCACATAAAAACCGTCGCCCCATGTCAGGCGCGTCCGTCGTCCCGCCGCGTCATAGGCCATGCTAAGCGACTGTTGCTGATTGCCCTGGCTCGTAACCCGGCCCAGCGCGTCATAGCCATAGGTCACCACATGAGTGCTGGCATCGGCCGCCTGCTTCAGCTGGCCGAAATTGTCGTAGGTGAAGCTTACATCCTGGTCAAAAAAGTCCGTCCCAGGATAATCAACGTTCGTCACCCGGCCGAGCGCGTCATAGCTATATCTGGTATAGACTGTTTCTGAGCTACCTCTCACCCCCTTTAGCAGAAGCCTTCCGTTATTATTGCCAGATGTGCCATAACCATAGATCACCTTATCTGTGGCGTTGGCATCGCAAGTTGCTGTGTTGAAACAGGTGCGCCGCAAGCGGTCGTGACCGTCATATTCATAAGACGTCGTATTACCTTTGCCGTCAACCATACGGATCACCGACCCGTTTTGGTTGCGCTCATAATGCACATCGTCGCGCTGGATACTCGTGCCATACCCACTGATTGTCCGATCGAGCGCTCCGGCCCATTCCCACATATATTTGGTGATGCGGTCCTCGCCGTTGCTGCCTGCACCGCTGTGCGCGCAGGCAGAGTTCGGAGAGCTTGATCCATATTGCGCGCTGTAGTTGGCGGGGTTCATGCGTTGGGCGACACAGTCCACTCGACCAAGGACGTCGTAGCTGGTTTGAGTCAGCGCATAATCGACATTGTTGGCTTGAATGCGATCGAAAATCTTCCGACCATAGCTGTCATAATAAAGGAAGCGATATTGAAGTGCGGTGAAGCTAGCACCGCTATAGTCAACCGTTCCGAGCGCGATCGAGTCCGGGAGGCCATATGCACCATAGTGGACCTGTTCGATGTAGGGGCGTTTAGAGCCGGCGCCATCCGGATCGGGCGTCCAACGGCTCTCTATCTGACGCGCTTTATTATAGCGCATTTGCGTCAGGTTACCGAGGCCATCACTTTGTGTCCGAAGGTTACCGATATCGTCATAGCTAAACGCGATTGTCTGCGTCTGGGTAGCGTCGTTGTCACCGGAGCGGATCTTAGCTGAGCCCATTAGCATATTGGTGCCACGTGTAGCGGTTTTGCCTTCGTAGGCAAATTCCGTAACTGTCTCGCTTGCGGTGCCCACGCATGCTGGCGTGCCTCCTGCAGCGCAACTCGAGGTGTTTAAGGGCACTCGTGTCACAGCGCTATTATCCAGCACGATCGCATTCGACGAATCTTTGACCCATGCCTGGAGATCAATGAACGTGGTGCGTGTCTCCGGGCGCGCCTGCCCGGTTGCAGGCGCAGGCGCAGTTAGCTTACTCACCAGGCCCGAATTGGCATCATATTCATAATTGGTTACTTTCGACGCTTGATCCGTCGTCGTCGTCGGCTGGTTACAGATTTTCGGATTGCCGCAGCTTGCAGCGAAACTTGCCTGATAAGCCACTAGGGCCGGATTGCCGAAACCCGATTTCGGTGTCAGCGTCGCTTTCGTCCGGTTCCCTCGAGCGTCATATTCATAACTGATTGAATTCGTTTCTGGATACGTGATCTTCTTTAAAAGATTGACAGGACAATTTGCTTCGCTAGCCCCGCAATATTCGTAGTTGGTCACATGACCATTCTCGTTGGCTCTTGAGGATATTAGCAGCGAGCTGGTATTAAAGGCTATCGAACGTGTGTGCGTCAAAGGATCTGCCACGCTAGTGCTGCCGGAACCATAGCTATATGTCCAAACTTGACCGCCACTCTTGATAGTATTTACTTTTCCGTTACTTAAGTATGAAATTTCCGACGTATTGATGCTAGCGCTTGGCAATTTAATCGACGAAAGCCCGCCGGGGACATATGCGTAAGTCGTTATTCTGCCTTCCGCATCCGTTGCTGTCGAAATCAGACGCTCCTGATTTACACCATAGCTCGCGCTTGGCCAAAAACTTGACGGAGTGCAGGGGCCTGTTGGAGAGCAATATTCAACGGCATTATTTATAGCTGTCACTTTTAATACAGTAGACCATTCTTTCAGCAAGGTATCGTCGAGCTGCCCACTATACATGTATTCCATCCTCAGCTGATATCCAGTTGAGCTGGTTACAGACGAAAGCCTAGAGATGTAACGAATACACCCCTGGCATGAAACAAGCCAATAACTGGCTGTCGTGTAGTGAAAATTGCGCTTGGTCCCATCCGGATAAGTTATCTTTTTTGCTTTACCTAAATTTGATTGAACAGTATATAAATCAGAACCCGTTTCAAATTCAACAACAGTTCCATTTGAAGAAGTATAAAATTTTCTATCTTGTGTTAAAGATGAACCGTCCTGTTCATCTGCAACATAAGATGATCCGTTCCACGAAAAATCTTTTGATTGCCCGTCAAAACTAATGGTCAGTGAGGCAGTGCTGCCACTTATTACTGGCACAAAAGATTGCCGCCATTGCGACGCAACCCACTGCCTAGTATATTGCAGTCCATGGTAATTATCGGGCCCGATCGAAATGTCGGTGGCGCTAGTAATGAATTTTCCTGTCGTCAAATTAACAGATTTGTCATCAATACTCGGCCGACTAGGCGGTGGGGGGGCTCCATCTTGCGCGTGCGATATAGACGCGAAAACAAAGCTCACTCCGATTAGACCAATAAGATAGCGTCCCATTGATTTAATACCCTCCCGCACTGCAATCATAGCGTCCCTCAGCTGAAAAATTTCAGTATCGTCATGATTTATTTCGACTTTTGGCGGGCCACCTCTTGATCTATCATCGAAGCTACTGATATTTTTACTTGATGAATTTCAATGTTATCTTCCGAATCGAGATGAGCGGTGATAATGCTTTCAGAAGCAAATTTCGAAAGGTCAACGGCCATTCCGTCGAGTCCAACTTCAGGTACCCTGCCGCTTTGGCGAGCCAAATCCCCAGTGACATTTTCGAGGAAGGCCGTGCCATCCTCGAGTGGGCGAACGACCAATACTTTGATGGAAGCGCCGCCCTTTATGACGACAGCTGCGCTTCCCGTTGCGACATGAACCGCGCTTTCGAAGCTTGTAACGGTTCCTAGCACTATCGCGCTTTTATCGCAGACGCCGATGAGACGGGTGCCGTCCCCGTGTTCGGTCCTCTCAGAAACAACCCTACATGATGCGGGTGGCAATGTCGCGGCTGCACCTAATGCCTGCGCGACAACCATCAAAAAAAAACCTAGCATGCTTCCCCCTTTTCGAGCGTACCGTTTTTGAGAATGGCACTCGATCAAAGTGCACAACGAAGTTTTTCACGCAATAAAATAATTTATTCGTCTGTTTCCATTCCTTGCGATTGAGGTGTCATTGCCACGGAGGCATTGACGCCTGGGCGATTCTCGTCGAAACATTTAAAACCAAACAGAGCCACGTGACAGATTTCGCGAAGCTCGCGGGCCGATTGCTAAGGGAAGGTATGCGAATTGATCGTCATGTACTGCTGGCATTCGGCCTCATGCCTATGTCGATGGAGCGAGCAGAGGGTGAGGCACTCTCATTTGCTTATGACGAACTGTACATCGTCGGATAGTTGCGCGGGGGAAAGATGCGGAATTTGTCGGGGGCGCTCCTAAGCGCCGCATTGTTGTTAGCGTCTGTCACCCCGGAAGCTTTCAGCTATGCCTATGACGAGCTAGGACGCCTCATTGGGCCGTTGCAGTCACAAGTGCGACGAAGATCGCTACGTCCATCTATCGTTATGACAATGCCGACAACCGCTCTATCGTCTGGGTGGCTAAGGCTGACGGGACCAAAAATCCTGTTTTCCGCATCTTCACAGTCGAGCGAGGGCATTTTTACACCACCGGCTTCATGGAAGGTTATGCCGGAGGCCTGGATGCGGAAGGCCCTAACTTCAATCTGTACACTTCTGGGGGAACGGGGCTGCAAACCTTTTATCGCTGCTATGGGGCCTCCACTGTTGATGATTTCATCTCGACGTCTAGCAAATGCGAGGGGCAAGCCGTCAATGGCGTGTTAGGCTATGCATCAACTGCGAGTGGCACTGGGCTGACCCAATTGCATCGATGTTATCGAACAAGCGATATGGATCATTTGATCACGAAAAACATGTCGGAATGCACGAACTACGGCTACACTTACGAAATGTCTTTGGGCTATGTGCCTTGAAGCACTGAACTCTGTGGAATGCCGCATTTGGCAGAGTTCGAGGCATGTAATAGCTGTTCTGTAGTGTTTCGGGTGCAGCGAGGGCGTTTGGCGCCTATCGTGCACAGTGAATGAAGGCCGAGGTTTCCTAATGTTTCGTGTGTCACGCTGGTCGAATTTCCTTGTTCGCCTTTGTTCGATCGTCCCGATTTTTTCGGCCTTCCCGGCACTGGCGCAGGCTGATTTTAGCGACCCCGCTGGCTCCGGCCCGATCGTAGGCGCGCTGCAATGGCTCCAGGGAACGATGCTCGGCACGGTCGCGACCGTCGCGGCGGTCATGGCAGTCGCTGCCGTGGGCTTCATGATGCTGACCGGCCGGATGAACTGGCGCTATGGCGCGGTCGTGATCCTCGGCTGCTTCATCCTGTTTGGCGCGGCTAGCATCGTAGGCGGCATCCAGTCCACCGCGTCGGCCGGTTACTGAGGTGAGCCATCTCGACCGCGACACTTTGTTCGTGGCTCTGGCACGTCCGCAAATGTTCGCAGGCGTCACCTACAGCTTCTTCGTCATCAATGCGGTCGTCACCACCGAGCTGTTCCTCGTCCTGAAGTCAGTCTGGGTGCCGCTGGCAGCGGTGATCATCCATATCACCGGCTATCTCGCCTGCCTGCGCGATCCGCACATCTTCGAGCTATGGCTGGTCAAGGCCGCCCGCTGCCCCCGCATTCCCAACCATCGGCGCTGGCGTTGCAATTCCTATCATCCCTGAGCGCAAGCGAGAAGGCGGCAAAGCGCGAGCGGTCGGTCGGCAGCAGGCTCCCCTATGCCGCGCAGGTCGATGACCACACGCTGCTGACCCGCGACGGCTTGCTGATGCAGGTTGTCCATCTGGGCGGCTTCCTGTTCGAGACCGCCGACACCGACGAGCTTAATTATCGCAAGGGTCTGCGCGATGCGATGCTCCAGGCGATCGGCTCCTCGCGTTTCGCCCTCTATCATCACATCATCCGCAGGCGTGTAGATACGTCACTGGAGGCGGACTATCCCGACAGCTTCAGCGCCCGGCTAGACGAGGCCTGGCGCGCGCGGCTTGGTTCGCGGCATCTCTATGTGAACGATCTCTTTGTCACCATCGTGCGCCGACCCATGCAAGGGCGCAGCGGCATCGCCGATCGCCTGTCACGCAAGCTGACTGGCAGCAGCACGATGGCGGCCGATCGCGCTGGAGATAAGCGTGCGCTCGACACAGCGACCGAGCAGATCGTCGCGGCGCTGGGCCACTATAAGCCGCGCGTCCTCAGCGTCTATGACACCGATCGCGGCCCTTGCTCGGAGCCGCTAGAATTTCTCTCGATGATCCTCAATGGCGAGATGCGCCCGGTGCGTTTGCCTGAGGGCGATGTCGGCGAGTATCTCCCCTACCGCCGGATCAGCTTCGGCCAGGACATGGTCGAGCTGGCGGCGGCCGGTGACATGCCCCGCGAGTTTCAGGCCATCCTTTCGATCAAGGATTATCCCGGCCAGACTACACCAGGGATGCTCGATGACCTGCTGCGCCTGCCTGCCGAGATGGTGGTGAGTCAAAGCTTCGGCTTCGTCGATCGCCAGGCTGGGCTTGGCCGCATGAACCTGGCGCTGCGTCGTATGCGTGCGTCGGATGATGAGGCGCTCAGCCTGCGCGGCGAACTGGGCGGGGCCAAGGATGATCTGGCTGCAGGACGGGCCGCTTTTGGCGAACATCATCTCACCATCGCCGTGCGCGGCACGGACATGAATGTCGTCGATGCCCATGTCGCCGAAGTGCAATCAGCCCTGACCGATCTTGGCCTGATCGCTGTGCGCGAAGAGATCGGCCTGGAAGGCGCTTATTGGGCGCAGTTCCCCGGCAACTTCCCCTACATCGCCCGGCGCGCGCTGATCTCGTCGCGCAATTTCGCAAGCCTGGCGAGCTATCATAATTTCCCCAGCGGCCGGGCCACCGGCAACCATTGGGGCGACGCCGTCACCATCTTGGAATCGACCGCCGCCGGTCCCTATCATTTCAACTTCCATCAGGGCGATCTGGGCAACTTCACCGTCATCGGGCCATCGGGTTCGGGCAAGACCGTGGTGCTCAACTTCCTGCTCGCCCAGGCGCGCAAGTTTGCGCCGCGCATCATCTTCTTCGACAAGGATCGCGGGGCTGAATTGTTCATCCGCGCCATCGGCGGGGTTTACGACATATTGCGCCCCGGCATGTCGGCCGCGCTCAACCCGCTCCAGATCGACGACAGCCCGGAGAACCGCCGTTTCCTCATCGACTGGATCGGCCGCCTCGTGACGCTGCCCGGTACGCCACTGACCCCGCAGGAACTGCTCCACATCCAGGAAGCGGTCGATGCCAGCTATGCCGTGCCAAAGTCGCATCGCCGTCTGCGTCATGTCGCCCAGCTGTTTCGGGGCAGCGAGCGGCCACACGCCAATGATCTCTGGTCTCGCCTACGTCCCTGGTGGGGTGAAGGCGAACATGCCTGGCTGTTCGACCATGCAGAGGATCGCACCGACATTGCTGCCATGACCGTGGGTTTCGACATGACCCGCATCCTCGACACGCCGACCTTGCGCACGCCCGCGATGATGTATCTCTTCCATCGGGTGGAAGAGCGACTGGATGGCACCCCGGCGATCATCGTCATCGACGAGGGCTGGAAAGCGCTCGACGACGATATCTTCGTCCACAAGATCAAGGACTGGGAAAAGACGATCCGCAAGCGAAACGGCATTGTCGGCTTCGCCACGCAGAGCGCTGAGGACGCGTTGTCGAGCAAGATCGCCAGCGCCATCGTCGAGCAGGCGGCGACCCAGATCTTCATGGCCAATGCCAAGGCACGTCGCGAGGATTACTGCGACGGCTTCGGTCTTACAGCCCACGAATATGATCTGGTCCGTAGCCTTGCCGACAATGCCCATTGTTTCCTGATCAAGCATGGCAATGACAGCGTGGTCGCGCGGCTCAACCTTTCGGGCGAGAGCGATATCCTGACCATCCTTTCGGGTCGTGAACGCACCGTCCGCCTACTCGACGAGATACGCGACCGCGTGGGCGACGACCCGCAGGCCTGGCTGCCCGAACTGCTCAAGGTCGCCTGATGGAGAGCTGCGCACCCTTCGACGCGGCCCAGGGCTATGCGATGGCGCTTACCCGCTATGTCGATTGCCAGGCCGCACTGCTGGGCGAAGGCGGCTATGCCGCGCTGTCGGCCAGCAACTCGCCGATCATCATTGCGCTGGGTGGGCTTCTCACCATCCTCATCGCGTTCCAGGGTTATCGGCTGCTTTTGGGCGAGCAACTGGTTCTGCGCGATGGCATATTGCTGGCCGCCAAGATCGGCCTCGTGCTGGCCTTTGCGACCCAATGGTCCGCCTATCGTTCGGTCGTTTACAATCTTGCCATCGAAGCGCCGCAGGAAGTGATGGCGTTGCTGCCTGGTGCTGGCGGCGGATCGGGGCGCAGCTTTCCTGCGCGGCTCCAGACCAGCTATCAGACCATCGCGGAACTGACCCGGCCGTCTCCCAATCCCGCTCCTATCGCGGTCGCACCACCTCAAGAAGGGGCGGCTGTAGCGCCAATTGCGACAGCATCGCCGCCGATCCTGTCTTACTCGCTCGCCGGTAATCCGTTGCTCACCACGGCAGGCATCCTGCTGCTGGTGTCGGGCCTTGTCGTCCTCGTCACGGTCCGGCTGGTCGCAGGCTTGCTCCTGGCATTGGGACCGCTCTTCTTTGCCTGCCTGTTGTTCGACGCAACACGCGGCCTCTTCGAAGGCTGGGTCCGCGCCCTGCTCGGAACGGCGATCGCCAGTGTCGCGACTGGCGTGTTGTTGGGCATCGAGATGTCGATCGTCGAGCCGCAGCTTGCCAATGTGATCGGGGCGATGATGGCGGGCACTCTGCCGGTGCTGGCCCCCGGCGAGATATTGGCGACCATCTTGATCTTCACCCTGGCAACCCTGATCGCGCTGGCCATTGCCCTGAAGATGGGGGCTGGCTTTCGCTTTCTGGAGCGCGGCTGGGCCTTGGGCGCTAGAATGTCGGAACGCTGGCGTGCCATGGCTCCAGCAGCCGCGCCAAATGCAGTGACGCTCACCAATCCTGCACGCTCGCAGGAAGAAGGCCGTTCGCGCGCTGCAATGATGTCGGACGCGATAAAGATTAGTGACCAGTGGGGGATGCGGCCCGCCCTTGCAGGAACGGGACCGGACCCGACGCGGAGGATCGAGATATCTGATCGGGGCGCTATCGAACCACGACCAACGCCCCTTGGGCAGAGCTACAGGCGCACAGGCAATCAGCGCAGGACGAAGAGTATGAGCCAGCGGAATGGCCGGACATGAACGACAAGATCAAGAAGACCGACCAGCCGGCATCTGACCGTCAGGTCTATTATGCACGGGCTGCAAGCTGGGCGGACGACAGCCAGGAGACGCTGCGCCAATCGCGCCGGATCGCCTGGATCATTGCGGGTATCGCCTGCGGCGTCGCTGCCTTTGCGGTCGTTGCCATCGCGCTCATGATGCCGCTCAAGACGATCGTTCCTTATACGCTGCTGGTGGATCGCACGACAGGCTACGTCCAATTGCTAAAGGGCGATGGCCGTCAGGCACTGGCCCCTGACGAGGCGCTGCTCAAATCGCTGCTGGCCCAATATGTGATCGCGCGCGAAGGGTTCGACATCACCAGCGTCCAGTCCGACTATCGCAAGGTCGGCCTTTGGTCGGCCGAGCGCGCGCGCAGCGACTATATGGCGATGATGCCCGCCTCCAATCCGGCCAGCCCCTTCCAGCGCTATCCCCGCACCACTGTACTTGCCGTCCATATCAAAAGCGTCTCGCCGCTTGGTCCGGGCACGGCGCAGGTGCGGTTCGAGACGGAGCGACAGGATCAGGGGCAGGTCGAAGGACCGCGTGACGCTTGGGTCGGGATTGTCCGTTACCGTTTCATCGACGCTGCCATGTCGATGGAGGATCGGTTGATCAATCCGCTGGGATTCCAGGTGGTCCATTATCGCAAGGATCAGGAGGCCATGCCCCAGCCGGTGGTCCAAACCGTACCGGTCCAGCAAGGCGCGACCGTCCAGCCTACGACCATGCTGCCAGCCTCGTCCTCAGCGGCAAGGATGCCGCAGCAATGATCCGCGCCGTCGTGCCTCTTTTGCTGTTGCTGCTTTGCGCGCCTGCCCAAGCAGAGGTGCTGCCACAGGCTTCTCCGGGCGACCCTCGCATTCAGACGGTTGATTATGACGCGGATCAGGTCGTGCGACTGCCTTTGCAGATGGGTTATGCGCTCAGCATCGAGTTCGCGCCGGACGAACGGATCGAGAATGTCGCAATCGGCGAAAGTGGAGGCTGGCAGGTCACGCCCAACAAGCGTGCGGATCACCTGTTCATCAAGCCGACCGAAGGCGCGATGGATACCAATCTCATCGTCCTGACCGATGCGCGCCGCTACAGCTTCCTGCTCGCGCCTGGATCGGCCGTTGGCATCAGTCCCTATGTGGTCCGATTCCGCTATGCCGGTATCGATATGGCTCCGCCGACCGTGGTCAGCGAAACCCGCAGCGCCTATCGCGTCAAAGGCGCGAAGGAGTTGATCCCATCCGAGATGTCCGACGATGGTCTGGCGACGATCATCCGCTGGCCGGCCGATGTCGCCATCCCGGCCATCTATGCGGTCGATGCGCAGGGTGATGAGACTTTGATCAATGGCGCTATGCGCGAGGGCATATTCGTGGTGGATTCCATCGCGCCGCGCTTCGTGTTCCGGTCGGGCAAGCGCAAGGCGGTAGCCGTGCGCCAGATTGCCAAGGGGCAGCTCTGATGCAGGACGGCGTGGATCCGAGGAGCGAGATGGATGACCGCACCGTCGAGCCGGTTGTTCGCATGCCATCAGCGGGATTGTCAGCTACTGCCATTGCCATCATCTGCGTCGTCTTGGGGATTGGGTTGTTTCTGATCCTCGACGGCAATCGCCGCCGTAACGCGCAGGCCAGTGCCAAGGCTCCACCCACTGAGGCCATGCTGGTCGCGCCGCAACCGCTGGCGGTGCCGCTGCCAATGCTCGAACCAGTGCAGGCCGTTGTGATGCCCGACAGCGCCGCGAGTCCGACCCCGCCCGTGCCGCCCGTGGTCGAGCGGTCGCAGCCCATGGCTTCAGGGCCGGTCTACATGCCACCGATGCCGCCAATGCAGACGGAAACATCGCCCCCCGCGCGAGCAAGGGCGCAGGGCAGTGATTCGCCGCTGATCATTGATCTGGCTTCGGGCGATGGCTTGGGCAATGCGGCTGCCGCATCCGGCGCAGCAGGCGATGATCAGGCCGTCCGCGCCAGCGTCATCCGCAATCGCGCCAATCTCGTACCCCAGGGATCGATGATTAGCGCCGTGCTGGAGACGCCGATCGACAGCCGCAGGCCTGGCCTGGTGCGCGCCATCGTGTCGCGGGATGCGAGAGGTTTTGATGGGACGCGCGTGTTGATCCCGCGCGGTAGCCGGTTGATCGGTGAGGCGGCAGGGGACTCGAAGCCGGGGCAAAGGCGGGTTCTGGTGACCTGGAACCGACTTATCCGACCCGATGGCGTCGCCATCCGTATCGGCTCCCCTGCTGCCGATGTGCTGGGCGGCGCTGGCATCCGCGGCAAGGTCAACAACCATTTCATCGAGAGGTTCGGCAATGCCGTGCTGCAATCGGCGCTGACCATCGGGGTCAACATTGCTTCGCAGCCTAAGAGCAACTCGGTGATTGTAGGGCTGCCTGGGCAGATTGGCGCGACGGGTCAGAATTTCCTGCCCAATGTCGATCCGTCGCCGACCATCAAGGTGGCCTCGGGCGCTGAGATATCGGTGTTCGTGGCGCGGGATCTGGACTTTAGCGGCACTGGGCTGCGCCGGTGAGTGAGCAGCATAGGTCGATCGACGCAGCGCCAGAAGGTGCGACCCTCTCGGACTTTCCGTTTCTGGACGCCTATCTGGCTCCCATCTCCGGCGTGCTGGTCCAGCCCGATGTCACCGACATCTATATCAATCATCCCGGCGAAATCTGGATCGAGCGACTGGGCGGCGGCATCGAACGGGAGGAAGTCCCTGCGTTAACCGAGGCAGGGCTTTGGCGGCTTGCTCGGCAGATTGCCAGCCTCTCGCATCAGGGCATCAATCGGGAGCATCCCTTGCTGTCAGCACGGCTCCCCGATGGATCGCGGGTTCAGATCGTTGCGCCTCCTGCGACGCGGGGACCGCTCGCCATGGCGATCCGTCGCCATGTATCGGCCAGCCTCACGCTGGAGGATTATGCCAGGAGCGGTGCGTTCGACGAACCGGAGCCGGAAGCGGCAGAGCTGCCAGCTATTAGTCGCGACGATCGGGTGTCGATGCTGGCTGACGCTGTGCGGCAGCGCAAGACGATCCTGATCTCAGGGGGCACTTCTACGGGTAAGACCACGTTCCTCAACGCCTTGATGCGCGAGATCCCGCGCGAGGAGCGGCTGATCCTGATCGAGGACACGCCGGAATTGCAGGTCGATCATCCCAATGTGGTCGGATTGGTGGCGGTCAAAGGGGAACTGGGTGAGGCCAAAGTCAACGCAGACGATCTTCTCCAGGCATCGCTGCGGATGCGGCCTGATCGTATCATCCTGGGCGAGCTGAGAGGCACGGAGGCCTATACCTTCCTGCGCGCCATCAATACCGGGCATCCCGGTTCGATGACCACCATCCATGCCGACAGTCCCGCCAAGGCGATCGAGCAATTGGCGCTAATCATCCTGCAATCTGGCACGCGGCTCACTCGGGACGACATTGCCCATTATATCCGTGGCACGGTCGATCTGTTCGTTCAGTTGGAAAGGCGCGGCGGCAAGCGGTTCATCCACACGATCGCAGACAAGGACGCGCTGTAGCAGTTACCAGCCGGGCGGTAGCGCCGCACCGGCATAGGGATCATAGTGTTGTGGCGCGCGGGGCGTCGGTGGCGTCACGAGGGGCTCCTCGCTGACCTGTCGCTTGGCAATCATGTTTGTTGACGCCGCACCCATCAGCCCGCCCGCGATAATAGGAGCGCCAAAAATCAGGAAGCAGCCCATGATAGTTGCTGCGCTACGCCTCCAATCAAAGCGACCACTGAACATCAGAAAGCCCAGCACGGCGATGGCAAGGGTAGCAATCGCAGTCGCCATGCTCCCGGTCATCAGATCGCTGATCCAAGCGGTGCTGGCGGTCAAACCCGATGGTGACAACGGTGCTTCCCCACTCACTGCGCGGTATTGGTAGCCCAGACCGCGACGTTATCGCCTGAGACGATTACGAGATTTCCATCATTTTGCATTTGCAGGCGAGCGCAGCGATTTCCGCCTGTGTTTGAGGCCCAAACAGGGATGCCGGCACCATTATAGACTACCAAATTTCCATCGCCCTGAAATTTGACAAACGATCCGGTTCCCACCGTGTTAGACGCCCATATTGCACCTGCCGGACCATAGAGAACGAGATTGCCATCGGATTGCATGCTCAGAACATATAGCCCGTTGGGGGAGGTATAAGTCTGTCCTGCGTTTAGTCTCATGCCCAGCAGAATGGACTTATAGTTCGTCCGGTTATCGGCCTGATCATAAGCGATATCGACGTCACGGCCGTCCTGCGTCGCCGAGTTGTATATGCAGCTTTCTGTCAAACGTCCCAATGCGTCATAGCGATAGCCGACGCTGTCGGCGGAAGCAGGGTTAGCTCCGATCAGCGGTGCAATCACTATCAACAGGTTGCGGACAGTCTTCTTGCTCCAAGCCATGGCTCCAACTCCCCCTAGTGGTTACCCTATCTTCCTCTAAGATCAGGTACCGATGGTCAAGGCACGGAATGGCATGCGCACCAGATACACCGTCATTCCCAGCGATTTAGACCCAACATATGGCAAATTCACACATTCGCCACCAGTCGCGGTTGGTCGACTTGGTTCGTACACGTTCGCTGAAGACCGTTTGGCGCGTATCGTCGGTTTTCAGGATGAATTGAGCTGTCGTAGCCGGTCCGTTTTATGGCGAGGGTGGGACAATTGCGACTGTCCGGAATCAGAATGGCACTTACGGTAAGCGGACATTGGACTGACTAGACACCCGTCAGCTGCTTCACGCCTTCGATCTTGGTCAGGTGCCTGCGGACAAACTCAAATAGGCCTATGACTGTTGCGATGAGACGCTCATGCGCCGTTATCGCACCGATTTTAAGACCCAAATGCGTACGCCCAAGTGAGCCCGCACAACTTTTGCGAGACGCATACTTGGCTAAGTGCCGCTTTTAAGTCGTAGACCGTCAGCCACTTTGCGCGACCTCTGGATTGTGTTGCGAGAAACGGCTTGCCTTGCGCCACGGAAGCGCTTAGAACATATCAAGAACGACTAGTTGCCTTTCGCAGCCCCTTGGGTCCAGCGTCGATCGCCGCAGCTTGGCTACTCTTGCGGATCGGCGGTCATTTTGTCATGCGATCGCGGCTTGGCTGTCGCATCGGGATATGACAATCTGACTTGCTCGGGGCGTATAGTCGCTTTGCTTCGGGAGGACCTGGGAGGCCATGACGGCGATCATTGCAAGTACTCCAGATCGCCGCCGCATCAATTCCTGGGCCGGATCGTGACCAGCCGTTTTCGTCTCGCGTTGCTTCCCGCTTCGGATGGCGATTGCATGATCTTGAGCTGGGGCCAAGATAGCGCTCTGCATCACATGGTAATCGACGGGGGACGATCAGGCACTTATCCGGCCTTGTTCGACCGGTTGGAGAGCATGGCGCAAAGGTGCGAAACCCTCGATCTGTATGTCCTCACATGTGGATCGGCGTGCAAAAAGGACCCCGTTAGCGGGGTGATCGGCGTCTAAAAGGGACCCCTCATTTCGATGGTTTAAGCAGCCGGCTGGATTTTCAGGCGGCGAGATCGGGATGTTGGTTTTGGAGACAGTTGTTCGGATCCGGCGCGAGTATGCCGGAGGCAAGGCGATCAAGGCGATCGCACGGGATCTGCATGTGTCGCGGAAGGTCATCCGCAAAGCGGTCCGAGCGCCGGAGGGCGCCTTTGATTATCAGCGCAAGGTTCAGCCGCTGCCCAGGATCGGTCCGTTCCAGGAGCGCCTGAACACGCTGCTGGAAGAGAACGAGCTGCGCGGCAGGCGTGACCGGCTGCGGATGACGCGGATCCATGACCTGCTGGTGCGAGAAGGCTTTGAGGGTTCTTACGATGCGGTGCGGCGCTATGCGACGCGCTGGAAGATCGAGCGGCGCAAGGATGCTGGCGATGGCGTCATCGCCTTCATCCCGCTGATGTTCAGGCCAGGCGAGGCCTACCAGTTCGACTGGAGCCACGAAGATGTTGAGATCGCCGGGGCACCGATGCGGGTGAAGGTCGCACATATGCGCCTGTGTGCGTCGCGCGGGGTCTATGTCCGGGCCTATCCTCGCGAGAGCCAGGAGATGCTGTTCGACGCGCATGCGCGCGGCTTTGCCTTCTTCGGCGGCGTGCCAGGGCGCGGCATCTACGATAATATGAAGACGGCTGTGACGAGCGTATTCACCGGCAAGGAACGCGTCTTCAACCGGCGGTTCCTGATCATGACCGACCATTATATGGTCGAGCCCACGGCCTGCTCGCCTGCGGCGGGATGGGAGAAGGGTCAGGTCGAGAACCAGGTGCAGACGATCCGGGGTCGCTTCTTCCAGCCCCGGTTGCGGTTCGCCAGTCTCGAAGAGCTCAATGGCTGGCTGGAGGCCGAGTGTCGGCGCTGGGCGGAACGGCAGCCCCATCCCGAGCAGGGCGAGCTGACCGTGGCGCAGGTGCTGGAGATAGAACGATCTGCGCTGCAGCCGATGCTGGGACCGTTCGACGGCTTCAATGAGAGCGAGCATGCCGTGACCGGCACCTGCCTGATCAGCTTCGACCGCAACCGCTACTCGGTGCTCTCGACGGTGGCACGACGCACCGTACAGGTCCGCGCCTATGCCGATCGCATCGTCGTTCGCTGCGGCGAAGAGGTTGTCGCGGAACATCCTCGCTACTTTGGGCGCAACCGCACAATCTATGATCCCTGGCATTATCTGCCGGTGCTGGCCCGCAAGCCAGGCGCGTTGCGGAACGGTGCCCCCTTCCAGGACTGGGATCTGCCACCGGCGCTTGCCCGCCTGCGCCGCAAGCTGGGTAATGGCGACGATGCTGATCGCCGGTTCGTCCGTGTGTTGTCGGCCGTACTGACCGATGGCCTGGAGCCTGTCGAAGCCGCTGTGCGTGAGGCACTGGCGACGGGCACGGCGAGCGACGACCTGATCCTCAACATCCTGGCACGACGCCGGGAACCGCCGCGTCCGCTGACGATCCTCACCTCCGAGGATGGGGCTCTGCGCCATCCCCCGATCGCCGACTGCGCCCGTTACGACCAGCTGAGGACCTTCGATGCAGCGGCATGATATGATCGAGGCCATGCGCGGGCTTGGACTCAAGGGCATGGCGGGCGCGTTCGACGATGCCGTCACCACAGGCCTTCAGCGCCAGCGCACCACCATGGAGATACTGACCGACCTCCTGCGAGCGGAGGCGACGCATCGTCATGCCGCGTCGATCCGATACCGGATGGCCGCTGCCAGGCTGCCAGTCGTGAAGGACATCGATGCCTTCCGGTTCGAGGGTGCCCCGATCAACGAGGGGCTGGTGCGTTCATTGCACAGCGGCGCGTTCCTGCCCGCACGGCGCAATATCGTCCTGGTCGGCGGCACAGGCACAGGAAAGACCCATCTGGCCATCGCCATCACCGCCAATGTTGTGCGCTCAGGCGCCCGGGGCCGCTACTTCAACACGGTCGATCTGGTGACCCGCCTCGAAGAGGAGGCCAGGATCGGCAAGAGTGGCGCTCTCGCCGCCCAGCTATCCCGTCTCGATCTGATCGTACTCGACGAACTGGGCTATCTGCCGTTCGCCCGATCAGGCGGCCAGTTGCTGTTCCACCTGATCAGCAAACTCTATGAGCAGACCAGTGTCATCATCACCACCAACCTCGCCTTTGGCGAGTGGCCCACCGTGTTCGGCGATCCCAAGATGACCACCGCGCTCCTCGACCGCGTCACCCATCATTGCGACATCGTCGAGACCGGCAATGACAGCTGGCGCTTCAAAAACCGCAGCTGATCCGCCCCAGCGGGCATCAATTAGAAGATGCCTTGCGCTGCGCGCGGCGTAGGGAGGGCGTAGCCCTCCCTACGCCGCGCGCAGCGCAAGGAAGCCCGTCACATCAACCGTGCGCAATCCAGACAGGGGGTCCCTTTTGCGCGCCGATAAGGGGTCCCGTTTGCACGCCGATTGACAGACATCGAGGAATATGGCGCCGAGCGGTGGCTGGCGGAACTGGCGCTTGCGCTCAGGGAGGAGACGTACCAGCCGGAACCGATCAGACGTGTCTACATACCAAAAGCCAACGGCAAACTCAGGCCGCTGGGCATTTCCACCGTGCGGGATCGGGTCTGCATGACAGCAGCGATGCTGGTGCTTGAGCCGATCTTCGAAGCCGACCTTCCACCGGAAATCTATGCCTATCGCGCCGGGCGCAATGCCCAGCAGGCCGTGGTTGAGGTGGAGGAGCAGCTGTTCCGTGGCCGTCCGGATGTCGTGGACGCCGACCTTGCCGACTACTTTGGCACCATCCCACACCTGGAGTTGATGAAATCAGTGTCGCGCCGGATCGTCGATCCGCGCGTGCTGCATCTGATCAAGTCCTGGCTGGAATGCGCTGTCGAGGAAACGGACGACAGGGGCCGGAAGAAGCGAACGACGCAGGCGCGCGATCAGCGGCGCGGTATCCCGCAAGGATCACCCATCTCACCGCTGCTGGCGAATATCTACATGCGCCGGTTCGTGCTGGGATGGCGGAAGCTCGGCCTTGGGCAACGCCTTGGCTCGCGGCTCATCACCTATGCCGACGACCTCGTGATCCTGTGTGAGAAGGGCAACGCGGAAGCTGCGCTCGATCACATGTGCGGGCTCATGGAGAAGCTGAAGCTGACGGTGAACGAGGAGAAGACACGCATCTGCAAGGTGCCGGACGAAACGTTCGATTTTCTGGGATACACGTTCGGTACGATGTACTCCGCGAAAACCGGCAAAGCCTATATGGGCCACCGGCCATCAAAGAAAAGCATTCAGCGCGTGATCGCAACGATCCACGAACTGACGGACCGAGCGCGTACATGGCAGGATACCACATATCTGGTGGCCAAGATGAACCGGGTGCTGCGCGGATGGGCCAACTACTTCTCGGTTGGCACTACCAGCAGAGCATATCGGGCCGTCGACAGCTACGCAGTGGTGCGGTTGCGTCGGTGGCTGCGCGCCAAATACAAGACCAGACGACGGCGAGAGGGAGCCTATCACGACCCTGAGCTATACGAGCGCTTCGGCCTCGTGCGTCTGGCTAACGTGGCCGCGGCCCGCCGTGGGTGAAGGCGTGATGTCTTGTCCGAGAGCCGGATGCGGGAGATCTGCACGTCCGGTTCGATGAGCAGGGAGTGGAAACGGACCGTCTGGCAAGCCCCACAGGCGCGCCGCACGACACCGCGCCACTTCCTGACTCTACCGGAAGGAGAAATTCCGGGTGACCGATTCGGTCACCCGGGATGCAAGTCAATCAACCAACGAAAGAACCGTTGGAAGACGGGCCGGACCTGGCATGACCTTTTCGTATTCGAATAAGCGCTGGGGTCCGGAGACGTCTAATTTTGATGTCCAACCGCCGCCGTAGTCGAAGTTCAGCGTCCAGTCCTCGTAAAATACCATGTGGATAGCATATTCTTCGGTGCGTACGATCCCAAGAGTCTTCCAATTGACGTAGCCGCCCGGTTCTACGAGCTTGATTTTCAGCCTCCATCCCTGATGGCAGATAATCGCAGGACGCCTCCGGAAGGGCAAAACGCCCTTAGGCATTTCGGCGCCCAACTGTAGCGATGCGGTGCCAGCATGACGACCATAGATCGGGTAGGCCTCGTGCTGCAGGTCAACGTACGAAAAAGGCGGTCGATGTTGTCCCTGACGTAGCTGAACAGCGAACTTTCCATGCGGTCGATTCACCACCCAGTAAGGCGTATGTTCGGAGTCCGTGGAGACAAATAGACCCGTCGGCGTGTAACAACCTAAGGGTTGAACTGATTCGAATGCGTCGGTCATAGGAAAATCCTTTGTCGGCTATTTGGATCAAAGCTTGTAGGCGGCACTCAGCGAGAGCTTCCGTGTGCGCGCGCTGGGCTGCCTTCGTTTGGGTTGGGCATAACGGTCGTTATCCGGCTGGAATTTGCTTCATCTGCGCCATCACTTGCCGCCGGACTGCCTTCGCCTCAGCACCGCTGATCATCATCAACTGCTTGATCTGCACCGACGACAGCATCCGGCACATGGCTACCGACAGATGCGGTGGAACATGTTTGAGGACATGGTAGAGGCAGTACCGGCCTCTGTTGGCGTCGAAGCTGCGGGACTTGCACTGGTACGGCGGCTTCAGAAGGTAGTAGCAGAGGTGGCTGAGGGTATGCCGGTGCTGTATCCGTCGCCCAGCCACGGTCATTGCCCCCATATCGCAGGTCAACCGCTCTGATGCCGCCAGACGAGCAGCCAGGTCCGATGGCCTCCAATCCTTCTCGGTCCAGGCAATCATATGGACATGGGGTAGCAGCCAACGGTCTTTGCCCGTCCGAGGCACGTTCTTCAGCGCATCGACCTCAATGATCGCTATCCATTGCAAGCCCTTGCCGTGCATCACGTTGCGCATCCGGGTGCAGATATCTTTAAGTGGCAAGACCGGTTCATTGCTCAGGCGGTGCCAGCCATCGTGGATGAAGGTCAGGAAGTAGAAGTTGAGGTGCCGGTTGCGTCGAAAGAACCGGCGCATCACCGTCGCCAGAGCAAACATCAGGTTCGCCCGCGCATCCAGGTCACAGCCACGTAAATCGCCGGTCCTCAAACCCAGCTGGGTATCCAGTTGCCGAGCATCATGCGGGGATAACCCATGCCGGTATCCTGCTATCCGCTCCTCCAATATCCTGCTGCTGATGGAACAGAGGTGCTCCGCCCTCCCGGGATTGCGAGCACGGGCGCATGTGCCGAATTGGATCTTCTTCTCCCGCTCGGCAGGAGTAAGGTCATCCCACCGCAGACCAGCCTCTAGGCTATATTGCCGTAGCATCGATTCCCGCTGCTCGCGTTCCTCCCGAGCGCGTGGAGGCCGGGGATAAATGATGGCGCGCGGCAATTTGCGCTTACGCTCGGGCGATGATTCCTTCTTGGCAGTTTCAGATTCACACGGAGGGGTATCAGCATGGATAGGTCCATGCTGTGGTGCGTATTTTCCCATGAGGCAGATTCCTCGATCTACCCCACCAACACCCATCATAAGGTAGGTAATAGGGGTATATTAGTGGGGGTATGGTAGTGCATAGTGCTCACCCAGCTTGGATAAGCAGGCGGGCATAGACGCATCGATGCTATGAGCATGGACGCGCACATGCTGATTTACAGGCCGCGTTTGCCGATCCGGGCACCCGGTGACCGTTTACGACGCGCGGCAACCGATATGTTCCGACGCACTTTCCTGCGGCGTGCGGCCAGTGCCTTATCGCTCAGCTTCGGCTTAGGTCTGGCAACCGGCACTGACGCGCGCGGTCCCTTCTCGAGAGCACGGCGTCGCTGGACCTCCTGGCTCCCGCCGATCTGATGGAGAAAGCCACCCACGAAGCGACTGGGCACACCGGCGTCGTAGGCATATTGGAGCTTGTGCGCGATGTGCCTGATCTGGTTGCGACGCGTCTTGCGCGTTTCGCGTGATCGCGGGCACTGATTTCATCTGATCGCGGGCAGCGATTTCACGGGAAGCCGGGCACCTATTTCACACGATCGCGGGCACTGATTTCGCGCGATCGCGGGCAGGCATGACCAACGAACTGCAGTTACTCCGCCTCCTGAAACACAGGAGGATTGGAATGCCGACAGGACGTTTGACCATGCGCCGTATTCGCGACGTTTTGCGATTGAAGTTTGCCCAAGGGCTGAGTGAGCGGGCGATTGCGTCCTCGCTTGGGCTTGGGAAAGGGAGTGTGGGCACGTACCTGCGGCGCGCCCGGGATGCTGGACTGGGCTGGCCCCTGCCGGAGGGGCTGGATGATGACAGCCTTGAGCTGCTGCTATTCCCGAACGCTTCAGACGTGGCCGATCCAGACCGGCCAGTTCCGGATTGGGCCGTAATTGATCAGGAACTGCGCAAGCGCGGGGTCACGCGCATGTTGCTGTGGCAGGAATACCGGGCACAGCACCCCCACGGATTTGGCTACACATGGTTTTGCACCCACTTTGACGCGTGGAAAGGCCGTGTACGGCCGAGCATGCGGCAAACGCATGTGGGCGGCGAAAAGGTGTTTGTCGACTTCTCCGGCGACACGATCGAGATCGTTGACCCGGCAACCGGTGAGGTGAAAGCGGCCAAGCTGTTCGTCGCAGCGATGGGGGCCTCAAGCTATACCTACGCCTTGGCTGTTGCCAGCGAAGGGCTGGAGGATTGGATTGCGGCCCATGTGGGGATGTTTGCCTATCTGGGCGGTGTGCCGAAGGTGGTCGTACCCGACAACCTGAAATCGGCTGTGATTAAGCCGGACCGCTATGATCCCGGCTTGAACCGGACCTATGCTGAAATGGCCGGGTACTACGGCACAGCAATCCTGCCGGCGCGCGTGCGAAAGCCAAAAGACAAGGCCAAAGTCGAGGTAGCCGTGCAAGTCGCCCAGCGCTGGATCCTGGCAAGGTTGCGCAATCGCAGGTTCTTCTCACTAGCCGAGCTGAACACTGCCATCCGGCCATTGCTCGACGAATTGAACATGCGCGTCATGCGTGACTATGGCGCCAGTCGCGCTGATTTGTTCGCCACATTGGATCGTCCGAACTTGCAGCCGCTGCCCGCCGATCCCTATGTCTTTGCGCGCTGGAAACGGGCCCGTGTCGCCCCCGATTATCACATCGAGGTAGATCGCTGCTGGTATTCTGTGCCGTTCAACTTGATCCGGCAGGACGTGGACGCGCGGGTTACTCATGCCACGGTAGAAATCTTCCATCGTGGCAAACGCGTCGCTAGCCATCTGCGCGATCCCGGACGGCGTAGTCATGTCACGGCGGCCGAGCATATGCCGTCGGCGCACCGCCGCTATGCCGAATGGTCCGCGACGCGCATTCTGAACAGCGCCGCAAAGCTGGGGCCCTCCGTGGCTGCGTTTTGCGATATCGTAATGCAGGACAGGCCGCACCCCGAACAAGGCTTCCGAACCTGCCTGGGCGTGCTGTCGTTGGCCAAAAGCTTCGAGCCCCGGCGGATCGATGCCGCATGCCGCCGGGCCGTCGCCATCAAGGCCCGATCGGTCGCATCCATCCGCTCGATCCTGAAGACCGGTCTTGATCAGGCTTTCCTGGAACCAGACCCCGAAGAGCTGCCGCTGCAACACCGCAACATCCGCGGCCAGAACTATTACCACTGACAGAGGAGATTACTGTTGCTGTCCCATCCCACTTGCGACCGTCTGGAGGCTATCGGGCTTTCCGGTATGGCAAAGGCACTTCATGAACAGCGGCGCGTTGGCGCGACGTTTGAAAGCCTCAGCTTTGAAGAAAGGCTGGGATTGCTCGTCGATCGCGAAGCTGCAGAGCGTGACGCCAAGAAGCTGGCTACGCGGTTACGTTTTGCCGCCCTGCGCCACGCGGCCTGTGTTGAAGATATCGACATGCGCAGCCCTCGCGGCATTGATGTCGCGGTGATGGCGCATCTGATCGATGGCAGCTGGATCAACCGGCACGAAAATTTGCTGATCACAGGGCCAACAGGGTTGGGCAAAAGCTGGATCGCCTGCGCACTGGGCAACAAAGCTTGCCGTGATGGTCGCCGGGTTGTCTATCATCGCGTGCCCCGCCTGTTCCAGATGTTGGCCATAGCCAAAGGCGACGGACGACATGCCCGCGTTCTCAAAGCCATCGAACGTACGGAACTGCTCATCCTTGATGATTGGGGGCTCTCAGTCCTGACGGCAACAGAGCGACGCGATCTGCTGGAAATCCTCGACGATCGACAAGGTCGGGGCTCCACCATCGTCACCAGTCAGCTTCCGGTGGATCAATGGTTCGAGGTTATCGGCGATCCCACCCTGGCAGATGCGATCCTCGACCGCCTGGTCCACAACGCTCACCGCCTAACCCTGAGCGGCGACAGCATGCGAAAAAAGATGAGCACCATGAAATTGCTTGACCAAAGCCTTCAGCCCTGACTCAATAACACCCGTTGGCCAGCCTGCCCGAGGGCGCGAAATGGCTGCCCGCGATGCCGTGAAACGCGTGCCCGAGATCGCGCGAAATCACTGCCCAACTTCCGCGAAATGCGCAGCGTCTTGGTGATCTCGCCCAGCATTCCGAAGAAGGCTGTCGCTAACCAAGCGAAGGCCATTGCTTGAAGCTCAGGCCCCGGCGACCAGCCTCTTCCGCTGGCATCTGTGATGAAGGATTGCAGTTCGACCGGGCGACGAATTGCTTGCCTCCCGACGCGGTTGATCATCCTATCGGCGTATCCGTTTGCCTTCTCCTGTGGGGCGCGAAAGCGGGGGTCTTTTGGATTGTCAATCCGGTGCTGATACTCTCGGGTATAATCGGCGAGCGCATCCATCAGGCTGCGACGCATTCTTCCAAATTTTCGAGACATGAGATGCTCCTGTCCGCCGCTCCGCACCCATTCGTAGGGCGCAAAAATGCATCTCCTGAACCCGGCGAGGGATCGGAGCGGCGCATATTGAAGGTGAAGGAATAGCGCGGGTTGCGCGCCGGAACGGGTGGCTAGGAGAGCCTAGCCGCCGGTCAAGGATTAGCTCTTCCGCGCAGCAGGATCAGCAGCACCTTGCGCAACCTCGCGCACACTTTCGACCGTGACGAATGTGCGCCGGCCAATCTTGACGCGCTTCAGCTTGCCCTGATTTATAAGAGCAAAAAAACTCGTATTGCCAATCCCGCCAAGGGCAGATCGGGCATCTTTGTTGTTGAGTAGCAGTTCCATACTTTCCTCCATCCCGCATGGCCGGAATGGCCTGCGGACGAGGGACGTAGTGCGCGACACGCAGCGAATTCGGCTGACCCTAGAACGACCCCATTCTGGCACGAATTGGCACTAATTCAGTAAGCACAGACCAATATGATGGTTTCAGTAGGAGGACACCGCGTGAACGGCAGGGGTTATTGGCACTGCCAGTTCAGGCTTTGAAGGTGATCCGATCAACCACTCGAACGCTGACGTTGGTCTTTCACATATTTGTCCCAGATCATGCGAACATCGGTACGAATAGCCCGTTCGCCAAAAGCAAAACCCATGTTTTCTCTAATTTCTAATGACAGCTCAGCCTGACTCGAAAATATGTCTCGATTCAACCTATCTTCACGCTCCAGATCAATCACCGCATGCCAAAAGCTTCGCCATTTTAACTCATCCCGTTTCGCGCCCCGGCGGCTGGCAATTTGGGAATCATCATCGTTGGACGCGATCAGCGCCATGACATCATTCAGAAAAAAATGAACGCCCTCGTAAAGATGAATCCAGCGAGGCTTCAAAGTTTCAGTGATGGAGAATTTGTCGACCGGCCATCGCCATTCCATTTGGTCGCTCGCCCACCTTTTGCTTGACCGCCATGTGAGCGCCGGAAGTTCGACATCATGTTCTAAAGTTTCGTCATCTAAAGCAGGCTGGCCCTTCCATGCAGCAACGATAGTATGTTCATCGGAGATCCAGCCTCGTCGAGCAGCGGACCTGACATGCCCATCTCGCAATTGGTCCGCCAGAATATCTTTGGCTTGGACAGAACCACCAAGCTGGCGCTCGACGAGCTTGAGGGCTTTAGATGCAGGAACCCAACTTTCGTCGAAGCAAACTGAATTGCTTTCTCCGCCGTCCGACATGCGTTCCCTCCAGGCAAAAGCTCCTGGCTGAAGTCAATATGAGAAGATTCTGGATTGGCAATGCAGAATTAAAATTTCGAGCGAGCGAAAGCCAGATCAGCGTCTACGTCCGTCAGTGATCGCCCAAAGCCAAACCAAAAGTGGGCATAAAAATGGGCATAGCTCCGCCGAAGCGGAAATTATCTAGCAAAATCAACGAAAAATGGCGGAGACGGAGGGATTCGAACCCTCGGTGGCCCCTTAAGGCCACGACGGTTTAGCAAACCGCTGGTTTCAGCCACTCACCCACGTCTCCGCACGAAATTTGCCCACCCAGACAGGAGAGCAATGGCTGGCAGGGGCTATAGCGAGGGCTTTGCAGCATGGCAACGGGCTGATTGCGGAATTTTCGCAGCCTTTCGTCTTTCGTTCCGGCGCGGAATCGACTCGGGTCGCCGTTCGTTCATTGTCGTTTCAGCTTGCTGGTCGCAATGCCCTATGATGACTAGGAAGCGGGCTTTTCGGGGAGTAACGGGCATGATCGGCATCAAAGGGCAGAGGGGCGGCCGCATCGCGCGCGCCACGGCGCTGGTCGCGGCGCTGGCGGGCATGGCGCTGACGCCGCTCGCCGCCTCCGCACAGGTGAAGACGATCGATCCCAATACGGCGATCGATTCCGACCTCGCGCCGCCGCCGCCGGCCAACACCACCCCCACCGATCCCGGCGTCGACGCGAGCGTCACCCCCGGCGTCGCTCCCTATGAGCCGCAGGCGGGCAGCGCCGCCGGCAACACCGCCACCGGGGCGCCGGTCACGACCAACTCGCCGCCCGCCGCCCTCTCGCCCGCCGAATCCTATCAGGAAGACGACTTGATCGGCGCGGCGGAAGGCGTGTTCGGCAAGGGCGCCGAAGGCCTCGCTGGCCTCATCGAAAAAGTGCTGAAGGATCAGGGCCGCCCCAACGCCTATATTTCCGGGCGCGAAGCGTCGGGCGCCTTCGTCGTCGGCCTGCGCTACGGCTCTGGCACCCTCAACCACAAGGTGGAGGGCAAGCGCGAAGTCTATTGGACCGGCCCGTCGATCGGATTCGACGTTGGCGGCAATGCGGCCAACACCTTCGTCCTCGTCTATAATCTCTACGACACCCAGGAACTCTACCACCGCTTCCCCGCGGCGGAGGGCACCGCCTATCTGGTCGGCGGCTTCACCGCTTCCTATCTGCGCTGGGGCAATGTCGTGCTGATCCCCATCCGGCTGGGCGTCGGCTATCGCCTGGGCGTCAACGCGGGCTATATGAAGTTCAGCGAAAAGCGGACCTGGTTGCCTTTCTAAAGCAGACTTAACACCCTTTCCGCCTGCGCGTAGCGCGTCAGTCGCAGCAAGGTGGGCACGGCGCGCGTCTACAATCCCAGCGCCAGTTGCCCGCCCTGCGCCGCGTTCTCTTCCTCCCCCTCCAGATTATGCACGCCCAGTCCCAGCAGCCGCGCCCCCATGCGCAGCGGCAGCTGCGCGACCAGCAGTTCCCGCCCGGCCTGCGCCAATTTGTCGGGCGACCGCACCGGCGTCGAGAAACTCCGCGACCGGGTGATGATCCGGAAATCGGCGAACTTCACCTTCAACACCACGGTCCGGCCCCAGGCCTGCGCTTTCTCGATCCGGGTCCAAAGGCTCGCCGCGATCCGCTCGATCTCCGCCACCAGCGCCGCTTCCTCGACCAGATCGTCGAAAAACGTGTCCTCCACGCTCACCGACTTGCGCCCCTCGCGCTCGCGCACCGGCCGATCGTCCTCGCCCCGCGCCGCGCGATAATAATAGTCCGCCGCACTGCCGAAATGCGCCTGCAGGAAGCGCATGTCGCGCGCGCGTAAATCCGCGCCCGTCTCGATCCCCAGCGCCTGCATCCGCTTCGCCGTCACCGGCCCCACGCCATGGATGCGCCGCACCGGCATCGCCGCGATGAAGGCCGGCCCCTCGTTCGGCCGCACCACGCACACGCCGTCGGGCTTGTTCTGGTCCGACGCCAGCTTGGCGATCAGCTTGTTGTAGGACACGCCGGCCGACGCGGTCAGCCCCGTCTCTTCCCGGATCATCCGCCTGATCTCTTCCGCCACCTGGGTCGCCGACGCGATGCCCGGCTTGTTCACGGTCACGTCGAGATAGGCTTCGTCCAGCGACAACGGCTGGACGATATCCGTGAAGCGGCTGAAAATCTCCCGCACCTGTCCCGACACCGCGCGATACACCTCGAACCGCGGCTTCACGAAGATGAGGTTGGGGCAAAGCCGCCGCGCCCGCGCGCCCGGCATGGCGGATCGCACGCCGAATGTGCGCGCCTCATAACTGCATGTCGCCACTACTCCGCGCGGCCCGCCGCCGCCCACTGCGATCGGCAATCCTCGCAACGAAAGATCGTCGCGCTGCTCAACCGACGCATAAAAGGCGTCCATGTCGACATGGATGATCTTGCGCAGCAGCGGCGGCGAGGCGTCCATGCGCCGCCTATGCCATAATCAGGAACGAAAGGGAAACAGAGTCGGCTGCGTCAATCCTGGAGGCGCAGATTGTCGAGCAGCGTCTCCAGATGGGCGCGGCTGATCCGGCTCCACACATTATAGGTGCAGCGCTGCCCGTCGATCCGCAGATATGCAAGCGACTGCGAGCCCTTGCCCTCCGGATTGGCCGCCGGATACGGTTCCGCGCCGATCAGCCCATAGCCGGCGAAGGCGGGGCCGGGCAGGGCGGCCAATGTGCGCCTGTACGGCCATTGCCTGTTCAGCCGCGCCCGCTGCGCCGCATCCGGCTCGGCATCCATGGGGATGATGCCGGGCCCGGCAAAGCCATAGGCGCTCCGTTTCCCCGGCAGGTCGAACGCGACCGCCCAGCCGCCGCTGAAATCGGCTGCGCGCGCCTTGCCCTTGGCGCCGCCGTCGGACAGCAGCGCCAGCGGCGCGCATTGCGCCCGATTCTCCGCCATGTCCCACTGGACCCGAGCCACATCCTCACCGATCATGGGCCGCGCCTGTGCCCCACCCGCGGCGCTCGCCAGCATGAGTGCGACCAGAATGGCGGACATGGGGAAATCCTATTCCTTGCCCTTGAGCGCCAGCAGCGCCGCGAACGGGCTGGCCTGTTCCTCGCTCAGCACGCCTGCCTCCTTCAGATAGGCGTCCGCGTCGGGCGCGCGGGGAAAGGGCGTCATCGCCAGCGCCATCGTCTCGGCCACCGCTTCGCCCATGTCGATGACATGGCCGTCATAGCCGATCGTGTCGCAATCCTCCGCGTCCAGCTCCAGTTCGTCGGCCGCTTGAACATCTTCGCTCTCGACCACGAAGCGCAGTATGAAATCGCTGTCGATCGTTTCGGGCACCGGCACGCCCGTCGCGACGCAGGGCTGGGCCAGTTCTGCGCGCACCCGGCCGCGCGCGACGATCGCGCCATCCTCGTTCGCCACGCCATAATCGGCCTCCAGCCGATCGAGCGCCGCTAGGCCGAATCGCTGCGCCAGCGCGTCGCGCTCCGGCTGCTTCGCCGCGATATGCAGCTTGCCCGCCAGCCGCGCGATCTGGTCGACCTTGTGGGTCCGCGAAAATTCGGGGGCCAGATTGGGGGAAGGATTGATGCTCATCCGATATCTCCCGTCAGCAGAGCGTCGCGCGATACGCAGCCCAGCCGTGTCCAGCGCGCCCGCAGCGCGCCCTCGACATGGGCGATCGCGGCGTCCTCCACATCCGCGCCGCGATAGAGGTTGCGCCGTAGCGCGTCCGCCAGATCGGCCTCGCCCGCCAGCGCCGCGCGATAGGCGCTGATCCGCCCGCCCAGCGCGCTCATCATCCGGCCGACATGTTTGCCGACGACGACGTCGCCAATGCCTTCCTGCCGCAACTGCCCGTCCATGTCGTCGACGAACAATTCTGTCAGCCACACGCTCTCCTGCGCGCCATTCTGCTGCTCCAGCCGGATCAGCACCTGCGCCAAAATCGCGACGATCATGTCGAATCGCCCGTCCAGCGTGTCGGGCACCGCGCCCTCGACATACCAGTGCGGCTGCCGTCCCTCCCGGATCACGGCGTTATAGAGCGGGCGCAGCCCCTCTTTGGGATCGGTGCGGCCAAAGAGGCGCTGGAGGAAGGAGGGGGAAGCGGACATCGGGCAACAGCTTTTCGTGACGGATCGGACGGCGACGCGCCGTCCGATGTTTTGCGCCCCTTGCCGGGGCTTGCGCATTTCCATATTGATCGCTGCGTCGCCCAATGCAATGGCGACATCAGTTTCTTGGGTTCGCGGGACGGCCCCCCGCAGGAGAAGTTCATGCGTCAGTTCAGCCGTCATTCGCCACGCGGGCGTATCCTGCTCGCGATCGGCCTCAGCGCGCTGGTGCTGGGCGCATCGGGCTGCACCCGCATCCGCACGCATCAGGGCTATTCGATCGACAAGCTGCTGGTCGATTCGGTCCAGCCCGGCATCGATAACCGCGCCTCGGTGGAAGGGACGCTAGGTCGCCCCAGCTTCGTGTCGCAGTTCGGCGAGCAGGACTGGTATTATGTCTCGCGCGAAATGCGCGCGCTCGCCTTTTCCAATCCCAAGCCGGTGGAACAGACCGTGCTGCGCGTCCGCTTCGACCCCGCAGGCAATGTCGCGGCAGTCGATCGCATGGGTCTGGACCAGGTCGCCCACATCTCGCCCATGGGCGACAAGACCCCGACGCTGGGCCGCAACCGCAGCCTGTTCGACGAGATTTTCGGCAATATCGGCGCGGTCGGCGCCGGCGGCATGGGCGGCGGTGGTGGCGGCAGCAACACCGGCGGCGGCCCGAACGGCAGCTAAAATCTCGCCGTTACCTCTCTCCCGTTCGGGCTGAGCCTGTCGAAGCCTGTTCTTCCTTTTGCCCTGTTCTTGCTTTTGCGACGTCGAAAGAAAGAATAGCCCCCTGCGACTGCCTGCCTGCGGCTGTCGCTCAGGACAGGCTTCGACAGGCTCAGGGCGAACGGGTTTACTTCAAACTCGATGCTTTCAATAGGCCGATCCAGCGACCGGCTTCACTCCCAGCCGCCGCCCAGCGCCAGGAAGATCGCAATCTGGTCCTGCACCAGTTGCGTCCGCGCTGCCGCCGCGGTGACCTCCGCACTGGCCAGGCTGCGTTGCGCGTCCAGCAGCGACAGGAAATCGCCCCGTCCGAATCGGAACAGCTTGCCCGCCTGGCTTGCGGACAGCGCCGCGCTGTCCCGCGCCCGGTCCAGCGCCGCCGCCCGCTCGGCATCGCGGCGATAGCTTTCCAGCGCCGTCTCGGTCTGGCGTAGCGCCTCCAGCACCGTACCGTCGAACCCGGCCAGATCGCCCTGTACCGCGGCATCGGCCTGCGCGATGCTCGCCCGCACCACCGGCCGGTTGGGGAAGCTCCAGCTGATGAGCGGCCCCAGGCTGAAGCCGAATCCCGTGCCCGAACCCAGATCCTTGAGCGGCCCCGACAGGCCGACCGACCCGCCAATGCTGATCTGCGGATAGAGGTCGGCGGTCGCCACCCCCAGCCGCGCGGTATCCGCCGCGATGGCGCGCTCGGCCTGGCGGATGTCGGGTCGCCGCCGGATCAGCGCCGCGCCGTCCCCGACGGGCAGGGCCATGCGCAAGGACGGTAGCGCGGCGCAACTCTCGACATCGCGTGGATAATCGGCGGGCGGTCGCCCCAGCAGGGTCGCCAGCAGGTAAAGCCCATTCTGCCGCTGCGCCTCGAACGCCGGCAGCGCCGCCGCGCTGCTGTCCACCGCAGCCTGCGCCCGGCTGACGTCAAAGGCGGTGCCGCGCCCGCCCTTCGCCAGCCGCCGCGTCGCGTTCAGCGTATCGCGCTGCAACGCCACCACCCGCCGGTTTACGCCCAGGCTGTAATTGGCCGCGCATATCTGCGCATAGGCCCGCGCGGTCGCCGCCGCGACGCTGACCCGCACATAGTCGCGCGCCGCCGCGCTCGCCTCGACATCCGCGCCGCTCGCCTCGATCGCGCGCTTGATCCGGCCGTTGAGGTCCAGCGGATAGCTGGCGGACAGGCCCAGATCATAGCCGACCACGCCCGGCAGGCTGTAGCCGGTGCTGGATGGCCGCGACAGCGACAGGCCGCTGCCGCTGACGCTGGTCGTGACGGTGCGCCCGGCCTCCGCCTCCCGCAATACCGCCTGTGCCTGGGCCAGATTGGCGTCGGCCTGGCGCAGGTCGGTATTGGCGGCCAGCGCCTGCGCGATCAGCGTATCGAGTTGTGGATCGGCATAGAGACGCCACCAATGGTCGGGCAGGTCGGCCTGGCTATATTGCCCGCCCTGCGCCGAATGAAACGCCCCGGTCGCGGCCGGCGTGGTGGCGGCGGACCGGGCCGGCGGGCGATAATCCGGCCCGGCGGTCGCACAGGCGGACAGGGCCAACACCAACAGCGCGCCCCCCAAACCCTTATGCGGTCCCGCGCAGGCGGGAACAGGCCGTCTTTTGGCCCGGTTAGCCTTAGCCATGACGGCAAACCCCCGCCTTGCCATCCTTGTCCCCATTTTTCTCAGGCGCCGCGGGCTGCACCGTCACCGTTGCGGTCCGGCCCGAAATCAGCCGCAACCCCGCCGGCGCCTTGTCCAGCTTCACCCGCACCGGAATGCGCTGGGCCAGCCGCACCCAACTGAAGGTCGGCTCGACGGAGGGGAGGAGGTTGCCGCTGTTGCTCCGGCTGTCGTCGTCGATGCCGAAGGCGATGCTCTCGACCCGGCCGTGCAGATCCTGCGCCTCGCCCATCAGTCGCACCGTCACCGGCGCGCCGATGCAGATCAGCCCCAGCTTGGTTTCCTCGAAATAGCCCTCGACCCGCATCGAATCGCTGTCGATCAGGGCCAGCGCCTGGCTCCCCGCGCCGACATAGTCGCCCGGATGCAGGTCCAGGTTCGTGACCACGCCATTGACCGACGCCAGCACCCGCGTCCGTTGCAGGTTCAGCGCCGCGCCCTCGCGCGCGCTCATCGCCTCGGTCAGCGCGGCCTGTGCCGTCTCGACCCGCGCGACATTCTGCTCATGCGTCTCCGCCGCCACCAGGTCGCCCAGCGCCAGGTCGCGCCGCGCCTCGCGCCGCGCCTGCGCCAGCGTCGCCTGCGCACTGGCGATCTGCGACCGGGCCTGATCCAGCGCCAGTGCGTAACGCGGCGTGTCGATCACGAACAGCAGGTCGCCGGCCTTCACCTGCTGGTTGTCATGCACCGCGACCGACGTCACCAGCCCGCTGATGTCGGGCGTCACCCGCACCACATCGGCGCGCACCCGCCCGTCGCGGGTCCAGGGGCTGCGCTCATAATGATTCCACATCCAGATCGCGACAAGCGCCGCGGCGATGACGAGCAGGATGGTGGCGGCGCTGCGGACCAGCCCCTTCCAAAACGGCGAATCGGACAGGCGGTTCATAGACGGATTCCAAAGGTGGGGACGAGCAAGGCGAGGCCGCCGAGCAGGAGGATGAAAAGGCTGAGGTCCACCGCCGCGCGATAGGCCAGGAAGCGATAGAGGCCGAAGGCGGCGATCAGCCGGGTCAGCGCCCAGCTCAGCACCAGCGCGACCAGCGCCAGCAGCAACAGGGTGGGGATGAAGATGCCCCCTAGGGCAATTTCGCCGGTCATGCGATGGCTCTCCGATAGGCATGGGCGTCGGGGAAGAGGTTGCGGCGCAGGCTCACCAGCCCCAGCACGCCCTCGCGGCGCACCGGCAGGCGGGGATGGGCGCTCAGCGCGTCGATGGCGCCGTCGATATCGTGGAGCAGTGCGGGGTCGGCGGGCACCGGCTTGTCCGGGTCCAGCCCGCGATAATGGCGGCTCACCCCGCCCAGCACCGCGGTCAGCGGAGCGCCTTCTTCCGGGGGCAGGTCCAGTCGCAACTGGCGCAGTTCGCCGATCGCGACGCCTGTACGCAGGTCGCGCAGGGCGTCGTAGAGCGGCTTGCCGCTGTCGGCACGGGTCGCCGCCAGCCGCGGGGCGAGCAGGGCGATGCGGTCGAGCATCCGGTTGATCCAGCCGCGCACGTCGGGCGGGCTCATCAATGTCGCGCGATTGGCGATGTCGGTCCAGCCGGCGCGCAGCGTGCGGCGGATCGCGCGTTCGACCCCGGCCGACTGCAACAGCCCGGCCATCAGGATCGCGAACCAGATGCCGACGATCTGCGCCACCGCGCCGTTGATATAGCTGCCAAAGGCGCTGACATAGCTGCTCGACAGCAGCACAGGACTGCCCAACCCCAGCAGGGTAGGCAGCGCAATCCCCGCCCAGCGCGGCGACGCCATCATCGCGCCCAGCAGCAGCAAAGCGGGCGCATAGGCCAGCGCCAGCATCAGGAAGCCGTCCAGCCGCGGCATGATCGCATAGCCGTACAGCGCGCCCAGCGCCGACGCCGCGACCGTGCCGACCATGAAGCCCCTGAGCGGGGCCAGCGGATTGTCGACCGCTGCGAACAGCGCCAGGAACACGCCCGCCAGCATCACCGCGGTGCCGCCATCCTTCCAGCCGCTCAATATCCAGATCGCGCAGCCCAGCGCCACCGTGACGAAGGCGCTGAACGCGCCGCGCGCTGCGCTGGCATAGTCGCGGTGCAGTTCGCGGTTGCGCCGGCCCTCCAGCAGTTGCGCGATGCGCGGCGTCACTGCGGCGCGACTGTGCGTCGCCATCTGGTCGTGCAGGTCGCGGCAGTCGCGATGCGCCGCGATCAGCGTGGCCAGCCGGGCGTAGAGGCTCAGGCGCATCATGTCGGCCCAGCCCATGTCAGGCGTCGCCGCGGGCTCAAGTCCGGCGCAGCGGTCGATCAGCGCCTGGGCCAGCCGCGCCCGGCTGTCATTGTCGACCGCCGGCGAATCCAGCCAGTCGCGGACATCGGCGATCAGCCTCTCGACCTGCGGCGGCACGGTTCCGCCATTGGCGGCCTTTAGCTGCGCCAGCCGGTCCTCCGCCGCCGCGCCCAGCGGCAGCAACAATGACAACTGGTCCTGCAACGCGCGAACCGTCCGCACCCGCGGCGCCAGGCGGCTGATGTCGAAGGGCAGGTGGACCGACATCTGGTGCAATTCGGTGACGTCCTGCGCCAGCCGGCGGCGCTCGGCATCCAGCCCCGCTACCGGTTCCGTCGCGATCGCGTCGCGGGTCCAGCGTTCCGCGTCGCGCAGCATCGCTTCCACCCGCGCCAGCAGCACGCTGCTGATCGATCCGGGCAGCACCACGCTATGGACCAGGCTGCCGCAGGCGATGCCGATCAAAATCTCCTGGACGCGCAACGACGCCACGGTGAAGATGGTCTGCGGCGTATCGACGTCAGGGAAGACGATCAGGCAGGCGGTATAGCCCGCCAGCACGAACATATAGGATCGCGGCGTGCGGTCCATCAGCGACACGAATACGCACAGCGCCAGCCATGATGCCATGGCCAGCACCAGCAATTCGGGCGCATTGACGAGCGGCGGAACGATGGCGACGGCGAACATCGCGCCGACCAATGTGCCGATGGCGCGAAAAACCGCCTTGGAAATCACCGCACCGGCCATCGGCTGGGCGACGATATAGCTGGTCAGGAATGCCCAATAGGGCCGCTCCAGCCCGATGCTGAACGCGAGGTAGAGCGCCAGCATGGCCGCAACCAGGCATTTGAGGGAAAAGAGCGCGACCGGTACGCCGAAGCGTTCGCCGAAGATCTTGCCGCTCATGGCCGGATGCTCACGCCGCGCTCTTCCGTTCGGCGATGCGCAGGCTCAGCAGGTCCAGCAGCCATACTGCGACCTCGATCGCCTCTTCGGGCACGTCCTTCAGCAACTCGGCCCGCAGGGCGTCGAGCTTCGCTTCGATCCTGCCGACCAGATCCCGCCCCGCCGGAGCCAGCCCGACAATATTGGATCTCTTGTCGTCGGGATGTTGCGCCCGCGTCACCAGTCCGCCGGTCTGCAACTGGTCCAGCGTGCGGACCAGCGATGGCTGGCTGATATCCAGCGACTCGGCCAGCGCGCTTTGCCCTACCTCGCCACCCAGCCGATCGATATGGATCAGGCACCATCCGGCGCTGTTGGATACGCCGAATTCCGCCAGGGCCGTGTCGGCCAGTTGCCGCCAGGCGCGGGCGACCGGAGCCATCTTGTGCGCCAGTGCGCGCTTGGGTTCTGACAGGGGCATTTCCATTAGATAGCTAACTAATGGAAATTGTCAACGGCGTATTGCTGTCTCGCTCGCTGTCGCGGATAGGAAGGTCGCGCCGCGATTATTAAAGCCAGAACCGGGCTCCCGCGCAGGCGGCAGCCCGGTTCTGTCGTCTGAACTACACGCCGCGCTTTAGCGGGAACCCGCTGCCGACGGCGGACGATGCCTAAGCCCGGCGCGTCCCGTTGAAGGCCGACGCGCCGAATGCGCCGAGCTGCATCGTGCCGGTGATGGCATCGCCCGCCACGTCGGCCTCGCATTCGAGCGTCATCGGCATGGGCATGGTCATTTCCATCTTCCATGTCAGCTTCGCGCCATCGACCTTGCCGTCGACCACATCCAGCGACCCCATCATCCCGGCAAAGGTGCCGTTGAAGCGGTCGCCGCTGCTGATGACGGTGAAGACCCCCTTCTGGTCGCCCATCGGCGTTTTGGCCACGCAATCATAAGCGCCATCCACTGCAGCCATCTCGATTCTCCTTTACGTTGGCGTCAATCAGCCAATGTGCCCATTTCCACCGGCAGCCCCACCGCGTCAAGCTGCGGTCGCACCAGCTTGGCGTCGCCGACCACGACCCAGATCAGCCGGTCGGGGTTGATGGCCTCGCGCGCGGCCTTGTCGAAATCGGCGGCGGTCATGGCGCGATAGGTTTTGGGCAGCGTCTCGTAATAATCGTCCGGCCGCCCGATCAGGTCGTTGCGCATCATCGCGCTCAAAAGGTCGGAGGACGTTTCGAAACTGCCGGGCAGCGACAGGATCTGGCTGTTGATCGTCTGGTTGCGCTCCGTCTCGGTCGTGCCCTTGGCGGTCAGGAAATCGCTGATGTCCTTGCGCGCGGCGACGATCGACTCGCCGGTCTTGTCGGTCTGCACCGGGGCGTAGACCAGCAGAGGGATCGTTTCCTTGACGCCGGGTAGCGCGGACCCGGCATAATAGGCCCAGCCCTTGGTTTCGCGCAGGTCCATGATCAGGCGCGAGGAGGATGATCCGCCCAGCACCTCATTGGCGGTCTGCAACGTCACGGGATTGTCGGTCCCGCTCTTGTTGGTCAGCAGCCCGGCCAGGATCATCGACTGCGGGCTTTGCGGCTTGTCGACCAGCACGATCCGCGACGGGCGCATCATCCGGTCCATGCGGAACGTCTTGACGCCCTTCGCCACGCCGGGGGCTTTCCAGTCGCCGAAGCGCTTTTCCAGCAGCGGCATCAGTTCGGCCAGCGTCGTATCGCCCGCGACGAAGATGGTCGCATTGTCGGGCCGCAGCCAGGCATCGTGGAATCCGGTCAGGTCCGCCCGCGTCACCGCCTTGACGCCCGTCTCCGTGCCGGACCCGGTGAAGGGAATGCCATAGGGATGGGCCTGCCCATAGAGCAGCGGCGGCAACATCCGCTGGGCGATCGCCATCGGCTCGGTCTTCTCCGACGCGATCTTGGTCAGCATCTGGCTGCGCAGCCGCTCCACCTCCGCCGGGGCGAAGGCGGGATTGCGGATCACATCGGCCAGCAGGTCCAGCGACGCGTCCAGATTGGGCTTGAGCGCGAACAGGCCCACCGTGGTCCGGTCCATGCTGTTGGCCGCGCTGATCGACGCGCCCAGCCGCTCCTGCTCCTCGGCGATCTGGATCGACGACCGCGTCCTGGTCCCTTCGTCCAGCAGCGCGGTGGTCAGCCCCGCCGTGCCCAGCTTCGCCTTGTCATCGGCCGCATTGCCGGCATCGAACGCCACCGACACGCGCACCGTCGGCACCGTAGTGCGTCGCGCCAGCGCGACCTTGATGCCGTTCTTCAACGTCGCATGTTCGATATCGGGAAAGTCCAGATCCTTGACCGGCTCGATCGGCGGTTCGGCGATCTTCGTCGGGGCCGCCAAAGTTCCTGCTCCCGTCGCGGCTTTGGGCGGGGCGGCGTCGGGATTGCGGAAGAAGGCGGGCTTGTGGGTCGCATTGCCCGCCAGCGCATTGTCAGCGGCCGACCGCTCGCCCGGCGCGACGGTCAGGCGCAACACCGGCCTTCCCAGCCATTTGCGCGCGGCGGCGCTCACGCTCTGCGGCGTCGCGGCGGCATAGACGGCCAGATCCTTCTTATATTTGGCCGGATCGTTGGAATAGACCGCCCCCTCGGCCAGCGTCACCGCCTTGCCGCTAAAGCCGCCGACCTTCTCCAGCCCCGAAATCGTCCCCGCCGCCTGGCCCGTCGCCGCGCGCAGCACCTCGTCCGCGCTCGGTCCCTTGTCCAGATAGTCGGCCAGCAGCTGGTCGAGCCTTTTGCCCACCGCGACCGGGTCCGCGCCGGGCTTCACGTCGACCGTGATCTCCGCGATCGACAGCTTCTCGAAAGGCTGGATGCTGGCCTTCACGCCCACCGCGACCTTCTCGTCACGCACCAGCGCATTGTCGAGGCGGGAGGATTTCAGCCCGCCGAACACCGTCATCGCCAGGTCCAGTTGCTGCAATTCGTCGGAATTGACCCCAGGCACGATCCAGTTGCGATAGAGGCGCGTCGCCGCGACATTGTCGTGCATCACCTTCTCGACATCCTTGTCGAGTGTCGGCACGGTCGCGTCCACATCCTTGGGCGCGGGGCCGGCGGCGATATTGCCGAACCACTTCTCCACCTTCGCCTTGGCCGTGGCGGCATCGATATCCCCGGCCAGCACCAGCACGGCGTTGTTCGGGCCATAATGGGTCTTGAACCAGCTCTGCACGTCGGCCAGGCTCGCGGCGTTCAGGTCCGCCATCGACCCGATGGTGGAGTGGCGATAGGGGTGGCCCGCGGGCAGCATCGCATCGAGCTGGGCATATTCGACCAGGCCATAGGGCTCATTCTCGCCCATCCGCTTTTCATTCTGGACGACACCGCGCTGGGTATCCAGCTTGGTCTGCGTCACCGCGCCCAGCAGATGGCCCATCCGGTCGGATTCCAGGAACAGCGCCCGGTCCAGCGCGCCGGTCGGCACCGTCTCGAAATAATTGGTGCGATCGAACCAGGTCGTCCCGTTCCAGTCGGTCGCGCCGATATCCTCCAGTCGTCCGAAGAAGGGACCATCGGCATTTTCCGACCCATAGAACATCAGATGCTCGAACAGATGGGCGAAGCCGGTCTTGCCGGCCGGTTCGAACCGCGATCCGACATGATACCAGACCGACACCGCCACCACCGGGGCCTTGCGGTCGGTGTGGACGATGACGCGCAGCCCGTTCTTCAGCGTAAATTCCTCATAGGGAATATCGACCTGCGACACGAGGCTGGCGACCGGGGCGGGAGCCGCCGCCGCAACGGGTTTGGCAGCCTGCGCCATCGGCGACAGCGCCAGGACGGACAGGCCCATCATCAGGGACAGGCGGCGCGACATCGGGGAAAGGGCCATGAGAACCTCATGAAAAGGGGGACTTTGCAGCGACAGAACACGGCCGCTGCACATAAGGCTGCAGCATAGCGGGCCGTTTTAGACGTGCAATACGCTTATTGCTGGACAGGGCGGGGGCAGGGCGGCAATCCTCCGCCCATCCCGCCATCCAGTGGACAGATATCTCCATGAAAACCCCCTTCGCCCTTGCCGCCATGACGGCGCTGCTGTTGCCCGCCGCTCTCCCGGCCCGGAGCGCCGCCGATCCGGTCTTCACCGCCGCCGCCATGCGCGCCCATGTCGAATTTCTCGCTGACGACCTGCTCCAAGGGCGTGATACTGGCAGCGAAGGGCATGAGATCGCGGCGCGCTACGTCGCCAGCCAGTTTGACGGCCTCGGCCTCAAGCCCGCCGGGGATGCAGGCGGCTGGCTCCAGCGCATCGCCTTCCAGCAGACCGAACGGACGAACATTCCCGCCGTCCTGACACTGACCGGGCCCGCCGGTGACAAAAGCTGGACTCACGGCACCGACGTCATCGTCGGCCTGAACCCCGACGAACCCAAAGTCGATCTGTCCGCGCCGCTGGTCTTCGTCGGCTATGGCATCGAAAATGCCCGCATGGGCCTCAACGACTATGCCGGTCTCGACGTGAAGGGCAAGATCGTCGTCACCCTGCGCGGCTATCCCAAGGGGCTGCCGAGCGAGGAGGGTGCGCATCTCTCCGCGACCAAGGCGAAGGTGGCGGAGGCGCACGGCGCGGTCGGCATGCTCTCGGTCGCCACGCTGCAATCGATGAAAGCGCGGCCCTGGGCGCGGATGCTGACGTTCGCCAACGAACCCGATTTCACCTGGGTCGATACCGACGGCCAGGCGCATGTCGATGCGCCCGGCATCCGCGCCGCCGCATCCGTGAACGAGCCGGTGGTCGCAGCGCTGTTCGCCGGCGCGCCCCAGTCGATCGCCGCCATCCGCAAACAAGCCGACAAGCCGGGCGGCAAGCCCAGAGGCTTCGCGCTCAAGGGCAGCGCCCGCATCCAGGTGGAAAGCGTGGGCAAGCGTGTCGCCAGTCCCAATGTCGTCGGCATCCTGCCGGGCAGCGACCCGGTGCTGCAGCGTGAATATGTCGTTCTGTCCGCCCATCTCGACCATATCGGGATCAGCGAGGCGAAGCCCGACGACAAGCCAGATACCGATCGCATCAACAACGGCGCGCTCGACAATGCGGCGGGTATCGCGACCCTGCTGGAGGTTGCCCGCGCCATGGCCCTGTCACCCGAAAAGCCGCGCCGCTCGATCATCTTCCTCGCCTCCACCGGCGAAGAAAAGGGTCTGCTCGGCGCGGATTATTTCGCCCGCCATCCGGCGGTGCCTGTCAGGCAGATCGTCGGCAATGTCGATCTCGACATGCCGTTGCTGCTCTATCCCTTCACCGACGTCATCGCTTTCGGCGCCAACCATTCCACCCTCGGGCCGATCGTGGCGAACGCAGTCGCACCGATGACCATCAAACTTTCGCCCGACCCGATGCCGCAGGAAGGCATCTTCGTGCGGTCGGATCATTATATGTTCGTGAAGCAGGGCGTGCCCGCCGTCTTCCTCGCCACCGGCTTCGCCAATGGCGGCGAAAAGGCGTGGGGCGATTTCCTGGGCGGCGCCTATCATCATCCGGGCGACGATATGAACCAGAAGATAGACTGGAACGCAGGCGCTCGTTTTGCGGAAGCCAATTACCGCATCACCCGCGCGCTGGCCGACAGCGATGCCGCGCCCCTTTGGTATCAGGCGGATTTCTTCGGCGACACCTTCGCGCCCAATGCGAAGAAAGCGGCGCATTAGGATAATCATGCGCCACCCCTTGTGTGCTTTTTAAGCAACACTACATCAATCCCGTCATATTGGGTGGACGTACATGAACATCGAAAAATTCACTGACCGCGCTAAAGGTTTCCTCCAGTCGGCGCAAACCGTCGCGATCCGCATGAGCCATCAGCGGATCGGCCCGGAACATCTGCTGAAGGCTCTGCTGGAGGACAGCGAGGGCATGGCGTCCGGCCTCATCAAGGCGGCGGGCGGCTCGGCGCAAGTTGCGCTGCGCGACGTCGACGCGGCGCTGGCCAAGGTGCCGGTCGTATCGGGCAGCGGCGCGCAACAGACCCCCGGCCTGGACAATGACGCCGTGCGCGTCCTCGACAGCGCCGAGCAGGTCGCGGCGAAGGCGGGCGACAGCTACGTCACCGTCGAGCGCCTGCTGCTCGCGCTCACCCTCGCCACCACCACGACGGCGGGCAAGGCGCTCGCCGCCGCAGGCGTAAAGCCCGAAGCTCTGAACGCCGCGATCAATGCCTTGCGCGGTGGCCGCACCGCCGACACGGCGGGTGCGGAGGATCGCTACGATGCGCTCAAGAAATTCGCCCGCGACCTCACCGAAGCGGCGCGCGCGGGCAAACTCGACCCGGTCATCGGCCGCGACGAGGAAATCCGTCGCACCATCCAGATCCTCGCCCGCCGGACCAAGAACAACCCGGTCCTGATCGGCGACCCCGGCGTCGGCAAGACCGCGATCGCCGAAGGTCTCGCGCTGCGCATCGCCAATGGCGACGTGCCCGATACGCTCAAGGACCGCACCCTGATGGCGCTCGACATGGGATCGCTGATCGCGGGCGCCAAATATCGCGGCGAGTTCGAGGAACGGCTGAAGGGCGTATTGGACGAGGTAAAGGGCGCCGATGGCCAGATCGTCCTCTTCATCGACGAGATGCACACGCTGATCGGCGCGGGTAAAAGCGAAGGCGCAATGGACGCGGGCAATCTGCTCAAGCCCGCTCTGGCGCGCGGCGAACTCCATTGCATCGGCGCGACCACGCTGGACGAATATCGCAAATATGTCGAAAAAGACCCCGCGCTCCAGCGGCGCTTCCAGCCCGTCTTCGTCGGCGAACCCACGGTCGAGGACACGATCTCGATCCTGCGCGGCCTCAAGGAGAAATACGAACTTCATCACGGCGTACGGATCACCGACGGCGCGCTGGTCAGCGCGGCGACGCTCTCCAACCGCTATATCACCGACCGCTTCCTGCCCGACAAGGCGATCGACCTGATGGACGAGGCCGCCTCGCGCCTGCGCATGGAGGTGGAATCCAAGCCGGAGGAGATCGAAAATCTCGACCGCCGCATCATCCAGCTCAAGATCGAGCGGGAGGCGTTGAGGAAGGAGACCGACAAGGCATCGGCCGACCGGCTCGACACGCTGGAAGAGGATCTCGCCAATCTGGAGGAGCAATCCGCCTCGCTCACCCAGCGCTGGCAGTCGGAAAAGGACAAGATCGCCGGCGAAGCGAAGGTCAAGGAGCAACTCGACGCCGCCCGGCTCGAACTGGAACAGGCCCAGCGCGCGGGCGACCTCGCGAAGATGAGCGAACTGTCCTACGGCACCATCCCCGCGCTGGAAAAGCGCCTCGCCGAAGCGGCAACCGCCTCGGAAGGGGCGATGCTGCGGGAGGAAGTGACGGCGGAGGATATTGCTGGGGTCGTCGCGCGCTGGACGGGCATCCCGGTCGAGCGGATGATGACCGGCGAGCGCGAAAAGCTGCTGGCGATGGAAGAAACGCTGGGCAAGCGGGTGATCGGCCAGGCCGATGCGGTCAAGGCGGTATCGACCGCCGTGCGCCGGTCACGCGCGGGTCTGCAAGATCCCAACCGGCCGCTCGGTTCCTTCCTCTTCCTGGGGCCAACCGGCGTTGGCAAGACCGAACTGACCAAGGCGCTGGCAGGATTTCTGTTCGATGACGACAGCGCCATGGTGCGCATCGACATGAGCGAGTTCATGGAGAAGCACAGCGTCGCCCGCCTGATCGGCGCGCCGCCGGGCTATGTCGGCTATGAGGAAGGCGGCGTCCTGACCGAAGCCGTCCGCCGCCGCCCCTATCAGGTCGTGCTGTTCGACGAGGTGGAGAAGGCGCATGGCGATGTGTTCAACATCCTGCTCCAGGTGCTGGACGATGGCCGCCTGACCGACGGACAGGGACGCACGGTGGACTTCACCAATACGATCATCGTGCTGACGTCGAACCTGGGCAGCCAATATCTCACCGGCCTGGCCGATGACGAGCCGGTGGAAAAGGTCGAGGATCAGGTAATGGACATCGTCCGCGCCCATTTCCGCCCGGAGTTCCTGAACCGGCTGGACGAAGTAATCCTGTTCCACCGTCTGGGCGCGGCCCATATGGCCCCGATCGTGGATATCCAGGTGGCGCGTATCGGCAAGCTGCTCAAGGATCGCAAGATCGTGCTCGATCTGACCGACGAGGCGCGTGCCTGGCTCGGCCGGGTCGGCTATGACCCGGTCTATGGCGCACGCCCCCTGAAGCGCGCGGTCCAGCGCTATCTGCAGGATCCGCTGGCCGACCTGATCCTGCGCGGCGAAATCCCCGACGCATCGACCGTCCGGGTCGAGGATGGCGACGGGGCGTTGAGGCTGGAGGTCGTGTAATGCACGCTCAAAGCCCTTTTGGTCTCGCCGGAGGCATTGATCGGAAAAGGCTGCGCGTCGATTACCAGCGTAATGGGCATGTCCGTATTGATCCGTTCCTGACGGATGCGGCCGCTTACGCGTTGATCGGCCATTTGGCGGCGCGCAAGGAGGATTGGCGAATCGTCCTCAATTCAGGTGAAAAGGTCTTCGAGATCGACCATACGGCTGCGGCCGCGATGAATGTAGCGCAACACACGGCGCTTGATAATGCCGTGCAGGAGGCGGCGCGCCACGGCTTCCAGTTCCGCTATAGCGCGATACGCGTGCCGGACGCTGCTGAAGCGCGGGTGCGATCGGCGCATTTGTTGGATAGTTTCGTCGCCTTCCTTTCCAGCCCGGCGACGCTAGACTTGATCCGCTTCATTACCGGCCAAGATGCGATTGCTTTTGCCGACGGGCAGGCGACTCGCTATTGCGGGGGAGATTTCCTGACGGCGCATGATGATGATGTCGCCGGTAAGAACAGGCACGCCGCCTATGTTCTAGGTCTGACCGAGCAATGGCGCGCCGAATGGGGCGGGCTGCTGCTATTTCACCATGACGATGGTGGCCTCTCCTGCACTACTCCTGCTTTCAACACACTAGATTTGTTCCGCGTTCCACAACTGCATAGCGTAAGCTATGTGGCACCTTCTGCCGGCGCGTCCCGCACCTCGGTAACGGGCTGGTTCAGGTCCGCCTAGGCATAAAAAGGGAGGAAAACGGGATGTCCGCCTTCCTCCCTTTTTACTGATAGATGGCCGACTGTCATATTAGGACGGTCGGCCTTCCCAATTTTAAAACTTCATGGTTGCGCTCATGAAGAAACGGCTACCCAAAACATCGTATAGTGTCGGGAAGGTATTGGTCTGTTCGCCATTACCACCGTTTTGCGTGCTGGCGGCCAAGCGCGGCTTGGTGTCAAACATATTCACGACGCCACCGCGCAGGGTGAAAATGTCGTTCACATGGAAGGCTGCCGACAGGTCAAAATAGTTGATCGCCTTGAAATGCTCTGAAGCATAAACGGCATCTGGATCGTCGTCATTGGCCGAACCGACATAGCGCCACAGCAGCGACAGGTCGAACTTCTCGGTCTGGAACGTCGTTCGCAACGTTGACCGCCACTTCGGCGTAGGAACGCCGCAGTTCGCACCGAACGCACCGGCACACTTATAGGTCAGGTCGATGCCAACGACGGGTGTGAAGTTGTTCTTGATGAGGCGCGTGCCATCAAAGGCGAAGATCAGGTTTGCGTCGTCTGCTCCAAGAACCGGGCCAAGGCCAAACTTATAATTGGCAGTAACGTCGATGCCGGAGGTCTTGAGACCACCGCTGTTGACATAACCATCGGTGAACGTATCGATTTCACCAATCGAGTTACGTGCGATCGCGTTGCAATAGTCTTGGTTGAACTGGGTGAAGCACAAGGTGCCGATGGCATCCGTACCTACGCCCGCAGTGATGTAATTGTCGATCTTGATATTATAGTAATCGACTGTGGCCGAGAAGCCTGGCAGGCTGGACGGTGCAACTACGACACCCAGCGTGTAGGTCTTGGCCGTTTCTTCACGCAGATTTGAGTTGCCGCCGATGAAAGTCAGAGGATTGACGTTGTTGGCGTCTTGAATTGCGGGATTGCCGATGTTGGACAAGGGGGCACCGGCCGCATTGAACTGCGCAACACAGATTGCATTGAGCTGACCGGAAGTCGCCGCAGCAGTGCCGCACTGATCGGCATTGCCGTTGAAGCTGACCGTCGAACCCAAGAACAGTTCGTTGACGCTCGGGCCGCGGACCGCTTTCTGATATTGACCGCGCAGCGTGATGCCGCGTACCGGCTCCAGTTCGGCGCCACCTGACCAGGTGAACACGTTACCGGGCGCATTGGAATATTTCGAGAAGCGGGCAGCGCCGCTCAGGTCGAACCGGTGGACGAAACTTTCCCGAAGAAGAGGAACGCGCGTTTCACCGAAGAATTCCGTTACGCTGTAAGATCCACCCGTGGCTTGGCCAGGATTAAAGCCAGCCACGTTGCCGCTGGCGAGATAAGTGTCGGGATCAACCGATCCTGCTTCTTTGCGATACTCGGCGCCCAAAGCAATGCCAACGCCGCCCGCGCCCAAATCGAATAGGCTGGAGTTAGTCACTGCGAAGGAAGCCACCTGCGTGGTGTATGTCTCGACGTTGGTAGCGGTGATGCCCAGATAATCGATCGCAGCCTGCGACAGATTATTAAGACCAAAAATATTGGCCGGAACGCAACCGGCGTCACGGGCAGACTGGCTGGAGCAAACCAGTTCCCCATCGACTAGCGTGTTGTTGGTCGCGTTGAGGAACCGATCAATGGCAATGTTACCGGCTTGGCGCTGCGTGTTTTTAGTACGAGCATACATATAATAGCCGTCATAGCTGAAACCGGCGCCGATATCGCCTTTCATGCCAGCAACAAATCGATAAGCGTTGCGGTCATCAAAGTTCGAGCGCGCACCGACTTGAACCGTCCGGTAATTGAAGTTTGCGTTGACGTAACCGTTGCCGTCCGTGTCCAGAGACCGGAGCGCGTTTTGGAACGCAGCCGTGAAATAGGGCGAATTTACATAGATTGGAAGTTGCCCAATCACGCCGTCGCCATAAGGGGTGCCGTTGCTGATGGGCGTCGCTGCCAACTGCGCGCTAACCCGATTGTTGACGAACTGAGCTTCCACATAAGGCTGGAAATTATCGTTGATTTCGTATCGAGCCTGCGCCGACATGACGAAACGCTCTTGTGGAACCTGTAGATAGTTGACCGGCGCATAATTATAGGCGTCCGTCGCGCCGACATAGCAGCTGTTCACATTGCCGGTAAAATCCTGAATGTCGCAACCCAGACCGGTCGCGGCACCGAGGCCAGGGATGTTCAGACGACCCTGCGGTACCGAGGGCGAACCGCCAAGAACGAAACCGCCTTCGCCGTCATCGACCAATGCGTCCTTGCCGAAACCGCGGGCACCGGCAAACACCGCTTTGCGCTTCGTGTAACCCACAAAAACGGTAGCGTTGCCGCGGTCGTCGTCAAAATTGCCGCCGATAACACCGTTGACGTCCCACACAGCGCCGTCGCCGCGGCTGGTGAGGTCGTAACTTGAGTTCAACTCCACGCCAGAAAAGTTCTTTTTCAGGATGAAGTTGACCGCGCCGGCGATGGCGTCGGAACCATAGACGGCGGATTGACCACCGGTGACTACATCAACCCGCTCGATCAGAGCGGAAGGAATTGTGTTCAAATCGACGATCTGTTGGACGTCGTATGACATGTAGCGACGGCCATCGACCAGCACCAATGTGCGCTGCGAGCCTAGGCCGCGAAGGTTGACGGTTGCGACGCCGCCGCCCGGATTGTTCGACGCCGATGTCGATGTCGCGGTAACTTGCGGTAAGTCATTGAGGACGTTCTCAATGTTTGCTGACCCGCCCTTCATAGCAATGTCGCTTGCGTTCACGACGTTCAATGGGCTGCTGCTCGACAGGTCGGGCCGCGCGATGCGCGAACCCGTAACGATGATGGTGTCGCCGGCATCGGCTTCCGCCGTCTGCGGCGCGTCCTGCGCGAATGCAGCCGTCGCGATCAGCGACGCGCCCAGGATCGCCGGTGCGGCGCTGGCACGCAATAGTGCCCTCTTCGAAAATATTTTCACGGTTCCAGTCCCTTGCTCTGGAGTTTGGCAGATAGCCTGCCACATAAGTGGCCCGTACGAAGGGATATGGTGCCCGACAGCGATCCCCCCGTATGGATGCGACGAAACTGCGCGGGCTTCGGGGCGCTGTAAAGCGGGGGAAAAGGGACATGGCCGCTTTTGAAGGCGGCTGTATCATAAATGCAACAAGGTGGGCGCGCCGCTGTTTTACGGCCGTATTGCAAGAAAATTACACGAAGTTACAAAAGGATGTAGCAATCATACATCATGAAGTGGATAGCCGACCTATTGTGGCGTTTGAGACGTCCGGTATCGGCGAAGACTGTCATATTGACGTCATATGCCGCGGGTGCATGTTAGTGGCGACACAGGGTTCGGAAGAGGAAGCACGAATATGAACGGCAAGCAGGGCTGGATTTTCGTAACCATGCTGTGCCTTGTAGCGGGGGCGGCCCAGGCGGCGCCACAGCGGCAGCAGCCCCGGCCGGAAATCTTCACCAACCTGCTCCAGTGTCGCGCCATAACGGACAATGCGGAGCGGCTCGCCTGTTTCGATCGGCAGGTCGGCGCGATCGACGCTGCTGCCCAGCGCGACGAGGTGGTGGTGCTCGACAAGAGCGAACTCAACAAGACGCGCAAGACGCTGTTCGGCTTCTCTTTCCCCAAACTGCCTTTCCTCGGCGGCGGCGATGACGACGGCGGCGACAAGCCGCAGGAAGAGGGCGTCACCCATATCGATGCGGTGATCGCGTCGGTCCGGAGCCTGGGCTATGGCAAGTGGCAGATTGTCCTGGAAGACGGTGCCCAATGGATGACGACCGAAGCGGTGACCGGGCGCGAACCCAAGCCCGGCCAGAAGATCGAATTGAAGCGCGCCGCCATGGGCAGTTTCATGGGCAAGCTCGAGGGCGGGCGAGCAATTCGTATGAAGCGGGTCAGTTGACGCTTGTTGCCGCCAGCGGGGGCCGACGACGGCTTGCTGCGCGCCGAATCTAAAGCCCGTTCGGCATCGGCCCGGCGAGCAGCATCGGGTCGATCCGCGCCTCGTTCCATTTCATTCCCCAATGAAGATGCGGTCCGGTTGCGCGCCCCGTGGCGCCGACCGCGCCGATGCGTTGCCCCTGGGCCACATGGTCGCCGACCCTTACGTCGATCCGCGACAGGTGCAGGAAGGCGCTGTTGAGGCCATGGCCATGATCGACCATCAGCAAATGTCCTTCCAGCGTGAAGGGTGTGTTGGCGGCGGCGAGGATTACCACGCCGTCAGCGGGGGCCACCACTGGAACGCCAGTCGCGCCCGCCACATCAACGCCGCCATGATAGGCGCCGGGCGTTCCCTGATAGACGCGCTGTGATCCGAACAGCCCGGATATTCGCCCTATTCTCGGCCAGATGAAGCGCTGCCGCCAGCCCTGCGCGTCGGTTACCATCGCGCGCGCGTTGGTGATCGCCTCCAGCTCCGGCTTGCGCAGCGCCAGAAACGCCTCTGTGCTCTTGGTGGGCCGCATCGGCGCGTCGATCCGCTCGATCCGCCAGGCGCGTGGCCCGACGGTCAATGCGCGTTCGATCGTCCGTCCATCAGGCAGGCGCGCAGTGAGGCGCGCGATCGGCGGGGCATCCCGGTCGAAGGCGATCAGGAAGCGGCCGTCGGCGTCCACTGGCACCAGTTGCGCATCCAGCTTCAGCGCGACCGTACCGGACGGCGCGGTGCCGACCAGCGTGCCGCCCTGCGTCGCCGTGCCGGTCAGCTGAAAATCGGTCTGCATCGTCCCGGAACGGGGGCCGGGCTGCGCGACGGCCGTTCCGGCGCAGGCCAGCAGCAGCGCCAGGCCGATCCGCCTCATCGCGGCCCAAGCGCCTTCAATTCCGCCTGTACCGACGCATCGGCATTGGCATAGGGTTCCTGCCGGGCGATGCTCCAGTAGCGCAGATCCTCCAGCGCGATCTTTCGCCCGGTCACGGCGCACAGGACATGGTCGCCCGCCTGCAGCACACGGAAACTATAGGGCATGTAGTGGAGCCGGGCGATCCGGTCGCGATTGGACATCAACATGGGTCAGGCCTTTCTTCGCTCGATCAGGAAAATAGATCCTGCTGCGGCGTTTCGTTCGCCTCGCGCGGCTTGCGGGCGGGCCGCGGTGATGATGGGGATATAGCGACGGGCGGGCGCTTCTCAAGCGGCGGCTTATCGCCGATGGCGGCCTCCACCGTCCCGTCCTTGAAATGCAGCGTCACCTGGCCAGCCGTCTGCGCTGCGGCCACCGACTGCACCAGCCGCCCCTGCGCCATCACCCGCGCATAGCCCTTTTGCAGCGGCCGGTCGGGATCGAGCGAGGCGAAATGGCGCGACATCCGGTCGAAGGCGATCGCGCGATCGGACAAAGCGCGTTGCAGATAATCGGGACGCAGCTTCAGCCGGTCGAGCCGTTCGCCCGCGCGCTGGACATGCTGGCGCAGCAGGGCCGGCCGCAATGCGCCGCCCGCTTGCCCCAGATGCGCGCGCGCATCGGCCAGCCGATGGCGCAACCCGCTCACCAGCCCGTCGGACAACTGATCCAGCTTTTGCCGCTGGGGGCTGAGCAGCATATCGGGCGTCGGCATCAACCGCGCCTGCATCTCCAGCCGTTCCCTGGCCTGCGCCGCGCCACGACGCACCGCGCGTCCGGCCCGCAAACCCATCTCGCCGAGGCCCGCCAGCAATTCCGCCCGTACCGGAACCGCCATTTCGGCGGCTGCGGTCGGCGTGGGTGCGCGCCGGTCGGCGGCATAGTCGCACAGGGTCGTGTCCGTCTCATGCCCCACCGCCGAAATAATCGGAATCGTGCAGTCGGCGACAGCGCGCACGACGATCTCTTCGTTAAAGCTCCACAGATCCTCGATCGACCCGCCGCCGCGTGCGACGATCACAAGGTCCGGCCGGGGCGTTGGCCCGCTGCCGTCCATCGCACTGAAGCCCCGCACCGCCCGCGCCACCTGTTCCGCCGCGTCCTGACCCTGCACCAGCACCGGCCACACGAGGACATGGGTCGGGCAGCGATCGGCGAGCCGGTGAAGGATGTCGCGGATGACGGCACCGGTCGGCGACGTCACGACGCCGATCGTGCGCGGCAGGAAGGGCAGCGCCTTCTTGCGCTCGACCGCGAACAGCCCTTCGCCCGCCAGCTTGGCCTTCAGCTTCTCCAGCAGCGCCATCAGCGCGCCTTCGCCGGCCAGTTCCATCCGTTCGATGACGATCTGATATTTGGACCGGCCGGGATAGGTTGTCAGCTTGCCGGTGGCGATCACCTCGACGCCGTCCTGCGGGGAAAAGGCCAGCCGCTGTGCGCCACCCTTCCACATCACCCCGTCCAGCACCGCATTCTCGTCTTTCAACGCCAGATAAAGATGCCCCGACGCCGCTCGCTTGAAGCCCGAAATCTCGCCGCGCAGCCGGACATGGCCGAATCGATCCTCGACCGTGCGCTTGAGCATGCCCGACAATTCGCTGACGCTGAGCGGCGGCGCGTTGTCCCCTGCGCGTTCCTCCGCTAACAGGCGGCCCGAACTGTCATAGGCATCAAATTCCGGGGACATGGGCGACATGAACATCCTTCTGCTTGGCGGCGGCGGCCGCGAACATGCGCTGGCGTGGAAACTGGCGCAATCGCCCCGGCTCGATACGCTCTACGCCGCGCCGGGCAATCCGGGCATAGCCGAGCATGCCACGCTGGTCGACCTCGACGCGACGGATCATCGCGCGACGATGGATTTCTGCATCCGCCATTCGATCGGGCTGGTGGTGATCGGGCCGGAAGCGCCGCTGGTCGATGGCCTTGCCGACAACCTCCGCACCATGGGGGTGCCCGTTTTCGGTCCCAACAAGAAAGCCGCGCAGCTTGAGGGGTCGAAGGGTTTTACCAAGGATTTGTGCCAGCGCGCGAACATCCCCACCGCCGCCTATGTCCGGGTCAGCAGCAAGGATGGCGCGCTCGCAGCGCTCGACGATTTCGCGCTGCCGGTGGTCATCAAGGCGGACGGGCTGGCCGCGGGCAAGGGCGTCATCATCGCCGAAACCCGCGACGAAGCGGTCGAGGCGCTGGACACCATGTTTTCCGGCGCGTTCGGCGCGGCGGGTGAGGAAGTGGTGCTCGAAGAATTCATGACCGGCGAGGAAGCCAGCTTCTTCGCGCTGACAGACGGCAGCGCGATCCTGCCCTTCGGATCGGCGCAGGACCACAAGCGGGTGGGGGATGGCGACACCGGCCCCAATACCGGCGGCATGGGCGCCTACAGCCCGGCCCGCGTGCTGACGCCGGAACTGGAGCGCCAGGTGATGGAAACCATCATCCGCCCGACCGTCGACACCATGGCGGCCGAAGGCATGCCCTATTCGGGCGTTCTCTATGCCGGGCTGATGCTGACCGTCGAAGGGCCGAAGCTGATCGAATATAATGCCCGGTTCGGCGATCCCGAATGCCAGGTGCTGATGACCCGTTTCGACGGCGACCTGATCGACCTGCTGCTTGCCGTGGCGCAGGGCCATCTGGCGGAACAGGGGCCGGTCCAGTTGGCGGACCGCGCCGCGCTTACCATCGTCATGGCGGCCAACGGTTATCCCGGCACGCCCGACAAGGGCGGCGCGATCGACGGGATCGACGCCGCGGAAAAGGACGGCGCGAAGATTTTCCACGCCGGCACCACGGAAAAAAATGGCGTGCTGATCGCCAATGGCGGGCGCGTCCTCAACGTCACCGCGACCGCAGATACGGTCGGCGCGGCACAGGTCGCGGCTTATGCCGCGGTCGACGCGCTCGACTTCCCGACCGGCTTCTGTCGTCGCGATATAGGCTGGCGGGAGGTCGCGCGCGAGGCGCAATAGGCCATGCCCTTGCAGCGCGTGGCAAACCGTCCTTAAATAGCGTCAGGATTTGGCAGGGGAGACGGAGCGCGATGCAGGAATTCTTCATGGACTATGGACTGTGGCTGCTGGTCGCGCTGCTGGTCATCATCGCGCTTGTCTTCCTGCTGTCGGGCAAACGCAAGGCGGAGCAGCCGGTCGAACCGGCCGCGCTACCCGCTCCGGTGGCCGCCCCCATCGCCGCACCGCCCCCGACGCCGACGCCCTTCGTCGATCCGATCATCGCGGCGCCGGTCGCTGCGGCCCCGGTCGTGGTGGAGCCTGTCGCCCCGGTGGTCCCCACAGAACCGGTCGTGCCAGTCACGTCCGTCGATCCGATTGTCGAGCCGGAGCCCATTCCCGTGTCGCCTGCCGTCGCGGCGGTCACGGATGAGCCTGACGACCTTCTTCGCCTCAAGGGCGTTGGCCCCAAGCTCAAGGCGTTGCTCGTCGAACTGGGCGTCACCCGCTATGCGCAGGTCGCGGCCTGGGGCGATGCCGATATCGCTGCGATCGACGCGAAGCTGGGCAATTTCAAGGGCCGCCCGGTGCGCGATCAGTGGGTCGATCAGGCCAAATATCTCGCCGCCGGCGACATTGCCGGCTTCGAAGCCAAATATGGCAAGCTCTGACATGATCTGAGGTGGGCGGGCCTGAATCAGGCCGGCTGCGGCGCGGCGTCCGACGGTTCCGGCGCGACCATGTGTATGCGCGGCGCGGGCGCGCTGCCGACCAGCCGACGAATCAGCGTGCTTGGCGCGAACAGGCGGCTGGCGAGCAGCAAGATCAGGATCGAAAGCGCCAGCGCCGCCATCGCGCTGACTCCGCCCGCCAGCGCGGCCCCCATCACCAACGGGTGCCAGAGGTAGAAGAACAGGCTGTCCCGGCCGATCCGGTTGAGTGGGGCGAAGGACAGGCGCAATGCCGACAGGCGGGGCAGCAGCGCGATCAGGCCCAGGCACATCATCAGCCGCGCGGGAACATAGGCCAGCCCGTTGCCGCTGCCCCGCAGGCCTGCCCACCAGGTGAGGCCCAGCGCCATGACGAGCAGCGCGATGCCCAGATAGCGCGTCGGCAATCCCTTCTCCGCCATCAACATACCGAAGAAGAAATAGACCGGAAAACGCAGGAAACGGCTGTCGGGAGACATCAGGCTGATCCCGACCGGGCCGTGGTCAAGACCAAAGCCATACATGGTCGCCAGGCTGATCGGCGCGCCGATCGCCAGCAGCAGCAGCGGCGGCAAGGGAAGGAGGCGCGTCACCAGGATCAGGAAGAAGAGAACCGGCACATACCAGAGGTGGAAAGGCGGGCGCAGCATCAGGTCCAGCGGGGTGATCCAGGACACGGACCAGCCGCTCACCAGCAGATAGACGATGAGGGCGACCAGCCACGGCAGCAACATGCGCTCGCCATAGCGGCCCAGCAACACCCCCGTCTGTTCTGTGCGGGTGCGGGTGAGGTTCAACAGATAGCCTGATATGCCGATCATCAACGGCATCCGGAATCCCGCGCCGATCCACAGCGCCAGATGCTGCTGATGGGCAAGCTCCATGGCGTGCCCGGCCATCACCAGAAGGATCAAGACCCCCTTGAGAAGGTCGATCGACGGATTCTTGCCCACGCTGATAAACCCCCGGCCCCGTATGAGCCTGCGCCATCTGTACTTGCAAACGCTTTAAAATATGTGGTGAACGGATAATGTGCCGAACCGTTGTGGATGGTGTTTCCGCCGAAATAGCGCCATTCCGCCCGCTACTTGGAGGTTGTCCTATTGCGAAGCATCGATTCCTCGCCTCTCGCCAAGCTCCTGACGGCGCTGCTCGTCTTCGCCGTGATCCTTGTCGGGTGGCGGCTCTATGGCCGCTATCGAGAATCCACGGCGACCCTGCCTGACAACATGGCCGCAGCGGGCAATTGCACGCTTTGGTTCGTCGGCAGTTCCTCGATCCATCGCTGGACCAGCCTCGATCGGGACATGGCGCCCTGGGCGACGGAAAATCGGGGAATCAACAGTGCGACGCTGGCGGACATTCTGCCGCGCTTCGCCAATATCAAGCCCCGCGAGGGGCGCCCGCGCGCACTGATTTTCTACGTCGGCGAAAATGACATCGCCAATGGCGTGCCCGTCCGCACGGTGATGCGCCAACTCGCCAGCCTGTTCGATCTGCGCGACCGGCTCTTGCCCGATGTGCCGGTACTGCTGCTGTCGGCGAAGCCCAGCCCCGGCCGGGCGACCTTCCTGCGCGAACAGCGCCTGTTCAACGCGGCGGCGCAGCAATTTCTGCCCCATATGCGGGTGGCCTATTATGGTGACATCACGACACCGCTCTTTGCCGGGGGCGTAATGGGCGACAATTATCAGCGTGATGGGGTACATATGAATGCGCGGGGCTATCGCATCTGGGCCGAAGTCGTGCGCCAACGCCTGCGTGACATCCTTCCCCCCCACGTGACGCACAATTGCGCGCCATAGCGCGGCAGCGGGGGCAGGAACCAGCGATTCACCCACCGTTTCGCGGAAGCAATAGCAGTCGTTCTTGGGATCACAGGCAGCTTGGCCTTGCCGAACGTGCCTTGCGGCTGGGCGAAAGGGGAAGTGCCGGCGCTAAGTAGATTGTTCGAGCCCGCTCAGCCGATCGCGTCCACCAAGGCACGCGGGATGCGCAGCAACGATCCGTGACGTGCGCCCGTCGGCATGGCCAATCGCGCGCTGACATCGGTCCACCGCATCATGTCGCGAGTCATCGCCGCGCCCCAGCGACCTTCCTTGTAGATATCATAATAGCAGAGCAGCGCGTCGCCGATCCGGGCCGTCATGGGCCCCTCGACCCAGGCGGGAGAAAAAGGCGGGGACAACGGGCCGAAGGGGCCGGTGGGGCTGTCCGCCTTAGCGACCTGCAGCCATTTGCGCGGTGGATCGACCGTCTCGTCCTTCACCACCAGCCAGAGGTCGCCTGCAGGCCCCCGCGTGAAGCTGCCGTCGATCACGCTGAAACCGGGGTCGTAGAGCGGTTGGGCCGGGGCGAACGTCTCGAAATCCGTCGTGCTGCTGTACCAGAGTCGATGATTATAGGCGGATTCGGATGTACCGGCGGTTTCGGTGAAGCGGCCGGTGACGGTGCTGGACCAGAAGATGTCGTATCGCCCGGTGCGGGGATCGCGGATCGCCTCGGGCGCCCAGCAATTGCGCGCGCCGGGTACGTCCGCCATCACCGGAATGGCCCTTTGCGCCGACCAGTGGACCAGATCGGCGCTGGTCGCATGGCCGATCGTCACGCCTTTCCAGGCCGTGGTCCACAACAGATGATAGGTCCGGCCGTCATGGAAGAGAAAGGGATCGCGCAGCAGTTTCTTCTCGCCCACCTGCGGAACCAGCAAACTGCGCCCGCCCGCCAGCGGACGAAAGGCGAAGCCGTCGTCGCTGACGGCGAGTTTCAGCCCGTCGGCTTCGCCCGTTAGGCCGGTAGTGAAATAGGCGAAGACCAGCGGGTCCTTGTCCTGTGCCATGCGCCGGGTGGCGCAACTCGTCAGCGCCAGCGCGCCAAGGCCCAGAGCGAAATCGCGCCGCCTCACCGGTAATCCTTCGCCATTTGGCGGTAGATATCCAACAGCGGATTGGCGACATAATCGCCACCATGGCCCATCGGACCAGTCGGTTCCGGCTGGAGCGCCACTGCCTGCTGCCCGGCGATGCCGCCGGGTGCTTCGGCGCTGTTCAGCCCTTGCGCAATCAGGTCTGGCTTGGCCCCTTCGCCGGCATTTTGGCCGTCCTGGTCGAAGATGGCCTCCTGATGCCGGGTCGGCTCCCAGATGAAGGCGCCCCAGCCATGTCTGGCCGGCAGGGCGTGGACCAGATCGTTGATATAGCGCTTGCGGCTGGAATATTCCGCGACCAGCAACCCCTTGTCGGGATAGCGTTTTACGAACTGCGCGAAGGTCGTCGCCCAGTCGCCCTGCGCGCGTTGCTGGTAGCAGGAAAAGCCGATGACGTCGAAATCGACCTTCCGCGCGACCAGCGCGTCGGTCCATTCGCGTACGATCGGCCAATGGCGGCCCAGATGATTATGCAACTGGATCGCAATCGCCGGTTCGGCCCGCCGCGCCCCGGCGATTCCGGCGCGCAGCAAGTACGCAAAAGCGTCGAACCCGCCGACTGCGCCGACGTTCGCATGATTGGCGTCGGTGACCGGATTGCCGGTGGGGGTGGATAATTGCACCCGGCCATGCGGCCAGAGGATGCCGAAGGTCGTTTCATTGCCGATCACCGCCATATCGACCGGCGCGCCGCCCGCGCGCATCGCGACCAGCGTGTCATGGGTGTGGGTGTCGACTGCCTTGGCAAGCTGCCCGAGATCGTAGCCTTCCCAGGCCGCGGGGACGCCCTGATGCTCGGGGTCGGCCCATATGTCGCTATAATGGAAACTCAGGACCAGATAGAGGCCGGCCTCCCGAATGCGCCGCCCCAGCATGATGGTTTGGGCCAGGCCGGCCCAGGCCTTGTCCGGCTCGCGCTTGGCATAACCCTTCGCCGGATCGACGAAGATGCGCAGCCGGATCGCGTTGAACCCGGCATCGCGCAGCAGCAGGATCGGGTCTTTCTGTACGCCATCCACGAAATAGCGCGCGCCCGCGGCCTCATCCTCGGGAATCCAGCTAATGTCCGCGCCGATCAGATAGGGGCCGGGACGGGCGCCCCGGCGCGTCGCCGCCTTGGTCGGCAACGTCAGCCCAAGGCTCGCAAGTCCCGCCGTAGCCAGCGCCGTTCGCCGGTCGAATGAGGGCATCGTTTCTCTCCTTTGCTGTGGACGGGGCAAGTCCTCCTCCCGACAAGCCGTGCTCCTGCGCAGGCAGGAGCCGAGTTCCAATCTCGCTGCCTGCCCAGGCAGGCGCGCCCCTTCAGCGCGCCAGCCAGCCGCCATCGACGGCCAGCACATGTCCATGAATATAGCCCGCTGCGCTGGATGAGAGGAACACGGCGGCTCCGCCGATGTCGCTGGCCTCGCCCCAACGCCCTGCCGGGATGCGCTCCTGAATCTGTCGATTGCGCTGTTCATCGGCCTGCAGGGCGGCGGTGTTGTTGGTGGCGATGTATCCGGGCGCGATTGCGTTCACATTGATGCCCTTGGACGCCCATTCATTCGCCAGCAGCTTGGTCAGGCCCGCCACGCCACTCTTGGCCGCGGTATAGCTCGGCACCCGGATACCGCCCTGGAAGGACAGCAAAGAGGCGATGTTGACGATCTTGCCCGATCCTTGGGCGATCATATGTCGCCCCGCTGCCTGACATAGGAAGAACAGCACTTTGAGATTCGTGTCGATCACTGCGTCCCAGTCCGACTCGGTGAAGTCGACGCTGTCGGCGCGGCGGATGATCCCGGCATTGTTGACGAGGATGTCGAGCCCGCCCAGCGCTGCAATCGTCTCGTCCACCACGCGTTGCACCGGCTCGATATTGGAAAGGTCGGCGGAGACGATCTCCGCCCTGCGGCCGAGCGCACGGACCTGCGCGACGGTCGCTTCCGCGGGCGTGCGGCCCACCGCGGCGATGTCGGCGCCTGCGGCGGCCAGCGACAGCGCGATCGCCTGGCCGATGCCGGTATTGGCGCCGGTAACGATGGCGACTTTGCCGGTGAGGTCGAAGGGGGTGGTCATAGAGATCCTGTTCCCCCTCCCTTCAGGGAGAGGCTAGGGGAGGGCGTGTCGGAAAGGGGCTTCATGGACATGCCCTTCCCCGATTCCTCCCCGAAGGGAGAGGAGATTCAGGCCAGCTGGCAGATATCCAGCACGTGCATGTCGGTATAATCCTGATTCTCGCCCGCCATCGCCCAGATGAAGGCATAGGCTCTGGTACCGCTGCCCATATGCACCGACCAGGGCGGGGAGATCACCGCTTCCTCATTGGCCATGACGATGTGGCGCATCGCTTCGCCCTCACCCATATAGTGAAAGACGCGGTCGGCCGGGCCGTCCAGCTCGAAATAAAAATAGATTTCGCTGCGCCGCTCATGGATGTGTGGCGGCATGGTGTTCCACACGCTGCCTGGCTTCAGCACGGTCAGCCCCATGACCAGCTGCGCGCTGTCGCAGATGCCGGGGATGACGAGCTGGTAGATGGTCCGCTCGTTCGATTCCTCCAGGCTGCCACGCTCCAGCGCATTGGCGTCGGCGATGCCCAGCTTGCGGGTCGTGAACGCTTTGTGCGCCGGGCAGGAGGCGAGATAATAGCGCGCGCCCGTACCGGCGAACTCAACGTCCTTCGCGCCCATGGTGACATAGAGGCAATCCTTGTTGCCGAGGGTGAAGACTTCACCATCGACGGTCACCATGCCTTCTGCACCGCTCACATTGACGATCGCCAGTTCGCGCCGCTCCAGAAAGGGATGGCCCGCCGCCGACGCCGGCTCGCTTTGCACCGGCAGCTTCACCGGCGTATCGGCCACCGAAACGCCGCCGATCACGAACCGTTCGGCATGGGTGTAGTTCAGGACGCATTCCCCGTCGCGGAACAGGCCGCCGATCAGATAGCGGTCGCGCAATTCCTCGTTCGATACGCACTCCATCATGTCCGGGTGCGTCGCATAATAGGTCTTGTCGAACATCGGGGGACTCCATCGCAGGCATTTTGCCCCCTTATAGCGGTCGACGATCCAAAAGTAAGTGTTTATTCCCTGAATGTGGAATTGAGGTCCGACATGCGGTCAATTCTGCAAGAGAATGACATGCAGGAAGCGCGGGCCGTGCGCGCCGCGGACATAGGTGCCTTCGATATCGGTGGTGCCCGATACGCCGGTGACCCAATAATGGGCGCGGGGTTGCGGGCCGGCCAGCGGCGCATCTTCAAGATAGGGCGCGATGTCGCGGACGGCCAGCAGCACGATATGGTGCAGCGCCAGGAAATTGGGCAGCATCGGCGCAGTCGGGCTGGTCTCGAAAATCAGTGATCCGGTCTCGGCGATCCCCTTGCGCGCGATGGCGAGGACGGCGGCTTCGTCGGCCGTGGCGCTTGCGTGGAGGGCGAACCCCTTCCAGTCGATAGCTTTCAGGCGCGGATCGGGTGGCAGGCAGAGTGTGAGCGCTTCACCCTGTTCCGCAAGATAGCGGGCAATGGCGGCGGGCAGGTCCGCCATTGCCCTGATGACGTCATGGCTGGCATTGACACTGGGCAAGGCGAGCCGGGAGAGAAATTCCGCTTCCAGCGCCGTTTCGTCCACTGCCGGACGCTCGGGCGCGACCAGCAGCAGCGCCATGGCTTCCGCCCGGTCGGGCGCCGGCCCTTTCAACCGGCCGAGGATCGTGCCGCGGGCGTTCATGGGCGGCGTTCCTTCTGATATTGCGCCATGAAGGTCCGGGCGGCGGGCTTGGGCATATCGCGATCACGGGTCCAGCCGCCGGCCAGCGGAAGTTTCGCGATCCAGCCCTTCGTCCCCAGCAGCCGCAGCGCCCGGACGGCGATGCCGGTGCCCAGCCGATAGAGCCGCGGCCGCATGGCGACCCAGGCCCACAGGCCCAGCCCTGCGCGGATCGATGCCGGCTCCAGCCCTTCGCGCCAGCTTTTCTCGCGCCAGCCTTTCAGCAGGGTGGGCAGCGGGATGCGCACCGGGCACACCTCCTGGCACTTGCCGTTGAGGGTGCAGGCATGGGCCAGGTCGCGATTGGGCGCCAGCGCGTCCAGCGCCGGAGTCAGCACCGCGCCCATCGGCCCCGGATAAGTGCCGCCATAGGCATGGCCGCCAATCTGGCGGAAGACGACGCAATGATTCATGCACGCGCCGCAACGAATGCAGCGCAGCATCTCCGCCAGCCCTTCCTCGCGCATCTTCGTGCGGCCATTATCGACCAGCACGATATGCATCGCGTCCGGCCCGTCGCGGTCGCCCGCGCGCTTCGGTCCGGTATAGAAGGTCGTATATTGGGTCAGCGCCGCGCCGGTCGCCGAACGCGCCAGCATGCGCAGCATATGGATGGCGTGCGGCGTGGACGGCACGATCTTCTCGATCCCCGCCGTCACGATATGGACGCGCGGCGGCACCAAAGACAGTTCGGCATTGCCTTCATTGGTGACGGTGCAGACCGCGCCGCTATCCGCGATCAGGAAATTCGCGCCCGATATGCCGACGTCCGCGCCCAGCATCTGCGTGCGCAGTTCCCGCCGGGCGCTTTCGGCCATGGCGGCGATCGTCTCTTCCTCATGCGGACTGCGATGCCTGGCCTTGAACAGCGCCGACACCTGTTCGCGAGTCTTGTGCATGGCGGGCCAGATGATGTGCGACGGGCGCTCGTCGGCCAGTTGTATGATATGCTCGGCCAAGTCGGTTTCGACGCGGTCGATCCCGGCCTCGGCCAGCGCATGGGGCAGGCCGATTTCCTCGCCCAGCATCGATTTGGATCGCGCGACGCTCCCTGCGCCTGCCGCCTTGCAGATATCGATGACGATCTTGCAGGCTTCGTCGGCGGTTTCGGCCCAATGCACCTTTGCTCCCGCAGCGATCGCATTCGCCTCGAACTGCTCCAGATACGCGCCCAAATGGGCGATCACATGGTCCTTGATTGCTGCGGCGCGGGTTCGTGCGGCCTCGAAATCGGGAAAGGCATCGATGGCGATCATACGCTTCGTCTCGGCCGTGCCCGTCGTGCGTTCGACCGCGATCTTGAGGATCGGATCAGCCAGCGCCGCATCGGCGCGCTCCTTGAAACCGCTCACGCCTCTTCTCCGATCGCCGGCCCGTCGCCCATGCCGGCGATCAGTTCGATCGCATGATAGGCGCGCACCTTGCTGCCCTTGCGATGCAGCTTCCCCGCGATGTTCATCAGGCAGCCCAGATCGCCTGCCAGCAGCAGGTCGACCCCGGTCGCGTCGATCGCGTCCGCTTTCTCGCCGACGATCGCGTTGGAAATGGCGGGATATTTGACGCAGAAGGTGCCGCCGAAGCCGCAACATGTCTCCTCGCCGGCCAAGGGCGCGAAGGTCAGGCCGTCGATGGTCCTGAGCAGCCGGCGCGGCTGCGCCTTGATACCCAGTTCGCGCAGTCCCGAACAGCTATCATGATAGGTCGCCCTTGCATCGACGCTGACGCCCTGGGGCTTCCAGCCGCAAATCTGGTCGAGATAGGCCATGACCTCCCATGTCTTCGCCGCCACCGCCTGCGCCCGCGGCAGCCAGACGGAGTCATGCGCGAAAATCTCGGGATAGTGGCAGCGGATCGTCCCTGCGCAGGAGCCGGACGGGATGACGACAGCTTCATAAGGTTCCAGCGCTGCGATCGTCTGCTTCGCCAGCGCAGCGGCATGGTCCCGGTCGCCGCTGTTGAGCGCGGGTTGGCCGCAGCAGGTCTGCCCCTCGGGCACGACCACGGCGCACCCTGCCGCCTCCAGCGCGCGGATCGCGGCGAACCCGATGCGCGGCCGCATCATGTCGACAAGGCAGGTGACGAAAAGGGCGACGTTTTTGGTCATATTATGTGGCGTTTCGCGAAATCGAGGAACAGGTCCGGCCAGGGCGCGGGCGCGGCGGGCGAGGCGGCCAGCCCGAAGCCATGGCCGCCATTTTCGAACAAATGGCATTCGGCCGCTATCTTGCGTGCGCGCAGCGCCGCCAGCATCGCCAGGCTGTTCTCGACCGGCACGGCAGGATCGTCGATCGCATGGGCCAGGAACACCGGCGGCGTGTCTGCGCTCACATCCTGGTCGAGCGAATAGGCTCGCATCCGCGCTGGGGAGGGATCAGCGCCCAGCAACTGGGTACGCGATCCCTGATGGACGAACGGGCCCTCCATCTGAATGACGGGGTAGAGATAGGCCGCGACCGCCGCCTTGATCGGCTCCCGGTCGGCGGAATCGACCGGCTTGTAGCTCTCCACCGGCGCGCGGCTGGTGAGCCAGGCGGCGAGATGCCCACCCGCCGAAAAGCCCATCACCCCGACCCGGTTCGCCTCGAAGCGCTCGCGGACACCCAGCGCCCGCACCAGCCGCAGCGCGCGCTGGGCATCCTGCAACGGGGCCTCCGCTCCCGCCGCCCATCCGTCGCCGGGCAGGCGGTAGAGCAGCGAGAAGCAGGCATAGCCCGCCTCCGCGAAGCGCCGGGCCACATTATATCCCTCATGACCGATGGCGACCCGGCTATATCCTCCGCCGGGGATCAGCAATATCGCCGCGCCATTGGGATTCTCCGGCCGCAGCAGCGTCAGAGTGGGCGTCACGACATGGGCGAAGACGCCATCGTCCGGGCCGCTGTCGGGCTGGCGCAGCGTCTCAACCTCCTGCACTTGGACGGTATCGCCGCCGGGCGCCCGGTCCGGCCAGATCGGGAAACGTTCGAACCCCGCGGGCAGCGGGAAGGGACCGGTCTTCACCGTCTGGCCCAATGCCGGACTGGCCAGTCCGGCGCTCGCCATGGCGCCGGCGATCAGGGTGCGGCGGTCGATCGGGTTCATGGCCAGTCGGCCCCTTCCAGCAGCGGCACGACGCGCCTATTGCAGATTCACATACATGCCGCCGTCCACCAGCAGCGCAGCGCCGGTGACATAGGCGGCCATGTCCGACGCCAGGAAAACGATCGGCCCGGCCAGATCCTCCGGCGCCCCAAGGCGACCGAGCGGCGTGCGCGCCTCCATATATTGACGCTTCTCGACATCGGCCAGATCATCCTTGTTGATCTCGGTCAAAATGGTGCCGGGCAGCACGCTGTTGCAGCGGATGCCATGCTTGCCCAGCGCAATCGCCGTGGACTGCATCAGCGAATGTACGCCGGCCTTGGTCGGGGTGTAATGGGTCTGGAACTCGCCGCCGACCAGCGCCGAGATGGAGGATACTGCGACGATCGACCCGCCATGACCCTGTTTCACCATCTGCTGTGCCGCCGCCTGCACCATGAAATAGGCGCCATGCAAATTCACCCTGAAGGTCCGCTCCACCACATCGACCGGCATGTCCAGAAACGCGTGGAAGGGGCAGATGCCTGCATTGCTCACCATCACGTCGACCTTGCCGAACGCTTCGACCGCCTTTGCCACGAAATCCTGCGCGGTCTGCGGATCGGCGACGTCGCCCTTCACCGCGATGGCGCGCTGGCCGAGCGCCTCGATCTCGGTCACGCAGCTTGCGGCTGGACCATCGCTGTTCGCATAGTTGATGACGACATCGGCGCCGTGCCGGGCCGCGCCGATGGCGGCGGCGCGGCCGATGCCGGTCGATGCGCCGGTGACGAGGACGGTCTTGCCTTCAAGCAGCTTCATGGGGCGGATTTTCCTTCGATGGTTAGCGCCGCGCCGGGCGGCGGGGGGATTTGACGCCGGGGGTCCAGCCCAGATCGGCGCTGACCTTGTGCGCGGCGGCGCGGACATCCTCGCTCAGCGCCGCCATGCGATCGTCGTCCATATATTGGGCGGCGCTCGACAGGCTGATGGCGGCGATGATCGCGCCCGACGCATCGCGGATCGGCGCGGCGACGCAGCGTATCTGGTCTTCATTCTCTTCCAGGTCGAATGCGCGGCCCGCGGCGGCATAGGCGCGCATCCGCTCCAGCCAGCCGTCATAGTTCTGCTGGTGGGTGCCGGTGGCCTGGTCTGCGTCGAACAGCCTGCGCCAATTGGCTTCCGCATCGTCGATCAGCAGCGCCTTGCCCAGGCCCGTGGAGGTCAGCGGATGGCGGTCGCCGATGCGGCTGCTGATCTCCACGCGGCGGCGGCCGGGAATCTTGTCGAGATAGAGGGCCTGGTCGCCATCGAGCCGGCCCAGATGCACCACATCCTCGCTCGCCGCGGCCAGCGCCTCCAGATGCGGCCGGGCGATCTGCACCACATCGGCCTGCGATTGCGCCAGAAAGCCGAGTTGCAGCAGCTTCGGCCCCAATTGATAGCCCTCGCGCGGCAGGAAGGTCAGGAAGCCGCGCTCTACCATGGCGTTGGCCAGCCGATGCGTGGTCGAGCGCGTGAGCCCCATCCGCTCCGACAGATCGGCCAGCTTGATCGGGCCATCGATCACCTGGTCGAGCAGGTCCAGCCCGCGCTGCAAGGTCTGCGACCCGCCCGCCTTCGCCTTTTCCTCTCGCCCCAAATTTTCCGGTGCGTCCGATTCCGGGTTTGACGTTTTCTGTCTCATCTAATAACACTCTATCCCACAAAATGAGAAAAACAAGGGTGATGGAGAGGCTGGGCATTGATTCTTGCGATCAAACTCCTCCCCAGATCCAACTTTATCGGTTTTTTATCATATGTTGAAATTTTCTGCCGAATATTCCCACATATTGGGTATCGGCGTGACTCAGGGAGTGTATGCGTGCCGATCGTGACGTTGCCGAAGATCAAGCATGTCCGTGCCTTCACCGTGCGCGGCGGCGGGGCGGATTATCATGACCAGGGCGAAGGCCACTGGATCGACGACCATATCGCGACGCCGATGTCGAAATATCCCGAATATCGCCAGTCACGGCAGAGCTTCGGGATCAACGTGCTGGGTACGCTGGTCGTGGAGATCGAGGCGGAGGACGGCACCGTCGGTTTCGCGGTAACGACCGGCGGCGAACCGGCCGCCTATATCGTGGAAAAGCATCTCGCCCGCTTCCTGGAAGGCCGCTCGCCGACCGATTATGAGAAGATCTGGGATCAGATGTATTTCTCGACCCAATATTATGGGCGCAAGGGTCTGGTCGTGAACGCGATTTCCGGTGTCGACCTCGCGCTCTGGGATTTGCTCGGCAAGCTGCGGCAGGAGCCGGTCTATCATCTGCTGGGCGGCGCGGTGCGCGACGAACTGCAATTCTACGCCACCGGCGCGCGGCCCGACAAGGCGAAGGAATTCGGCTTCATCGGCGGCAAGATGGCGCTGCACCACGGCCCTGCCGAGGGTGTCGAGGGCCTGAAGAAGAATATCGCCGAACTGGCCGACATGCGCGCGAAGGTGGGCGAGGATTTCTGGCTGATGTGGGATTGCTGGATGGCGCTCGACGTCAATTATGCCACCCGCCTCGCCATCGCCGCGCACGACCTTGGCCTCAAATGGATCGAGGAGGCGATCAGCCCGGACGATTATTGGGGCTATCAACAGCTCAAGCGCAACGTGCCCAAGGGCATGCTGGTCACCACCGGCGAGCATGAGGCGACCCGCTGGGGCTTCCGCATGTTGCTGGAAATGGACTGCTGCGACATCGTCCAGCCCGACGTCGGCTGGTGCGGCGGCGTCACCGAATTGCTGAAGATCAGCGCGCTCGCCGACGCCCATGGCAAGATGGTCGTGCCGCATGGATCGTCGGTCTACAGCTATCATTTCGTCATCACCCGCCACAACTCGCCCTTTGCCGAGTTCCTGATGATGCATCCGGGGCCGACCGAAGTGGTGCCGATGTTCCATCCGCAATTGCTGGGCGAACCCGTGCCGGAAAATGGCCGCCTGAAGGTGAGCGCGCTCGACAAGCCCGGCTTCGGCGTCGACCTCAACCCCGACATCGCGATGCACCGCCCCTATACCCATTGATTGCCGTAAAAGAGAGACTGATCCCATGAAATTCGTTCGTTTCGGCCAGCCTGGCCAGGAAAAGCCCGGCGTCATCGATACCGATGGCAACATCCGCGATCTGTCGGGCGTCGTCCCCGAATTGACCGTCGCAACGCTGGCCGCCGCCAAGGCCGCCGACATCGCATCGCTGCCGGTCGTCGAGGGCGAACCCCGCTACGGCGTGCCGGTCAAGGGCATCGGCAAGATCGTCGCCATCGGTCTCAATTATGAGGATCATGCGATCGAATCGAACCTGCCGATCCCGACCGAGCCGGTCATGTTCATGAAGGCGCTGTCGTCGCTGAACGGCCCGAACGACGAAGTGATGTTGCCCAGGAACAGCACCCATGGCGACTGGGAAGTCGAACTGGGCGTGGTGATCGGCGAAACCTGCCGCTTCGTCAGCGAAGAGGACGCCCTGTCGAAGGTCGCGGGCTACACCCTCGTCAACGACGTATCGGAACGTTTCAACCAGAAGCAGCGTGGCACCCAGTGGAGCAAGGGCAAGGGGCATGACACTTTCTGCCCCGTCGGTCCCTGGCTGGTGACACCCGATGAGGTCGGCGACCCGCAGGATCTGGACATGTATCTCGACGTCAATGGCGAGCGGATGCAGACCGGCAACACGAAGACGATGATCTTCAACGTCGCGCAGTTGATTGCCTATGTCAGCGAATATGTCACCCTCTATCCGGGCGACCTGATGATCACCGGCACCCCGCCGGGCGTGGGCGAGGGCAAGAAGCCCGACGCCATTTATCTGAAGGCCGGCGACGTCATGGAACTGGGCATCGCCAGGCTCGGCACCCAGAAGCAGCAGGTATCGGAATGGCGTCACCTCGGCGACGTGGTGCTCGGATGAGCGTCTATGCCGGCCGTTTCGCAGGCCGCAACGCGATCATCACCGGCGGTGCGTCGGGCCTGGGCAAGCAGGTCGCCGCGCGCATCGTCGCCGAAGGTGGTCAGGTGGCGCTATGGGATCTCAATCCCGATGTGCTCGCGGCCACCAGCGCCGAGATCGGTGCAGCGCATGTCGTGGCGCTCGACGTCAGCGACTATGCCGCCGTCGCCGCCGCCGCGAAGGAAACCGCCGCCGCGCTGGGCAAGGTCGATATCCTCATCTGCTCGGCCGGCATCACCGGCGCGACCGCGACGGTCTGGGACTATCCGGTCGACAGCTTCCAGCGGGTGATCGACATCAACCTCAATGGCCTTTTCTACTGCAATCGGGAAGTCGCGCCCTTCCTGCTCGAAAACGGCTATGGCCGGATCGTCAATCTCGCCTCCGTCGCGGGCAAGGAAGGCAATCCCAACGCCAGCGCCTATTCTGCGAGCAAGGCAGGCGTGATCGGCTTCACCAAGAGCCTTGGGAAAGAACTGGCCGGCAAGGGTGTCATCGCCAACGCGCTGACCCCCGCGACCTTCGAAAGCCCGATTCTCGCCCAACTGCCGCAAAGCCAGGTCGACTATATGCGCTCGAAAATCCCGATGGGCCGGCTCGGTCTGGTCGAGGAATCGGCGGCCATGGTCTGCTTCATGGCCAGCGAGGAATGCAGCTTCACCACCGCGTCGACCTTCGACACGTCGGGGGGGCGCACCACCTTCTGATATGAGAAGTTGCGCGGCGCGACTGGTCCCAGAGCCAGCGCGCCGCTTTGATCGGGGAGAGATGCCGTTGACGCCGATCCATGACCGCCGCGCGATGCTGACCGTCCTGCTCGGTTCGGCCTGCGCCATGGGCGTGGCGGATGTCTCTCTGGCCAATAGCCCCATGCGGCGCATCCAGCGCCCTTTACCGGAGAGGTCGATGATCCCCTTTGTCGATGCCCATATCCACCTGTGGGATCTCAAACATGTCCGCTACGACTGGCTGAGCGCTCCTTTCTCCGACGACGGACCGAACGGCAGCGTCGAAGCAATCGCTCATGACTATGGCGTCGCGCAATATCGCGCCGACCTTGCTCGCTGGAATGTCGTCGGCGCGGTCCATGTCGATGCCGGTGCCGCGGCGGACAGCGCCTTGCGCGAAACCCAGTGGCTCGACGGCCTCGCCGTGGTCGAAGGCCTCCCCACCGGCTTCGTCGCCTTCGCCGCCCTCGACGATCCCGATGTCGATGCCCTGCTCGCCGCCCAGGCGGCGCACCCGCGGGTCAAGGGCATCCGCCATATCGTCAACTGGCACCATGATCCCCGGCGCACCTATGGTCCGGTCGACCTGACCGTCGATCCGCAATGGCAGGCGGGCTATGCGTTGCTGGCCAAGCATGGACTGTCCTTCGACCTGCAATGCTATCCGGGACAAATGCCGGGCCTCGCTGCGCTGATCGCGCGCCATCCCGATATTCCGGTCATCATCAACCATATGGGCATGCCGGTCCTGACCGATGTCGATGGTCTGGAGGACTGGCGCAAGGGCATGAAGGCGCTCGCCACGCTGCCCCATGTCGCGGTCAAGCTGTCGGGCATGGGTTTCATCCGACGCGACTGGACCCGCGAGACGATCGAACCGCTGGTCCGCGAGACCATCGATCTCTTCGGCCCCGATCGCTGCGCCTTTGCCAGCGACACCCCGACCGACAAGCTGTTCGGCCCGATCGACCGTTACATGGACGCCTATCACGCCATCGTCGCGGACCTGCCCGATACCGACCGCCGCGCACTCTTCGCCGGCAACGCCAACCGCCTCTATCGCCTGGGACTTGACCTATGATCGGAAATCCATTGCTCGGCGTGCTGTTCCATTGGTTGGGCGGCCTGGCCTCGGCCAGCTTCTACGTTCCCTATCGCGGCGTGAAGCGCTGGAACTGGGAAATCTTCTGGCTCACCGGCGGTATCTTCTCCTGGGTGATCGCACCCTGGTTCTTCGCCTCCATCCAGACCAGCGACCTGATGGGCGTGATGCGACAGGTGCCGTCCTCGGTCGTCGGCTGGTGCGTCTTTTTCGGTTTCCTCTGGGGCTTTGGCGGCCTGACCTATGGCCTGACCATGCGCTATCTGGGCCTGTCGCTCGGCATGGCGGTGGTGCTGGGCCTGTGCACCGTCTTTGGCACGCTGATCCCGCCGATCGTCGACGGCAGCTTCATGACGGAGATCGTCGGCACCCTGCATGGCAAGATCGTGCTGCTGGGTCTGGCCGTCACCCTGCTCGGCATCATCGTCGTCGCCATGGCCGGCGCGCGCAAGGATGAGGCGCTGTCGCCCGAACAGAAGGCCGCCGCCGTCGCCGAGTTCGATTTTAGGAAGGGCATCGCCGTTGCCATCTTCTCCGGCATCATGTCCTCCTGCTTCGCCTTCGGTCTGGCGGCGGGGCAGCCGGTGAACGAACTCAGCCGCGCCGCGGGCACCGGGCCGCTCTGGGTCGGTCTCCCGACCCTGTGTATCGTCATGTTCGGCGGCCTCATCACCAACGCGCTCTGGTGCGGCTGGCTGATCGCCAAGAACAGGTCGGCGGGCCAATGGGTGGGTGGGCCCGACGCCAGTGGACAGCGGCCGGCACTGCTGCCCAATTTCCTGCTTTGCGCGCTGGCTGGCACCGCCTGGTATTTCCAGTTCTTCTTCTACACGATGGGGGAAAGCCAGATGGGCCGTTTCGGCTTTTCCAGTTGGACGCTGCACATGGCGTCGATCATCATCTTCGGTACCTGCTGGGGCTTCGCGTTCAGGGAGTGGAAGGACGCCGCCCCTGCCGTCCGCCGCATGGTGTGGAGCGGGGTCGGCCTGCTGATCTTCGCTACCCTCATCATCGGCTACGGCAATCGCCTCGCCGTCTGATGGTCCGGCCCGGCGTCAATGCCGGGCCGGCACCGCGTCCGACTGGCGGCGGATCAGCTGATAGTCCAGCTTCACCTTGCCGATGACTCCGTCCGCCCCTTCATCCTGGCTGCGGAAGCGCATCGCCAGCAGCCCGATCGCCTCGCGGCTCATGTCACGGATCGGCTGGCGGATGGTGGTCAGCGCCGGCCAGATCGCGCTCGCCAGCGGCGTATCGTCGAAACCGCAGATGCTGATCTCGGCCGGCACATTGATCCGGCGCTGGTGCGCGACGGTGATTGCCGCGGCGGCCATGTCGTCGTTGCAGGCGAAGATCGCGCTGGGCCGCGCCTCTAGGCTCATCAGCCGCTCGGCCGCGTCCAGCCCCGACCGATAGCTATAGTCGCCCGGCACGACAAGCTGGTCGTCATGCTCCAGCCCATGATGGAGCAGCGCATCGCGAAATCCCTGCAACCGCCGCGCGCTCGACCGGTGGCGCACATTGCCCTCTATGAAACCGATGCGCCGATGCCCCAGTTCGATGAGATGCCGGGTCAGGTCATAGGCGGCGTGGCGGTCGTCGGTGCCCACCGCCAGCATGTCCGGCTCGTCCTGGTCCGGCGCGATTGCGACGATGGCGATATCGCGCGCCGTCAGTCCGGCGATCAACTCCGGCCAATCGCACAAGGGTGGTGGCAGGATCACGCCGGCGACATTGGCATGGGCAACCTGCTCGACGATTTCTTCCGCGAAGGCGCCGGGCGCGCACTGTTCGACCACCAGATGCAGGTGTCGCTGCGGTGCTTCGCCCAGCGCACCCAGCAACAATTCCCCCAGATAAGCGGACGTGGTCGAGTTGCTGTGCAACAGTGCGACCCGCCGGTCGGCGCTGCCGGCCAACGCGCGGGCCGACGCATTGGGGATATAGCCCAGTTCCTTGACCGCCAGTTCGACCGCGCGCCGCGCTTTGGCGCTGACCAGCGCTTTGCCGTTGACCGCGCGCGACGCGGTCATGACCGACACGCCCGCACGGGCGGCGACTTCCTTGATCGTGGGCGGCTTCTTCTTGGGATCGCTCTTCTGCATCCCCTCTTCCCTAGCCGCTTTTACGGCCAAGGAAAATCGCCGGGATTCAGGGCGTCAGCCGGACCCGCGCCGGCGCGTTGCGGTCTACGCTGACGACCCCGTCCTTTTCCTTCAACTCGGCGATCTGCAATACGCTGCGCCGCTTCCAGTCGGGATTGGCCTTCGCTTCATCCTCGCCCTCCTGATGGACGAAATAGATGATATAGGCGCGCTCGCCCGCCACGATGATGTCGGGATGCTGGCCCTTGGCCCGATCGGTCGGATGAATACCGGGCTGACTCAATATATGATCCGGCTGCGTCGTCCAGTGCGCCGCATCGTCGGATCGCATCACCAGCACGCCTTGCCATGCGTCGGATATCAGCCAGTATCGTCCCTTCCAGCGAAATGCCTTGGGGCCTTCCCCCGGCGTTTCCGTCAACCGCTCGCCGACCGTCCAGTGGACCAGATCGTCGCTGTCGGCGGCACGGATCGCCTTGTTCATTCGCTCGTCATTGAAGAAGAGGCGATAACCGCCGCCCGGCAACGCCATTATACTGGCATCGATCACCCGGTCGGAGCCGAGGTCGAGCCGCTCGCCGCAAGTCCAGCGCGTCAGGTCCGGGCTGGTCAGATGGACGATGAAGCGTGGCGCGTTCCAGTCGCGATAGACGCCCGGCACCACCGTCAGCCACATATGCCATTGTCCCGCCAGCCATTGCACCTCGGGCGCCCACAGCGTGTCGCCGGTGCAGCTTTTGGGAATGTCGGCAGTTCCGCCATAGGTCCAGCGCGCGCCATCCTTCGACCGCGCGACGCCGATTGCGGTGCCATGCACCCAGCGCGAGTCCTTCGGGTCTTCTGGCGGAAGGTCGGCGCGGCGATTGGTGTAGAACATGACCCATTCGCCGCTCCGCGTGTCGCGCACGGTCGAAGCATCGGCCGCGCCGTCATGCACCGGATCGCGGAACAGCGGCTTGGGCGCGACGGGACCGCTGGCCGCGGCGCCGATGAGCAGCAGCGCGCCGATCATCGCGCCAATCCCGCGACCGGATTATTGCCCCATAGCTGGTCGTAGCGCCACCCCGACAGATCCTCGACCACCAGCGCCGCGCCGGGCGAACTGGGCGTGCGCGCGCCGCTGCGCAGATGCTCGATCTCGCGCATCAATATGTCGTGGGTCGCGGGGCTCAGGCGGAAGCGTCTCGACACCCACAGGCCGAACATCAGGCAGCCGACCGTTCCTATCCCCAGCAGCAGCGCCATGGTGAGAATCGCGCCATGGCTTTGCACCGGCGCGCCCGATATGAAGCCACCCGCCTGCATGATGAAGCCCACGCCCGCGACCGCGGCGGCCTGGGTCGCCTTGCGCACGAAGGTCATGACCCCGGCGAAGCTGCCCTCGCGCCGCTGACCGGTCACGATCTCGTCGACGTCAGCCATATAATTATAGGTGGCCCAGGGAATATAGTTGAGCGCGCCGCGCCCCAGCCCCGCCAAAATGATCGGCGCCCATATCCAGGGGGAGGTGGCCGGCACGCCGAGCAGCCACAGGCCGATCAGGGCGAACACCCCCACCGCAAAATCGGCGGCGGCGACCTGATAGGCGCGGCTGGGGGACGCGCGCAGCGCCAGGTTGATGGCGATGATCACCGCCACGAACTGGACGATATACATCGTTCCCAGCAGCCCCGATGCTTGTCCCATCGATCCCGACAGCGCGAAGATGACGAAGAAGGTGAAGGTCGCGTTGAAAATATCCTGGCTGATATAGCCGCCCAGATACATGCCCAGATGCAGGCGAAAGGCGCGAATGCGCATGGTCGAGAAGAGGTTGCGATAGAGCGCGCTCAACGCCTGCCCTGCGCCGCCGGCCGCCAGCCTTTCGGCGGCTACCGCCGGTCCACCCGGCATATGCCGTTCCCAGCTGAACAAATAGAGCAGCCCCGCAGTCACCATGAACAGGGCGGCGAAGATCAGGCCCATATAGAAGAAGGTGTCGGCGCTGTCCCGGCCCAGCGCGTTGATCAGCCAGAGCGGCAGGAAGCCCGCCAGGATCGCCGACGCCTGGCCGAAGAGGATGCGCGATCCCGCGAATTTGGCCTTGGTGCGATAGTCGCTCGACATTTCGGCGGCGAGCGTCTCGAACGGGATGATCTCCATCGCATAGACCAGTTCGAACAGCACATAGCTGACGAGATAGTACCAGAATCCTTGCCCGGGCAGCCACATCAGCGCGAAGCTCGGCAGCAGCGGGATGGCGGCGAGGATGAAGAAGCGGCGGCGGCCGAATGTGCGACCAAGCCAGGTCGATCCGAAATGATCGGAGATATAGCCGATCATCGGCGAGGCGAAGGCGTCGAGGATGCGGGCCACGGCGAAGATCGTCGCCGCCTGACCTGCGCTCAGGCCGCAAAACTGGGTGTAGAAGATCAGCACCCAGCCCGAAATGACCGCCATCGCCCCCGCACCCAGCACATCGTTGGAGCCATAGGCGAGATAATTGGGCAAGCGGACGGGTCGGATCGGCGCTGCTTCAGGCATGTTCGGCTCCTCAGCCCATCTTATCATTGTTGGTCCGCGGACGGCGACGCTCCTTCCATGATCGCCGCCGTCCGCGTCCGCCTGCGTCAGATATAGGTGCGCAGGAATTCACCCAGCGCGCAGATGGCCAGGCTCTGGCCATAGGGCATGGAGGTGAGCGCGATATCCTTGTAGAATTGCTGGGTGTCGCCCATCGCGGTGCCGAAGCTGACCTGCTGCAACTCGCCCGCTTCATCGATATTGGCGAGCACGCCCTGCACGGCCTTGATCCCCACCTCCTCATAGGCGCGCGGCAGATAGCCCTTCCGCACCGCCTTCAATATGCCATAGGCGAAGCCGGCGGTGGCCGACGCCTCCAGATAGCTGGTCGGATCGACGATCAGCGTGTGCCACAGGCCGCTGTCGGCATCCTGCGTTTCGCTCAGCGTCTTCACCTGCGCCGCCAGCGTGTCGATCAGGAAGGTGCGGAAGAAATCGCCTTCGGGCAGGTCCAGAATCTCGATGATCTCGGGGATCGCGATCGTCACCCAGCAATTGCCGCGCGCCCACAGCGCCTGCGCGAAATTATGGCGGCCATTGAAGTCCCAGCCGTGGAACCACAGGCCCGTCTTCGTATCGAACAGATATTTGATGTGGACCAGGAACTGGCGCTTGGCTTCCTCGATATAGGCCGGGCGGTTCAGCAGCAAGCCGATCTTGGCCAGCGGCAGCACCGACATCATCAGCGTGTCGTCCCACAGCTCGCCCGGATTCTCGTCATTATAGACGATATGCTGGAACCCGCCTTCCTGCGTCTTGGGCAGGCCGTCGGGGGCCATCAGCCATTCCGCCCAGCTATCGAGATAGGGAATGTAGCGCGGGTCCGGCTCATGCTCATAGAGGTAGGCGAGCGTGATGAAGGGGGCCATCGTGTTGATATTCTTGGTCGGGGTGCCTTCGGCGAAGCGATCCTCGAACCATTGTTTGATGATCGCCAGCGCCATGGCGTCGCCGGTCTGTTCATAATAGCGCCATATGCCGAACAGGCCGACGCCATGGGTCCATTCCCATCCGGCCCAGCCCTTGGTGTCGATGATCCGCCCATCGTCCAGATGGAGCAGGAATTCGCCGGTCTCGTCCTGGATATTGACGAGATTGTCCATCAGGCGATCGATGGCGTCGATCACCTGCGGGCGAGGGACGTCATGAGAGAGAGCGGCCACTGATATTACTCCTTGAGATCTGAAGGTGCGTTTGGCGCGGCAACCATCTGCACTGGCAGACCGCCTTTCATGGTATGAAGGGTGACGAGGCGCACGCTTTCCAGCGCGTCGCCCGGCTGGCCATCGGATGTGACGGCCAGCGCGACATGATTGCGGCCCCGGTGGTTGAGGATGCCTTCGGGGATGGGGAAGGTCCGTTGCGGGCCGACATGGGCGATGAACTGGCCCATGTTCCAGCCGTTGACGAAGATCAGCACGCGATACCGAACCGGCGAGCGCGGTATCCTGGCGTCACCGAAACTGAGCGCGATGGTCGCGTCCTGGCCCTTGGGCACGGCGAGATTGAAGGCGGTGCGATACCAGTTGGTGCCCGCCTGCGCCTGCGTCGCGGGTACGCTGGCCCTGGCCCATGCGCTGTCGTCGAAGCCCGGCAGGTGCCAGCCCATCCGCTCGCCATATTGGCCGCCATTATTGGCGGGCCCGCGGGCGACGTCAGGCAGGTTTTCGCCGCCCTGTTTACCCTGGATCTTCCATGCGATCGGCACGGCGAAGCTGCGTCCGCCCGGTCCCCCCTCGAGCGAGGCGGAGATCAGGCCGCGCGCTTCCTTGTGGAAATCGTCGCTGTCCAGATCCCAATTATGGCCATTATTGCGCACCATGACGGAGACGACATGCTCGCCCGATCGCGCACCGGCGGGCAGGGCGAAGCGCGCCGTGCCGGTGGTGATGGGGCGTGGCAGGCCTGCGGGCGTTTCGCCTTCGCCCAGGAACTGGCCGTCGACCCAGGCCTGCACCAGCCCCGACCCACCCGCGCCATAATAGAGCGAAAGCGCCCTGGCGTCGGGCGTGCCGGTAAAGCGGCCGCGATACCAGACGTCGCCGTCATGGAAGCCATAGGCGTCCATGCCCATGTTGGGCTGGCCGTCGGGCCGCGCCGTGATGCTGGCGGAGGGGCGATTGTCGATCGCCTGCCATGCGCCGTCGTCGAAGGCGGGGTCGGCTTCGGGTGCCCCCTTGGCGACGCGCCAGTCGGTCAAGGCGGGCAAGGCGATGTCGGCTGGCCCGGCCAGCGGCTGCAAGGCGGTGTAGCTGCCCGCAACCCCGGCTTTCGTCGCAACCTTTGCGCCATTCCATGTGACCGCGCGGACCGCCTTGGGCGCCCAGATTGCGAGCAGGCTGGCCTCGGCCGTATCGCCGGTCAGCGCCAGCGTGCCGTCCTTGACCGTAGCGCTGCGCACCAGCGCCGGGCCGCGCACCAGCGCGTCCTCCTGCCGCCAGTAGCGGGCGCCTTCGGCTTCGTCGGCGAGGATCAGCGTCAGCGGCGGTCGTCCGCCGCCTTCGATCCGCAGCACGGCGCGGCCCTGATGGCTGTAATCGAGCTTGAGGTCACCCTTCGCCGCGTCGAAGGCGCTGGTGGCGCTGCCTTCCAGCACCGTCACCTTCGGGGCGGAGGCATAGCGCAGCACCGTCTGGCCCGGTTCCCCGGCGCGGCCGTAGAACAGCATGAGGTCCGCTCCGTCCATCACCTGCGCGGACTGGAGTTCGGAGGTCGAATAGACCAGCCGATGCCCGCCCAGCGCCACGCCGGCAACGAGCCATTTGGCGTCGAAGCCGTTCAACTGCATCGGCACGCTATAGCGGCCATCGGGCAGGTCGGCGGTGAAGCGGAAGACGTCGCTGGTCTGCCCGTTGGACGGCTTGTGCGCCACCATCAGGAAGCGCGCATCCGTCTCCGGGTTTTTATTGTGGTAAATCTGGATATTGGGCGAGGAAATCTCCACCGCGCCAGCCGGGATCATCCCCGCCAGGTCGGGGACTGACGCAATCAGCCCGCCCAACTGCTTCATCTCCAGCGCCTTTTCGCGCAGTGCGCGCGGTTCGGAGATGGCGGCGCCATAATCATAGCTGGTGAACACCACCGGCGCGGGCAACCAGCCCCAACTGGTGCCGCCATAGGTCATGTAAAAGCTCTGGATGCCGATCCCGTTGGCGAGGTTGGTGCCGTAGAAGACCCGCTGGAAGCGCTTGCCGCGCTGGATCGCGTTGCAGGCATAGCCGCCGTTCGATCCCCAATAGTCGAACCAGCCGCCACCGAACTCCGCCAGGAAGCCGGGGGTGTCGGGGGAAGCGGATGCGCCGCCCTTCGCCCCGCCGGGACCATAATAGCCCCAGTCGGGCGCGGCGACATCGCGGGTCGGCTTGCCCTCGACCGTGCAGGTGCCGCCGGGATAGCCGTCGAACGCATAGAGGTCGTTGGGGCCGGTCACGACCTTGTCGATCTTGCTGCTTTCGGGCGTCCAATATCCGTTGCGGCCCTGATCATTATGGAACAGCGGTATGGTGATGCCATCGGCCCGCGCCTTGGCGGCCAGATGGTCCATGTAGCGGCGCTGCGCCGGGGTGGTCAGCGCCAGCTCATTTTCGATCTGGTGCAGGATGACGCCATAGCGGCGGCTGGGATCGGCATTGATCTGATGCTTCGCGACGATCGCATCGACTTGGGTCAGCCATTCGTCCACGGCAGCCAGATAGGCGGGATCGTCGGTGCGGGCGCGGGCGCGCTGGTTGACCAGCCAGCCGGGAAAGCCGCCGCGCGACAATTCGGCATTCACATAGGGACCGGCGCGGGTGATGACGTAGAGGCCTTCCTCTTCCGCCATGGTCAGCAGCCGGTCGATGTCGCGGATACCGCTGAAATCATACACGCCCTGTTTCGGGCTGTGATAGCCCCAGTCGAAATAGAGGGCGACCGTATTGAAGCCGCCCGCCTTCATCTTCTGGAGAATGTCGCGCCACAGGTCGGGCGACGGCAGGCGGAAGGGGTGGAATTCGCCGCCCCAGATCACCAGCCGCTGGCCGTCCACCATCAGCGATCGCGCGTCATACGACACGCGGCCAAAGCGCTTCACGGGCGCGGACAGATTGGCGGTCTGCTTCGCCTCCTGCGCGGGGAGGGGCGTAGCCAGGGCGGAGCCGAGCAGCAGGGCGGCGATCAGCGAACGCATGGGATCAATCCATGTGAAACAGCAGCGGGAGCGGCCATTCCTTGGGCTGGCTGCCGGGCTGCACCTCCATCAGCGGGGCCATATGGTCCCACCAGCGCTGCATCACCGGATGGCCGGGCAGCGCATCGCGCTGATTCTCGTCCCGCAGCTTGAGCACCGCAAACAGGCTCAGCGTCCCTTCGTCCAGAAAGATCGAATAGTCATATATGCCCGCCTGCGACAGCAAGTTGGACAGTTCTGGCCAGATTTCATCATGGCGCTTGCGATACTCGTCCACCACGCCGGGCTTGAGTTGCATCTTGAAGGCGTGGATGGACATCGGCGCTCCGTAATATCCATATTGTGGAACTTGCTACCTATATTTGGTAGCACTGTCCCGGAGGATCGTCAACGCCAGAGCGGGGTGTCGCGCACCGAAACATGGCGCACATCGTCGAACGCGAACGGCGGGCGCTGGTCCGGCGCGATGGTTTCGGCGCGCAGCCGGTCGATCGTCAGCCGTTCCACATGGCGCGCCCATAGCGCCCAGCTTGGCAGCAGGCCGAACATGCTGGGTTCGGGATAGGCGTCGGGCAACTCCGCCGGAACGCGCGCCGCATCGGTCGCCGTGCCGCCGCCGCGATAGAGAAGATGGATGTCGCGCAGTGTCACGTCGCGGATCGGCTGCCCCGGCAGACCGGCGATGGCGACGGGGAAGCGATGGTCGATGCCGCGGGCATCGACCTCGCCGATCGCGACATCGCGAATCGCGCCGACGCCGGTTCCGTCCGGCCCGCGCCGCCGGTCGCCGAGCCGCAGGAAAAGCGGTGCGGTGGTGACATCGCGCATCGTCAGGCGGCGGGCGACGATATGTTCCATAACGCCGCCGTCCACCGTCTCCAGCGCCAGGCCGCGGCAGCGGCTGAAGCGGCAATCCTCGATCCGCACATTGCGATAGCCGCCATTGCTTTCGGTGCCGAGCTTGATCCGGCCCGTCACCCTGTCGCGGTCGGGTGCGACCTCCTGCGTGGTTCGCTTCGTGCCGTCGACCAGCGATCCCATGTCGTAGCCCGACACGTCGCAGTCGCGGATCACTATGTCCTCCGATGCGATCGCCCGGCCCAAGGCAAAGCTGCTTTTGACCACGATGCCGTCGTCATTGGGCGAATTGACCCGGCAGTGCTCCACCACCACATCGCGTACGCAGTCCAGGTCGATCCCGTCGCGATCGGTGTCGATCGTCAGCCCGTCGATCCGCAATTCCCGCGTGCCGGTGGCCAGGACCGCGAAATGCCCGCCTTTCAGGATGGTGAAGCCCGACAGGCGGATGTCGCGCCCGTTCTTCAGCGCGATCGCCTTGTTGCCCAACCCCTGCATCGCCACGGCGTCCGGTTCCAGATGACCGATCTCCGCCGCGCTCATGCCCTGCATCGACAGCGGCCGTTCGCCCGCCTGCTTCTTCCAGCGCGCACCGGGGCCATCACGGGTCAGGCCCAGCCCATGGATCAGGCCGGGGCCAACGATCGCGACCTGCTCGACATCCTCGCCCCAGATCAGGCTGTTGCGCCAATGGCTATGGCCGAAATCCTGGTAGAGTTGGTCTACGTCCGTTTCTGGCAGGTCGTAGCGCCCGGCGTGGCGCGCCGGATCGGCCGCCTCGATCACCGCGCCCTCGGCCAGCAGCAGCGTCACCCGGCTCCTGAGCCGGATCGAAAAGCAGAGATAGCGCCCGCGCGGCAGGACGACCGTGCCGCCCCCTGCGGCGGAGGCGGCCTCGATCGCGGCGTTGATCGCGCCACTGTCGATCGCGATCCCATCCCCGTGCGCGCCATGGCCGCGGACGTCATAGTGGCGCGCGGCATGGGCCGGGAAGACGGGCAGCAGGGCGCTCGCCAGGCCCAGCGTCAGATCGCGGCGGGTCAAGCGCATCAATTGCCCGCCGGCCGCTGATCGCTGCGGATCAGGCTGGGGGCGATGGCGATCGCATCCGCTGCGGGTGGCCGGTTGGGGGTAAAGGCGGGCATCGTCACATGCGTCGCCAGCGCGGGAATCTGCATGCGAATCCGTTCCGCCACTGCGCTGGCCAGCAGCCAGGCGCCATAATTGTCATGGTGCGTCCTGTCCTTGCCGCCATCGTTGAAAGCGGTCGGCGCGACCGCCGGCCCCAATGCCTCATAGATGGCCCGGCTGTCGGCATTGAGGTCGATCAGCGGCACCTGCTCTTCCACCGCGAGCTTGCGCGCCGCCGCCGCATAGGCGCCCAGCGTATCGAGAATCTTCCCCTGCGCATCGAAATTGCGCCGTTCGGGCGACGTCACCAGCACCGGATGCGCGCCGCGCCGCCGCGCTTCGGCGATATAGGCGCGGAGCCAGGCGACATAGCCCGTCCCGGCATCGAGATAGGTTTGCGGCCATTCCTTCTTCTGGTCGTTATGGCCGAACTGGATGAACAGCCAGTCGCCGGGCTTCATGCGCGCCAGCAACTTGTCGAGGCGCAGGTCAGTCAGGAAGGATTTGAGCGTCGCGCCCGACTTGGCATGGTTGGCGACCACGATCCCGTCGTCCAGCATCGCCGGCAGCATCTGGCCCCAGCTTGCGGCCGGTTCGGCATATTGGTCGGTCACGGTCGAATCGCCGGCCAGGAAGAGCGTGGGTGCGATCACGGGTTCGATCCGTACCGATTGCACCGCCGGCCGGCCGAGAAATTCCAGCGTCAGCTTCTCGTCCCAGGTCGCTTCCTGCGCTTCGCGCGCGTCGATCCGCACCGCGCGGCCGCCCGGTGCATTGGGCGGCGGGGGCGTCAATGCGGGGGTGCGGATATTGACCAGGAAGCTGCGTTCGACACTCTCGCCCCGGCGCGTGACGATATGGTTCAGCATCAGCCGCCGCGCTTCCGCCTTGACGCTGGTGTCGCCTGTTTGGCGGGCATCGCCCAGCCGCACCGTAACGCGATAATCACCTTCGGGCAGCGCTGCCGAAAAAAGGAAGCCCTGCGCGCCGCCGCCTGGTTCCACGCCATGGCCGCCATGCACATAGGGATGCCGCCATTCCGCCGATCCGGCACGCAGGTCGAAACTCTGCACGGCTGGGAGGGCAGTGGCGGTCAGCATCCATGCGAGGGAAGTGGAAAGCGGCATGAAGCGAAGCATCCCATCGGATAAGAAGAGGGAACGCCGCGGCGCCACAGCGCTCCCCCAGATCAAACCGCCCGTGCAGAGGCGGCTGGATAAAAATCCCATTAAATAGATTATCGATCCATATATAGGGATACACTGATGGTCAATCGGCTTTGGCGGTTGAGGAACTGAGCGTGCAGATGGCCCACATTGTGGACATGAAAATCACATGATGATTTTTCTGGCAATTGTCAGACTAGCGATATAGGATGATACCTCAGTTCACATAGTGGGACACGATGGACGTCATAAGCGATGGCGCCCGTGACAAATGGGGAGGATTTATGTTGCACACCCGTTCCGCGTTCGCCCGCCGCAGCTCGGCCCTTGCGATCGCCTCCATGCTGCTGGTTGCTGCGCCGGCGATCGCCCAGGAACAGCCGGCGGTCGATCGTCCGGCCGCGGATCCGGGTGTCGCCGACATCGTCGTCACCGGCTTCCGCGCTTCGCTCAGCAGCGCGCTTGGCATGAAGCGCAAGGAAGCCGCGGCGATCGATTCGATCGTTGCGGAGGATATCGGCAAATTTCCCGACTCCAATCTCGCCGAATCGATGCAGCGCGTGCCCGGCGTAGCGCTGGCGCGCGGCGATGGCGGCGAGGGGCGCAATATTTCGGTCCGTGGCCTGGGCGCCGGCTTCACCCGGGTCCGCATCAATGGGATGGAAGGCACGGCGCAGACCGGCTCGTCCGACATTTACGGCGCGGGCAACAACGGCCGCAGCTTCGACTTCAACGTCTTCCCGACCGAAATCTTTTCGGCGCTTTCGGTCCGCAAGACGCCCTCGGCCGATGTGGAGGAAGGCTCGCTGGGCGCAACCGTCGACCTGACCGCCCCCAAGCCGTTCGACCAGAAGGACGATTTCGTCCTCTCCATGACCGCGCGCGGCGTCTATAACGAGCTGTCCAAGAAGGTCGATCCGCGCGCCTCGCTGTTGATCTCCAAGCAATTCGGCGACAGCGGCTTCGGCATCCTCGGCTCGGTCGCCTATCAAAAGCGCCACATCCGCGAAGTCGGCTATTCGGCGGTCGATATCCTGTCCGCCAACACCAATGGCGGTTTCTGTTCGCCGATCGGCTTCGCGCCGCAAAATCCGGCGGACAATGCGATCAAGGGGGCCGATGCACTCAACTGCTCGACCGGCAATCCGCGCACCAGCACCAACGCCGCCTATCAGGCCATCCAGGATCTACGCCGCGACGACCTGTCCGGCGTGGCGGGCAGCGGCGCCTTCCTGCCGCGCATCCCGCGCTACCTCAACAGCGAGCAAAATCAGGAACGGATCGGCGGATCGCTGACACTGCAATTCCAGCCCGACGACCAGACCGACATTTCCGTCGATTTCCTCTATTCCCGCTTCGAAGTGACGCGGCGCGACAATTATATCGCCGCCATCTCCTTCGCCCGGTCGGCCGCCAATAACGGCCAGCCGATGACGTCGGTGCGCGACATCGCATTCGACGAAAACGGCTCGCTGGTTCATGGCGTGTTCGACGGCGTGGACGTGCGGTCCGAAGGGCTTGTCGACCATTTCGTGTCCACCTTCAAACAGGCCAATGTCAACTTCAGGCGCCAGCTGAACGACAGCCTGGAGGTGAGCGGCATCGTCGGCTTCAACCGCTCGATCTGGGACGGGAAGAAGCGGCTCCAGACCTTCATGGACGCGATCGACACCGATAATTTCACGATCGACTTCCGCGACGGCGGCACCACGCCAAAGCTCGGCTTCGGCATCGACGTCAACGATCCGGCCAGCTTCACCTATGGTCCGGGTCGCGCCGACGGCACCGTGCTGGGGGGCTTCAGCTTCCAGGGCAAGCCATCGCGCAACAAGACCGACAATCTGACCGCCGAGGCCAATCTCAAATGGACCGTCAGCGACGCCTTCTCGATCCGCGCCGGCGCCCAATATCGGCGCAGCGACTTCCTGTCCACCTTCCTGCGTCCCTATACCGCCGACACCGTGGTCCGCGCGCTGCCCGCCGGCACGAGCCTGGCCGACATCACCCGTACGATCAGCGGTGTCGACAAGCTATGGGGCAATGGCGCGCCGGCCAGTTGGGTCGCGATCGATCCGGAAAAATGGGCCAGCACTTTCGGGTTCGATTCGGTCCGCTATTGCGGGGTCGAATGCGGCGGCGGACGCAGCCGGGTGCGCGAAGAGGTGAGCAGCGCCTATCTGATGGCCAATTTCGACCTGGAGGATGCGATCGGCATCGGCATCCGCGGCGATGCTGGCCTGCGCTACGTCAAGACCGACATGCTGTCGTCGGGCTATGTCACGGTGGCCAGCGCCGCTTCGCCCACCGGCCTCACCGGCCAGTTCGCGGCGGCCAAGAACAGCTATGACGACTGGCTGCCGTCGGCCAATATCGTGGTCGAGCCGATGGACAATCTGCTGCTGCGCTTCTCCGGCGCCAAGGTGCTGGCGCGGCCCGAACTGGGCCTGCTGACCCCGACCAGCGGGGTCAATCCGGTGACCCGTGTCGGCAACGTCAACAATCCCTTCCTCGACCCCATTCGGGCGACCACCTTCGACGTGGCGGTCGAATGGTATTTCCGCCCCGGCTCGCTGCTCTCGGCCGCCTTCTTCTATAAGGACATCAAGAGCTTCATCCAGAATGTGAACAGCCAGATCCCATTCAACCAGCTCGGCCTTCCAGATGCGCTGCTGGAAAACAGCAATACCCTGCCGACCGAATTGTTCACCGTGTCGCAGCCGTTCAACACGCCGGGCGGCAAGCTCAAGGGCATCGAGCTGAACGCCCAGATCCCCTTCACCTTCTTCGACGGGTTCCTCGGCAATTTCGGCTTCCTGGGCAATTACACCCGCGTCACGTCGAAGATCGAATATATCCTCGCCAGCGTGAACGGCGTGCCGACCGTGACGACCACGGCGGACCTGGTCGGCCTGTCCAAGAACACGGCGTCGGCAACGCTTTATTATGAGGATGAGAAATTCTCGATCCGCACTACCGGCAATTTCCGTGACAAGTTCATCCGCGGCATCCCCGCCTCGCCGGGCAGCGACCTGCAGGGCAATGCCAAAACCTTCTTCATGGACGCGTCGGCCAGCTATAATGTCACCGACCGGCTGAAGATCATGGTGGAGGCGACCAATCTGACCGACGAGCAGAACCGGCTCTATATCGATAGCCAGCGGCAGGACACCTTGTTCGAGACCCGGATCGGCCGGACCTTCACCTTCGGCGTCACCTACCGGATGTAATGCGCCTAAAGCTCCTCCCCCAACCTCAAGGGCGCGGCCACCCCGGTGACCGCGCCCTTATTGTGTCCAGCGATCGGGCGCGCCAATCCTATCGGCGCGGTCCGCTATAACCCACTGCGGCGCCGATCTGCTCGGCCGACCGCATCACCTCCTCGGCCAGCCCCGGCCGCAGGGCGTCGGTCAGATAATGGGCGGCGCTGGCGATCGAGATGGCGATGCAGATCTGCCCCCTGGCGTCACGGATCGGCACCGCGATCGACCGCACGCCATCGCCCAGTTCGCTGTCATGCAACACTTCGCCGCGCGCCTTGTGCGCGCGCATCTCGGCGACATAGGCCTGGATCTGCGCCGGCGTCGCCTTGCCGTCCCTGGCCTCGACATAGAGGCGCTCCCATGTCTCTTCCGTCTCGTCCAGCAACAGCGCCTTGCCGAGGCCCGTCTCCGCGATCGGGCGGCGATCGCCCGGCGCGGTGGCGACGCGCAGCCGCTGGGTGCCGGTCACCCGGTCCAGATGGCGCGACCAGTCGCCCTCGCGCTTGCCGACGAAGACGCAAAATCCGGTGCGTTCGGACAGGAGTTCCATGAAGGGGCGGGCAAGGCGGACATAATCGATCTGCTCGGTCGCCAGCACGCCCAGTTGCAGCAGCTTGGGACCGAGCGCGAACCCGTCGCGCGTCACCGCGAGATAATTGCGCGATTTGAGCGCCTGCACCAGCCGATGCGCGGTGGTCTTGCTCATGCCCAGCTTGCGGGCCAGGTCGGCGGCGCGGATCGGACCGTCGATCACCTCGTCCATGATGTCGAGCGCGCGCATCAACGTCTGCGTGCCCTTCACTGCTTCCTGCTTCTCGTCGCCGTCCTGCATGATGCCTTCGTCCACTTACCGTCCCACATAATGGGCGCGTTCCATATAGCGGAAGCATATCGGCCAAATTGGGCAGTTTGTCAGCCGCTTTGTGGTCGCCATGCAAAAGCCCGCCGGTCATCTCCACCGGCGGGCTTTTCAGCCATGCGAAGGCCAGCGGATCAATATTGGATGGTGACGGTCACCGCGCGGCGATTCTGCGCCCAGCTTGCTTCGTCCGAGCCCAGCGCTGCCGGCCGTTCCTTGCCATAGCTGACGGTGGTGATGCGGCCGGGCGCGATGCCCAGCGAGGCGAGATAGTTTTTGGCCGCATTGGCGCGGCGTTCGCCCAGCGCGATATTATAGTCGCGGGTGCCGCGTTCGTCGGCATGACCCTCGATCGTCACGCGCACCGACGGATTCTGCTGCAACCATGCGGCCTGGCTCTGCAACGTCGCCTGGTCCTCGGCATCGACATCATATTGGTCGAGGCCGAAGAAGATGCGGTCCGACGATACCGACGCGACGAAATCCTCCTGGCTGCCCTTGACCGGGCCGCCGGAACCGACCGGCCCGCTAGGGGCGGTCGTGCCACCGGTGCCGCCAGGGGCAGGGGGCAGTTCGGCCGGCGGCTTTTTCGAACAGGCGGCCAGCGCGATGATGGCGGTCGCCATCAACAGAGTCCGGGACAGTTTCATGGGGGTCTCCTTCGATATTCTCTATGCCGCCCGCTGGTGGTCCGATTCTGACATTTGCAGACCCATCCCAACCGTCAGGGGATGCAAATGTCAAAATCAATCCGTTAAGACAGTCATCAGGGTCCGTGATGTTCGTTACGCTGTCAAGACGACTAGGTTCCCCAATGGGCAAAGGCGCCTGAACGCAAGATTACGGCAGCAACGGCCCCCAGGCCGGGTCGGACCCGCTCAGCGGTGTCGGAATCCGCCGTTCGTTCACCCCGGTCAGGTCGACCTGCCACACCTGGCTGCTGCCCTGCTTGCCCGGCGTCGTGCGGAAGAATTGCAGCACGCGGCCATTGGGCGACCAGGTTGGCTGCTCGTCCTGCCAGCCATTGGTCAGGATACGCTCATTGTCGCCGCTAGGCGTCATCACCGCGACCTTGAAATCGCCCGACAGCTTGGTGAAGGCGATGAGGTCGCCGCGCGGCGACCATTCGGGGGTCGCATAGCGGCCGCCGCCATGGCTGATACGGCGCTGGTTGGACCCGTCGGCGTTCATCACATAGATTTGCTGGCCGCCCGACCGGTCGCTTTCGAACACGATCTGGCTGCCGTCGGGCGAATAGCTGCCGCCGACGTCGATGCCCGGCGACGTGGTCAGCCGCACCGGCGTCCCGCCATTGGCCGACACGCGATAAATATCGGTATTACCCGCCACCGCCATGGAAAAGAGGATGGAACGGCCGTCGGGCGACCAGCGCGGCGCGAAGGTCGCGTTACTGCTTTCGGTCACCAGCTTCTGCTGCCCCGCGCCTATGTCATAGATATAGAGGCGCACGCGGCTGCCCAGATAGCTGACATAGAGGATCGACTTATAATCGGGCGAGAAGCGCGGGGTCAGCGCCATCGACTGGCCGTTGGTGATGAAGCGGTGGTTCGCCCCGTCCGAATCCATGATGGCGAGGCGCTTGACGCGCGCACCCTTGGGACCGCTCTCGGCGATATAGGCGATGCGGCTGTCGAAGAAGGGGCTTTCGCCCGACAGGCGGGCATAGATGGCGTCGGCGCATTTATGCGCAGCCCGGCGCCAGTCGCGCGGCGCGACGACATAGCCCTGCCGCGTCAGTTCCTGCTTGAGCGCCACGTCATAGAGATAGCAGCCGACCGTAATGTCGGCCTCGCCCCCGGTGGTGCGCACGAACCCCTGCACCAGCGCCTGATAGGCGCCCCATTTGTCATAGACCGGGTTGGTGACTTCGGGGAAGGCGACCGCTGGCATCCCGCCAGGCCCCGACGGATCGAACAGGCCGGAGCCTTTGAGGTCGGACGCGATCACCTCGGCCACCTTGCGGCCCAGTTCGCTGGCGGTGCCGGCCGGCGTCGCCACATCCTGCTGCGCGGGCATGGCGGGGACGGCGACCTTGACGTTGCTGTCCACTTCGCCGGTCACATCGACCGACAATTGCGCCATGGCGGGCGCGGACAGGATGGCGGCAAGCGCGACGGTCGCCAGAGAGATGCGGCGAAGGAAGTTGGTCTTCATCGGTTCAGCCTCGCGTCAAAGCGGAGTGGCCGGAGCCATTTCCATTGGTCATAATATTCAGGCGGTAAATTCCGGAAGGGTGCGGCGAGTTTCACCGCCTGGATCGCGCGCTCCGCATGCAGCTTAGCCTGTGGCCGGTTGCTGGCGGTGACGCCGGTCTGGTCGATCACTTCGGGCGCGCCGATCAGCGCGCCGCTCTTGTCCAGCCGCACTTCCAGCAATGTCACGAGCTGATCCGCGTCCGCGCCCGAAGGCGGCCGCCAGTGCGGCTTCAACTGGCGGCGGATTTCGGCGTCCAGCGCGGCCTTCTGCTGCGGCCCCATGGCGGCGGCAGGCGGCGGCGCAGGGGTGCGCGGCGCGTCATCCTTGGTGTCGATCCCTTTCAGGAAATCCTTGCCCAGCAACGACCCCTTGGGCTTGTCGGCCTTGCCTGCGCCGGATGCCCGCGCAGCCGCATCGGCCTTGGCCTTGGCATCGCTCTTGGCTTTAGCGTCGCTTTTCGCCTTGGCGTCGGCCTTGGCTTTCGCATCCGCCTTGGCTTTGGCCTCACTCTTCGCCTTGGCGTCGCTCTTCGACGGCACCGCCGCGGCTTTTGGCTTTTCAGGCGCAGGCTTGGCCTTGGGCGCGGGTCTCTCCGGCGCTGTCTTGGGCTTGGGCGCCGCCTTAGCCACATCCTTCTTCGGCGGCACTGGCTTGGGCTTGGCCGGGGCCTCCTTCACGACCGGCTTTGGCGGCGTCGGCTTGGGAACCGGCTTCGGCTCTGCCTTGGGCGGCGGCGGCGCGGGCGTCGGCTCCGGTGCGGGTTCAGGGTCCGGCGCGGGCTTGGCGTCTTCCGTCGGGCCTTCTTCCGGCGCGACGCTGGGCGGCGGCGGCTGGGTCGAAATCTGGGGCGCGGTCGATTGCAGCGCGACTTCGTCCACCAGGCTTACGTCCATCGGCGGCGACTTCAGCTTCAACGGATTGGGGGTAGCCAGGAATCCGGCCGACAGCAATCCGAACAGCAGGACATGTCCCGCCGTCGCGACGCCAAGGCCGATCTTTTCCGCGCGCTCCATATGGCTGACCTATGGTCCCTATTCTGAACCGTCGCTGGCCGACCCGGTATCCGATCCGGTGCTGACCAGCGAAACCTTGTTCAGGCCCGCGCGATTAAGCTCGCCCATCACCCGCATCACCCGGCCATAGTCGAGCGCGGTGTCGGCGCGCAGAAAGATTTGCGGCGGCTCAGGCTGGCCCGCATGGGCGGCGGCGATTTCCGCCAGCCGGTTAGGCAGGTCGGCATCGCTGATCTGCGCCTCGTCGATGAACAGCCCGCCGTCGCGGTCGATGGACAGGATGGTCGGCTTGGCGTCCGCGTCCAGTCCCTTGGCGCGGGTTTCGGGCAGGTTCACCGGCACCCCGGTCACCAGCAGCGGCGCGGTCACCATGAAGATGATGAGCAGCACCAGCATGACGTCGACCAGCGGCGTCACATTGATGTCGGCCATCGGCGCGCGCCCGCGCCCGCGACGGGCGGAAGGAGGACCGGACATCGCCATCAGCGCGCATCCTTCTTTGCAGCGATGCCCAAGATCATCGCTGCGACTCCAACTCACGGCTCAGCGTGGAATAGAAGCTGTCGGCAAAGCGGGTCAGGCCCGCTTCCAGCCGGTTGATGCCATGGCTGAACCGGTTGTAGGCGATCAGCGCCGGGATCGCCGCGAACAGGCCGATGGCGGTGGCGAACAGCGCCTCGGCGATGCCCGGCGCGACGACCGCGAGCGAGCTGTTCTGCTCTGCCGCGATCGAGGTGAAGGCGCGCATGATGCCCCATACCGTGCCGAACAGGCCGATGAAAGGCGCAGCCGACGCGACCGTCGCCAATATGTTGAGTCGGTCGGACAGGCGATCGACCTCGGACGCGATGACGCTCGACATCGACGTCCCCAGCCGGTCGCGCGTGCCGTCGCGGTCGATCACCTTCTGTGCGGTCGATCGCCGCCATTCGGTGACGCCGGCCGCCATGACCTTGGCCGCGGGGAATTCCGCCTTGCCGCGGGCCTCATAGAAGCGGTCGATATCCTCCGCCTTCCAGAAATCGGCCTCGAACTTGCGGCTTTCCTTGCTCGCCTTGCGCAGGCTGACGCTGAAGCTGATGATGATCGCCCAGGTCCAGATGCTGGCCAGCAGCAAGCCCAGCATCACGCCCTTCACGACGATGTCGGCCTGGAGGAACAGGGCGAGCGGGGATATGGTCGCGGCGTCGGTCATGGCACCGGCAGGCAGGTTGAGGGTCATGGGTGAATGTCTTCCCCTTGGCAAAGGCGGGTGAAAATTTCGGTCCAGGCTTTGGGTTGGCGCTGCGGCCGGCCCTGGGGCGTCAGCCATGCGACGGTGATGGCGGCGTCCGTCAACTCTTCTTGACCCCGCATGACTCTCTGATGAATGGCGCAGCTCGCCGCGCGCACATCGGTGACGCGGCTCGCCACCATCAGGTCGTCGTCCAGCCGCGCCGGGCGGCGATAGCGAATGGCAAGGTCGGTGACGGCATAGACGCCCGCACCGTCTTCATGGTTGGCGCGCTGGTCGATGCCGGCGATACGCAGCATGTCGGACCGGGCGCGCTCCATATAGCGCAGATAATTGGCGTGATAGACCAGCCCCGACAGGTCGGTATCCTCGAAATAGACGCGCAGCGGGAAATGATGCACGGCGGCAAGGAAGCGTCCGGTCGCCGGCGCGGGCATCAGGTCTGAAACGGACATCGCGCGCTTTTAACCATGGCGCAGCGCCCACGCAAAGCCGGAAATGGCGGATGAACCCGCAATCCGTCCGCCAGTCGCGCACGATCCATCGCCTGCCCGATTGCATAGCTGTCCGATACTGGTCGTCGGCCCCGCGCCCCGCTAAGGGAGAAACGACGATTCATGAGGGAGAGCAAGGCATGACGGATATTCGCACGGTAGGCGTGATCGGCGCGGGACAGATGGGGGCGGGGATCGCCCAGGTCGCAGCGCAGGCTGGCTATGCCGTCATTCTGTCGGATATCGACCTGCCCCGCGCGGAAAAAGGGTTGGCGGGCATCGCCAAGCTGCTGGCCAAGGCGGTGGAGAAGGAAAAGATCACGCAGGCCGACGCCGACGCCGCGCTCGCCCGGATCACGCCGGTGGGCGACATCGCCCCGCTGGCCGACGCCCAACTGGTGATCGAGGCAGCGACCGAGCGCGAGGAAGTGAAGCGTGCCATCTTCGCCAATGTCGGCAAGATATTGGCGGCCGACGCAATCCTCGCGACCAACACATCCTCGATTCCCATCACCCGTCTGGCGCAGGCCGCGCCAGACGCGGGGCGTTTCGTGGGCGTCCATTTCTTCAATCCCGTGCCGGTGATGGTGTTGGTGGAGGTCATTCGCGGCCTCGCCACCACCCCCGAAACCGTCGCTGCGGTGGAAGGCTTTGCCGCGAAGATCGGCAAGACTACGGTTCACGCCTTCGACGCGCCCGGCTTCGTGGTGAACCGCATCCTGCTGCCGATGCTGAACGAGGCGGTGTTCGTGCTGGGCGAGGGCGTGGGCAGCGTCACCGATATCGACCAGGGCTGCAAGCTCGGCCTCAATCATCCGATGGGGCCGCTGACCTTGCTGGACTTCGTCGGCCTGGATACCGCGCTGGAAATCCTCAACGTCTTCCTCAGCACCACCGGCGATCCCAAATATCGCCCCGCGCCGTTGCTGGTCAAATATGTCGAAGCGGGCTGGTATGGCCGCAAGACCGGCAAGGGCTTTTACGATTATAGCGGCGCGGAGCCGGTGCCGACGCGCTGATTGCCCATCGAGCGCGGGCTGTTCAGCCCGCGCTCAACCCATGTTTCTTCATGCAGTGGCGCAACTGGTCGTAGGTCAGGCCCAGCCCCTTGGCGGTCGCGCGCTGGTTGTACCGAAATCGCTCCAGCGCGGCGCGGATGATCGCCGCCTCGTGCCCGTCCACGGCGGCGCGCAGGTCGCTAATCTCTTCATAGGTCATGGTGGGTGCTGACGGTGCGGCAGGGGCGTCACACGGTGCCGCCTCGGCCCGTTTCATCATTGACTTGGGCTTCCACGGCGAGGCGAAGGGGTCGAAGGTGATCTGGCTGATCGGCCGCCCCGGCTCGTTCCAGCGATAGACCGCGCGTTCGACCACATTGCGCAGCTCGCGCACATTGCCCGGCCAGCCATAGCCTTCCAGCTCCGCTGCGCAGGCCGCCGTGAAGCCGGGCCATTGCGGCCAGTCGCGCTCGGCCGCCATGCGCCGCCCGAAATGATCGGCCAGCACGGTGATATCGCCCTCGCGCGCGCGCAAAGGGGGCAGGGTGATGACCTCGAAGCTCAACCGGTCGAGCAGGTCGGGACGAAAGCGCCCGGCATCGGCGGCGGCAGGCAGATCCTCATTGGTCGCCGCTACGATCCGTACGTCCACCCGCTGCGGCCGCGACGCGCCGATCCGCGTCACCTCGCCATATTCCACGACGCGCAGCAGCCGCTCCTGCGCCGCCATCGACAGCGTGCCCAGTTCGTCCAGGAACAGGGTGCCGCCATCGGCCTCCTCGAACCGGCCGGGCCGCGCCTTGGTCGCGCCGGTGAACGCGCCCTGTTCATGGCCGAACAGTTCCGTCTCGATCAGCGTTTCGGGCAGCGCGGCGCAGTTCATCGTGATCAGCGGCTCGCCCCAGCGCGGCGACAGATGGTGCAGCCGCTCGGCGATCAGCTCCTTGCCGGTGCCGCGTTCGCCGATCACCAGCACCGGCCGGTTGAGTTCGGCCGCGCGCCCCGCCTGCTCGACCGCGTCGAGAAAGGCGAAGCTCTGGCCGACAAATTGCGTATTTTTCTCCATGCGCCAAATTATGGTGAAATTTCCCACTCCTTGGCAAGTGGCATATTGGCCCGGCGGCCCGCAACGGCTCAAAAAGCCCAGAAAATCGGCCATTTTTCGAAACTGGCACGGCCTCTGCAAAGCTCAGGGCAATCCGCAAATAATCGCGGAACCTATGAAGGCCAAGTTTCAGGGAGTATGACGATGACCAACCAGACCAACAGCGTTCGCGAAATCAGCCAGCTGATGTCGGCCGCCATCGCCGCCCTGCTGTTCGGATCGACCATGATCCTTTCGGCGGTCGGTCCGGCCCGCGCCAGCGAAGCCCCGATCCTTGCGACGCACGATACCCCCGCGGCCTTGCGCTACCTCGCATAAGGCGCAAGCCCTGGCCGGGGCGGGAGTGCCCCCTCTCGCCCGCCCCGGCCCCCAACAAGACGATAAGACCAGGAGTGACGTTCAAATGGGTATTTTCTCCCGCACCCGCGACATCATCGCCGCCAATGTGACCGACCTGCTCGACAAGGCCGAAGATCCCGCGAAGATGATCCGCATGATCATCCTCGAAATGGAGGAAACGCTGGTCGAGGTCCGCGCGTCGGCTGCTCGCACCATCGCCGACCAGAAGGAAATGCGCCGCCACATCGCCAAGCTGACCGCCTTGCAGGATAGCTGGACCGAAAAGGCGCAGCTTGCCTTGTCGAAGGACCGCGAGGATCTGGCCAAGGCCGCGCTGGTCGAGCGCCAGAAGGCGACCGACATGGCCGATCATCTCGCCCACGAGATCGAGACGCTGGACGACGCGCTCAAGGCGTCGGAAGAGGATATCGCCAAGCTGCAGGGCAAGCTGCGCGAAGCCCGCGCCCGCCAGAACAGCCTGGTCACCCGGATGCAGAGCGCGGAAAACCGCCTGCGCGTCCGCGAAGCCTATGCCGGCGAGAAGGTCAACGACGCCTTCGCCCGCTTCGACATGCTCGAACGCCGCGTGGACATGGCCGAAGGCCGCGCCGACGCCGCCACGCTGGGCGGCGTCCCCAAGACGCTGGAGGAGGAGATTGCGGAACTGAAGTCGGCCGACAAGGTCGATGCCGATCTCGCCGCGCTCAAGGCGTCCATGAACGCCGACAAGACCGGGGGAGCCTGATCCGATGGAAGACGTGTTCCTGCCGATCATGGTCTGCGGCATGCTGTTCATCGGCATGCCCTGGCTGATCTTCCACTATGTCACCAAGTGGAAGCAGGCGCCCAAGATCACCGACGAGGACGAGAAGCTGCTGGACGACCTCCACCTTCTCGCCCGCCGGCTCGAAGAACGGCTCCAGACGGTCGAACGGATCGTCGCCGCCGACAACCCCGATTTCCGCCCCTCTCGCCCGTCGGCCGACGACGGCTATGAACTCGACCGGAGGAACTGACATGACCGCCCGCCGCACGAAATTCTACCTCGACAAGAAGAATGGCAAATGGATGGGCGTGTGCTCCGGCATCGCCGACTATAGCGGAATCGACGTGACCTGGGTCCGGGTCGGCGCGGTGCTCGTCACCCTGATGGGCGCCTTTCCCTGGACCCTCATCGCCTATGTCGCCGTCGCCTACTTTGCCGAAAACAAGCCGCTGGGCCTCTATGCCGATCGCGACGACGAGAAATTCTGGCAGGGCGTGCGCACCAACCCGACCCGTTCGACCCGCGACGTCCGCTCCAAGTTCCGCGACATCGATCGCCGCCTGGCCGACATCGAAATCCACTATACCAGCCGCAACACCCGCCTCGCCGACGAAATCGACAGCCTGCGCTGAGGCGCATGGCAGAGGGGATTAGAGGGAGCCAAGGATCATGAGCTTCGCAGGACCAAGCTTCATCGTCGCCATCGTCGCCCTGTCCATGGGCGCCTGGGTCATCACCACCTGGATGCGGGCGCGCTACGGCTATCCGCTGACCGACGACAACGGAAATACCGTTCATCGAAGCGATCCCGACGCCGGTCGAAAAATCGACCTTCTTTCCAACGAAAACGAAAAGCTGGTGGGCCGCATCAGCCGCCTCGAAGACCGCATCGCCGTGCTGGAGAGGATCGCCACCGATCCCGCCGCCCGCACCGCGCGCGAAATCGACGCGCTGCGCTGATACCGGCCGACCAAGGGGAGTATCATCATGTTTCCATTCGAAGCCTTCGCCCCGGTGGCCGTTATCGTCGGATCGCTGGCGGTCGGCGGCTGGGTGTTCACCACCTGGTTGCGCATCCGCCACGGCTATCCGCTGGAAAATAGCTGGGGCAAGGCCGTCTATCCGCAGAAGAACGAGGAAATGGTCGAGCGCATCAAGCTGCTGAGCCAGGAAAACGCCCAGCTGCGCGCCGAGATCGGGTCGATGAAGGATCGGCTCGCCGTGGTCGAACGCATCGTCACCGACGAAAGTCACCAGCTGACCCGTGAGATCGAACAGCTGCGCGGCCCGGCCAACTGAGCGCACGATATAATCAAGGGACAAAACAGATGATCGACAATCCTTTTTCCATGGTCGTCCTTATCGTGGCGATCATCGCAATCTCGCGGGTTTTGCAGGCCAAATATGGCGTCGTTCGCCGGCACAAGGGCGAAGAGTTCATCCAGCGCGGTCCCGATCCGGATACGGAAAGGCTGCGCGCGGAAATGAAGGCGCTCAAGGATCGCGTCGCCGTTCTGGAACGGCTGGCGACGGACGGCTCCACCGCGCTGGAGCGGGAATTCGAAAAGCTCCGGGATCGCGACTGAGCGCGGTCTGACCGGACAGGGAGGCTTATATGCAAGACCCCTATCTCTATATCACCCTGGCGGCGGCTGGCCTGATCGGTCTCGCCATCATCGCGGCGGCGGCCTTGCGCGGCTGGAGCGGCTGGCTGGAGCTGAAGCGCGCCGAACTGGGCCGCCGCTTCGAAGAGGCTGCACCGCCGAGCGCTTCCGCCCGGATCGAGGTCGCCGACCTCAAGGAACGCATCCGCAAGCTGGAAGCGATCGCCGCGGGCGTGGATCTGTAGGGCGGTTGAGAGGGTAATTACCCTCTCAACCGTTCGGGCTGCGCCTGTCGAAGCCCTGTTCCTGTCAATGCAAAAGGGCGCGGTGATCGTTCACCGCGCCCCTTTTCATGACTTCGAAGAGAGTGTTCAGCCGCGCAGGCTTCCGCCCAGCTTCTGTGCGGCCTTGACCACTGCGGCGCTGATCGCCTCCAGCTCTTCCTGGGAAAAGCTCTTCTCGCCCGGCTGCAACGTCACTTCTATGGCCAGCGACTTGAAGCCATCCTCCACCCCCGGCCCGACGAAGACGTCGAACAGACGCACATCGACGATGCTCTTCTTGTCCGCACCCTTGACCCCCCGCACCAGCGCATCGGCCTCGACCATGTCCGGTACGAGGAAGGCGAAGTCGCGCTTCACGGCCTGCAATGCGGGGGGCGCATAAGGCGCGCGCATGAAGCCGCTCTTGCGCTTGCCCGGAATCGCATCGAGGAAGATTTCGCCGGCGACCACGGTGCCGGTCAGGCCGAACTGCTTGGCCAGCGACGGGTGCAGCACACCATATTCGGCCAGCACCGCCTTCGGCCCCAGCCGCAGCGTGCCAGACTGGCCGGGATGATAGGCGGCCGAAGCCTCCCCGAAATTCTGGAGATTGCCGACCGGCGCGCCGGCGGCGGCCAGCAACGCAATCACTTCCGCCTTGGCGTCGAACGCGTCGAAGCCCTGCGCCTTGCCGCTCTGCCAGCCCCGCGCCAGCTTCTCGCCCGCCAGCACGAATCCGACGGTCGCCCGCTCGCCTTGCTTGAAATAGCGGCGGCCCAGTTCGAACAGGCGAACGGAGGTCGCGCTGCGATCGACATTGCGCTTCGTCGCCGACAGCAGGCCGGGCAGCAGCGATGGCCGCATGACCTTCAGCTCTTCGGAGATCGGGTTCGCCAGCGTCCAGTCGCCCCCGCCCACGGCGGTGGCTTCCTTCTGCGAAATGAAGGACCAGTTGATCGCCTCGGCCAGCCCGCGCGCGGCGGCAGTGCGGCGCACCCGGCGCTCGACCATCTGCTCGGGCGTGGCGGTCGGGCGAGCGACGCCCGGCACGCGCGGCAGCGGGGTGGAGGGCACATGGTCGAGACCGACGATGCGCACCACTTCCTCCACGATATCGGGCCAGCCATCGACGTCGCGGCGCCAGGTCGGGACCATGATCGTCCAGCGACCCGGCACCGTCACCGGCATCCCATCTTCATATTCGACGCGGCTCGCTTCGCCGCTGACGCCGAAGCCCAGGCTTTCAAGGATATGCTTCTGTTCATCGGCGGGCACCTGCACGCCGGCCAGGGCCAGGCACTGGTCGGGCGCATAGGCCACGGTCCGCGGCGTCGCGGGCGGGGTGCCGGCGCGGGTCGCCTCGCTGGGCGTGCCGCCGCACAGGCTGACGACCAGGCTGGTCGCGATCGACAGGCCGTCGTCCAGGAACGCCGGGTCGACCCCCCGTTCGAAGCGGCCGCGCGCGTCGGAGGTCAGGGTCAGCTTCTGCCCCGTCACCGCGATCCGCTCCGGCGTGAAATAGGCGCATTCGATCAGCACGTCGGTCGTGGCGCTCGTCGCACCCGAATGTTCGCCGCCCATGATCCCGCCGATATCATGCACGGCTTGCATGTCGGCGATGACGGTCATCGTCTCGTCGACGGCGTAGCTCTTGCCGTTCAGCGCCAGCACTTCCTCGCCGGCCTTGCCCTTGCGCGCCACAAGGCCGCCTTTGAGCGTCGCCATGTCATAGACATGCAGCGGCCGGCCGAGATCAAACATGATGTAATTGGTGATGTCGACCAGCGCGCTGATGGGCTTCTGGCCGATGGCCTTGAGCCGCTTGCTCATCCATTCGGGCGAAGCGCCATTGGTGACGCCGCGCACGGTGCGCGCGAAGAAGGCCGGGCAGCCGTCCACATCGTCCGTACGCACATCCGGTCCCGGGCCCACGCCTTCGATCTCCGGCACGATGATGGCATTGAGCGTGCCGAGGCCCGCCGCCGCCAGATCGCGGGCGATGCCGCGCACGCCCATGCAATCCTGCCGGTTGGGCGTGATGCTGACGTCGATCACCGGATCGTTCAGCCCCGCCCAGTCGGCATAGACCTGCCCGACCGGCGCCGCTGCATCCAGTTCGATGATGCCGTCATGATCGTCGCCCAGCTCCAGCTCGCGCGTGGAACACATCATGCCGTTGGATTCGACGCCGCGGATCGCGGTCTTCTTGAGCACCATGCCGTTGACCGGCACCACCGCGCCCTCGACCCCGAACACGCCGATCAGGCCAGCGCGCGCATTGGGCGCGCCGCACACGACCTGCAGCGGCGATCCGTCGCCATGATCGACGCTCAGCACCTGCAATTTGTCGGCCTGCGGATGGCGCTCCGCCGTCAGCACCCTGGCGATCTTGAACCCGCCGAGCTTTTCGGCCGGATTCTCGACGCCCTCGACCTCCAGCCCGATGGCGTTCAGCGTCTTGAGGATCGTCGCCAGGTCGGCATCGGTGTTGAGATGCGTCTTGAGCCAGCTCAGGGTGAATTTCATGCGCCCACTCCTCCGCTCAGCGTGGGCACGTCGAGTGCCGAGAAGCCATAATGTTTCAGCCAGCGCAGATCGCCGTCGAAGAAGGCCCGCAAGTCGTTCATCCCATATTTGAGCATGGCGAGGCGATCGACCCCGGTGCCGAAGGCGAAGCCCTGCCATTCGTCCGGGTCCAGTCCGCACGCCTCGATCACGCGGCGGTTGACCATGCCGCTGCCCAGCACTTCCAGCCAGCCGCCGCCCGCCGCATCGCCATCGCCGCCGATGACGCGCTGGCCATTGGTCAGCGTATAGCCGACATCGACCTCGACCGACGGTTCGGTGAAGGGAAAATAGCTGGGACGCAGCCGCAGCACGATGTCCTCGCGCTCGAAGAACGCCTTGAGGAAGGTTTCCAGCGTCCATTTCAGGTGGCCGAGCGTAATGCCCTTGTCGATCACCAGACCTTCGATCTGGTGGAACATCGGCGTGTGCGTGGCGTCGCTGTCGCTGCGATAGACGCGGCCGGGCGCGATGATGCGGATCGGTGGCGGCGTGCCGTTCATCATCGTGCGGATCTGCACCGGCGAAGTATGGGTGCGCAGCAACATCTTCTTCGCGCCTTCCTCGTCCGGGAAGTAGAAAGTGTCGTGCATCGCGCGCGCCGGGTGCGTCTCGGGAATGTTGAGCGCGGTGAAATTATGCCAGTCGTCCTCGATCTCCGGCCCGGTGGCGACGGAAAAGCCCAGGTCCGCGAAGATTTCCGCGAGTTCGTCCATTACCTGAGACACGGCATGGACCGATCCCTGTGCGCCAAGATCGGCGGGCAGGGTCATATCTACCTTCTCCGACGCCAGCTTGGCATCGAGCGCGACCTGCTCCAGCGCCGCCTTCCTGTCGGCCAGCGCCACCGTCACGCTCTCGCGCAAATCCTGGATCGGCGGCCCTTTGTCCATCCGCTCTTCCGGCGACATCGGCCCCAGCGTCTTCAATAGCCCGGTCACGACCCCGCTCTTGCCCAGCGCGCCGACCCGCAGCGCCTCTAGCGCGTCGAGCGTGTCGGCCGCGACGATGTCGGCGATCAGGCCGGCTTTCAGATTGGCAATTTCAGTCATAAATCTTCCAGAGCCAGTGGTGGCGGATGCATGTCCGCGCCTTAGCGGGGCATGGCGATCAAGGAAAGGGGCGGGCCAGGAAAGGGTTAGGCCCTTGCCCCCAGCAACGCGCCGCCAAAACCGATGAACAACAGTCCGGTGCCACGGTTGAACAGTTTCTGCCGATTGGCGGGCTGCAACCAACGGGCCAGGCTGAGGCCGCCCAGCGCATAAACGGCATACCAGAAGCTTTCGATCACAACGAAACTGGCGATCAGGATTGCCAGTTGCAACCAGAAGGGCCGGTGCAGGTCGATGAACTGGGGGAAAAGCGCCGCTGCGAAGATGATCAGCTTGGGATTGGACAGTCCCGTCAGCATGCCCGTGCCATATAAGGCACGCAGCGACCGCGCCCGGGTCGCGCCCATCGCGCCAATATCGTCCACCGGCGCGCGCCACGCCTTGACCCCCAGCCACAGCAGATAGGCCACGCCCGCATAGCGCAATATGGCAAACAGCCCCGGCGACGCCTTGAGCAGCGCGCCAAGCCCCAGCGCCGAGGCCGTCAGGCACAGCAGCACCGCGCTCATCAGGCCCGCCATCGTCGCGGTCGCCTTGCGCGGGCCATGGGCAATGCTCTGCGTCATGACATGCAGCATGTTCGGTCCCGGCGTGGCCGAGATCAGGAAGACTGCCGTGACGTACAACCACCACAGATGCAGCGACATGGGATTAATCCCCTCAGATGTCCGGCCACCCCTCAATCCGTTCGGGCTGAGCCTGTCGAAGCCCCACCCTCGTACAAACGAACGGAGGCCGGAAAACAAAAAGGGCGCCGGAAGCATCTGCCCCGGCGCCCTTTTGACGATCTTGCGATCAGTCCGCTCAGGCTGCGGGCAGCGCAGCCTTCGCCTGGGCGATGATGGCGCTAAACGCCTCGCCTTCGTGCATCGCAATGTCGGCCAGGACCTTGCGGTCCAGTTCGACACCGGCCAGCTTCAGACCGTGCATGAACTGCGAATAGGTCAGGCCTTCGGCGCGGACACCCGCGTTGATGCGCTGGATCCACAGACCACGGAACGAACGCTTCTTAACCTTGCGGTCGCGATAGGCGTACTGGCCGGCCTTTTCGACGGCCTGGCGAGCGATACGGATCGTATTCTTGCGACGGCCATAATAGCCCTTCGCCTGATCCAAAATCCGCTTATGCTTCGCCTTGGTGGTTACACCACGTTTTACGCGTGCCATTGTCCTCTACTCCTTACTTCAGGCCGTAGGGTGCCCAGAGGCGGACGTGCGCCACGTCGGCATCGGACAGCACGGAAGTGCCACGGTTCTGGCGAATATATTTGGCGTTGTGGCTGATCAGGCGGTGACGCTTGCCAGCGACGCCGTGCTTGACCTTGCCGGTCGCGGTGAACTTGAAGCGCTTCTTCACACCGCTCTTGGTCTTCATCTTGGGCATTTTCGTCTCCTTGTCTGGCGCGACGATTACAGACAGCCCCGGCAGCCCTAGTTAGCCGGGCGGTCTCACTGAATATCGCGAACGGCGCGCATAGGCGGGCATCGGCCGGAAAGCAAGACGATTCGGACCTAAAGCATGTGCGCGGCGTTACCCCTGCCATGGCCGACATCGATTACCCCCCTAATGTTGCGCCATCGGACGGACTCCATGCCCATGTCCGCCGCGCCCGCGACCGCTGGCGGCGTTTGCCGCTGCCGGTGCGAATCATTCTGGGGATCGTCGGTATCCTCTTCGCCTTGTGGCTGATCCTCTTCATCACCAAGGGCCGTTTCCTCAAGGGACCGTTCGAACGCATCCTGACCAGCCGGCTGGAACGGCAGGTGCGCGTGGGCGGCGACTTCCAGCTCTATTTCGCGCCCCTTGCCATCAAGTTCCGCGCCGAAGGGTTGCACGTCGCCAACCTGCCCTGGGCCAGCCGCCCCGACCTGTTCCGGGCCGAGCTGATCGACAGCCGCATCGCCCCGCTCAGTCTGATCTTCGGCGCCAAATATCGTGTGCCCTGGCTGGAACTGCGGGGCGCCGCCGTCGATCTGGAATGGTCGCGCGATCACAAGAGCAACACATGGACCTTCGGCGACCCCGACCGGAAGGGCGAGCCGCTCAACCTGCCGTTGATCCGGCGCGCGCTGCTGGCTGGCACGACGCTGCGCTATCGCGACCCCGTGCTGCAACTGGCAACCGACATCGGGTTCGAGACGGTGCGGGCGCAGGACACGCGATTTGCGCAGGACATCCGCTTTTCCGGCCAGGGTATGATGCGCGACCGGCCCTTCACCCTGACCGGCGGGTTGCTGTCCCCGAACCAGACGATCAGCCGTGGCAAGAACGCCCTGGCCGCGCGGGCGGTGGCGGGCGCGACCGTGCTGGAGGTCAGCGGCACCTTGCCCGGCGCGACCGAACTGGAGGGCAGCGACCTGCGCCTCGTCACCCACGGCCCCAATCTCGGCCTGTTGTTCGATTTCCTGGGCGTCGCCATCCCCGACACCCGTGCCTATCGCTTCACATCGGCCCTGACCAAGGCCGGCGAAGAATGGCGCTTCACCCATTTGAAAGGCCATTTCGGCGACAGCGACCTCGCCGGGAAGATGACCGTGTCGCTGCCCAGGGCGCGGCTCCTGATCGACGCCGACCTCGCCACGCAGAAGCTCGACATCATCGATGTCGGCCCGTTCATCGGCTATGACCCCGATCGTCTGGCGGCGCAGGGGGCGGCCGGCGCGGTGGAGACGGTCGGCGGCGCGCCCCGCATCCTGCCCGACGCCCCGCTGCGGGTCGAAGCGATCCGCAATTTCGACGCCAATGTCCGCTACACCATGCGCACCATCCGCGCGCCCAACCTGCCGGTGTCCAACGCAGCCGTCACGGTGAAGCTCGACCATAGCCTGCTCACGCTGTCGCCCTTGACCTTCGACATGTCCGGCGGTCATGTCGCGTCGGACATAGAGATCGACGCGCGTCATCGCCCCGTCCGCACGACCTACGACATCCGCCTGTCGCCCACCCCGATGGGCAAGCTGCTGGCGCGCTGGGGGGTGGAGGAATCGGGCACCAGCGGCACGGTCAAGGGGCGGGTGCAGATGACCGGGCTGGGCGATACATTGCATGATTCGCTCGGCACCGCGAACGGCCGCATCGCCATCATCCTGCCCGCCGGCTCGATGTGGGCGCGCAACGTCCAGCTGTCCGAACTGGATGTCGGCACGTTCGTCACCAAGATGTTTTCCGGCAAGTTGAAGCAGCCTGTGGAGATCAACTGCGGCCTGATCGCCTTCACCGTGCGCAACGGCGTGGCGGCGGCCGATCCGATCCTGATCGACACGAAGAAGAATGTGATGATCGGCCGCGGCGGCTTCTCGTTCAGGAATGAAAGCCTCGATCTTGCCTTCCGCGCCGACGGCAAGAAGATCAGCCTCTTTTCCGGCCAGTCGCCCGTCGGCATCAACGGCTATTTCGCAAAACCGGGCATCGCCGTGGTCAGCCCCGAACTGCTGACCCGTGGCGGCGCGGCGCTGGCGCTGGGCGTGGTCGGCACGCCGATCGCGTCTTTGCTGGCCTTCGTCGATTCCGGGGATGCCAAGGGCGCGGCCTGTGGCCCGATCCTGGCGGGTGCCAGCGCGCAGGCGCAGCGCACCAAGGGTGGCCAGCCGCGCGACGATGTCGGCCGCGGAACCACGGCCAAGGATGAGAAGGGCCGGGGCAGCAAGGGCGAGCAGAAGCGCCAGGACAAGAAATTCCTCGGCATCTTCTGATCGGCTTCTGATCGGCTTCTGATCGGCTTCTGATCGGCGGTGCGCAGGTTTATCCTGCGCGGACAACGACTCGAAGAGGAGAAGGCCATGAGCGACGCACCCTTCGTCATGCCGGGGGTCACCCCGCATCTCACCATCGCCGACGGCCGGGCGGGCGAAGCGATCGCCTTCTACGCCACAGCCTTCGGCGCGACCGAACAATCGCGCCACATGGCCGACGACGGCGTCCGCATCATGCACGCCCACCTGATCGTCAACGATGGCGGGCTGATGCTGAACGACCATTTTCACGAGATGAGCCATGGCGAGGCCGTGCCGCCGCCGGCCGGGGTCACGCTGCATCTGGAAGTCGATGATGCCGATACATGGTGGACCCGCGCGCTCGACGCCGGCGCGACCATTCGCTTTCCGCTCGACAACCAGTTCTGGGGCGCACGCTACGGCCAGGTGATCGATCCGTTCGGCCATATCTGGTCGATCGGCGGCCCGGTGAAGGACTGACGCAATGATCGTCGGCGCGACCCGCTGGGATGTGGTGACGGGCGACATCACAAGCTGCGCGACCGACGCGATCGTCAACGCCGCCAATAACAGCCTGCTGGGCGGCGGCGGGGTCGACGGCGCCATCCACCGCGCCGCCGGGCCGGACCTGCTCGCCGAATGCCGCACCATCGGCGGCTGTCCGACCGGGGAGGCGCGGATTACCCGCGGCCATGGCCTGCCCGCCCGCTATGTCATCCACACGGTCGGGCCGGTCTGGCAGGGCGGGGGGCAGGGCGAATGCGGGCTCCTGGCCAACTGCTATGCCCACGCACTCGGCCTGGCGCGGCATCATGCCCTGCGTAGCATCGCCTTTCCGGCCATCTCGACCGGCATTTACGGTTTCCCCAAGCCCCTTGCCGCCGCGACGGCCGCCGATGCCGTGCGGGACGCGTTGCGCCTGCATCCCGATGCGTTCGACCATATTCTCTTCGTCTGCTTCGACGAATCGACCACCGGCCTGTTCGACCTCGCCGTCAGGAACGCCGCCCCGATCGATTAATGCCCGATCGATTAATGCCCCGTCGATTAATGGTCGTGATGATGATGCTCCGGCGCGCTGCCCAGCGCCTCCAGCACATCCTCCAGCCGCGCCGGATCGCCCAGCGCCAGCACATGGCCTTCGCTCTCGGCTGTCAGCGGCTCGCCGTTCCAGTCGCACATCAGCCCGCCAGCCCCCTCGACCACCGGCACCAAAGCGGCGAAGTCGTAGCTTTGCAGGCCCGATTCGATGACGATGTCGAGGAATCCCGACGCCAGCAGGCCGTAATTATAGCAGTCCCCGCCATAGACCGGACCCTGGCGCGGCGAGCCACCCGACACCGCGGCGACCAGCGCCATATAATGGGGCACGTCGCCCTCGCCGAACAGATGCGGGCTGGTGGTGGCGATGCCTGCGCCCTCCAGCGCCTTGCACGCGCGGGTGCGCACCGGCTTGCCGTTGAAGGTGGTCGGCTGCCCGCTCATCCCGGCCCAGCGTTCCCGCGCGATCGGCTGGTCGATGATGCCGATGGTCGGCCACCCCGCCTGCGTCAGCGCAATCAGCGTGCCGAAGATCGGCCGCCCGGCGATGAAGCTGCGCGTGCCGTCGATCGGGTCGAGTATCCACACCCGCTCGGCATCCTCGCGCACCGATCCATATTCCTCGCCGATGATGCCGTCGCCCGGCCGTTCCTGTTCCAGGATCGCGCGGATCGCGGCTTCGGCGGCGCGGTCGGCCTCCGTCACCGGCGATTTGTCCGCCTTGATCTCGGTGTCGTAGCGGGCGCGGAAAAAGGGACGGATGGCGGCGCCGGCGGCGTCGGCAAGGCGGTTGGCGAGGGCCAGGTCGTCGCGGGTGGTCATCCCCTTCGCCTAGCGACTTGGACCGCGATACGCTAGACTGAACCACCGACGAGACAAGGAGAGGAAGATGCCCGGTTCGCCCGTCATCCCATGCCTGCGCTATGCCGACGCCCCCGCCGCGATCGATTTCCTGTGCGCGGCCTTCGGCTTTGCGCGCCACGCCGTCTATCCCGACGAGGCCGACCCCGCCATCATCCATCATGCCCAGTTGGTGCTGGGCGACGGCATGGTGATGCTGGGCAGCGTCAAGGACATGGAGGGCGAGTCGCTCTACACCTGGTCCACCGTCCGCGACCTGGGCGGCATCACGGCCTGCGTCTATGTCGTCGTGCCCGATCCCGACGCCCATTGCCTCCACGCCCGCAACGAAGGCGCGGTCGTGGTGCAGGAGCCGCAGGACAATGACGGCTATCCCGGTCGCGGCTACACCGCGCTCGATCCCGAAGGCAATGTCTGGAGCTTCGGCAGCTACGATCCCTGGACGCCGATCCCCGATTAAGGCTTCGGCAACCCGACCGTTCTAGCCTGCGACGCAAAGGGGGCACGCATGGCGCTGCTGGGTTGGATATTGAGCTTCATCACCCTGTTCGCGGGCCTCGCCCTGCGGCAGGATATGCCGATCGGCGGCTCGGCGACTTTGTCCAACATGGCGATCGGCTTCGCGCTGCTCGCCTGCCCGATGCTCTGGCGCGAAAAGCCGCTCGGCATCTCGCGCGGCCAGCGCATCGTCGTCGCGCTGGTCATGATCCTGACGGTGCCGCTGGTGATGCTGCCCGCGGCCTGAGCGCCGCCAGCCCATTCTCCTTTCAGTCGAACAGGCTGGACACCGAACTCTCGTCCGCGATGCGCTTGATCGCTTCGCCCAGCAGCGGGGCGATGGGCAGGTGGCGGATGCGCTGGGACGTGTTCACCGCCTCGGTGCCCTGGATCGAATCGGTGATGACCAGTTCCAGCAGTTCCGACGCATCGACGCGTGCGACTGCGCCGCCCGACAGCACGCCATGGCTGACATAGGCGATCACGCCCTCTGCGCCCTGCGCCTTGAGCGCGGCGGCGGCGTTGCACAGGGTGCCGGCCGAATCGACGATATCGTCGATCAGGATGCAGAAACGGCCCTTCACGTCGCCGATGATGTTCATCACTTCCGATTCGCCGGCGCGCTCGCGGCGCTTGTCGACGATGGCGAGCGGGGCGTTGTCGAGCCGCTTGGCCAGCGCGCGAGCGCGCACCACGCCGCCCACGTCGGGGGACACGACCATGATATTCTTGTCGCCGAAGCGCGCCTGGATGTCGGCCGACATCACCGGCGCGCCGAACAGGTTATCGGTCGGAATGTCGAAAAAGCCCTGGATCTGCCCGGCGTGCAGGTCGACCGACAGGACGCGGTCGGCGCCGGCGGTGGTGATGAGGTTGGCGACCAGCTTGGCGCTGATCGGGGTGCGCGGGCCTGGCTTCCGGTCCTGGCGGGCATAGCCGAAATAGGGGACGACGGCGGTGATTCGCTTGGCCGACGCGCGCTTGAGCGCATCGATCATGATCAGCAATTCCATCAGATTGTCGTTGGTCGGATAGGCCGTCGACTGGATCACGAACACGTCTTCGCCGCGGACATTCTCATGAATTTCCACGAAAACTTCTTCGTCGGCGAAGCGACGGACGCTGGCGTCGGTCAGGGGGATTTCGATATAGTCGGCGATGGCGGCCGCAAGCGGCTTGTTCGAATTGCCGGTCATGAGTTTCATGGCGAAAAACCCCAAACTAATTGGCGTGACGAATTGATGACGATGCGCGAAACGCGGCCCCTTTAGCGGCGCAAGTCCCATGTGGAAAGGCGCTTTTGCGCCGTGGGGCAAAATGGACATGCGCATTTTCAGGACGTGCGCGCAGCGGATGTCCGGTTCGAAAATGCGGTATCGAAAAACAGAGCATTTTCGCAAGCGGCGAAAATGCTCTAGGGCGCCGGACCATGACCGACAAACTCGTGATCGCGCTTGCGCAGATGACCCAGTCCGTGGGCGACCTGAAGGCCAATGCCGACGCCATGCTGGCATGGCGCGCCCGCGCGCAGGGCGCCGACCTCATTGTCTATCCCGAACTCCAGTTGATCGGCTACCCGCCCGAAGATCTGGTGCTCAAGCCCGCCCTGGTCGACCAGGCCAATTACCAGCTCGACCGGCTGGCGCAGGAAACCGCCGATGGCGGCCCGGCGATGCTGGTCGGCACGGTGGTCGCTTCGCAGGGCGTTCTCTTCAACGTCGTCGCCCTGCTGGACAATGGCGCGGTCACCGCGATCCGGCAGAAGCGCGAGCTGCCCAATTACGGCACCTTCGATGAAAAGCGCCTGTTCGCCCCCGGACCGCTGCCCGCGCCGATCGATTTCAAGGGCGTAAAGATCGGCGTGCCGATCTGCGAGGATATCTGGTTCCCCTTCGTCACCGCGCATCTGCGCAGCGAAGGCGCCGAAATCCTCATCAGCCCCAATGGCAGTCCCTATGAGGTGGATAAGGACGATCGCCGTCTGAACGCCGTCGCCGGCACCCGCGTGCGCGAAACCGGCCTGCCGCTCGTCTATCTCAACCGCGTCGGCGGGCAGGACGAACTGGTGTTCGACGGCGCCTCCTTCGTGATGAACGGCGACCTGACGCTCGCCCAGCAGCTCCCCGACTGGGAAGAGGCGCTGGTGCTGACGCAATGGGAGAAATGGGACGGCCAGTGGGTCTGCCTGCCCGGCGAGCAGCATGACCTCGATCCGCGCCCGGCCGACATCTACAACGCCATGGTCCTGGGCCTGCGCGACTATGTGAACCGCAACCGCTTCCCCGGCGTGGTGCTGGGGCTTTCGGGCGGCATCGATTCCGCCTTGTCCGCCGCGGTCGCCGTCGATGCGCTCGGCCCCGACCGGGTCTGGTGCGTGATGATGCCTTCGCGCTTCACCAGTCAGGACAGCCTGGACGACGCCGTAGAATGCGCCCGCCTGCTCGGCGTCCGCTATGACACCATCCCGATCGAACCCGCCGTCACGGCCTTCGACACGATGCTGGCACCCGTCTTCGAGGGTCGCCAGCGCGACCTGACCGAAGAGAATATCCAGTCGCGCATTCGCGGTGTGACGCTGATGGCCCTGTCCAACAAATATGGCCATATGCTGCTGACCACCGGCAACAAGAGCGAGATGTCGGTCGGCTATGCCACCATCTATGGCGACATGGCGGGCGGCTATTCGGTACTGAAGGACGCCTATAAGACCACCGTTTTCGACCTGTGCCGCTGGCGCAACGAAAATGTCCCGTCGCTCGGTCTTGGCATCGGGCCGGAAGGTCCGGTGATGCCCGAACGGGTCATCACCAAGCCGCCCAGCGCCGAACTGCGCGACAATCAGCGCGATGACGACAGCCTGCCGCCCTATGAGATTCTCGATCCGATCCTCTACGGACTGGTCGAGGAGGAATTGTCGGTCGACAAGCTGGTCGAGCGCGGGTTCGAGAAGGAAACGGTCGCCCGGATCGAGCGGCTGCTCTATATCGCCGAATATAAGCGTCGCCAGTCGCCGCCCGGCGTGAAGCTAGGCATCCGCAATTTCGGCCGCGACCGTCGCTACCCGATCACCAACGGCTTTCGTACGATATAGGCAACAAAAAAGGCCGTTCGGGCCGAGCGAAGTCGAAGCCCTGCACTGAGCGAAGCGAAGTGACTATGCTAGGCGCGAACCGAACGGGTTTAGGACCAATCATGACCGTCATCACCCGCTTCGCCCCGTCGCCGACCGGCCACCTCCATGTCGGCAATATCCGCGCCGCGCTCCACAACTGGCTGTGGGCGCGCAAGAGCGGCGGGCAATTCCTGCTGCGCCTCGACGACACCGACCTGGAACGCTCGCGCCCGGAATATGCGGACTCGATCAGGGCCGACCTCACATGGCTCGGCCTCCACTGGGACGGCGAAGAAAAACAGTCCGATCGTTTCGCCCTCTACGAAGCGCGGTTCGAGGCGCTCAAGGCGTCGGGCCATGTCTATCCTGCCTATGAAACCAGCCAGGAACTGGACCTGCGCCGGAAAATCCTGCTCGGCCGGGGCCTGCCGCCGGTCTATGACCGTGCTGCCCTGTCGCTGACCGCCGCTCAGATCGCCGCGTACGAGGCCGAAGGTCGCACGCCGCACTGGCGTTTCAAGCTGGACCATGACCAGCCGATCGTCTGGACCGACCTGATCCGGGGCGACCAGCGCTTCGACCCGAAATTGCTGTCCGACCCGGTGATCCGCCGTGCCGACGGTAGCTGGCTCTACATGCTCCCTTCGGTGATCGACGATATCGCCATGGGCGTCACCCATGTCCTGCGCGGCGAGGATCATGTCTCCAACACCGCCACCCAGATCCAGATGTTCACGGCCCTGGGCGCACCGCTCCCGGCCTTCGCCCATGAAGCGCTGCTGACCGGCAGCGAGGGCAAATTGTCGAAGCGCCTCGGCTCGCTCGGCGTCGCCCATTTCCGCGAAATCGGCCTCGAAGCCATGAGCGTCGCATCCCTGCTCGCCCGCCTCGGCAGTTCGCAGCCGATCGAGCCGTTCGCCGCCATGCAGCCGCTGATCGACAGTTTCGACTTCGCCCATTTCGGCCGCGCGCCCGCGCGCTTCGACGAAGGGGAACTGGCGACCCTCAACCAGAAGATCGTCCATCTCCTGTCCTATGACGCGGTGGCCGACCGCCTGCCTGTTGGCGTGGACGCTGCCGCATGGGCCGCGATCCGCCCCAATCTGGAGACGGTGGCAGGCGTGGCGGACTGGTGGCGGATCGTCACCGGACCCGTGGATGCGCCTCCGCCAGCGGAAGAGGACCGCGATTTCCTTGCCGCCGCCCACCGCATCCTTGCCGATGCCCCCTTCGACGCCGACATCTGGCGTACGCTGACGGGCGCGCTCAAGGATGAAACCGGACGCAAGGGCAAGACGCTCTTCCTTCCCCTGCGCCGCGCGCTGACCGGACTGGATCACGGCCCCGACATGGGGCAGCTTCTGCCGTTGATCGGCAAGGATGGGGCATTGGCGCGCCTCCGACGCTGACCACGGATTCGATCAAAAACGGGCTTCTTCGCTCCCTGCCCCGCAAGGTAGAAGACCGTCTTTAATCGACGTCTCAGGCGGTGGCCCACTCCGCCTGTGTCACGCCACAAACCGCTTCCAATGTAGGATTTCGTCTGATCTATCCGGGGTCGTGGACCGGCTTGTTCGCCTCCCGCCGCTTCGGGCCGTGTTGTCGCGCGACAGGCATGGCACTGTCGCCACACCGGCGTGTCGGCATCGCGAGGGCGTGATCTATATGCCGCCTTGCCGTGACCTGACCGTGGCTTCGCAGGGGCCTTACCGTGGCTATTGGCCCGGCAGGCCCGACAACGGTGTGAACTTCGCCGTTCGCTTCACGAATCGGTCATTTCGCCTGCAACGCCGTCGCACAGGCAGCAGGATCGACATCCGTCCCGGCCGGGCTGCGCGCATCGACATGCGTGACAACCGGCTCCTTGCCGCGCGCCGGCGCGTAGAGATAGGCATCGAGGATGCAGCGGCCGTTGGCGAACTGCAATTTGCGCACCGTGGTTTCGCGGATGTCGAGCCGGGGCTGGCCGAACATCTGGGTCAGCGCGCGCGCGTCCGACCCCATCAACGGCCCCTGCTTCATGAAGGCGCTGGCGGGAGGACCGGCCGGCGATGGGGTGTAGCCGGTCCTGGGCACGACGCCACCGCCGCAGGCGGCCAGCGGCAGGCACAGCGCCGCCGTTACAAAAGATCGGAAATTCATGCGGATGTCTTTCGCCCGAGCAACATATGCACGGCCATAGCCGCGGTCCAGATCGGCGCAAGCAGGTTGACCAGCGGGATCAGGAACGCAAGCGCCGAAACGAGCCCCAAAAGCCACCGGCTGCTCCGCGGGATCGGCGGAAGGGCGGGATGACGCGGCTCGACCATGTCGGCCATGTCGCGGCCCAGCAGATAGGCGTTCAGAACCAGGAACAGCCCGATGGTCCCCACCCCCGTCACCAGCAACAGCATATAGGCGGGCAACGCCAGCAGGTTCCAGCCCAGCGTGCGCGCCAGCGAGGCCAAGGCGAAGCGCAGGCTGCGCGCCCAGCCGACCGGCCGGGCGGCGAGCGCCGCCTGCGGATAACTGTCGCGCTCCACCGCTTCGACGATGTCGTCGGCGAACAGGCCCATCACCGCCATCGCCACTGCGCGGAACAGCAGCCACCCCGCGCCGACCACCAGCAGCGCCGTGGCGGTCGCTTCGGCAAAGCCGCCGCCGCCCCAGCCCAAATGGAGCCGCAGGGCATGAAAAGCGGCCCAGAGCGCGGCGCCCAATCCTGTGAACAGGAACAAAGTCAGCACCAGCGTCTTGAACAGGAGACGCAGCGCCGCGCCGTGAAAAATGGAAGGAAAGGCGCGCAGGGCGGCGGTCAGGACCATGGCTCCGTCTATCCTCCCGCATGGACGCAAGGTCAATCAGCGCCGTTGCATGGGCGGGCGCGGACCGATAAAGGCGACGAAATTTTATTTCCATTTCAAGATAAGGATATTGCGTGACCGCTTCCGCACAGGTTCCGCCCCCGGCGCTCGACGTTGTCGCGATCGGCAATGCCATCGTCGATGTGCTCGCCCGCAGCGACGACGCCTTCCTGGCCGAACATGCGCTGACCAAGGGCGGGATGCAACTGATCGACGCCGACATGGCCGAGGCCCTCTATGCCGACATGCCGCAGGCCAAGGAGATCAGCGGAGGCTCCGCCGCCAACACGCTGGCGGGCCTTGCCGCGCTGGGGATGAAATGCGGTTTCATTGGCCAAGTCAATGACGATCAGCTTGGTGCAGTGTTCGCCCATGACGTCCATGCCCTGGGCATCCGCTTCGACACAGCGGTGATGCATGGCGAAGTGCCGACCGCCCGTTGTCTGATCCTCGTGACCCCGGACGCCCAGCGGACGATGAACACATTTCTGGGCGCGTCGCAATTCCTGCCCGAAACGGCGGTCGATTTCGACCTGATCCGGTCGGCCAAGATCCTCTATCTCGAAGGCTATCTGTGGGATCCCGAGCAGCCGCGCGCGGCGATGCGGGCAGCGATCGACGCGGCGCGCGGGGCGGGCCGCAAGGTCGCTTTCACCCTGTCCGACAATTTCGTGATCGACCGCCATCGCGGCGACTTTATCGACCTGATCGATCAGGGGATGATCGATATCCTCTTCTCCAACGAGGGCGAGATTCAGTCGCTCGCCCAGATCGACGATTTCGACAAGGCGCTGGCCCGTTTCGCCGACAAGGTGCCGGTGCTGGTGTCGACCCGCAGCGAAAAGGGCGCCGTGGCGATCGTGGATGGCGTGCGGCATGAAGCGCCGGCCGCGCCGGTCGCGCAGATCGTCGACACGACCGGCGCGGGCGACCTGTTCGCCGCCGGCTTCCTGGCCGCCCATATCGACGGCCGCAGCGTCGAGGATGCGCTGGCGCTGGGCGCGGCCGCGGCCGCCGAGGTGATCTCGCACTGGGGCGCGCGGCCGGAAGCCGACCTCGTCGTGATCCGCGACGCGCTGTTCGCCTGACTGGGAAAAGGCCCGCCTCTCGTTAGGGAAGCGGGCCTTTCTATCGGGTCACTCCGCCTTCTGCTTGCGGAACAGGGCGCGGTCGTCGGACCCGAAGCCCCAGCGCCAGATGACGAGGCCATAGGCCCCCAATATCGCCCAGACGCCGACTGCCAGCTCGACCCATTCCAGCCGTGGCGGCAAGGCGACGAAACCCGCGCCGACGATGCAGGCGACACCCGCGGCGCTCAGCAGCGGCCAGCGCCAGGCATTGATCGGCGCGTCGAGCAGCCGGGCGAGCAGTCGCGCCTTGACGAAGGCGCCGACCGCCAGCGCCAGGCAGAGCGCCAGCGCCGGCGCCGCCGCCACCCACATCACCGGCATGGCCAGCCGGCGGGCCAGCAGGATCAGCGCAAAGCTGAAGCCCGCCTGCAATCCGATCATGACCAGCGAGATCATCAGGTTGCGGTGGCGGGCGATGTAGACCAGCGCCGATTCGCTGACGACCGCGGTGGCCGCCACCACTTCGGCGAGCAGCAGGAAGGCGAGCGCGCCGGTGCCGCCGACGAAATGCGGGCCGACCAGCCCCATCACCGCTTCGCCGGGGATGCCGAGCGCGAGCGCGATGCCCGCCTGCGCCGCGATGATCCAGAAGCCGACCTGACTGACCTGGCGGGCGATCGCGGCCAGGTTGTTTTCGGCCAGGTTGCGGGTGATGACGGGCCCCAATATGGGGTCGAAACTCGTCTTGAGCTTTTGCGGCAGCGAGGCGACCTGCTGCGCGACATAATAGATGCCGATCACCGCCGGGCTGACGAACAGGCCCAATATCGCCATGTCGAGCCGGCGCGAACCCCATTCCACGCCGTCCGCCGCGGCGAGCGGCAGGTTGCGTCGCGCAAGCCGCCACAGCCGCCCGGCATCCGGCTTCCAGCCGCGTGGGCGGCCATAATGGCGCGCCATGGGAATGATTGACGCCACCATCGCGGCGATCATCGAGACCGCATAGGAAAGGATGAGGCCGTCGCGCGTCGAGTAGAAAGCGAAGACGAAGGCGCCGATGCTGATTGCCCAGGGTTCGATGATCGATCGGGCGCGCACGGTCGCGCCGACATCGAAGCGATAGGCGCAGGCCGCCAGCGCCACGTCCGACCCCGCCACCGCGATCACCACCAGCGCCAGCAGCCGGTCGAGGCCGTTGATGCCGCTATTGGGGAACATCGCCTGGGGAAAGGCGACCAGCAGGCCCGCGCCGACCAGCGCCGCGAGCAAGGTGACGACCATGGCGTCGGTCACGACATGAGCATGGGGCCGTTCGGTCTGGCTCAGCGCGCCGGCGAGGCCGCGTTTCAACCCCAGCGTGGCGAGTTGCGCCACGAACTCGACCACCAGCACGGCATAGGCGAAACGGCCCAGCGCGTCCGCCCCGTACCAGCGTCCCGCGATGAACAGGAAGGGCAGGCGCGCGGCGAGCCGCAGCAGAAAGCCGAATATGTTGGTGCGCCCACCCTTGGCCAGGGCGGCGATGTCATCCTGATCCTTGGATGCGGATGCCTGTGTCGCCAAAGAACCCTGAACCCCCTGCGTCATCACGTTTCTATTATCTGTTCTAGGCGCAATGCGGCGGCGGCGCGACGGCTTATTCGGGCCGCAACGGCCGCGCGAGCAGCGCGTCGATCACGGCGCCGAGCGGCGCGGCGTCGGCGAGCAGCGCACACACCGCCTCCACCACCGGCATTTCCACGCCCGCCGCGCGCGCGGCATCGCGCAGCACCGGCGCGGTGAAGGCCCCTTCCGCCACGGTGCGGCGGTTGGCGAGCAGGTCTGCGGCGCTTGCACCTTCGCCCAGCCCCTTGCCGAGCGAGAAGTTGCGCGAATTGGTGGAGGAGCATGTAAGGACCAGGTCGCCCAGACCCGACAGGCCACCCAGCGTTTCGGGGCGGGCGCCGCGCGCCAGGCCGAAGCGGGTCATTTCCGCGAAACCGCGGCTGATGAGCGCGGCGCGGGCGTTGAGGCCAAGACCTGCGCCCTCGGCGACGCCGCAAGCGATCGCGAGTACATTCTTGACAGCGCCGCCAATTTCCGCGCCGATGACGTCGTCGGACAGATAGGGGCGGAAGGACGGGCGGGCGATGCGGGCGGCGAGGCGCTGGCCCAGCGTCCGATCCTCGCAGGCGAGCGTGATGGCGGTCGGCAAGCCCTTCGCCACTTCATGGGCGAAGGTCGGGCCGGACAGGACCGCGATGGGCGAGGTCGGCTGCGCCTGCTGCGCGACTTCCGACATCAGCAGGCTGGTGCCCGCCTCGATCCCCTTGGAACAGAGAACAAGCGGCACGCCGGCGGGGGCATGGGCGACGACGCTGCGCAGATGCTGGGCGGGGCTGACGACCAGCAGCAGGTCGCAGGTCGCGAGGTCGGTCATGGCGCCCGTCGCCCGGATCGAGGCGGAGAGCGGAATATTGGCGAGATAGAGCGGGTTCTCCTGCCGCCCGTTGATCGCGTCGACCACGTCCGGCTCCAGCGCCCAGAGCGCGACCGGCTGGTCATCACTGGCCAGCAATTGCGCCAGCGCCGTGCCCCAGGCGCCCGCACCGATGACTCCTGCCTTCATGCTTTCACTCCTGCGCCGCGCGCCTTTTCGGCCGCCGGGTCGAGCGGCCAGCGCGGCCGGGCGGGGACGGTGAGATCGTCGATCAGGCCGACCGCATAGCGTTCCGCTCCGGCCCAGGCGATCATCGCCGCATTGTCGGTGCACAGCCACAGCGGCGGTGCGACGAAGGGCAGGTCGTGGGCCGCGGCGAGCGCTTCGAGCGCGGCGCGGACCGAGCTGTTGGCGGCGACCCCGCCCGCCACGACCAGCGCAGTGATGCCCTCGCTCTGCCCCAGGGCGCGGCGGGTGCGGTCGATCAGGCAGTCGATCACCGCCTGCTGGAAGCTCGCGGCGATATCCTCGGTCGTATATTGGCCCGACTGGACCGCACGCATCACCGCGCTCTTGAGGCCCGCGAAGGAAAAATGCGGCTCTTCGGTATGGATCAAGGGGCGAGGCAGAGGAACGGCCTTGGCATGACCCAGCGCCGCCGCCTTTTCCACCTGCGGGCCGCCGGGATAGCCCAGGCCGAGCAGCTTAGCCGTCTTGTCGAAGGCTTCGCCTGCGGCATCGTCGATGGTTGTGGCGAGACGGACATAGGCGCCCGGCCCCTGCACATGGAGCAACTGGCAATGGCCGCCCGACACCAGCAGCAGCAGATAGGGGAATTGCAGCGTCGGATCGGCGAGGCGGGGCGAGAGCGCATGGCCTTCCAGATGGTTGACCGCGATCAGCGGCTTGCCCGCGGCATGGGCGAGCGCCTTGCCGGTGACGAGGCCGACCATGACCCCGCCGATCAAGCCTGGTCCGGCGGTGGCGGCGATGACGTCCACGTCCGCCAGCGTCATCTTCGCATCGGTCAGCGCCGCTGCGATCAGGGGACTGAGCGCCTCGACATGGGCGCGGGCAGCGATTTCGGGGACGACGCCGCCATAGGGGCGGTGCGCCTCTTCCTGCGTGGCGAGGCGATGCGCGAGAATCCGGCCGTCGGCACTCACCAGCGCCGCCGCGGTTTCATCGCAGCTCGATTCCAGGCCAAGGATGATTGTCATTGCCGCTTCCATCTAATGCCCGTGGTCATTAGAGCAAGCCGCATATGCTTTTGTCCGATCGACCGTTGCGCCTCGGCACCAGAGGATCGCCCCTGGCGCTGGCCCAGGCCCGCATGACCGCCCGCGCGCTGTGCGCCGTCCATGGCTGGCCCGACGAGGCGGTGACGATCGTCACCGTCCAGACCAGCGGCGACCGGATACAGGACCGGGCGCTGGCCGAGATCGGCGGCAAGGCGCTATGGACCAAGGAACTGGACCGGGCTCTGGTCGAGGGCGAGATCGATTTTGCGGTGCACAGCATGAAGGATGTGGAGACGCTGCGGCCGGATGCGATCCGTATCGCCGCGATGCTGCCGCGCGCCGATGTGCGCGACCGGCTGGTGGGCGCCGATGATTTCGCCGCCCTGCCCGCCAATCCGGTCGTCGGCACCAGCTCGCCGCGCCGCGCCGCGCAGGTCAAGCGGCTACGCCCCGATGCGACCATCACCCTGTTCCGCGGCAATGTCGCGACCCGGCTGGCCAAGCTGGCGTCGGGCGAGGTCCATGCCACGCTGCTGGCGGCGGCGGGGCTGGACCGGCTGGACCAGCCGGATGTCGGCGCGACCGTGGCGATCGACGTCATGCTCCCCGCGCCGTCGCAAGGCGCGGTGGGGATCGAAACGCTGGGCGACAATGTCGCCATGATCGAGGCGCTGGGCGCGATCAACGACCGCGACACCTGTGACGCTGTAATGGCCGAACGGGCTGTGCTGAAAGCATTGGGCGGCACCTGCCATTCCCCGATCGCCGCGCTGGCCCGGGTTGACGGCGAAAACCTGCACCTGATCGCGGAGATCATCAGCCCGGACGGGCAGGAAACGGTCCGCGAAGAGACGCGGCTGGCGCGCGGCGACGACAAGGCGGCGCAGGCGGTCGGTCATGCGCTGCTGGGGCGGGCCAGTCCGGCGTTGCGGGCGCTGTTCGACACGTGAACCGCGTCCTCATCCTGCGCCCCGAACCGGCGGCGGGCAGGACGGCGGCCAAGGCGGCGGCGCTGGGCCTGGACGTGCGGGTGCATCCGCTGTTCGCGCCGCAGCCGGTCGACTGGACGTCCCCGCCAGCCAGTCATTTCGATGCCCTGCTGCTGACCAGCGCCCATGGCGTGCGCCTGGCCGGACCGGGGCTGACCGCCTATCGGGGACTGCCGACCTATGCCGTGGGGGAAGCGACCGCGCAGGCGTTGCGCGAAGCGGGCTTTGCCGACGTGGTGGCGGGCGCTGGCGACGGCACCGCCATCGCGGCGCGCATCGCGGCGGATGGGCATCGGCGGTTGCTCCATCTGGGCGGGACCACCGTCGCGCCGATGGCGGCGGAGGCGATCGACGTGACGCGGGTCGCGGTTTACAGCATGATCGCCCTGCCGCCGGACCCGGCGCTGGTCGCCGACGCGGCGCCCGGATCGGTGCTGCTGGTCCATTCGCCGCGCGCGGGCGAAAGGCTGGCTGAGCAGATGGAGCAGGACAGGCGCGCGTCGCTGCACATTGTCGCGATCAGCCCGGCGGCGCTTGCCGCCTGCGGCGAGAGCTGGGCGAGCGGGCAGGCGTCTGCGCTGCCGGTCGATGACGAGATGCTGGCTCTCGCCGCGCGATTGTGCGAATGACGGGCATAATGACAGACGAAAGGGCCAGCATGAGCGATGAGGATGGGGTCGGCCACGCGACCGTGACGGCGCCGCGCCGCCGCACGATCCTCCCGCTGCTCATCCTGATCCTGCTTGCTTTTGCCCTGGGCGTCGCGCTCACCGTCTGGGCCTGGCCCCAGATTCAGCGTCGCTGGGGCGATCCGCAACCGCAGCCGACCGCCCCGACGCAACCGCAGGGCCTGATCACCGGCACCGGCGCGAGCGCGACCGTCCGGCCGCTGACCGCCGATGCGGCGCAGATGCTGGATACGCGCGTCATCCAGTTGGAAGAGCGGCTCAACCGCATCACCGTGGAGGCGCAGGCGGCGTCGGGCAATGCCGCCCGCGCCGAAGGGCTGCTGGTCGCCTTCGCCGCGCGCCGCGCGCTCGATAGCGGGACGCCGCTCGGCTATGTCGAAGGGCAGTTGCGGCTGCGCTTCGGCCAGGCGCAGCCGCGCGCCGTCGCCGCCGTCATCAATGCGGCGCGCGAACCGATCACGCTAGCCGACCTGCGCGGCGGACTGATGGACGTCGCCACCCGCATCACCACGCCCCCCGCCGACACCGGCTGGTGGGATGCGCTGGAGCATGAGGCGCGCGAACTCGTCACCATCCGTAAGGCATCGACCCCCTCACCCCGGCCGCAGGCGGCGATGGACCGGGCGCTGCGCTATATCGACGGCGGCCGGGTAAGCGCCGCGCTGGGCGAGGTGGAGCGGATGCCGGGCAAGGCGGCGGCGGACCGGTGGATGCAATATGCCCGCCGCTATCTGGAAGCACGGCGCGCGCTGGACCTGATCGAGACGGCCGCGATCCTGGAACCGCGCCAGTTGCGCGGGACCGAGGGCGCGACCGTGGCCCAGACGTCGCCGTTGGCGCCCTGAACGCCGCCACCAGGCAGTGTCACAAACGACGAACCGTTGATCGCATGCGGCGAAACCGATAGACGCGTGCAGCGTTGTCACGATAATGTCATCGTTTCCGGTCGCGCAACCTGCGGCGGGGTTCAAGGATATCATCGTCGTGCCGCCTTACGCTCAAGCTGTCAGCAGTTTCTGGAAAGACCGCTTAGCGCCCGGACCACGCGCGGCACAGCTTCCGCCTTTGCAACAGTTGCTGGGCAATCTGACCGTTCCCTTCGACCTCAGCCGCACCCGTGCGCAGGCCGCCTTGCTCACCGGCCAGATGCAGGGCGACGGCCGGTCGGTGCTGCTTATTCCCGGACTGATGGCGTCGGAACAACGGATGGGCTGGTTGCGCGACATATTGAACGCGGCGGGCTATGACGCGCATGACTGGGGCATGGGCCGCAATTTCGGGCCGAAGCCCGACAGCCTGGACAAGATCGATCGGCGGGTGGACGCGATCCGCAAGCGGACCGGCGCGCCGGTGACGCTGGTCGGCTGGAGCCTGGGCGGGCTTTATGCCCGCGAATATGCCAAGTTCGCCGCCCACAAGGTCGGCGGCGTGGTGACGATGGGTACGCCCTTTTCGGGCGACCCGCGCGCCAATCACGCCTGGCGTCTGTACCAGTTGGTATCGGGCTTTCCGGTCGATCGCCCGCCTTTCCCTTGCACCCGCGAGGCCAAGCCGCCGGTGCCGACCGTGGCCTTGTGGTCGCAGCGTGATGGCGTGATCCTGCCGGAATGCGCGCGGGGGCGCGCGGGGGAGCGCGACAAGGCGATCGAAGTGGATTGCACCCATATGGGCTTCGCCGCGGCGCCGGAGGGGATTGCGGCCGTGGGGAAAGCGCTGGAAGCGATCGGGCGCGCCTGAGACGATCCTTCTTCTGTCGATCCGGTCTGGCGATCGACACAGGCACAGGGGCGAAGGTCATTCCGTTGCAGGACTTGTCTAAGGTAAAGCCCCTGCCAACGCTCGTGCGACGACGCGGTCTATGGCGTATCGGGAGGGTGCGTGCCGGAAGGAGGGGTGAATGGCGGACTGTCTGCTTCTTACCTCTCCTCCCTCTTTCAGGGCAGGGGCCAAGAGCGGCCGATATCGGTCGCCCCAAGACAGGCTGTTTTCTTGCCGATCGCCAAGCGGGCACGTTCCGCCTGCCTATGGATTGATCGGTCGGGCATGATGGCCAGAGGCGCCCTGCGCGCCCCTGAACCCCGCACATATCAGGGCCACGATGCTTGACGCCGGTTTGCGCCGATCATAGCATTGTCGCAGGCTGGCCCGACATGCGGAGGCATTCCCATGGAAGATATCCCCGAGGAGCGCGCGCCCGGATATCGCTACTCCCGGCGTGGCACTTTGCCGCTGATCCGGCAATTGTCCGTCATCGACAACCGCCGCAACGCGCTGCTGCTGCTCCTGCAATGGGCGATCGCAATCGCAGCGGGCGCGATCGCGATCCATGTCGATCGAATTCCCGTCTATATTCTGGCCGGATTCGTTATCGGATCGCGCATTCAATGCCTGGCGGTGATGATGCACGACGCCTGTCACGGGATGTTTTTCAGCAATCGTCGCCTCAACGATCTGATCGGCGACCTTTTCGTCGCCTATCCGCTGGGTTTCAGCATCCATCTGTACCGCGCCAACCATATGCACCATCACCGTCACACCAATACGCTGCGGGATCGCGACTATCGCGTCCAGCGGCGGGACCCCGACCAGCATTTTCCGAAGAGCTGGGCCGCCATGGCCTGGCTGCTGGTTCGCAGCGTGGCCGGCCTCAACTATTATCGCATGGCGCGAGACAGCCGGGTCTGGGCGCCCATCGCCAATTTCCACAATCCCCGCCGCTTCGGCTATATTATAGCCTGTCGTTGCGGCTCCGCTATGTCGCCTGGGCCGTGCTGTTCTACGGCGTGATGCTGTGGTCGCCCTTACGCTGGCAGCTATTGGGCCTTGTCCTGATCCCGCAATTCATCTGGGCGAACGTCATCAATCGGATTCGGTCGATGGCCGAGCATAATGGCGTCGCCGACGAGAGGGAGCTGAACGGTACGCGCACCGTCATCCCCACCTTGCTCGACAGGTTCATGATCGCGCCGCTCAATGTGAGCTATCATCTGGAACATCATCTGTTCCCGTCGGTGCCCTGGCACCATCTGCGCCGGCTGCACGTGCATCTGATGACCGATCCGGCCTATGCGGCGGATGCGCATATCACGCAGGGCTATTGGGGCGTCATCCGGGAGTTGATGCCGCCGTCCGTCTTGCCCGCCACGACCATGCCCTCTACCCGCGCCGCAGCGAAGCGCTGACGCCAGCCGTCAGGCATCACGGCGCGTCAGCTCATCCGGAGAGCTTGCCGATCGCCCAGGTCGCCGCTTCCGCCACCACCGGGTCGTCATCGCCGATCAGCGCTTCCAGCCGGCCCAGCAACCGCGCATCACCGCTGTTGCCGGCCGCAATCGCGGCGTTCCGGACCAGGCGGTTGCGGCCGATCCGCTTGATCGGCGAGCCTGAGAAAATCTCGCGGAAGCCGGCATCGTCCAGGTCGAGCAGGTCGGCGATGGCCGGCGCGGCCAGTTCCGCCCGGCCGACAAAGGCGCGGTTCGCCGCCGCGGCGTCGGCGAACTTGTTCCAGGGACAGACCGCCAGGCAATCGTCGCAGCCATAGACGCGGTTGCCGATCCCGGCGCGCAGTTCCTCAGGGATCGGCCCCTTATGCTCGATCGTCAGATAGGAGATGCAGCGGCGCGCATCGACGACATAGGGCGAAGGGAATGCGTCGGTCGGGCAGGCGTTGAGGCAAGCGGTGCAGCGGCCGCAATGGTCGGTTTCGCCGTCGTCCGGCGCCAGCGCCATTTCGGTATAGATGGCGCCCAGGAACAGCCAACTGCCATGGTCGCGGCTGACGAGGTTGCTGTGCTTGCCCTGCCAGCCGAGGCCCGCGCCCTGCGCCAGCGGCTTTTCCATCACCGGCGCTGTATCCACGAACACCTTCAGGCTGCCGGGCTGTTGTTCGACCAGCCAGCGGGCCAGCGCCTTGAGCGCTTTCTTGACGACGTCATGATAATCCTTGCCCTGGGCATAGACCGAAAAGCGCGCCCGGTCCGGCACATCGGCCAGCGCCAGCGGATCGCGCCCCGGCGCATAGCTCATGCCCAGCATGATGACGCTGCGCACGTCGGGCCAGAGGCCCTTGGGCGATCCGCGTTGTTCGGCGCGCTCCTCCATCCACAGCATGTCGCCATGATGGCCCGCGTCCAGCCATTGGCGCAGCCGATCGCCGGCCAGCGGCGCGGCGTCGGCGGGCGCGATACGGCAGACGACGAAGCCCAGACGCGCCGCTTCCGCCTTCAGGCGCTGTTCCAGGGGTTCGGCCAAGGTTTCTATAGGCACGGGCATGGGTCCAGACTATCAGGACGGGATGATCGGCGACACCCCGGCTCCATCCTTCATGTCCGCGCCCGTTCCGGCGGCCTCCTATGCCGTCGAGGGCCATGGCCTTGTCAAGACATTCGGCAGCTTTCGCGCGGTCGACGGGATCGACATCGCCGTGCCGGCGGGCGCCATCTATGGCGTGCTCGGCCCCAATGGCGCGGGCAAGACCACGCTGTTGCGCACCTTGCTCGGCATCATCGACCCGGATGAGGGGCATCGTACGCTGCTGGGTGACGCGCAGCCGCTGCGCATGGCGCGACAGGTCGGCTATTTGCCGGAGGAGCGTGGCCTTTATCCGTCGATGAAGGCGTTCGAAGCGATCGCCTTCATGGGTGCACTGCGCGGATTGCCGCTCAGGCAAGGCCGCGAGCGGGCGCGGGCGTTGCTGGAGGGACATGGCATGGGCGCGGCGGCGGACAAGCCGATCCGGCAATTGTCCAAGGGCATGGCCCAGACGGTGCAATTGTTCGGCACCATCATCCACCAGCCCCGTCTGATCGTGCTGGACGAGCCGTTTTCGGGGCTGGACGCAATCAACCAGGAGAAGCTGGAGGCGCTGATCCGGGAACAGGCGCGGCAAGGTGTGACGATCCTCTTTTCGACCCATGTCATCGCCCACGCCGATCGATTGTGCGAGCGGATCGCCATTGTAGCGGGCGGCCGCATCCGCTTCGAAGGGACACCGGGGGAGGCGCGCGACCAGTTGCGCCCGCAGGTGCGGCTGCGCACGCGCGTCAGCGACGGGGCCTGGCGGCGCGCACTGCCGGCCGATACGGTGGCGGAGGACGGCGCCTGGCATTTCGCCCTGCCCGACGAAGGGATAGAGCCGCTGCTGCGGGCGCTGCTCGACGGGCAGGCGGGCATAGAGAGCCTGTCGATCGAGCGGCCCGGCCTGCACGACGCCTTCGTCGCGATCGCCGGGGCGGCCGCCGCCAAACAGATGCAGGGCGAGCCGGCGCCGGAGGAGGACGCATGAGGGAATTGCTCCGCGCGGCGCTGGTCATCGCCCGGCGGGATTTCACCGCGGTCGTACTGTCGCGCACCTTCATCCTGTTCCTGCTGGGGCCGTTGCTGCCGATCCTCATCGGCTTCGCCTTTGGCGGCCTGGGCGACAAGATTTCCAGCACCGACCTGCGTCCTGTCGTCGGTGTCGCCATGTCCCCAGCGGACACGGCAGCGCTGGAGCGGGCGCACGACCGGCTGGCCGAGCGGATGGGCGACCAGACCCTGCCACGCCTGCGCCCCGTGCGCGCCAGCCCCAGCCCGCGCGTCCAGCTCGTCCGGCCGGATTCCGAAGTGGTGGCGATCCTGTCCGGCTCGCTGCTGCACCCCGTGCTGACCGGCAAGGTGGAGGATCTGGACAAGTTGCAGGGCGACATCAGCCTCTTGTCCACAGCCGCGCTGGCCGAGCGCACGCTCCGGTTCGTCACCGTCGAACGACAGGAAGTGACCACCAGCCTGGGCGCACAGGCGCAGGCGCGGCTGCTGATCGGCCGGGCGGCGCAGGTGGTGATGTTCTTCCTCACCATATTGCTCGCCGGCATGATCCTGTCCAACCTGGTCGAGGAAAAGACCAACAAGATCATCGAGATTCTTGCCGCCGCCGTACCGATCGACGCGATCTTCCTCGGCAAGCTGATGGCGATGCTGGCGATGAGCTTCGTGGGCATCGCCTTCTGGGGCGGGACCGCCTTCGCCATCTTCCTGGCGCTGCATGGCGGCGGCGGGGCGCTGCCCGCGCCGGCGGTGGGCTGGCCGATGTTCCTGCTTCTGGCGGTGCTCTATTTCGCGATGGCCTACACGCTGCTCGGCTCGCTGTTCCTGGGGATCGGCGCGCAGGCCGCGACGGTGCGCGAGGTCCAGACGCTCAACATGCCGGTCACCATGGGGCAGATGCTGATCTTCTTCTTCGCCAGCTATGCGGTGGACCATATGGGATCGCCGGCGGAGGTCGCGGCCTGCATCTTCCCGTTCAGTTCGCCCTTCGCGATGATCGCCCGCGCGGCGCAGGACGGGGCGATCTGGCCGCATCTGGTGGCGCTGGTCTGGCAGGGGGCGTTCGTTGCCCTCATCATCCGCGTCGGCGTGCTGCTGTTCCGCCGCCATGTCATGCAGTCGGGCGGCCGCTGGTGGAAGCGGCTGTTCAGGCCCGCGACAGGCTGAGGCGCGTACGTCCGGCGGGATGGACAGACGGCATTTCCTGGGTGGCGTCACGACTGGCGCAGTGGCTTTGGCCTTGTGGCAATTGCTGCCCGAAAAGGCGCAGGCGGCCTATCCTTTCGCCTTGAGCGATGCGGAATGGAAGAAGCGGCTCAGCCCCTGGGGCTATAAGGTGCTGCGCCAGCAGGCGACCGAATATCCCGGCAGCAGTCCACTCAACGACGAGCATCGCGCCGGCATCTTCGCCTGCGCCGGCTGCGACCAGAAGCTTTTCAGTTCCAGGACCAAGTTCGACAGCGGCACCGGCTGGCCCAGTTTCTGGGCGCCGCTGCCCAGGGCGGTCGGCACCAGTCGCGACGGCCTGCTGGGCTATGCCCGCACCGAAGTCCATTGCGCGCGTTGCGGCGGCCATCTGGGCCATGTGTTCGACGATGGGCCGCGGCCGACCGGCAAGCGTTACTGCATGAACGGCGTGGCGATGACGTTCAGTCCCGCCTGATCCGCCATATGCGGAGCGGGCTTTTCGCGGGGAGCGGCTGCAGCCAGTCGGGCGGCGATCCTTTTGCCAGCAGCGCCGCCAGACCCTGTCCATTCTCCTGCCCATAAAGCCGATATTCGGTCAGTCCTTCGCAGGTGACGACATAGGCCGCGCTCGTCCGCGCGATGACGGCGCGGGCCTGGGCCGGCGCATCGACGAACCCCTCGATCACCGCGGTAATGCCCGCCGCATTGCGATGATGCGCGGTGCCGATGACGCTATGGCGCGTCTGGACGAGGATGTCGGGGCCAAGGTCGAGCGGCGCGAACAAGGTGGCGGGCGGTAGCGCCTTTAGCGGCGCCAGCACGCTGGCGGCGCGGCAGTTGGCGCTTGCCGCCTTGGCCGGTTCGGGCTTGGCCGCCACCGCCACCCAGGCGGCGCACAGGCCCGCCGGAGTCAGCAACACCAGCGCCACCGATCCCGTCACCCGCACCAGCGCGGCGCGCGATGACTGCACTTTGAGGAACAGCCGCGCCACGAGCCAGGCGATGCCCGGCAGCGCGAAGACATGGGCGACCGACAGCGCCCGCATCACCAGCAGCGCCACCAAGGTCGACCCGGCGAGCAGCAGCGCCAGCACCAGCCAGCGCATCCGCGCATCGCCCCGGTGCGCGCGTGCGGCGATCAGGCTGGCATAAAGCCCCAGCAGCGAGGGCAGCAGGATCACCCCCTGCATCGACAGGCTCTGTTCCCAGATCGGCCGTCCCTCCATCACCTGCAGATACCAGAGCTTGTAGGCGATTGGTCCCAACGCGGCGAAGGGGTCGCCCGACAGGCACGGCCCGCCGGTCACGAGGAAGGTCGCCAGCGCCGCGCCGCCGCCCATCGCGGCAATGCCCAGGCGATGGCCTGCGGTCGCTGCGCCGATCAGTCGCGCTGCGATCGCCGTCGTCAGGGCCAGCGCCACCAGCGGCCAGAGATAGACGAAGGACAGCGCGTCGCACTTTCCATCGAACAGCGCCTGCGGCCCGCGCAGCAGCGCCAGCAATATGAGCGCGGCCCCACCCAGCACGGCCGCAAAGCCGATGAAGCGGGGCGCCTGCTCCCGCGCCATCCAGTGGCGCAGGGCGAAGGCGCTTGCGAACAGCACCGCATACGGCAGCGCCTCGCTCGAAATCTGCAGCCAGAGCGCCAGCGCGAGACCCGCGACGATCCCGCCGCGCGCCGGCCGCGCATCGAGCGCGCCGCACAGCGCCAGCGTCGCCAGCGCGATCTGCCAGCCATGATGGTCGATCCGAAGCGGGGTGAACTGCACCAATATGCTGGGGCTGGTCAGCAGGAGGGCGACGCCGAGCAAGGCGATGCCGCGACCCGCTACCCGCCGCGCCGCGACGAACAGCGCGGCGGTCAGTGCGCCGAGCAGCAATAATGGCACGACCGCGCAGGCGACCAGTTCCGCGCTGCCCAAGCCGATCATCGGCCGCAGCAGCAGGATCAGCGCCGCGATCGGCATATCGACGATCCGCGACCAGTGCATCGGCCCGCCGACGGGCGGATTCACCCGGTGCTGGCTGACGTCCCAGAATGCCTGCCCGCCGATCCAGTCGCGTATCTGCGCCAGCCGCATCGCATCGTCGGGATCGCGAAAGGCAAGTGTGGCAAAATCGCCGTGGAACAGCCAGAGCATCGCCATGCTGCACAGCAGCCAGGCGAGCAGCGCCGACAGCGCGGCGCGCGGCGCGTCAGCCGCGCGCGAATATGCCATATTTTCGGATCGCATAGACGGACAGGAAGCTGACCGGGACCGACGCCAGCTTGGCGAGGGCCGGCGACAGGCCAAGAGCGCTGAGCGCGCCGACCAGCGCCATGGTGATGCCCATGCCGATCATCGCGCTGGCGATGAAGCCGATGCGCTGGCTGTGCGTGGGGCCGTCCCCCAGGTCGAAGACGAAGCGGACGGAGATGATCCAATGGACGATGAGGCCGACCGTATAGCCGCCCAGCGCCGCGACCACCGGCCAGGCGCCGCTATGATCCAGCGCCAGAAAGGTGGCGAAGTCGCTTGCCAGCGCGGCGATGCTCGCCAGCAGATAGCGGGCGAACATCAGCCGCGCGACCAGCGCGCCAATCCGCTCCGCCATGGGGATCAGGCCGCCTTCAGCCGCGATGGCACGGCGCGGACGCTGGTCAGCGCGGCCTGCGCGTCGGCGTCCTGGCCTTCTTCGCCCGCCTCATGATATTCGGCATCCTCATTGACCTGCCACACGTCATGGACGCGCGCGCCCGCGACGATGTTGCGCACGGTCAGCATCGCCGTCATCATCGCATGGTCCTGATTGTTGTAGCGGTGCATGCCGTTGCGGCCGACCAGATGCAGCGTCGGATAACGCGCTTCCAGTTCGCTGCGCATCGCCAGCACATTGGCGGCATAGTCGTCGTCGTAGACGGGATAGGCCTTTTCCTGCCGCACTACGGCGCCGCCGACGACATCGTCGGGGCTGCACAGGCCGAGTTGCGCCATCTCGCGGGTGGCGAGCGCGATCAAATCCGCATCGGCCGCGGCCCAGAGGCCGTCGCCCTCGAAGCAGAAATATTCCAGGCCCACGCAGGCGAGCGAGGGATCGGGCACCATTTCGGGCGACCAGCTACGGAAATTCTGGATGCGGCCGACCTGCACCTTGCTGTCGTGGATATAGATCCAGTTATCGGGGAAGATATCCTCCCCCTTCACCATCAGCGCGACGGTCAGGAAGTCGCGATATTTGAGGTCCATCGCCTGGGGCAGCGTGTCAGGCAGCGGGTGGATGCGCCCGGCCAGTTCGCGCATTGGCGCCGACGAGATCACATGGGCGGCGTTGATGACGACATCGCCCTCCGGCCCCTGCGCCACCAGGCGCCATGCGCCGTTCGCCTGATCTTCCTCCAGCCGCTTGAAGCTGTGCGCCATCAGTATCTGGTTGCCGCCCTCGACCACCCGGTCGCGCGCGGCTTCCCACATCATGCCGGGGCCAAGGCGCGGATAGCGGAACGTCTCCAGCAGCGTCTTGGTCGCCATGCCGTCATTGGGCCGCTTGTTGAGGCCGAGCGAGCGCTTCAGCCCGTCGACCACCGCGCCCCAGAGCGACAGGCCCTTGATCCGCTGCGCCGCCCAGTCGGCCGACATTTCGTCGCAGGGCATGCCCCACACTTTTTCGGTGTAGGTCTTGAAGAAGATGGAAAAGAGCTTGTGGCCGAAGGCGTTGACGGTCCAGTCCTGGAAGGAGCGGACGTTGCGATTGGGGAACAGTCTGGCCTTGGCGAAGCTCGCCATGCACAGGGTGGAGCGCCAGACGCCCAGATTCCACAGCGCCTCGAACGCGCGCAGCGGATAGCTGTAGAATTTGCCTTCATAATAGATACGGCTCATCCGCGGACGCTGGATGAAGTCGTCGGGCAATATCTCGTTCCAAAGGTCGACGACCTGCTGCGACTTGGAAAAGAAGCGATGCCCGCCAATATCGAATCGGAACCCGTCCAGCTCGACCGTGCGGCTGATGCCGCCGACATAGACCGGGTCTTTTTCGATCACCGTGACGCGCAGCCCCTGCTTGGTCAGCAAATAGGCGGCGGTCAGGCCCGCAGGGCCGGCGCCGATGATGGCAACGTCGACGCTTTGATCGGTACGCGGCATGGCAGGCTATTCCCCCGAAAGATCGTTCGTGCCTGCCGGAGTGAAGGAAATCCTCTAAGGAGTGGTTAATGCACGGTAAGCATGTGGCGTGCGCCGGATGCCCGACATGACAAAGGGCCGCCCCACTTGCGTCGAGCGGCCCCCTGCAGTTCCCCTTCGTGCGGGGAAGGCGCTATGATGTCAGCTCCGGCGCTGGGCCAGCGTACTGAGGTCGCTGCGCGCGCCGTCGATCGCACTGCCGAAGCAGCTCCGATAATCGTCGGTCGCGGGCAGGATCGATCCGTTGACCCAGCCGCACACCTGCTTGGAGGCGCGGACAAGGCGCGAATCGGCGCGGCGCATACCGTTGGTGCTGGCGAGGTTGAGGTCGGCCACCGACACGGCGAGAGTGCGCGTTTCCGTGCCGGCATGGCCGTCCACGATCACATCCATGTCATTGCTGCCGGCGCTCGCCACGCCGGGCAGCGCAAGGGCCATCGTGGCGGCCAGCGCCACCCACGTCTTTCTGGTCATCCAAGTCTCCTGTCGAACATGTTTTCTAATTGTCTGCCCCACGTCTGACGTGGAAGTAGGGTCTTGTCCTAAATAGGCCTTGCCGGTGCGGATGAAAAGAGGCCAATTGATAAAAATTGGCGGTTTTCCGCGATTTTGCGGGTGCGAAGGGATTGGCTTCGCACCCGCATCAACCTTAGTGGCGGAAGTGGCGCATCCCGGTGAAGACCATCGCCAGACCGGCCTCGTCCGCGGCCGCAATCACCTCGTCATCGCGGATCGACCCGCCCGGCTGGATCACTGCCGTGGCGCCGGCTTCCACCGCCGCCAGCAAGCCGTCGGCGAAGGGGAAGAAGGCGTCGGAAGCGACCGCAGACCCGATCGTGCGCGGCGTGGTCCAGCCGGCCTTTTCGGCGGCGTCCTTCGCCTTCCACGCGGCGATGCGCGCGGATTCGAGGCGGTTCATCTGACCCGCGCCCACGCCCGCGGTGCTGCCGTCCTTGGCATAGACGATGGCGTTCGACTTCACATGCTTGGCGACGGTCCAGGCGAAGAGGCAATCCTTCAGCTCCTGCCCCGTCGGCGCGCGCTTGGTGACGAGCTTGAGCGCATCTTCCGTCACCTGACCGTTGTCGCGGCTCTGGACCAGCAGGCCGCCGGCGATGCTCTTGATCTGCAGGCCGGGGCGGGCCGGATCGGGCAGGTCGCCGGTCAGCAGCAGGCGCAGATTCTTCTTCTTGGCGAAAATCGCCTTGGCTTCGTCATTCGCGTCGGGCGCGGCGACGACTTCGGTGAAGATGCCGCTGATCGCTTCGGCGGTCGGGCCGTCGAGCGGGCGGTTGACGGCGATGATGCCGCCAAAGGCCGACACGCTGTCGCAGGCGAGCGCGGCCTCATAGGCCTCGATCAGCGTCTCGCCGGTCGCCACGCCGCAGGGGTTGGCGTGCTTGACGATGACGACCGTGGGCGGGCCATCGCGAAACTCGCTGACCAGCTCCAGCGCGGCGTCGGCGTCGTTATAATTATTGTAGCTCAGTTCCTTGCCCTGGATTTGTTGCGCCTGGGCGATGCCCTTCGCCGACGGACCGGTGGGCAGATAGAGCGCGGCGGACTGGTGCGGATTTTCGCCGTAGCGCAGGGTCGTGCCCAGCCTGCTCGCCACCGCCAGCGTGTCGGGGAACATCGTGCCCTGGTCGGCGAAGGCGAACCAGCTGGCGATCATCGAATCATAGGCGGCGGTGGCGGCATAGGCCTTGGCCGCGAGCATCCGGCGGAAGTCGTAGCTGGTCGCGCCGCCCTTTTCCGCCATCTCGGCGATCAGCCGGGCATAGTCGGCCGGATCGGTGACGATGGCGACGCTTTCATGATTCTTGGCCGCGGAGCGCACCATCGACGGACCGCCGATGTCGATATTCTCGATGATCTCCTCGCGCTCGGCGCCCTTGGCAACGGTCGCAGCGAAGGGATAGAGATTGACGACCACCAGGTCGATCGCGCCGATTGCATGTTCGTCCATCGATGCGACATGCTCGGGATTGCCCCGCACGGCGAGCAGGCCGCCATGGACCTTGGGATGCAGCGTCTTGACGCGGCCGTCCATCATTTCGGGGAAGCCGGTGAGGTCGGAAATATCCATGACCGCCAGCCCCGCCTCGCGCAACGCCTTGGCGGTGCCGCCGGTCGACACCAGTTCGACGCCATGCTGGCCCAATGCCCGGCCCAGTTCGATCAGGCCGGCCTTGTCGGACACGGACAGGAGGGCGCGCTTGATGGGGACGTCGGTCATGGACAGGGGCTTTCTACAGGCAAAGGGCAGGACGGCTTTGCGCCAGCCCCATAAGCCCCGGCAGCGTAAAAATACAGTACGAAAGCGCGATTCCGCTTGGCTTGGGACACCGCGTCGATAGTGTCCTGCCACGCTATCACAGTTGGGGGAGTCACCATGCGCCGTCTGCTTGCCGCCACCGCCTTGCCGTTGCTCATGGCGCTCCCCGCCGCGCACCCCGCCATCGCCCAGATCGCCACCCCCCACCGCCCCGTCACCGATCCCGCCAGCCTGCAATCGCCCGTCAATCCCAAGGCGCGCGCCGTACCGGTGGCGGACATCGGCGCATCGCGCACCCTGGGCAGCGTGGCGTGGAGCATCGACGGCAAGCAGATTTTCGTCGCGACCAACCTGACCGGGCGCACCAATATCTGGCGGACCGACACGGCGGGTAGCTGGCCGGTCCAGCTCACCCAGTCCGACGACGCGCAGACCGGCCTCACCGCATCGGCGGACGGCCATTATGTCTATTTCCAGCAGGATGTCGGCGGCAACGAATATAGCGACATCTATCGCGTGTCGGTAGACGGCGGCGCGGTCGAGAATCTGACGAACACGCCCGACAGGCGTGAGAGCGGGATGCTGCCCGGCCCGGTCGGCGGGCTGGTCGCGCTGTCGACGAAGCTCAAGTCGCAGGGCCAGACCAATGTCGCGGTGATGGACGCGACCGGCGCGGTGCGCGTGCTGACGCAGGAGGCCGACCCGCAATATGGCTGGACGCCGATCGCCTGGATCGATGGCGGCAAGGCGCTGATCGCCAATCGCGACCGTATCGATTCCAAGGTGGGCGAAGTGTGGCGGATCGACGTCGCGAGCGGCGCCGCGACCAAGCTGATCGCCAAGGCCGATACGGTCTATGATGCGGCGGACGCGACCGCCGACGGCAAATGGATCGCGGTCAACACCGACGTCGGCACCGGCCAGATTCATGCCGGGCTGTATGATGTCGCCGCCAAACGCTGGACCTGGCTGAAACCCACACCATGGGAGCAGACCGCCAGCCTTTTCACCCGCGACGGCAAGACGCTGATCTTCGGCACCAACGCCGATACCCGCAGCATGCTCTACGCCTATGATCTGGCGACCGGCGCGGAAACTGCGCTGCCGATCCCGCCGGGCGTCAATTATCCCGTCGGCCGCGAACCGCGATCGCCTGACGGCCGCACATTGATGGTCAATCATTCGGGCGCGGATTCGCCGGCCAACCTCTATCTCTACGATCTGGCGACCGGCGGGTCGCGGCCCGCGACCCAACTCGCCATCGCCAGCCTCCAGCCCGACGTGCTGCCCAAATCGACCGTCGTCACTTACAAGAGCTTCGACGGCACGCTGGTCAGCGCGATTGTCACCATGCCCGCCAATCTGAAGCGCGACGGCGGCAATCCCGCGATCGTACTGCCCCATGGCGGCCCCACCGGGCAGGCGCAGGATGGCTACAGCCGCTACGCCACCGCCTTCGCCAGCCGCGGCTATGTGGTGATCCAGCCCAATTTCCGCGGCTCGACCGGCTATGGCAAGGCGTTCCAGGACGGCAATTACAAGGATCTGGGCGGCGGCGACCTGAAAGACACGATCGCGGCCAAGGATTTCCTGGTGAAGACCGGCTATGTCGATGCCAAGCGCGTCGGCATCTTCGGCGGCAGCTATGGCGGCTTCATGACGCTGATGGCGATCGGCCGCGCGCCCGACGAATTCGCGGCTGCGGTGCAATGGTTCGGCATCATCAACTGGCGCACCATGTATCGCGACCAGGACGAAGAGTTGAAAGCCTATCAGCGCGGACTGCTCGGCACGCCGGAAAGCGACCCCAAAGTCTATGACGCGGCGTCGCCGCTCACCTATATCCGTGCCGCCAAAGCGCCGCTGCTGACGATCCAGGGCGAAAACGACATTCGCGTGCCGCGCGGGCAGGCGCAGGAAGTGCATGACATATTGAAGGCGAAGGGGAATGTGGTCGAAACCATCTTCTACCCCGCCGAGGGCCATGGTTTCCAGAAGCGCGAGAACCAGCTCGATTCGCTGACGCGGACGGTGGCGTGGTTCGACAGATATTTGAAGCCCGCTGCGGGGCAGTGACGGGGAGCGCCAAGGCAAAAGTGCCTGACTCTTGGTGGTGAACCTGCAGAGATATGGCCGATTTGGGTGGTCAGGCGCCCGTCAGGTTTTCGAAAAAATTCACCGATAGCAGACGTTATCCGCTTACACGGAAGGGATGCTGGGGATTGCGGCGAATGAAGTCCTCAACGTCGCGTAGTCGTTCTGGCATAGCCTCGATATCTCGCCATCGGGTATGATTGATGAAGCGAAATCCCGCGTTCCAGAGCGCTTGGACCTTGGCCCATTGCTCAACGTCCGATTTTCGAGGCACCTTAAATGCACGCCCCATCCAATGGAGGTTAGCCCTGCATTCCGGGCATATAGCGCTCGCTTCCTCAGTCAGCTTCCATGACTTCCGGCATTCGAAGCAAGCATGTGGCCAGAGGCATTCCGGGCCACGATGCCGAGGCGGCACATATGGCTCATGAACAACTCGGTTTCCCAACGCTCGCCGCAGTTCCATGCGTTCAGATTTAGACAGATCGGCCATTATCTGAATTTGAACTATGCACAGAACGTCGGCAATCAAGAATTACAGCACACGCGACGACTGGCAATTTCTGGTCGTTTTCAGACGACCCGCGATCCAACCGGCCTCACCCGACCCGCTTGAAAATCCAGCCGATGCTCGATCCGCCGGGCAGCGCTTCGCTGGTCACGACCAGTTGTTTGGTCGGATGGGGGCGGCCGTCGCCGTCGACCCACAGGCTGTCCTCGATGCTCAGCACGCCCGCGCCGGTACGATATTGCCAGAGTGCGCCCAGATCGATGCGCAGCAGTGCGCCCTGGCTGTCCGCCGTCAGCGTCGGCTCGACGCCCGGCGCGAGGTGGAAGCGCAGTTGTACCGGCTGTTTCGCGGGCTTGCGCCGCCGCTGCGCCGGGGTCAGCATATCCTCGCCGCGGATCTCCTTGCCGTCGCCGCTCATCATCAGCAGGCGGCGGTGGACATAGCCCAGCCGTCGGACATAGCCGTCATGCGACAGGTCCAGCCGGCTGCCATTGTCCAGCTCCTGCCGGTTCAGCTCGACCTCGGTCACGCCCTTGCCCAGCGTCCCGTCGGGCAGCAGCGCGGTCGAATTATTGTCGTTGAGGATCAGCGTGCTGTGCGCCGCGGTGGTACGCAGTCCCTGGGCCAGGTCGGACGGTATCCACGCCCCTTCCAGCGCTGCGCCGCCGCAATTGACCACCAGCCGCAGAGGGCCGTCGCTGATCTCGATCGCGCCGGTCGATGCGCAGCCCGCCTCGGCGAGGCGCGCGACCGGGGGCGGGGCAGCGTCGATCTGCAGCACGGTCGATCCCGCTGCGATCCGTTGATAGCCCCAGTCGCGCGCCTGGCGCAGCGGTCGGGCGCGCACCTGGCTCGCCGCGACCACGGCGGACACCAGGTCGGGGTCGATCGCGCCGGAACCCTGCCAGTTGCCCAGGCCACCATCGCCATGGGCGAGGCCCAGCAGCGCCGGGACCGCGCGGTTCAATCCTTCGGTCAGGCAGGCCGGGGGGGCTTCACGCCGCACGTCATAGACGGCGCGCAGCATGGATAGCAGCATCACCGCTTCCAGTTGCGCCAGCGGGGAGCGCGACACGATGCCGCCGTCAGGGTGGAAGCCGCTGTCGATCGCGCGCTTCAGGCCGGCTTCGCCGAACAGCTTGCGTGCCGCCCCGCCGGGGATCAGCAGCGCGGCGGCGACGATGCCGCACCAGGCGACCAGCCGGGGCAGGCCCATCGGCGCCTTGTCGGCGCTGCGGTCGAGGTGGCGCGCGGTGCGGGCGATGCAGTTCAGCACCAGCGAGCGATAGACGAGGTCGCTGGACGAAAGGATCAGCGGCGCGTGGGCGGTCCAGAAGAGCAGCCGCCAGCCGGCATTGTCCGCGCGCCAGGCCGGTTCGCTGGGCGTTTCGTGATGGGCCGCCAGCCATTTGCGCATGATGTTTTCGGCGATCGGCGCACCCTGTTCGCGGGTCGCGCTGCTGGCAAGGTCGCGCAGCCAGCGGAAGCCGTGGAGATAGTCGGCAAAGGCCGGGCCGACCGACAATTTGGCGAAATCGAGCGTATCGACCGGCAGCTTGTGGCCGCGGAACAGGAAATAACCCGCCCGCATCGCCGCGCCCGCCCGGCCGTCGCCGGGGATGGCGTCGTCGGGCACCGCCAGCAGCTTCAGCGGATATTTGCCGCGCAGCTTGCGGCCGTGGATCGGCGTCTTCCAGCTGAGTAGATAGAATTGATTGGCGATCTTCTGGGCCAATGACAGCCCCTTGTCATCCGCGACGCGGATGAGACGCTTGCCTTGCTCTATGCCATCGTCGCCGGCTTCCGGTGCAGCGTCGGGGGTGGAGCGGCTGGCGATGCGCCGATAGTCGTTCACCCGCCCCGCAGCTTCCTGATATTGTCGGCATAGGCGGAGGGGCCGCCACGGAAGGTGGCGGTGCCGGCCACCAGAACGTCCGCGCCCGCGTCGATCGCCTTGGGCGCGGTGGTGAAATCGATGCCGCCGTCGACCTGCAGATGGATATCGCGGCCCGACTTGTCGATCATCTTGCGGATCGCCTCGATCTTGCGCAGCTGGTTTTCGATGAAGCTCTGCCCGCCGAAACCGGGGTTGACGCTCATCACCAGGATCAGATCGACGTCATCGATCAGATAGTCGAGCATCTTGGCCGGGGTGCCGGGGTTCAGCACCACGCCCGCCTTCACGCCCAGCGACCTGATATGCTGGACGGTACGGTGGATGTGCGGCCCGGCTTCGGGATGGACGGTGATGATGTCGGACCCGGCGGCGGCGAAGGCTTCGAGATACTGGTCGACCGGAGAGATCATCAGATGGACGTCGAAGACCTTCGTCGTGTGCGGGCGCAGCGCCTTCACCACGTTCGGGCCAATGGTGATATTGGGGACGAAATGCCCGTCCATGACGTCGATATGCACCCAGTCGCAGCCCGCTTCGTCGATGGCGCGGACCTCCTCGCCCAGGCGGGCGAAGTCGGCGGAGAGGATGGAGGGCGAGATGAGAATGGAACGGGTCATTAACCGTTCGCCTTAATCGCCACCGCAGGCGAGGGCAACGGACATTTGCAGGCGATTCGCGATTGTTTCCGGCAGGCATCCGCTGCCCGTCAGAGCATCACGAAAATCGTGGGGTCCAGCCGTTGGGATGCGGGCGCGCCGCGGGGCAGCAACTGCTTGACGCCATGCAGTCCGACCACGATCCCGTCATCGTCCAGCACCGGCGCGGCGATCAGTCGCATGGCGCATTGGCCCGCGCCGTCGATCTGGTTGATATCGACGTCGAGGGTGAAGCCGCGCTTGTGGCGGATGGCGTAGGCGCGCAACCGCTCCATCGCGTCGCGCGATTCCGGGGCATAGAGCGAGACGGACAGCGGACGGGAGACCGCACTGTCCCGTTCCAGCCCGAATATGTCATAGACCCCGGCGGTCCAGCTCAGTGCGTTGTCGGCCAGGTTGCAATGCCACAACCCAAGCCCGCGTTCCGCCAGCGCCGCATCGTTGCGGGCGATGCTGGAATCGAGCAGCACCGGCGCAAGATGTTCCCGCAGGTCGTAGAGCGGCCAGCTATGATTCAGAGGAAGAGGCTCGATCGGACGCACAGGGCACCTTTAACGCGGGAAAATCCTCTCTAAGCTCCTCATGGTTAATGCTTAGTTCGCCTTCTTTGCAAGCCTCGCGATGAAAAATCCGTCCGTCCCGCCCTCGGCCGCCAGCGTGTCCGGCAATGTCCGCAACCAGCCCTGCTCCGCAGGCGCGATGCCCTCGGGCGTTTCGCCGGGTTCGACCGGCAGCAGCATCCAGTCGGGGCGGGCGGCCAGGAAGCGTTCGACCTGTTCTTCGCCCTCGGCCCGCTCCAGCGAACAGGTGGCGTAGATGAGCCGGCCGCCCGGCTTCAGCCAGTCGGCGGCGCGGGCGAGCAGTGCGCCCTGCACCTCGGCCATCTCCGCAATCTGGCGCGGGCCGATGCGGTGCAGCACGTCGGGATGGCGGCGATAGATGCCGGTCGCGGTGCAGGGCGCGTCGAGCAGGATCGCGTCCACCGGTGCATCCGGCTCCCATGTCCGCAGATCGGCGGTCGTAACCTCGGCGGTCAGGCTGGTGCGCGCGAGATTTTCGGTCAGCCGCTCCAGCCGCTTCTTTGACTGGTCGATCGCGGTAACGCGCCAGCCGGCCGCGGCCAGTTGCATCGTCTTGCCGCCCGGCGCGGCGCACAGGTCCAGCACGGCACGGTCGTCGCCCGGCCCCAGCAGGCGCGCGGCGCAGGCGGCGGCGACATCCTGCACCCACCAGGCGCCTTCCGCGAAGCCGGGCAAGGCGGGTATGGCCGCGCTTTCGGACAGGCGCACATGGCCGGGGGCGAAGGACGCGCCATTGAGTTGGGCTGTCCATGTCGCTGTCTCGGCCGGATCGCGCAAGCTGATGTCGATCGGCGGCCGGATCGCATAGGCGTGGGCGGCGGCCTGCGGCATAGCCTCGCCCCATTGAGCGCTCCAGCGTTCGGCGACCTGCGCGGGCAGGGTCGGGGGCGAGGGCAGGGCGGGGTCGCCGCGCGTCACTGTGCCGAACACGCCATGGACCAGCTTGCGCGGCCCGCCATCGACCAGCGGCAGCGCCGTGGCGATGGCGGCATGGGCCGGGGTGTCGAGCACCAGCGTCTGGACGAGCGCGATGCGCAGCACCATCCGCGCCTTCGCATCAGGCGGCAAAATCTGCTTGGTCGCGCCGTCGATCAGCGCGTCGAGATCGGGCAGGTGGCGCAGCGTTTCGGCCGCGATCGCATGGACCAGCGCGCGGTCGGCCGGGGCCAGGCCCTGCGCCGCGCCATGCAGCGCCAGCTCCAGCGGATCGCCCCGGCGCAGCACCGCATCGAGCAGTTTGAGCGCCGCGCGGCGGGCGGGCAGGCCGGGGACATCTTCGGGGCGGATTGCGGGACGGCGGGACATGGGCGGCCCCTACGCGCTTTCGCCATCAAAGAAAATGGGAGACGCCAAAGCCCAGCCCCAGGAACAGCGCGATCCAGGACAATATGCCGACCCAGAGCGCCAGCCAGTCCGACCGGCGCGGGCGTGCGGACACGCCCTTGGGCACGGTTCGCAGTGAGGAAGGAATGCGGCAGCGCCCGACCGTCACCACCGCGATCAGCCGCCGGCCCACGCCATGGAAGAAGCGTGCGGTGTGACGGGAAAAGACATGATCGACGGTCAGATCGACGACAAAGCCACCGGCATGGCGCAGGACCGCGCCCGCCACATCGACGACGACCTCGCCGATTTCGTCGACCATATTAGCGCCCGTGCGGGTCGAGCGCGCTGCGGCGGCGTGGGGGCGGCGCTACCGGAGAAAGCGCGGAGGCGCGCGGCGCGGGCGTCATCGCGGGCGCGCCCATCTCCGCCGCCATATCCTGCAGCGCGGCGATGCGTTTTTCCGTGGCAGGGTGGGTGGAGAAGAGTTCGCTGACATGGGTCGGCACGATATAAAGCTGCGCCGCGGCCGGATTGCGCTCCGCCACCGGATTGGGGATGCGTTGCGCCTGCCCGGCAATCTTGGCGAGGGCGGAGGCGAGGGCACGGGGATTGCCACTGATTTCCGCCCCGGCCCGGTCGGCGCCATATTCGCGGGTGCGGCTGATCGCCATCTGCACGATCATCGCGGCGAAGGGGGCGACGATTACCGCCATCAGGCTGGCGATCATATTACCATGGCCCTCTTCCCGGCCGCCGCCGCGGAAGAACAGGCCGAAATTGGCCAGCATCGATATCGCGCCCGCGATCGTCGCGACCATCGTCATGATGAGGGTGTCGCGATTCTGCACATGGCCCAGTTCATGCGCCATCACGCCCGCCACCTCGTCGCGGCTCAGCGTCGCCAGCAGGCCGCTGGTGGCGGCGACGGCGGCGTTTTGCGGGTTGCGCCCGGTTGCGAAGGCGTTGGGCGCATCCTGGTCGATGATATAGACGCGCGGCATGGGGAGTTGCGCCCGCTGCGCCAGGTCGCGCACCAGATTGTAGAAATCGGGGGCGCTTTGCGCATCGACCTCGCGCGCGTCATGCATCCGCAACACGATCTTGTCGGCGTTCCAGAAGGTGAAGAGGTTCATGCCCGCCGCTGCCAGCAGCGCGATCACCGCGCCCCCGCTGCCACCCAGCGTATAGCCCAGCGCCATGAATAGCGCGGTCAGCGCCGCCAGCAGCATGGTCGTCTTCATGCCATTCACTTGCACTTGCCTCCTTGTCGGCCCAGATAGCCTGTCAGTCCTGAATATGGGGGTGATATCGCCCCGTCGCAATCGAAAGGCCGCCACCATGGGAACCTTCAACGGCCAGCGCCCCGCGCATGTGAAGCCGCCCGCCCATCTGTCCAAGAATCCGCCCGTACCCCAGCCCGATCCGCTGGACCGTCCCACGCCGCATGACGAGGCGATGAGCCCGGTGCGATATGGCGATTGGGAGCGCAAGGGCATCGCGATCGATTTCTGACGACCGGCACCCGGCGAAACCGCCTGTCGCCCGCCTGTCGACCGCCTGTCGATCGCCCCGGTCGTGCGGCTCTAAACCCTTGATCCCGCTGGCCCGACTCGGCTCGCCGTCGATTTTGCACGGCTGCCGATGGCCCGTGCCGCCGCTGCGGGGAGCCAACGCCATCCCTCTGGTCTTTTGCCCCGCAAACCCGGAAGGCTTGGGCCAAGAGGAGATATCGGGGCGTGGGCGTACAATTGGTTTCTGACGTGAATGTGAAGGCGGTTTCGGATTATGCGCCGGAGGATGCGGCGCTGCTCTGCGCGGTGGGGCGTCTGGTGTGCGCCTGGACGATGCTGGAACAGAGTCTGGAGGCGAAGATCGGCCTGCTGCGCGACGCCATGGGCGACGTGCGCACCGTAGGCGCCCGGACCCGGCCGAGCATGGCCAAGCTGATGACCGAATTGCGCACGATGGTGGCGATGCGCGACCGGCGCAACGCCAGCGCGCTGACCGAAATTTCCGCGATCGAGCGCGACATGCAGCGGATCGATCGCTTTCGGGCGCTGATCATCCAGGGTTTTCACCAGCCAGAACCGGGCGGTTTCACCTGTCGCGACAGCCGCAACAATATCCAGCATGTCGCGTTTGATTATCTCGATGGCGAAATCGCGGCGCTGGAAGGCGTCGCCAGCCGTCTCCTCGCCGTATAGGGCGGTGATCGATCGATCTTGATCGGTCGCGGCCTTTCTTGTCTTTGTCTTTCCATCCTGCACGCTTCGACTGTTCAGTCGGCGTCAGAAAGCTCTAACATATGCGCGGCGCTTGACCTTTTTTGCACGGGCGGCAATCCAAGGCCCGATCGCGTCCGCGTGAAGGGGATTCCAACTTGACCAAGCCGATTCGTAAAGCCGTTTTTCCTGTCGCCGGCCTTGGCACGCGCTTCCTGCCCGCCACCAAGGCGGTGCCCAAGGAATTGCTGCCGGTGGTCGATCGCCCGCTGATCCAATATGCGGTGGACGAGGCGCGCGAAGCGGGGATCGAGCAGTTCATCTTCGTGACCGGTCGCGGCAAGGGCGCGATCGAGGATTATTTCGACATCGCGTTCGAATGCGAGACCTTGCAACGCGAGCGCGGCAAGGATCTGTCGGCGCTGGAGGGGACGCGGCTCGATCCGGGCAATGCCGTCTTCCTGCGCCAGCAGGAATCGCTGGGCCTGGGCCACGCCATCTGGGTGGCGCGCGACATCATCGGCGACGAACCCTTCGCCATCCTGCTGCCCGACGAGTTCATGAAGGGCGCGCCGGGCCATGGCTGCATGAAGCAGATGGTCGACGCCTATGACAAGGTCGGCGGCAATCTGGTCTGCGCGCTGGAAATCCCGATGGACCAGACGCCCAGCTATGGCGTGATCGATCCGGGCGCGCGCGACGGCGTGCTGACCGAGGTGAAGGGCCTGGTCGAAAAGCCCAAGCTGGGTACTGCGCCGTCCAACCTGATCCTGCCGGGCCGCTATATCCTCCAGCCCGAAGTCATGAAGATCCTGGAAACGCAGGAAAAGGGCGCGGGCGGCGAAATCCAGCTGACCGATGCGATGGCGTCGCTGATCGGCAGCCAGCCCTTCCACGGCGTGACCTTCGACGGCCGCCGCTTCGACTGCGGGTCGAAGGCGGGCTATATCGAGGCCAATCTGGCGCTGGCGCTGGAGCGGGACGATCTGGGCGACCATATCCGCGCCTTCGCGACGGAAGAACTGGCGCGCTGACCGACGCAGGACAGGCCATGAAAAAGGGCGGCTTCCCATGGGAAGCCGCCCTTTTTCATGGCTATAGGCGATGCGCTCAGAACGGCACTTCATCGTCCAGATCATTGTCGAAATTGGGGCTGCCCGCCCGGCCGCCGCCAGCCGCGCCGCCGCCCTGCGAGCGTCCGCCACCAAAGCCGCCGCCCTGGCCACCACCGGCGCCGCCGCCGAAATCGTCATAGTCGCCGCCGCCAAAGCCGCTCGACCCGCCCTGCCAGTCGCTCACGCCCTGCTGCGACCGGCCACCGCCACCGCCGCCCTGGCTGCCGCCCGGCGCGCCGTCCAGCATGGTCAGCACCGCGCCCGGACCCGACAGTGCCACCTCGGTCGTGTAGCGGTCGTTGCCCGACTGGTCCTGCCATTTGCGGGTACGCAACTGGCCCTCAACATAGATTTTGCTGCCCTTGCGCAGGAAGCGCTCGGCCACGCCGACCAGGCCTTCGCCGTTGATCACGACATTATGCCATTCGGTGCGCTCCTTGCGCTCCCCGGTCATGCGATCCTTCCAGCTTTCGGACGTCGCAATGCGCAGATTGCATATCTTGCCGCCATTCTGGAAGCTCTTGACCTCCGGGTCGGCGCCCAGATTGCCGACCAGAATGACCTTGTTGACAGACCCTGCCATGATTCCTCCGAAAGCTTATAAAGCCGCTCTTATAGACTCGCCGCTTTCGCCGTCTAGGCGGAAGAAGCTATCCCAAACCCAACGCCGTCGCGGTCCAGTAGGTAATGCCCGCCGCGACATAGGCCAGGGCGAATAGATAGCCGACCATGAACAACGGCCATTTCCAGCCGTTCGTCTCGCGCCGGGTCACGGCGATGGTGGATATGCACTGGGGCGCGAAGATGAACCAGGCGAGGAAGGCGAGCGCGGTGGGCAGCGGCCACTGGTCCTTCAGCCGGTCGCCGAGACTCCGTTCCAGCAGCGCCTCGTCATCGCCCGCGTCGATCGAATAGACGGTGGCCAGCGCCGACACCGCGACCTCGCGTGCCGCCATCGCCGGGATCAGCGCCAGCGAAATGTCGCGGTTGAAGCCGATCGGCTCCAGTATGACGTTGAGGCCGCTGGCGATCCGGCCGGCGATCGAATGGTCGACCTGGCTGGTGGGATCGCCGTCGGGCACGCGCGGGAAGCTCAGGAGCAGCCACAGGATCACGGTCGAGGTGAAGATGATCGTGCCGGCGCGCTTGAGGAAGATCACCGCGCGCTGCCACAGGCCGAGCAGGATATCCTGCGGCCGGGGCCATTGATATTTGGGCATTTCCATCAGAAAGCCGCCACTTGCGCCCTTGGTCACGGTGAGGCGAAGCACCAGCGCCACCAGCATCGCGCCGACGATACCGGCGAGATAGAGGCAGAAGAGGACGAAGCCCTGCAGGCCGACGCCCGGAAACACGTCGCGCGCGGGGATGAAGGCGCCGATGATGACGGCATAGACCGGCAGTCGCGCCGAACAGGTCATCAGCGGCGCGATCAGGATCGTGGTCAGCCGGTCCCTGGGGTCGGCGATGGTCCGCGTCGCCATGATGCCGGGAATGGCGCAGGCGAAGGAGGACAAGAGCGGGATGAAGGCGCGGCCGGACAGGCCGACCTTGGCCATCAATCCGTCCATCAGGAAGGCGGCGCGGACCATATAGCCGGTCGCTTCCAGCATCAGGATGAAGAAGAAGAGGATCAGGATCTGCGGCAGGAACACCACCACCGATCCGACGCCGTTGATGACGCCATCGACCAGGAAGGAGCGGAAGATGCCGTCGGGCAGGGCGCCGCGCACCATATTGGCTATGGCTTCGGCCACGCCCTCGATCATCGCGATCGGCGCTTCGGACCAGCTATAGACGGCCTGGAACATGACGAACAACAGGCCGAGCAGCAGCAGCAGCCCGAAAACGGGATGCAGCGCCACCCGGTCGACTGCGGCGGTCAGCCGGCGCGAGGGCGTTTCGCGCACGATGGCTGCGCGGGCGATGCGGCCGGCCTCCTTGCGCACCGCGTCGAAGCCCCGTTCGGGTCCGGTCGGATAGGTCGGCGGCGCGCCGTTCAGCACCCCTTCCAATTCCTGGCGCAGATGGTCGAGGCCACGCTTGCGCACCGCCACGGTCGATATCACCGGCACGCCCAGTTCGCGCGACAGCACGGTGGCGTCCAGTTCCAGCCCGTCGCGGGTGGCAAGGTCGACCATGTTCAGGGCGACGACGGTCGGCAGGCCGAGCGCCAGCAATTCCAGCGTGAAGCGCAGATGATTGTCGAGATTGGCGGCGTCGACCACGATCACCAAGGCGTCCGGCCGCTTTTCGCCCGCCTGCTTGCCCATCACGACGTCGCGCGTGACCTGTTCGTCCGGGCTGTTGGGGTCGAGGCTGTAGGTGCCGGGCAGGTCCACCAGTTCGACCGGGCGGCCGTCGGGCAGGGCCAGCCGCCCCGCCTTGCGCTCGACGGTGACGCCGGGATAATTGCCCAGCTTTTGCCGGGCGCCGGTCAGGGCGTTGAACAGCGCGCTCTTGCCGGCATTCGGATTGCCGACCAGCGCGACGAGCGGCAGCGCGCTCATGCGGCCTTCTCCGGCCCAATAGCCTCCGGTCCGGTGCGTACCGTCACCGCGGCGGCATGGCTGCGCCGCATGGCGATGGTCATGCGGCCGATGCGGCAGGCGATCGGGCCTTTCAGGATCATGCCGCCATGGTGCAGCGCCTCCACGCTCGCCCCTTCGCACAGACCGAATTCGCGCAGGCGCTGGCCTTCGGACGGGGTGATGGCGGACCAGTCGATCAGGTCGACATAGGCGGGCTGGCGCAACGGCAGGTCGGTCAAACGCAAGGGGATGATACTCGCAGGCTATTTCTGCGAGTGACTATCAATACCTTTACCAAATGACCAGCGCGAATCGCCTGCGGCCACGGCAGATCACACCGCGGGATAACGCAGCCGGCCGATGAAGCGCGACAGGCTCAGCCGCTCGCCACCGCCCGCGCCCTTGACCTTCGCCTTGAACTTTTCGAAGCGCATCACATCCTCGATCCGGCGGGCCAGGAAGGCGCGGCTGTCCGCATGGTCCTCGCTCTCGTCATCCACGAACACCAGCAGGGTGGCGGCATAGACGGCGGTCAAGGTCGTGCGCTTGCTGTAATGGGCCAGATCGGTGGCGCTATCGCCCGCCGCGCGCCACATGACGTCGGCCGCGCGCCAGCCCAGTTTTCCAGCGCGGACCGCGTTGGTCGGCAGCGCCAGGATCGCGATCGCGCGGCGCAGCGCCTCCCGATCGGGCGCCAGCAGCGCCAGTCGCGCTTCGACCAGCGCCATTATCTTTTTGCGGATCGACAGCGCCGCCAGCGCGTCTGCCGGCAGCGCCTCGACCATGCGCGCATCGATGCTGGCGAACCAGGCGTCGATCATGTCGATCGCGCCATCGGCGAAGGCGAGGGCGGCGATGTCCGCATCGATGCCCTGTTCCGCCGCGGCCATCGCCACCGCCGGAGGCCGCCAGCCATCGAAGGCGGCGTGGCGCGGCAGGGCCGGAGCCAGAAGCGCGCGGATTTCGTCGAGGGTGCGGTCCGATGTTTCGCTCATAAAGCGTATCTAGGCCCGCGACGGCAGGCGCACAAGCACCAGCGCCGCCGCGACCGCCGCCGTGCCGACCATGTCGATCGGGCTGAGCCATTCGCCAAACAGCAGCCAGCCCAGCGCCGCCGCGACCGCCGGCTGCAGCAGCAGGCTGACGCCCAGCACCAGCGGGGAGAACCAGCCGATCGCATAGGTCAGCAGCCCCTGGCCGATCAGCTGGCTCGACAGCGCCAGCACAATCAACGGCGTCCAGTCGCCCGGCATCACCTTTTCGCCCAGCGCCAGCGCGCATAGCAGCAGCGCCGGCGCGCTCACCACGCTCGACACCGTCAGCACCGACCAGCTGTCCAGCCGCCCGCGCACCCGCTGCACGATCAGCAGATAGGCGGTGTAGAGGATGCCTGCGACCAGGCAGAGCAGGTCGCCTTTCAGATTGCCGATCGACAGCTCATAGCTGCCGCCCATCATGACCAGCGCCCCGGCGCCCGCCAGCGCCAGCGCGGCCGCTTGCAGGCCGCGGGGTTTCTGGCGCAGCACCAGCATGCCCCAGACGGGCAGGAACAGCCCGCTCATATTGCCGAAGATCGTGGCATTGGCGACCTTTGTATAGAGAATGCCGACATGCCAGGCGGCGAGGTCGGCGGCGAAGACCAGGCCCGCCAGCACCAAAGCCATCCATTCGCCCCGCGTCGGCGGCGTGCGTCGGATGCCTGGTCGCGCCAGCAGCAGCAGGAAGGGCAGGGCCAGCGCGAGCCGCCAGAAGGCCGCCGCCACCGGTCCGACATCGGACAGGCGCACCAGCACCGGACCCAGCGGCAAAATCAGATTGGCCAGCACCAGCGCCGGAAAGGCGAGGCGCGGCATATCGATCCGCGCGACGGGGGTTGAACTCGACATGCCGGCTCCCTAGCTGGCTTTACGCATCAAGTCCCGTTGCAAATTGCAACTATGATGGAGGAGATTTTCATGACGACCCTGTTCGATCCCGTCCAGATCGGCGCCGTCGATGCGCCCAACCGCATCCTGATGGCTCCGCTGACCCGCGGCCGCGCCACCCGCGACCATGTGCCCACCCCGATCATGGTGGACTATTATCGCCAGCGCGCCTCGGCGGGCCTGATCATCAGCGAAGCGACCGGCATTTCGCGCCAGGGACTGGGCTGGCCCTATGCGCCGGGCATCTGGTCCGACGAGCAGGTTGCCGCATGGCGGCCGGTGACGCAAGCCGTCCATGATGCGGGCGGACGGATCATCGTCCAGCTCTGGCATATGGGGCGTCAGGTTCATAGCAGCGTGACGGGCGAACAGCCGGTATCGTCCAGCGCGACTGCAACCGCCGGCGACGCGCATAGCTATGAGGGCAAGAAGCCGTTCGAAACCGCACGGCCGCTCGGCCTGGACGAAATTCCCGGCCTGATCGACACTTATGTCCGCGCCGCGCACAACGCGATCGCTGCCGGGTTCGACGGGATCCAGATACATGCCGCGAACGGCTATCTGATCGACCAGTTCCTGCGCGACAACGCCAATTTCCGCACCGACCAATATGGCGGCGGCGTCGAAAATCGCGTGCGGCTGCTGGCGGAAGTGACCCAGGCGGTGGTGGATGCGATCGGCACCGATCGGGTATCGGTGCGCCTGTCCCCCAATGGCGAGAGCCAGGGCGTGAACGACAGCGACCCCGCCAGTCTGTTCGCCCATGCCGCCGCTGTGCTGGACGCGATCGGCATCGCCTCGCTGGAATTGCGGGAGCCGGGGCCGGACGGCACCTTCGGCCGGACCGACGTGCCGCGCCAGTCGCCGCTCATTCGCCGGCATTTCAAGGGGCCGCTGATCCTGAACAGCGATTATGACATCGACCGGGCGCAGGCGGATCTGGCCAGCGGCCTCGCCGACGCGATCAGCTTTGGCCGCCCGCTGATGGCCAATCCCGATCTGGTCGAACGGTTCCGCATCGGCGCCCCGCTCAACCCGACGCAGCCGATGGCGACATGGTACGGGCAGGGCGAGGCAGGCTATACCGACTATCCGACGCTGGCGCAGGAAAAGGCGGACGCCTGAACCCCGCACGCCTACCGAAGAAAAAAAGGGGGCTCGTTAAGGAGTCCCCTTTTTTGTCACATGCCGAAGCGTTCGCGCAAGGCCAGCATGGCGATCGCCGCCTTGGCCGCTTCGCCGCCCTTGTCCTTTTCGGTCGGCTTCGCGCGGGTCAGCGCCTGCGCTTCATTCTCGACCGTCAAAATGCCGTTGCCGATCGCGATCGCATCCATGCTCAGCGCCATCAGGCCGCGCGCGCTTTCGTTCGACACCACTTCGAAATGATAGGTTTCGCCGCGGATCACCACGCCGATCGCGACGAAGCCGTCATAACGGCCGCTTTCCGCAGCCAGCGCGATCGCGCCGGGGATTTCCAGCGCGCCCGGCACCGTCACCACATCATATTTATGGCCTGCCTCGTCCAGCGCGGCTTTAGCGCCTTCGATCAACAGGTCGTTCAGATGGTCGTAGAAGCGGGCTTCGACGATCAGGAATTTTGCCATGGCGATATATCCTTTTACAGCTCGATCGGGCGCTGGCCAACCACGGCCAGGTCATAGCCGTCAAGCGCGATCAGGCTGTGATGGCTGTTGGTCAACAGGATCATGTCGTGCACGCCCAGATCCGCCAGGATCTGCGCGCCCGCGCCATAGTTGCGCAATTCATCCATGTCGCCCTGCACGATGCCGGCATTATGCTGTAGCATCCGGGTCAGCATGTCGGGTTCGTCGCCGCGCAGGATGACGATGATGCCCGCGCCTTCCTCACCGATGATTTCCATGCATCGGGGCAGCAGGCCGGCGCGCGCGCCCAGCTTGCCGAACGTGTCGCTCAGCGGCGACATCTGATGCATCCGCACCAGCGTCGGCTTGTCGGGATCGACATGGCCCTTCTGCAGCACCAGCTGCTCGGTCTGGGTCGCCTTGTTATAGAAGCTGATCGCCTTCCAGTCGCCGCCCCAGCGGCTGTCGAAGCTGGTTTCGGCGCGCCGCTCGATCATATGGTCGTGGCGGCGGCGATAGGCGATCAGGTCGCGGATCGTGCCGATCTTCATCTTGTGTTTCTGGGCGAAGGGGATGAGGTCGTCGAGACGCGCCATCGTGCCGTCGTCCTTCATCACTTCGCAGATGACGCCCGACGGGTTGAGGCCGGCCAGCCGCGCGACGTCCACCGCCGCCTCGGTATGGCCGGTGCGCACCAGCACGCCGCCATCCTTGGCGATCAATGGGAAGACATGGCCGGGCGTGACGATATCGACCTTGCCCTTGGACCCGTCGATCGCCACGGACACGGTGCGGGCGCGGTCGGCCGCGCTGATGCCGGTCGTCACGCCTTCGCGCGCCTCGATCGACACGGTGAAGGCGGTTTCATGCCGGGTGCCGTTGTTGCGGCTCATCAGGTCCAGGCCCAGTTCCTCGGTCCGGCTCTTGGTCAGCGCCAGGCAGATGAGGCCGCGGCCGTGCGTGGCCATGAAATTGATCGCGTCGGGCGTCGCCATCTGCGCGGGGATCACCAGGTCCCCCTCATTCTCGCGATCCTCGTCGTCGACCAGGATGAACATGCGGCCGTTGCGGGCTTCGTTGATGATTTCTTCCGGGCTGGCGAGCGCGGTGCCGCCCTCGCGCTTGAGCAGGTAGGATTCCAGCTTGCCCAGCGTGTCGGCAGTCGGGTTCCAGTCGCTTTCGCCCAGCTTGCGCAGCGAATTGGCGTGCAGCCCGGCGGCGCGCGCCAGACCGGAACGGGACATGCCGCCGTCGGTGACGAGATTGCGGACGGTATCGATAAGGGCAGAGGACATGGAACGACTCCTTCCCACAAGCGGGATGGCGTCGCATATCACACTGTAGTGTGATTAATTCAAGCTATAATCACATGCTGCGGTTGCGAAGGCTTTGCATCCGGTCGAGATACCGCGCCAGCACGTCGATCTCCAGATTGAAGGTCCGATCCTCCGGCAGCGCATCCAGCGTGGTCGCGGCGGCGGTGTGCGGGATGATGTTCAATCCGAAATGCACGCTGCCGTCGGCCTGGTCGTCGACGCTGTTGACCGTCAGCGAAATGCCGTCCAGCGTGATCGATCCCTTGGCGGCGAGCGCGGCGGCGAGGTCGGCGGGCGCCTTGATCGTCAGCCGGGTCGAATCGCCTTCGCGTACCGCCGACACCAGATGGCCGATGCCGTCGACATGGCCGGTCACGATATGCCCGCCCAGTTCGTCACCGACCTTGAGCGCTCGTTCCAGATTCAGCCGGCCGCCCTCGTCCCACAGGCCGGGCGCGGTGCGCGCGACCGTTTCGGCCGACAGGTCCACCGCGAACCAGTCCACACCCTTTTCCACCACCGTCAGGCAGGCACCCGAACAGGCGATCGACGCGCCGATGGCGACGCCGTCCATATCATAGGCGCTGCCGATGACGAGTCGCAGGTCGCCGCGCTGTTCATGGCTGCGGATGGTCCCGATGTCGGTGATGATGCCGGTGAACATGTTGCCCCAATCCAATCTTCCGTTCGCCCTGAGCGAAGTCGAAGGGTGCGGCCGACCATGGGAGGCCACTTCGCTTCGCTCAGTGATAGGCTTCGACTTCGCTCAGCCCGAACGGGTGAGTTTGGGGCTGATCTAAGCGCTCCGAACCGCCTCGTAAACCTCCAGCCGATCGACCCCCAGCGCACGGCTGTCGGTCATGCGCCAGCGGCCATGCGCATCGGCCAGATCGAACAGCCCGATGTCGCCGATCCCGGCCAGCCCCGACCCGATGACGATCGGCGCGCGATAGAGCAGCAGCCGGTCGACCAGCCCGGCGCGCAGGAAGGCGGCGGCCGTCTCCGCCCCGCCCTCCACCAGCAGATGATCGACCCGCTCCAGCGCCGCAATCTCCTCCGGCGCGCCGATCCGCGTCCAGCCATCCGGCGCATCGCCCCGGCTCATCAGCACGCGGCGCGGCGACCGCGCTTCCAGCCCCGCCAGCCGTACGTCCAGCTTCGGGGCATCCGCCCTTAAGGTGCCGCCGCCCACCAATATGGCGTCATGCCGCGCCCGCTCCATATGGGCATGGGCGCGCGCGTCCGGCCCGGTGATCCATCGGCTCGATCCGTCCGCCAGCGCGATTCGCCCGTCGAGCGAGAGGCCGAGCTTCAGCGTAACATGCGGCCGCCCCAGCGTCTGGCGCAGCACGAAACCGGCCATGGCGCGCGCGGCGTCGTCCGCCATCAGGCCCATCTCCACCTTGACGCCCCGGTCGCGCAGCCAGGCCGCACCCTGTCCGTCGGTGCGCGGATCGGGATCGCGCAGGGCGATTACCATGCGGGCGATGCCGGCGCGCGCCATCAGGTCGGCGCAGCGCGGCCCACGCGGAGACAGATGAAAACACGGCTCCAGCGTCACATAGGCGGTCGCGCCGGCGGCCCGGTCCATCGCCTGGTCCAGCGCCTGCGCCTCGGCATGGGGGCGGCCGCCCTTCTGGGTCCAGCCGCGCCCCACGATCCTGTCATCGTGGACGATCAGACAGCCGACATTGGGATTGGGGGTGGAAAGGCCGCGCCCGCGCCCCGACAGAGCGATGGCGGCGCTCATATAGCGCCGATCCTGAGCGGGCGTTACCTGTGGGTGTGGGGACGCGTCGTTCAGGGCCGGGCGGCTCCCGCCGGCGCAACGATCGGCGTCTTCTCGGTCGCTTCGGCCTTGGCCAGTCGCTCGTCCAGCAGCGCGTCGATCTGCTTGACCGCTTCCTTCCGGCGGGCGGTGTTGCGGGCTTCCTCGTCGCGCCATTCAATGCCGAAGGCGTCGGCGAAGCCCTGCATCTTCTTCTGCTGCTTCTGCAGCGCGGCCTCCCGCTTGGCGAAGTCGATCTTCTGCTGCAGGATGATCGCGGCGTCGGACCGGTTCGCGTCCCAGCTCTGGACATAGATGATCTTGTTGCGCGTCGGCATCGTGTTGGTGTTCGCATCGACCACGAACGTCCAGATGATGACATAGGTCAGCGCAACGGACACGCCCAGCAACGGCCATTTATGCTGCCGCTGCTGCTTGAAATAGCCCCAGAAATCGCCAAGCGCATTTTTGGGGGAAACGGGACGGGGAAAGATCGCCATGCCGCCCTTATAGGACAGGGCGGGCGCAGATGCAAAATGGTCCATGATGCGTCCCTTCATTGAGCGGAGAAGCGTAATGTCGAGAGGTCGCTTTCAGCAGAAATCGACGGTCATAAGCGTGGGGTGTGCGGATTTGCGCGCGATCTGGTTTGCCTGATCCCGGTCGATCCGGGAAAAGGCGGTGATCGTCACAAGCTTGACACCGCGTCCTTTTCGCTGGCCGGTGCCAGCGATCCGCCACAGCGACAGGCCGCATCTACCTTGCGCGCCCGCCTGCCAACTTTTCCTTGCGAAGTTCCGATAAGTATCCGGCCCATCCTCGACCATAGCCCAGTCCGTGAACCGGGCATCGGCCGAGAAGACGCCGACGCGGCCGACTTGCGCCAGATAGCCACTGACCGGCACCGTGGACGTTCCACAGCCTGCCACGGCGCAGGAAAGGGGAAGAAGAAGGTAGCGCATATCTTCCCCTTTACGGTACTGGCCCATCACCAGCTATGGGCTTATCGCGGCGGCCTTCCCCTATCGCTCCGTCAGGGTGAACCGCACCGTCAATATCTTGGTCGAACCGATCGCCACGCCGTCGCGGGTCGCGGGGCGGAAGCGCCATTTGCGCAGGGCGTGGCGCTGGGTCGCCACCCAGAAGCTCTCGTCCGTGGCGGAGACTTTCTCGATCGCGGTGACGCGGCCCTCGGGGCTGATGGTGACGCGCACCGTCACTGTGCCTTCCAGCCCTTGCCGGATCATCGCGCCGGGATAGTCGGGCTGGAACGCGCCCATTGCGCGGGGATCGATCGCCGGTTCGGTCAGCACCGGCGGGCGGGGTGGATCGATCGGAGGCAGGATGATCGGCTTGACCGGATCGAGCCCGCTGTCGGTGCTGCCGATAACCACCGGATCGCCCTTAGGCAGGATGATTTCGGGATCGGTGGCGGTGGGCCGTTGCGGCTGGGGCTGGGTCGGAAGCTTGGCATCGACCTGCGATTCCGGCGTCTGTTCGGGTGGCGGGGGATCTTCCGTCACCGGATAGGTGATGATCGGTGGCGTGGGCGTGACGAACTGGATCACCTCCTTGGGAATCAACAGGAAGGCGCCGATCAGCAGCGCATGGACCGCCACCGTGCCGCCCAATCCCAGCGGCGATTTGCGCCCGGCGCCATAGCGCGATGGCCCGCCCGCGTCCGTCGTCCGATTCGCTATAGTCTGTCCCATTGCCGATAGGGTCATGAGTCGCATCGTCTCGCTCCTCGTCTGTCGCATCCTCTCGCCGATGCCGGCTCTTCTTGCCCGAACCAGTCTTCGTCGATGACATGATACAACATCATTTAATGATATGTTGCAACATCATTTTTTACGGTCTGCAACATTGCCGCTGCATCGCGACATATGGCGGCAAAGCGCAGGTGCGAGGAGAAGGGGAATCCCGCTTCCAGGAGCCTCCATGCCTTTGCGTCATTGCCTTTCTACTGTCTCGCTCGCTGTCTCGCTTCTGGCCTCTGCGCCGCTTCCGGCGCAGCCGCCCGCTGCTCCCGAAACCGGTCCCTGGGCCGCCGATGCCGATGGCGACGGCCGGATCACCCGCGACGAGATGCGCGCCTATATGGAGCGCCGCTTCGGCCTGATGGACCAGGACAGCGACGGGCTGGTGCCGGTTCAGGCGATGCAGCGGATGTTGGGCCATGAGCGGCAGGCGCGCGCCCCTGCAGAGGACAGCACCGGGAAAGAAGGCGGGTCCGGCAAGAGGCATGGCGGTCCCGGTGGTGGTCGAGAAGGCCCTGGTGGCGCAGGCGGTCCGCCGCCCGGTGGCCGTCCGCCTCGCGGCGATCGCGCCGATGCGGCACCGCCGCCGCCAGGCCGCGCCATGCCCTGGCCCGAGGACAGCAATGACGATGGCCAGATCGATCGCGCCGAATTTCTCGCCCCCGCGCTTGCCCTGTTCGCCGATCAGGACCGCAGCGGCGATGGCGTGCTGACTGCAGACGAACTGCCCCCGCCGCCCGGTAGCGAGGCGCGTCGCGAAGACTGAGTTTACCAGTCAGGAATCGGCCGCCTCTCTCTCCTCTGCGCGGCCGGTTCCGCCGGGGCGTGTCGTTTGGCCCGACGCGCCCCGGCACATCGGCCGAAGCGCATGCCAGGACGGTACGGCCCTCCTAAAAAAACCGATCGACCGTATGGATCGCCAGGCCGACCAGCCCGCCGACCAGCGTGCCGTTGACGCGGATATATTGCAGGTCGCGCCCGACCGCATTTTCCAGCCGGCTGGTGACCGTGCCCGCATCCCATCCGCGCACCGTGTCGCTGACCAGCCGCACGATCGCATCGCCATAGGTGGCGGTCGCGCCGACCGCGGCGCGACGTACGAAGCGGTTGATGACCAGCCGCAACCGCGCTTCCTGCTGCAACGTGCCGCCGAGCTGGCGCAGGGCTTCGCCCAGTCGCCCTGCCATCGCCTTGCCCGGATCGCGCACCGCGCGCAGCAGGCCGGCGCGCGCCTGTTCCCACATCCCCTCGATCCAGCGCTGCATCGCCGGATTATCGACGATCTCGTCGCGGATCTTGGCGACCTTGGCCTGCATCTCCAGGTCGAACTGCAGGTCGAAGGCCAGCTTGGCCATGCCTTCTTCCGCCTTCAGGCGCAGGCTGTGGCCCGGATCGGCGGCCATCTCCGCCAGCATCTTGCGCAGGCCCGACAGGATGGCGTTGGCCAGATTCTCGTCCAGACCGGTCCAGCGCAGCACCTTGCCCGCCCGTTCCTGCACCATCTGGCGGATCAGATGCTCGTTCGCTTCCAGCGTGCGGTCGGCCCAATGGATGATACCGTCCATCACCGGGGCGTGGCGACCGTCGCGCATCGCCGCCTCGATCGCCTGCCCCGCCAGCGGGCCGACGTTGATCGCGCGCAGCCGCTGGCCGATCGCGCCCTTGACCATGCCGCCCAGCCGTTCCTGGTCCAGCGCTTCCAATATGTCGGCGATCAGGCGCGATGCACCCTCGCGCAATCGCCCGTCGCCTTCGGACGGACTGGCCAGGAAGCGGCCGGCGGCGGCGGCGACGTCCATGCCGCGCATCCGCCGCGCGACGACGGCGGGGGTCAGGAAATTGTCGCGCAGGAACAGGGCCAGCGTGTCGCCGATCCGGTCCTTGTTGCGCGGGATGATGGCGGTATGCGGGATGGGCAGGCCCATCGGGTGCCGGAACAGGGCGGTGACCGCAAACCAGTCGGCCAGCCCGCCGACCATCGCCGCCTCGGCAAAGGCCTGGACGAAGCCGATGGCGGGGTGGAGGTGGATGGTGGCGCGCGCGGTGATGAACACCACCGCCATCGCCACCAGCATCCCCGTCGCCACCAGCCGCATCCGCCGCGCGGGGTGCGGTGCGAATTCGCCTCTGGGCCGGGGGATGCGAAGCAGCGTCATGGCCGTCCAACGGTTACGCCGCCGTTTCGTTCAGGCAAAGCCTTCTTTTACCGGCCTCACTCGGCGGGGTGCGGATGCCCCGGCCGGTCCTTGTCGTCGCCCGCCTTGTAGGTCAGCAGGCCCCGGCCCAGCCGCGGTCCGATCCAGCTTTCGATCCCGACCGCCAGGCTGAAGGTCGCCGGCACGATCACCAGCGTCAGCACCGTCGACAGCAGCAGGCCGCCGATCACGGTGATGCCCATCGGCGCGCGCCAGGCACCGTCGCCCGACAAAGCGAGCGCAGTCGGCACCATGCCCGCGACCATCGCCACCGTGGTCATGACGATCGGCTGTGCGCGCTTGTGCCCGGCATCGACGATGGCGTCGAACTTGGGCACGCCCTTCTCCATCTCCTCCAGTGCGAAGTCGATGACGAGGATCGAGTTCTTGGCGACGATACCCAGCAGCATCAGCAGGCCGATCAGCACCGGCATGGAAATGGGTTCTCCGGCGATATGCAGCGCCAGCGCGCCGCCCAGCGGAGCGAGCAGCAACGAGCCCAGGTTGACGAAGGGCGGCATGATCCGCTTGTACAGCAGCACCAGCACCGCCAGCACCAGCAGAATGCCGGATGCGACCGCGATCATGAAATTGGTCAGCATTTCCGCCTGGAACTTGCTGTCGCCGGCATTGATCTTCTGGATGCCCTGGATCTTGCCCTCATTGATCGCCTTCATCAGCGGCAGTGCGTTGATCTTTTGCGTCGCCTGGCTGGTGACGATGCCCGGCGCCAGATCCGCGCCCACGACGATGCGGCGGATCTGGTTGTAGCGGCGGATCTGCGTCGGCCCTGCGCCGAAATGGATGTCGGCTACGACCTTGAGCGGCACCGATCCGCCACTGACGGTCGGCACCGGCATGTTCTGGATCGTCGCGATATCCTTCCGACTATCCTCGGCGATCGACACGCGGATCGGGATCTGGCGGTCGGACAGCGAGAATTTGGCGCTGTTCTGGTCGATATCGCCGATTGTCGCGATGCGGATGGACTGGCTGAGCGCGGCCGTGGTCACGCCCAGGCTGGCGGCCAGGTCGAGGCGTGGCGTGATGATGATTTCGGGCCGCTGCATGTCGCCCTGCACGCGCGGCGCGCGCAGTTCTTGGATGCGCGCCATCTCCGCGACGAGCTGGTTGGCCGTGCGTTCCAGCTTTTCCGGGTCGTCCGACCCGAACATCATGATGATGTCGCGGCCAAAGCCGCCGCCCGACTGCGACTGGAAATTGACCCGCGCGTCGGCGACGGTCTGGAATTGCGGCGCGATCTTACGCTCCCAGTCGACCGAACTGATCGGGCGCGTCTTCTTGAGCGTCAGGAAGATGTCGGCCGTGGTCGGCTCGATATCGGCGAAGGCCGCCTCAACGACGTCGGTATCGGCGGCCAGCATGTCGGCGACCTTGCGGGTGATGGCGGTGGTCTGCGCCAGCGTGCTGCCCGGCACCGTTTCGATCTTCACCTGGCTGAAATCGGTGTTGGTCGTCGGCTGGAACGTCATCGGCAGCGTGGCGAAGGCGATGATCGTGGCGATGAACGCCAGCGCGCCGATGCCCACCGTCCACATCCTGTGATCCAGGAAGATGGCGGTGAAGCGTCGCCAGCCACCCCGCGCGCGATGGGCGATCGCCCGGCGCTCGTCGAGCGACCAGCGCAGCACGCTCATATAGCGGTCCATCATCCAGCCTTCGCCATGGCTTTCCTCGCCATGGGCTTTGAGGAAATAGGCGGCGATCATCGGCGTGATGAGGCGGGCGACCGCCAGGCTCATCAGCACCGACACGACCACGGTCATCCCGAACTGGATGAAGAACTGGCCCGATATGCCGGGCATCAGCGCAACCGGCAGGAATACCGCGACGATCGCCATGGTGGTGGCCAGCACGGCCAGGCCGATCTCGTCCGCCGCGTCGATCGACGCCTGATAGGCGGATTTGCCCATGCGCATGTGGCGTACGATATTCTCGATCTCCACGATGGCGTCGTCGACCAGCACGCCCGCGACCAGGCTGAGCGCCAGCAGCGAAATGCCGTTCAGCGTGAAGCCCATCATCTCCATGAACCAGAAGGTCGGGATCGCCGACAGCGGGATCGCCAGCGCCGAAATCATCGTCGCGCGCCAGTCGCGCAGGAACAGGAAGACGATGACGACCGCCAGCACCGCGCCCTCGATCATCGCGGCCATGGCCGAATGATATTGTTCCTTGGTATAGCCGACGCTGGTGTAGAGTTCCTTGAACTGAACTTTGGGATTTTCGACCTTCAGCTTGTCCAGCACCTTCATCGCATTGTCGTAGACGGTGACGTCGGAAGAGCCCTTGGCCTTTTCCATGCTGAAGCTGGTGACCTGCCGCCCGTTCATCAGCGACAGGTTGCGCTGTTCGGCATACATGTCGCGCACGTCGGCAATGTCGGCCAGCTTGACCGTGCGGCCGCCGCTGATCGCGATCTGGGTCGCGCCCAGGTCGCGGGCGTTGCGGGCGTTGCCCAGCACGCGGATCGACTGTTCGGCGCCGGCGATCTCGGTACGGCCGCCCGCGGCGTTCAGGTTCACCTGCTGCAACTGGGCGTTCACCTGCGCCGCGGTGATACCGAATGCCTGAAGCTTGGCCGGGTCCAGGATGACGCGGATTTCGCGGCTGACGCCGCCGCCGCGATTGACCGCCGCCATACCGCTGACCGACAGCAGCCGCTTGGCCACGGTGTTGTCGACATACCAGGACAGTTCCTCCAGCGTCATGTCGGTGGCCTCGGCGCTGAAATAGGCGATGGGGCCGCCATCGATGTCGATGCGCTGGACCTGCGGTTCCAAAATGCCGTCGGGCAAGTCGCTGCGGATCTGGTCGACGGCGTTCTTGACGTCGTTGACCGCGCGATCGACCGGGGTGCCGATCTGGAACTGGACATTGGTCAGCGACCGGCCTTCGGACGCGAAGGAGGTGATTTCGTCGACGCCGCTGATGCCGCGCACCGCCGCCTCGACCCGCTGGGTGACCTGCGTCTCCAGCTCGGTCGGCGCCGCGCCCGGCTGTAATACGGTGACGCTGACCATCGGGAAGCTGATGTCGGGGTTGTTGTTGACGTCCATGCGCATGAAGCTGACGATGCCCGCCAGCATCAACGCGGCGAACAGCACCAGCGGCGTCACCGGGTTGCGGATCGCCCATGCGGAAATGTTACGAAAATTCATGACGGGCTTCCTTCACCGGACGCGCTGGCGCGTCCGTCCAACCTGTGCCGGACGCAGCAGCGCGTCCCTTCGACCTGTTCGGCGCGTCCATGGCGCGCATTCTGCCGTCCGGGGGACGCGCGCGGCCGGCGTCGGCCGCGCCGTTTCCTAGCGGCCTTTCAACAATTCCGGCTTCACCTTCTGCCCCGGCGCCAGGAAAGCGCCGGCGGAGGTGACGATGCTTTCCGTGCCGTCGATGCCGCTGGTCACGGCAACGCCGGCGTCGGACACCTGGCCGACGCTCACGCTGCGGCGCTCGACCTGATTCTTGGCGTTGACCACATAGACATAGCTGCCCTTGGCGTCGCTCTGCACCGCCGATTCGGGCAGCAGGGGGGCGCTGCCCGATCCGCTGGTGATGGTCGCGGAGGCGAAGCCGCCCGGCCGGATCGCCGGATTATAGGCGATGGCGATGCGGGCGATACCCTGGCGCATCTGGGGATCGACCACCGGCGATACCTGCCACACGCGTCCGGCGAACTGGTCGCTATGGCCGATCGGCGTCACGGTCGCGCTGTTGCCCGGGCGCAGCGTCGCCAGATCACCCTCGGCCACCTGCGCCTGCAACTCCATCTCGCCATCCTTGGCCAAACGGAAGAGCACGCCGCTGCCCGCCTGGACGATCTGGCCCGGCTCGACCGCGCGGGTCAGGACCAGGCCGGATGCCGGGGCGCGAATGTCCAGCCGCCCGGTGCGGGCGCGCTGTTCGGCGAGTTGCGCCGCGGCGACGTTCACGCGCGCCACCGCCGCATCGCGGGTCGCGGTGCGCTGATCGATGTCGGCGGCGCTGATGAAGCCGCGACTGACCAGCGCCTTGGCGCGGTCGAGCTGGGCCTGGGCGAGCTTGGCGTCCGCGCGGGCCACGTCCACCTGCGCGGCGAGCGAGCGCACCTGTTCCACCTGGACCGACCGTTCGATGATCGCCAGCGGCTGGCCAGCGCGTACCCAGTCGCCCGGTTGCACCAAAACCCGCGTGACCATGCCGCCTTCGCCGACAACGCCGACCGGCATGTCGATCCGCGCCGCGAGCGATCCCGTCGCGCTGACGGTGCGCGACACGACCGACTGGCCGGGGCGGATCACGGTCACGACCGGCACCTGCGCCGCAGGAGCGGTGGGGGCGGCGGCGGTGTCGCCGCGCATCGATATCCAGGCGGCCGCGGCGACCAGCAGAGCGGCCACGCCGCCGCCGATCAGCAGCAGGCGTTTGCGCCGCCGGCGCGCCTCATCTTCGTCGATGACGACCATCGAGTCGCCCACCAGCTGGGTTTCGTAATTCATGCCGCTTCTCGTCTCTCCGGCGCATCGCCATTTCGGCAACTGTGTTATATGAATATAGCACCGCTCTCAACCCCCAATATCATGGTTCAAAGGCGGACGGCAAAGCGATTATGCGCGATGGAAAGGGCCGGAATGGCGATATGTCGTTGTCATCCCTCCCCTTGGACCACATTGACTTGCCAAAGGCTCAGGATTGTGGCGCAATGATCGCCCGCGCGGCATCCGCCGCCGAGGAGCGCGCCATGGACTTGCTGGGATGGATCGTGGTCGGCCTGCTTGCGGGCGCTATCGCGCGGCTGATAATGCCCGGCCGTGATCCGGGCGGCTGCGTCGTCACCATATTGCTGGGCATTGCCGGGGCGTTGTTGGCCGGGTTCGTCGGTCGGCTCGCCGGCTTTTATGCGACCGGCGAGCGCGCTGGCTTCGTCGCCGCCATCGTCGGCGCGATCGCGGTGCTGGCGCTCTACCGGTTTTTCGCGGCGCGCCGCTGAGTGGACGCAAAAAAAGGGCCGCGCCGTGGCGCGACCCTTTTGGTTGAGTGGGATTTGCGTTTAACGCATCGACCCGCGGCGAACCAGATTGACGATTGCCAGCAGGATGATCGCGCCGACCAGCGACACCAGGAAGCTGTACAGCGTCAGCCCTTGGTTGATCGATCCGCCGCTGAAGATCAGGCCGCCGATGAAGGCGCCGACGATGCCGACCACGATGTTAAGCAGGATGCCCTGCTGTGCGTCGGTGCGCATGACCATGCTGGCGAGCCAGCCGATGATGCCGCCGACGATAAGCCACAAGATGATGCCCATATTACTCTCCTTGACCACGCCCCCAGCGGGTTGGGTGCTGCATTCAACGGAGGAGAGAGCGTCCCGTTCCATGTGTGTAAAAATGATTCCGGACTGGAAACCATCTTGGCTTTGCGCCGTTTGAACGCCCCCGGCGGTCGATTTCCCGCTCGCAGAGCCAAAGGGCCGCCGGATTTGCATCCGGCGGCCCTTTGGCTCCATCCTGACGGCGTGATCGCCGGTCAGTATTTCTGCTGGCGCTCGTAGAGCGACTTATAATATTGGATGCGGGTGACGCGCAGGCCATGCATGCCCGACCGGTCGACCGCCCGCTGCCAGCCGGCAAATTCCTCCAGCGTCAGATTGTAGCGCGAACACGCTTCGTCCACGCTCAGCAGGCCTCCATTCACCGCTGCGACGACTTCCGCCTTGCGCCGCACCACCCAGCGTGTGGTGTCGGCCGGCGGCAGGCTGTCCAGGGTCAGGGGTTCCCCAAGTGGCCCGACGACCTGAGCCGGCTTGATTTTCTGGTTCTCGATCATTCTTACCCTCAAAGTGCGGCACTGGCGTTACCGAATTCAACAGTGAAACCCTTATCTGCTTCAGCCCTGAAGAACGGCTAAAGCGCCACGGTAAACACTGCCTTCATCATTCCTGCCCCCTGGCTAAACGGCTCGCGATCAACGGGTTGAAACTTCCCGCGAGACGCACGGCTTCGATCTTGCCGCCGGAACGTGGCGCGAAAATGCCCGCCAGTTCCTGGATCCAGTCGTCGCTTCCGCCCTGCCCCCGCAGGACGCCCGCCACCGCCTGCGCGGTCGGACTGGCCGCCTGCGCCGCCGCCGTAGCGGCCCGCAGAAACGGCCAGGCCGGCACGCGCGGCCGGCTGAGGGGTCTGGGAGTGCCGGGCTTCAGCCCGCCACCCCGAAGGAAACTCAGATCCATGCCCCCTGTGTAGGGGGTAATGAATAAGGGTCGGTAAACTCGAAGACGCTTTCGTGACTCGTCCGGCCCCCGTTTCGCGTCGATCCGTCCCGATTATGGGCAAAGCGGCGCTACCTTTTGTTAACTTTTGCGCCGCGGCCGTCGCTGCATTATAGGGCCGCCCATGCAGCCTCAGTTTCAGCTCCCCCAATTCCAGCTTTCTGGCCCGCTCGCCGAGCGGCGCATCGTCGTCGCCATGTCGGGCGGCGTGGACAGCAGCGTCGTCGCCGCGCTCGCCGCCAAGACCGGCGCCGAAGTGATCGGCGTCACGCTCCAGCTTTACGACCATGGCGCGGCGGTCGGCCGCACCGGGAGCTGCTGCGCCGGGCAGGATATCCGCGACGCCCGCGCGGTCGCCGACCGGATCGGCATCGCGCACTATGTCTTTGATTATGAAACGGCCTTTCGCGATTCGGTGATAGCCGACTTCGCCGATGAATATATGGCCGGGCGCACGCCCATCCCCTGCGTGAAGTGCAATATGGGGGTGAAGTTCACCGACCTGTTCCAGATCGCGCGCGACCTGGGCGCCGACTGCCTGGCTACCGGCCATTATGTACAGCGGGTCGAGGGCGTGGCTGGCGCGGAACTGCACCGCGCCGCCGATCCCGCCCGTGACCAGAGCTATTTCCTGTTCGCCACGACTCAGGCGCAGCTCGACTATCTGCGTTTCCCGCTAGGCGGATTGCCCAAGCCGATGGTGCGCGAGATTGCCGCCGAATTGGGTCTTTCGGTGGCGCTCAAGCCCGACAGCCAGGACATCTGCTTCGTGCCGGACGGCGACTATGCCAAGATCGTGCGCAAGCTGCGCCCCGATGCGGACGAGGGCGGCGACATCGTCCATATCGACGGTCGCGTGCTCGGCCGGCACAAGGGGATGATCCATTTCACCGTCGGCCAGCGCAAGGGGCTGGACATTGGCGGCCAGCCCGACCCGCTCTATGTCGTGCGTCTGGATGCGGCGGCCAAGCGGGTGATCGTGGGGCCGCGGGCGGCGCTGGCGGTATCGGGCGCGGCGTTGAGCGACATCAACTGGCTGGGCGGCGACTTCACCGGCCCGCTGACTGCCAAGGTGCGGTCGATGGCGAAACCCGTCCCCGCGCGGCTGGATGGCGACCGCCTGCTGTTCGACGCCCCCGAATATGGCGTCGCGCCGGGGCAGGCGGCGGTGTTGTATGCGGGCGAACGCATATTGGGCGGCGGCTGGATCGCCAGCACCCAGGCGGCTATGGCGGAAGCGGCCTGACTTTCGAAGGCAGATATATGAGCGCTCCGAAAACCCGCATCATGTATATCGAGGATAATAGCGGCAGCCTGAATGGATCGGCGCGGATAGGTCGCGTCACACTGTCGAAGTCCGGGCAATCGCTGCATTATGATGGACACACCTTCCAGCGGCTGGGCGGACGTGGCGTCAAAGCCAATTATTTCGACGTCGAGACCGGAAGCCATTTCTGGATATCCGGTCCCAGGAAAGACGGTCGCGACCGCCTTTACGAGAACAGCGCAAAGCCTGTCGCCATCGACCCTGATGTCATGGATGAATATTGGCGTGATATCAGGGGTGCGCAGCTTCCGCTTGTCTGAAGCCTCCTTAGGCAACTGCGGCATGCTCCCCCAAACCTTGCCCTTTCGCGCCCCCGCGCGTAAGGCCCGCGCGTCATGACTCGCCCGCTCACCTTCGCCATCCCCAAGGGCCGCATCCTCGATGAAGCGCTGCCCCTGCTCGCCAAAGCCGGTATCGAACCGGAGGCGGAGTTTCACGACAAGAAGAGCCGCGCGCTGCGCTTCGCCACCAACCGGCCCGACGTGTCGATCATCCGCGTGCGCGCGTTCGACGTCGCCACCTTCGTCGCCCATGGTGCCGCGCAGATCGGCATCGTCGGTTCCGACGTGGTGGAGGAGTTCAACTATTCCGAACTCTACGCGCCGGTCGACCTCGACATCGGCCATTGCCGCCTGTCGGTGGCCGAACCGGTCGACGCCGCCGACGAGGATCAGGCCGCGATGAGCCATGTCCGCGTCGCCACAAAATATCCGCACCTCACCCGCCGCTATTATGAAGCGCGCGGCCTCCAGGCCGAATGCGTGAAATTGAATGGCGCAATGGAACTCGCCCCTTCGCTTGGCCTGTCGCGCCGCATCGTCGATCTCGTCTCGTCGGGCGCGACGCTGAAAGCCAATGGCTTGGTCGAAACCGACATCATCATGCAGATCAGCGCCCGCCTGATCGTCAACCGCGCCGCCTACAAGATGCGCTCGGCGGAACTCTCGCCGCTGGTCGAGGCGTTTCGCGCCGCCGTGGGGGTGAAAGATGCCGCTTAGGCTCGACAGTCGCGACGCCGGTTTCGCCGCCGCCTTCGCCGCCTTGGTCGATGACCGCCGTGAAGCGGACGAGGATGTCTCGCGGGATGTCACCGCGATCCTGAAAGCCGTGCGCGCCGGAGGCGACGCCGCGCTCGCCGACTATACCCAGCGGTTCGACCGGCATGACCTGGATGTCAGCGGCTGGGCCGTTACCCCTGCGGAAACCCGCGCCGCACTCGACGCCCTCTCCACGGAACTCCGGGACGCGCTGGAACTCGCCGCCGCGCGCATCACCACCTATCACGAAAAGCAGCGCCCGCAGGACAGCGACGGCGTGGACAGCGCGGGCGTGCGCCTCGGCGCGCGCTGGAGCGCGGTCGATGCCGCCGGCCTCTATGTGCCGGGCGGCCGCGCCGCCTATCCCAGCTCGCTGCTGATGAACGTGATCCCCGCCAAGGTTGCGGGCGTCCGCCGCATCGCCATGGTGACGCCGACGCCGGGTGGCGCAATCAACCCGCTCGTCCTGGCCGCCGCGCAGATCGCCGGGATCGAGGAAATCTGGCGGGTCGGCGGCGCGCAGGCCGTCGCCGCGCTCGCCTATGGCACCGATCGGATCAAGCCGGTGGACGTCATCACTGGCCCCGGCAACGCCTGGGTCGCCGAAGCCAAGCGCCAGCTTTACGGCGTGGTCGGCATCGACATGGTCGCCGGCCCGTCCGAGATCGTCGTCGTCGCGGACGGCAAGAACGACCCGGAATGGACCGCCGCCGACCTGCTCAGCCAGTCGGAACATGACCCGACCAGCCAGTCGATCCTCTTCACCGACGACGCGGCCTTCGCCGATGCCGTCGCGCAAGCGGTCGATCGCCAGATCCCGGCGCTCTCCACCAGCGCCGTCGCCCGCACCAGCTGGAACGCCAATGGCGCGATCATCCTGGTCTGCGACTTGGACGAGGCCATGCCGCTGGTCGACCGGCTCGCGCCTGAACATCTGGAACTCGCGGTGGACGATCCCGATCGCTATTTCGCGCAGGTCCGCCATGCCGGATCGGTTTTCCTCGGCCGCATGACGCCCGAAGCGGTGGGCGATTATGTCGCCGGGCCGAACCATGTGTTGCCCACCGGCCGTCGCGCCCGTTTCTCATCGGGCCTGTCGGTGCTCGATTTCATGAAGCGCACCAGTTTTCTCAGCCTGGACGCCGCCGCAGTTCGTGCGATCGGCCCCGCCGCCGTCGCGCTGGCGCAGGCGGAAGGGCTGCCCGCGCATGCCGCTTCTGTGGCGCTGCGCCTCAAACATCATTAGGAATATCCCATGAACGACCGCTCCAAATCCCGCTCCGCCGCGCGCCTTGCCGCGGTCCAGGCGCTCTACCAGCTCGAAATGGAGGGCACGCCCGTCCATGTGCTGCTGCATGAATTCCACCAGCATCGGCTGGGCGCGACGATCGAGGACGTCACCTACGCCCCGGCGGAGGAGCCGTTCTTCGACGATGTCGTGACCGGCGTGGACAAGCGCCGCGATGAGATCGACGCGCTGATCGCCGCCCGCCTGTCGAGCGGCTGGAGCCTTGACCGGCTCGACAAGCCGATGCGCCAGATCTTGCGCGCGGGCACCTATGAGCTGCTCGCGCGGCAGGATGTCGGCACCGGCACCGTCATCAGCGAATATGTCGACGTCGCCCACGCCTTTTACGACAAGCGCGAATCCGGCTTCGTCAACGGCCTGCTCGACGGCGTGTCGAAGGACGTGCGGAAATAAGCGTGGCAGGCTCCTGCGTAGGCAGGAGCAGGCTGATCGGCTAGGCATCGGCCATGTCCGGCGAATCCCGCTTCCTCACCCTGTTGCGCCTGCTGGCGAACGACCCCGCGGCGCAGGGGCTGGCCGACGATGTCGCCATCCTGCCGGTCGGCGACGCCCGCCTGATCCTGACCAGCGACACGATGGTCGAGGGCGTCCACTATCTTCCCGCCGATCCGCCCGCCGACATCGGCTGGAAACTCGCCGCGGTGAATCTGTCCGATCTCGCCGCCAAGGGCGCGAAGCCGGTCGGTTGCCTGCTGAACTACGCCTTGTCCGGCAACGATGCGTGGGATGAGGCCTTCGTCGCGGGGCTGGGCGAGGCGCTCGACCGCCACGCCATGCCGCTGCTGGGCGGGGACACGGTCAAGATGCCCGCCGGATCGGCCCGCAGCTACAGCCTGACCGCGATCGGCGAGGCGACTGGTGCCGTCCCCACCCGCAACGGGGCGCAACCGGGCGACCGGCTCTATCTCACCGGCCCGGTCGGCGACGCTGGCATTGGCCTCGCCCTCGCCAGCGCCGATCCGGCAGCGACCGGGCCGTTGGTGGAGGCCTATCGCCGCCCGCGCCCGCGCCTGGCCGAAGGCGCGCTGCTCGCGCCCCATGCGACCGCGATGATGGATGTGTCGGACGGCCTGCTGATCGACGCATCGCGCATGGGCCAAGCGAGCGGCGTCGCGATCACCATCGACCACATTCCGCTGTCCCCTGCGCTGGAGCGGGTGCGCGGCGCCAGCACCGCGGTCCAGATCGCCGCGGCGCGCGCGGGCGACGATTATGAACTGCTCTTCACCCTCCCGCCGGGGCTGGCGCCGCCGGTGCGCGCCATCCCGGTCGGCCATGTCGCGACGGGTTCAGGCCTGACCCTCAGGATCGACGGCGCGGTCATCCCGCTGCCCGACAGTCTGGGTTGGGAACATGATTGAGTCTCAGCCGCCGCCCAGCACATTGATGGTGAAAGCCAATATACCGAGGTTGAACAGGAAGGCCGCCAGGCACTGGAACAACACCGTACGGCGCATCGCGGTCGCCGTGATCGACACGTCGGACGTCTGGAATGTCATGCCCAGCGTGAAGGCGAAATAGAGGAAATCCCAATAGCCCGGCTCGTCCTCGTCCGGGAAATCCAGCCCGCCCCGGTCCTTCCCCACCTTGTCGGGCAGATAGAAGATATGCGCATAATGCATCGCATAGACGAGGTTCGAAAAGAGCCAGGCGATCAGCAAAGTCGCAAGCAGCAGCGCGATCATCGCCCCGTTCGGCCCGCCATGCTGGCTGATCGCCACTCCCACCGCGACCAGGATCACCAGGCTGACGATCCCGGTCAGCAACAGCATCAGTTCCCGGTTGGCGTCGTTCGCCGCGGCCTTGCGCCGCATCGACGCGGCGTCGGCATCGATCAGCGGCACGACCGAGATCATGAAGGCAAGGGCCGCGAGGTCGAACCCCGCCATCACCGCTTCATGCCAGGGCATCCACAAGGCCAGTGGCGCAGCCAGCGCCAGCAGCACCAGGAACATGCCATAGCGCCAGGGGAAGAGGGACGAGGACCGCATGGCCCGCATCAAAGGCGCAGCCGCGCCATCTGGCAAGCGCTTATAGCACCGCCGCGATCAGCCCCAGCGCCTGCGCCTCGTTCGCCTCCATATACCAGTTTTCCGGCGCCCGCTGGAGCAGTTGCTCCATCGTCACCTGCGACCCCAGGATCAGGTTCGCAAACCCCTCATTCTGGATCGCGATCGACGATTCGATCTCGTTCAGCGTCGCCTTCAGGGTCGCGATGCAGGTGGAGAGCGGCCCGGCGAGCTGGATATTCTTGGTGATGACGCGTTCGTGGATCATCAGCCGCGTGCCGCGCGTCAGATAACGGTTTTCGGTCGCGAAGAAGCTCATGAAGGTCGCACCCGCCGAATAGACCGCGGTCCGGCCCAGAAACACCAGCCGCCGGTCGGGATAGAGTTCGGAATGGAAGCGAATATCCTCGCCCATCAGCCGGGCGATCTCCGGATCGCCGCCCAGCGTGGCCAGTTCCACCACCACCAGCCCCTGTTGCGGTGCGGTGGACAGGCAGTTCTTGAAATGCAGATACATGCCATGGTCGACCACGCCCGACAGCATGATCGCAGGAAATTCGAAATCCTTCGGCGAAAGCATCGGGGCCGTCATCAGCATCCATAGGTCCTTAAGTGGGTGAGGTTGCGCTGCTCTACGCACGGGACAGCAAAAGGTGCCGCGCTTTTGACTGGCGCGGGGCGCGACAGGCTGTAAAGAACAGATCATGACCATAGGGCGGGACGCCGAAGGGCAGGGCAGATGATCTCGAAACTCAAGGGCTTGCTGGACAGCACGGGCATCGACCACGCCGTCATCGACGTGGGCGGGGTCGGCTATCTGGTCGGCGCGTCGTCGCGCACGCTGGCGGCCCTGGGGTCGGTCGGCGAAGCGGTGACGATCCATACAGAAATGCTGGTCGCGGCGGATTCGATCCGGCTGGTCGGCTTCGCCCGCGCCGAGGAACGCGACTGGTATCGGCTGCTCACCCATGTGCAAGGGGTGGGATCGCGCGTCGCGCTGGCGATCCTCTCCGCGCTCGAACCGCTGGAACTGCACCGCGCCGTGGCGATGGGTGACAAGGCGATGATCGCGCGCGCCAACGGCGTCGGCCCGAAACTCGCCCAGCGCATCGTCAATGAATTGAAGGACAAGATCGGCGCGGCCCCGGCCGGCAGTCCGATCGGCATCGGCGGCGTAGTGGCGCTCCCGACCGGCAGCTTCGCCGCCGACGCTTTGTCCGCGCTCCAGAATCTGGGCTTCAAGCCGCATGAGGCCAGCACCGCCGTCGCCGCCGCCGAAGAGGAACTGGGTGACAATGCCAGCCTCGACGCGCTGGTCCGGCTTGCGCTGCGGAAGGCGGCGAAGTGACCGACGACGACCGCCTCATCACCCCCGCGCGTCGTCCCGAGGATGTCGATGCCGCGCTGCGCCCGAAATCGCTCGACGAATTTATCGGCCAGCAGGCCGCGCGCGAAAATCTGCGTATCTTCATCCAGGCGGCCCGGTCGCGTGGCGATGCGCTCGACCATGTGCTGTTCTTCGGGCCGCCGGGCCTGGGCAAGACCACTTTGGCGCAGATCGTCGCCAAGGAAATGGGCGTCGGTTTCCGCGCCACCTCCGGCCCGGTGATCGCCAAGTCGGGCGATCTGGCTGCCTTGCTCACAAATCTGGACGAGGGCGACGTGCTGTTCGTGGACGAAATCCATCGGCTCAATCCCGCGGTCGAGGAAGTTCTCTATCCCGCGATGGAGGATCGCGCGCTCGACCTGATGATCGGGGAGGGGCCGTCCGCCCGCTCTGTCCGCATCGATCTGCCGCCCTTCACCCTGGTCGGGGCGACGACGCGGCAGGGGCTGCTCACCACGCCGCTGCGCGACCGATTCGGCATCCCGGTGCGATTGCAATTCTACACGGTGGATGAACTGGAACTGGTCGTGCGCCGCGCCGCGCGGCTGCTCGATCTCGCCATCACCCCCGATGGCGCGGTCGAAATTGCCCGCCGCTCGCGCGGCACGCCGCGTATCGCCGGGCGTTTGCTGCGCCGCGTGCGCGACTTCGCCAATGTCGCCGGCGTGGCCGCGGTCGACGCGAAGGTTGCCGACGCATCGCTGATGCGGCTGGAGGTCGATCATCTCGGCCTCGACCTGATGGATCGCCGTTACCTGATGATGATCGCCGATATCTATCGCGGCGGGCCGGTCGGCGTCGAAACGCTCGCCGCGGGTCTTTCCGAAGCGCGCGACACGATCGAGGAAGTGGTCGAGCCCTATCTGATCCAGCTCGGCCTCATCGCCCGCACGGCGCGCGGCCGCTGTCTCAATGGTCCCGGCTGGAAGCATCTGGGCCTCAATCCGCCGCAGGATGTCCAGAACGGGCTTTTCGACTAGGAAACCCTTCAAACCTCTTGGCCGTTACGGCAAGGCACCGTTATAGCCTTGCCAGGAGCATTTCCGAGCCGGGGCTTCGTCCGGCGACTTTGGAAATGCGGCAAACAATGGACATTCAGGCGCGCATCAGATGCGCCGGAAACCGCAGGAGTCGAGCCTTGAGGGCCATCGAGAAATTTCCCAACCTCGTCACCATGTTCTTCGCCCGCGCCCAGGAAAAGGGCGACGCGCCCTTTCTCTGGCGCAAGAGCGGCGGCACCTGGCACAGCCAGAGCTGGGCTGAGATCGCGCGCCAGGTCGCGTCGCTCGCCGCCGCCTTGAAGGCGCAGGGTCTGAAGCCCGGCGATCCGGTGATGCTGGTCAGCGAAAACCGGCCCGAATTTTGCGTCGCCGACCTGGCGATCATGGCGGCGGGGTGTATCACCGTGCCGACCTACACCACCAATACGACGCGCGATCACCAGCATATATTGACAGACAGCGGCGCCCGCGCGGTGATCGTGTCGACCGCCAAGCTGGCGCAGGCGCTGATGCCCGCGGTCGTCCGGTCGCAGGCCAGCTTCGTCATCGGCATGGAGCCGTTGCGCGGCGCGCAGGGGACGTCCACCTGCCATCTGTGGAGCGACCTGATCGCTGCGTACCCGGCCGATGTGGACGCGATCGCCGCCGCGCAGACCGCAACCCGCAATGATCAGGCCTGCATCATCTACACCAGCGGCACCGGCGGCGCCCCGCGCGGCGTGATGCAGCATCATGGCGCGATCCTCGCCAATGTGGAGGGCGCGGGCAAGGTCGTGGCAGAGGATTTCGGCTGGGATGACGAGGTGTTCTTGTCCTTCCTGCCGCTGTCCCACGCCTATGAACATAGCGGCGGCCAGTTCCTGCCTATGCTGCTGGGCGGGCAGATCTATTATGCGGAAGGGCTGGAAAAGCTCGCCTCCAATATCGAGGAAGCCCGCCCGACCATCATGGTCGTCGTCCCGCGCCTGTTCGAAGTGCTGCGCACCCGCATCATCAAGTCGATCGAGAAACAGGGCAAATTCCCGACCTATCTGCTCGGCCAGGCGCTGCGCATCGCGGCAAAGGAGCAGGCGGGCAAGGGATCGATCCTCGACCTGCCGATGAAGGCGCTGCTGTCGCGCACGTTGATCCCCAAAATCCGGGCGCGTTTCGGCGGGCGGATGAAGGCTTTGGTGTCGGGCGGGGCTCCGCTCAACCCGGACGTCGGCCTCTTCTTCCATGCCATGGGGCTGACGCTGTTGCAGGGCTACGGCCAGACCGAGGCCGGCCCGGTGGTGAGTTGCAACCGCCCCGCAGCCGGCATCGCGATGGACACGGTCGGCCCGCCGCTCGACGGGGTGGAGGTCCGCATCGCCGAGGATGGCGAAATCCTCGTGCGCGGCGAACTGGTCATGCACGGCTATTGGCGCAACCCGGCCGAAACCGAAAAGGCGTTGAAGGACGGCTGGCTTCACACCGGAGACATTGGCGAGTTCGACGCCAAGGGCCGCATCCGCATCACCGACCGCAAGAAGGATCTGATCGTCAACGACAAGGGCGACAATGTCTCGCCGCAGAAGGTCGAGGGGATGCTGACGCTGCAAAGCGAGATCGGCCAGGCGATGGTCCATGGCGACCGCCGCCCCCATCTGGTCGGCCTGGTCGTCCCCGACGCCGAATGGACCCGCGAATGGGCCGCGGCGCAGGGCGTGGCCGTGGACGGCGTCGCGTCGAACCCGGCCTATATGGCGGCGCTCCGCGCGGCGGTGGACCGGGTGAATGACGACCTGTCGGTACTGGAACGCGTCCGCCGCTTCATCCTGGCCGACGAACCCTTCACGATCGAAAATGAGGAAATGACGCCGTCGATGAAGATCCGCCGCCATGTGATCCGCAAACGCTATGCCGACCGGCTGGACGCGCTGTATAAGGGATGAGAGGTCAGGCGGCGCGGCGCGTTATGCGGTCTAGGTCATCACCATGGGCGCGCCGCTCTTCCTCCAGATCGTAATCGATCTGAAGGCCAAGGAAAAATCCTTCGCTTACACCGAAATAGCGGGCAAGCCGCAAGTCGATATTGGCGTCGATCGGCGCAATTTCCGCCAAAATTGCTTCTAGCCGGTCATGCGTGATGCCAGCCCCTTTGATGACTTCATCGATAGGGACATCGCTGCCGATCATAAAATCCTCGCGCAAGATGGAGCCGGGATGGATATTGTCCAGCCGGTCATCATCCTCTGTGATAGTCCTCGATCCGGACATTCTCTGCGCCTCCATCTGACCAGCCGAACGTGATGCGCCACTGGTCGTTGATCCGCAGACTATATCGTGAAGGGGTAAAGCCTTTCAACTGCTCAAACCGATTTCCCGTAGGCACGCGCAGATCGTGGAGGTTGAGTGTCCGGTGGATTTGCCGCAACTTCCGCCGCGCCGTCTGCTGAATGTCTGGCGGCAGCTTGCGGCTGCGTTGGCCAAGCCAGACTTTTTCAGTTTCAGGGTCGGCGAATGAGCGGATCATTTCTCATTCTCGACGCGCAGAGCCCATTTTCCTCCGCCAATTCCTTCGACAGCTCGGAACCAGTCGCGGCTACCAGTGAATGCGCTAGCATCAGAACTATTATATTCAAGCTCTCTTCTTATGATGGCGTCTGTATTGAGGGGGAGGCTTCGGCCCGCAGAAAGGCGCATTTTCCGAACCTCTGCATATATCTCACGTAATGAAGCCGCACCGCCCAACATTTCCAATGCCTGCCGAACATCGTCACGCCATAGGATTTTACGCTTCACCTTGAGCAGTTTTGGTTTGGTATTGTGCAGTTTTGTGGGGTGGGTATCTTGCACGCCAAGCAACCGCTGGAGAATCTGATTCTCGCTTTCTTCACCATTAGTCCGCTGCGCCCAAATCTTTGCAAAAACGTCTGTGCTGATCTCGATCGTGCGCATTGGTCCATCCCATTCTGATTTCAATCTTATCAGAACAGTTTTGATCTTTCCAGAAAAAGTTCTAGAATTTTACCGCCCGAACTTCTTCTGCACCTTCCCGTACCGCAATTTCCGCGTCCCCGGCTTGCCCTCGGTCGCGCGTCCGCGCGGCGCGGCAACCTGCTCATGCGCCGGCAGCCCAAGCTCCTCCGCTTCCAGCTTCCTGATCTCGTCGCGAATCCGCCCGGCTTCCTCGAACTCCAGGTCCGCCGCTGCCGCGCGCATCTTCTTTTCCAGATCCTCGATATAGGCGCGCAGATTATGGCCCACCAGATGCGGCCGATCGTCCAGCCCGGTATCGACCGTCACCTGATCGCGGCTCGACACATGGGCGATGATGTCGCCGATATTGCGTTTTATCGTGGTCGGCGTGATGCCGTGCTCCAGATTATAGGCTTCCTGCTTCTCGCGCCGCCGCCCGGTTTCGTTGAGCGCGCGCTCCATGCTGCCGGTGATGCGATCGGCATAGAGGATCACCCGCCCCTCGACATTACGCGCCGCGCGGCCGATCGTCTGGATCAGTGAGGTTTCGGAGCGCAGGAACCCTTCCTTGTCCGCATCCAATATCGCCACCAGCCCGCATTCGGGAATGTCCAGCCCCTCGCGCAGCAGGTTGATGCCGATCAGCACGTCATAGACGCCCAGCCGCAAATCGCGGATCAGTTCGATACGCTCCAGCGTCTCGACGTCGCTGTGCATGTAGCGGACCTTGATCCCCGCCTCGTGCATGAACTCGGTCAAATCCTCGGCCATCCGCTTGGTCAGGGTGGTGACGAGCGTGCGATACCCCTGCGCCGCCACCTTGCGGCATTCGTTGATCAGGTCGTCGACCTGGTCCTCGACCGGCTTGATCTCGACCGGCGGGTCGATCAGGCCGGTGGGGCGGATCACCTGCTCGCTGAACACGCCGCCGGTCTGGTTCATCTCCCACGGGCCGGGGGTGGCCGAGACGCTGACCGTCTGCGGCCGCATCGCGTCCCATTCGTTGAAGCGCAGCGGCCGGTTGTCGATGCAGCTTGGCAGGCGGAAGCCATATTCGGCCAGCGTGATCTTGCGCCGATGGTCGCCGCGTGCCATCGCGCCGATCTGCGGCACGGTCTGGTGGCTTTCGTCTACGAACAGCAGCGCATTTTCGGGCAGATATTCGAACAGGGTCGGCGGCGGCTCGCCCGGCAGGCGACCGGTCAGGAAGCGACTGTAATTCTCGATCCCCGCGCAACTGCCGGTGGCCGCGATCATCTCCAGGTCGAAATTGGTGCGCTGCTCCAGCCTCTGCGCCTCCAGCAGCTTGCCCTCCGCCTCCAGTTCCTTCAGCCGCTCGGTCAGTTCGAAGCGGATCGCCTCCATCGCCTGCTTCAGCGTCGGGCCGGGCGTCACATGGTGGCTGTTGGGAAAGACCTTCACATAGTCGAGGCTCGCCACCTTCTTGCCGCTCAAGGGATCGAACTCGACAATCTCCTCAATCTCGTTGCCAAAGAAGCTGATGCGCCAGGCGGTATCCTCATAATGGGACGGGAAAATCTCCAGATTGTCGCCCTTTACGCGGAAATTGCCGCGCGCGAAGCCCGCATCGTTGCGCTTATACTGGAGCGCGACCAGCTTGCGGATGATCTCGCGCTGGTCCTCGATCCCGCCCTTCTTCATCGAAAAGGTCATGGCCGAATAGGTTTCGACCGATCCGATGCCATAGAGGCAGGAAACGGACGCGACGATGATGACATCGTCCCGCTCCAGCAGCGCGCGGGTCGCCGAATGGCGCATCCGGTCGATGCTCTCGTTTACGCTGGATTCCTTCTCGATATAGGTGTCCGACCGCGCGACATAGGCTTCGGGCTGGTAATAGTCGTAATAGCTGACGAAATATTCGACCGCATTGTCTGGGAAGAAGCTCTTGAACTCGCCATAGAGTTGCGCCGCGAGAATCTTGTTCGGCGCCAATATAAGCGCAGGCCGCTGCAACGCCTCGATCACCTTGGCCATGGTGAAGGTCTTGCCGGAGCCGGTGACGCCCAGCAGCACCTGGTCCTTCTCACCGGCCAGCGCCTGCTCCACCAGTTCGGGGATCGCCGTGCGCTGGTCGCCCGAGGGCTCGTAATCGCTCACCAGGGTGAATGGCCGGCCGCCCTCGCTCTTTTCGGGGCGGGCCGGGCGATGGGGCACGAATCCTTCCCCGGTTTCCGGTTCATCGAGCGTGGTGCGGATCTGAATGGCCATGGGACGAATATGGTGCCTTTGCGCGCAGGCGCAATCGGGATCAGGGCTTCAGTTCAAACGCGGTCTTGGGCATCGGCGGATAGACCACCGGCTTGTCGCCGAAACGGGCGCGTAGGGCGGTCTGGCGGCGTTCGTCATCGATCACTTCGACATCCACCTCGTCGGGATAGCGGTAGTTGATCTCGAACTTTCCATCTTTGATCTCATATTCCAGGATCGACCAGCGCTTGATCCCGCCTTCCTCCGACTCAGCGGACAAGGCTTCCCAAAGAAGATCGGAAAGAAGCCTGCTACCGTCGATATTCCGGATCTGATGTCCTTCATCCTTGAAGACATTGGGGCTGATCCATCGGTCACCGACTTCCACGTAGAGGAAAATGCCATCGGGATCGCCGCCGACGAGGTGAACAGCTCCACGCCGATTTCGTTGTAAAGCGGTCCCAGAATGTCGAACTTATCTTTTGGCATCTTCGGCGCCTTTCGCTTCGTTCGGGAATTCTTTGAAGGACTTTCTACCATCGACGTACCATGCGACGATAAGGTGATAGGGCCGTTGCGAAGTTCCTTCATAAAGTGGTTCGATATCCACGAACACCTTATGCCCGGCGTGCAATTCCTTAGCCCATGAATCTTCCATGACGCGATAGCTGCCACGGTTGAAGTTTGCATTCTGGGCGAAATGATTGAAGCTGTCGCTGGGCCCATTGAAGCGAGCAGCGATGAAATGACCCCCATCATCATCGCCAAGCCGGTCGGGCTTGCCAGCCTGTGCCTGAAAGACGTCAGTTCGCCCGGCGAAGTCCGCCGCATCAAAACTCTCCCTAAAGCTAGACGCCGTTGCTGTAGCAGGCCAATAGGAACAAATAAAGAACAAATAACCCTTGCGTCCCGTCATTGAACCTGCGCGTGGCGCTGTTATGATCGGCGTAAGAACACGGAAACAGGGAGGAATGATGATGCGCCGGACATTTTTGACGCTCCTGCTGGTGACCGCCAGCGTCGCCGCCTGTAGCGACAAGCCCGGCGACAAACCCGGCGACAAGACGGGCGAGATCGCAGCCACCGACGCCATGAGCAAGCAGGAGGTGAAGGCGCAGGTCGATAAGGTGCAACTCAGGCCCGGCCAGTGGGAGGGCCGCTTCACTGTCAAGGATCTGGACCTTGGCAACATGCCCGGCGCCCCGGCGAACATGAAGGATCAGATGAAGAGCGCGATGAACCAGACATCGCTCAAATATTGCGTCACGCCCGAGCAGGCCGCCAATCCGAGCGGAGAAATGTTCGCCGGACAGGAGAATGAGAACTGCACCTATGGCGGCTTCGAGGCGAAGGGCGGCACGGTGAAGGGGCAGGTGTCGTGCAAGTCGCAGGGCGGCACGATGAACGCGACCATGTCCGGCGTCTATGCGCCTGAAACCTATGCGATGGACATGGATATGAAGATGGTGGGCGGCCCGCAGGGCATGACCATGGCGATGACCGCCCGGTCGGAGGGCAAATGGATCGCGGACCGTTGCACGCAGGGCGAATGAGACGGCGATTGGCGGCTTGCGCGTCCGCCACCTTGTGGCTCGCCGGGCTGGCGTCTGCCGCCGCTTCGGCCCAGCCGGCCCAGGATGGCGACATGATCGTGGTCGAGGGCCAGCGCCTGACCCGCGAGCAAGTCCGCGCCAAGGCCAATGATTTCGTGCGCAAGCTGGGCGTTGTGCAGGGCGACCGCAGCGTCGCCCGCTGGGTGGAAGGCATCTGCCCCAAGGTGATGGGCCTGTCGCCGGATCATGGCCGGATCGTGACCGACCGGCTGCGCGCGACCATCAGGACGATCGGCGCGCCGCTGGCGAAGACGGATTGCGACACCAATTTGCTGGTCGCCTTCGTCAGCGATGGCAAGGATATGGTCGCCATCATCAACGACAGGCGTCCCAGCCGCATGGCGCAGGTGGAGGGGCCGGAACGCCGCGCGCTGCTGGAAAGCGATGCGCCGATCCGCTGGTGGTATACGATCGGTATCGGGTCGGGCGACGGCGCAATGACCGGGGCGACCCCGTCTCCGGTCACGGGCGGCAATAGCGAATCGGGGTCTTCCATGCTGCCCGACGGCGTGCCGATGGGCGGCTCCTTCGCCTCCAGCCTGATCCGTACCCAGGCGGTCCGCATCCTGTCAGCCGCGACCGTCGTCATCGATGTCCATCGCGCGGAGGGCGTGTCGCTCAATGCCGCCGCCGACTATGCCGCCTTCGTCGGATTGGCCGAAGTGCGGGGCAAGGCGCAGCCGCCGGTGCCGTCCGTCCTCAACCTGTTCGCGCTACAGGACCGGGCGCGCAATCTTACCGATTGGGACCGGCGCTTTCTGATCGAACTGTACGACCTGCCGCTCAACCGGTTCGGCCGCAGCCAGCGCGGCCATCTGGTGAAGGCGCTGGTGGACGAGGATGGGACCGGCCCTGCCGACTGAGGCGCCCGCCGCCTGCTGGCTCTGCGCCCGTCCGCTGGGCCGCCGGGTAGAGTGGCACCATCCGCTGCCCAAAAGCCGGGGCGGGCGCGACACGGTGCCGCTCCATCCGATCTGTCATCGCGTCATTCACGCGACCCTGCCCAACGCCGATCTGGCACGCGCCTATGGCGATGCCGCCGCCCTGCGCACGCATCCCGCCATCGCCCGCTTCCTGGCCTGGGTCGCCGACAAGCCAGCCGATTTCCACGCCCCCACCCACCGCCGCCGATAATCGCGCGCAGGCGTCATTTCCGCTTGCGCTTTGGCGTCGGCGGGTAGAGCCTCCTGCCGTTCCGATCAGAGAACGGCGTCAAAAACAGGGGACGAGGATATGCGCATGAAACTGCTGGCGGCGGTGCCGCTCGGATTGGCCCTCGGCCTTGGCGCCTGTGGCGGCGATCCGGTCCCCGCGCCCCAGGCGGAGGAAGCGCCGGTGCTGATGCAGGCGGGCGAATGGACGATCACCCGCAAGACCACCGGCTACAACACCCCCACCGTCACGCCCGCCGAATATCAGGCGGCGCTCAAGCAGATCGGCGAGGAGAAATTGTGCATCGCCGTGGACGCAAAGGGCTTGCCCGACGCGAACGCGCTGGCGGGCAAGGAAGGCACGGCCTGCAGCTACAAGGACCAGATGGTGCGCAAGGGGCGGTTGATCGCCACCCTGTCCTGCACCGCCGGGACCGGCACCTCGGAAATCGTGGTGGAGGGCAATTATACCGCCGACACGCTGACCCTGGGCACCACGATGACCAAGATGCAGGGTGGCAGCGCGGTGTTGCGCACGACGCATGACGTCACCGGCAAGCGGGTGGGGGATTGTCCCAAGGCCGGCTGACGGCCCGTTAGGCTTTCGGTAATCGCCCGCCCCCACTGTGCATCGGCCAGATGAGGGGAAGGGCGATGCGGCGGGTCGGATGGACGTTGATGGCAGGGCTGCTGGCGACCGGCGCCCTGACGGACTGCGCGCGCCAGGTGGACGATCCCGACAATCCGCCGCGCCTGGGCCATTGGCGCGACGAGACGCGGGCGATCGGGGTGACGCTGGACGATCGTTCGGTGCCGCTGGAGGATGTGCCGCCAGGCCTGCACGCGCAACTGGCGCAGGCGACCAGGACGGAGGAGCTGTGCGGCGAACCGCGGCTGCGCAATCGGGACGAGGCGACCCGGCTGATCGCGGCGCGCCTGCCCGATTGCAGCCTGGAGGAATGGACCCTGGAAGGGCATAGCGTATCCGGCCTTGCCCGCTGCGCGCCGCGCACTTGGGGCGCGACCGCGGTGACCCCGACCGTCCGGGTCGAAGGCGCGATGGGCGCGACCTATATCCGCCTCGACATCCAGAGCATCGCGCGCATTCCCGAACCGTCGGGCAACACCCATAGCGCCGTCTTCCGCCTGCGCCGCACGATCGAACGCACCGGGGACTGCTGATCCTCATTCCAGCGCCCGGATCGCCCGTTCGTCGCATCGCTTCGGCCCGATCGGCACCGGGCTGACGGTCGGCACCGGCAGCGACTGGCCGATGCGCAGCGGGGCGAAGCGCTTGCGCGCGATCCCCGCGCAGCGCAGCGCCAGTTCCAGCATCCGGGGCGGCGTGTCCCATTGTTCGTAGGACAGGCGGAACGTGCCCCAGTGGATCGGGATCGCGGTCGACGCGCCCAGTCGCCGGAATACGTCCACCGCCTGCAATGGGCCGATATGCGCGTCCGACTGCATCTGCCCCTTCCAGAACCGGAATGCGCCGATCGGGATCAATGCCAGCCGGATCGGGCCATAGCGCCGCGCTTGCATGGGCCAGCCCATGTCGCCCGCGCCGGTGTCGCCGGCGAAGAAGATATTGCCCGCCCGCGTTTCGATCACGAAGCTCGACCAGAGCGCCCGGTTGCGGTCCGTGCCCCAGCGGCTGCCCCAATGATGGTTGCGGGTCACATGCACCTGATAGTCGGGACAATGTTCGTAACTGCCGCACTGGATCACCGCTTGCGGCGCCAGTCCGTTCAAGGCCGCGCCGCTGACCGACTGGCCCCAGTCCAGCGCCGTCGCCGGAATGCCGTGCGCCTTCAGGATCGTGTCATTGCCCAGGCTGGTGACGATCTTGGGCCGGTCCCGCTCCCACAGCCGCTTGAGCGTGGGCAGGTCCATATGGTCGTAATGATCGTGGCTGAGCAGGATCAGGTCGATTTTCGGCAGGTCGTCGAACTTTATGCCCGGCTGCGCGATCCGCTTCGGGCCGAGCGGGGGGAGGGGGCTGGCATAGTCGGACCAGATCGGATCGGTCAGGATGTTGAGCCCCGCCGCCTGCACCAGCACGGTCGCATGGCCGACCCAGGTCGCCACCATGCCGCGCGGCGCGGCAAAGGGGGCGGGACGCGCGGGCTTGACCGCGATCCCCAGCGGCCATTCCGGCCGGTCGTCATGGCCGATCAGCCAGCGCGCGATGAATCCCTGCCGACTGGTGCCGGGCGGGGCGGGGCTTTCGATCGCGCCATCGGGATTGAAGAAATGCGCGCCGTCATAATGGCGGCTCACCGGTCCCTGATAATAGATGCGGTCCAGGAAGGGCGGCAGACATGTGATCGCCAGGCACAGGCCGATGACGGCGAACAGCAGCGCGATCCCTATCCCCTGGACGATGCTGACAAGGCGACCCATGGCTGCTCCCGCGTTGATGATTTCCAGCGACATAGCGCAAGGCGAGGATGGGGCAAGGGCGGAAGGTCGCCTATGGGTGGGAAGGGGACGCCCCATCCCTATACCGTCATCCCCGCGCAGGCGGGGGGCCATCTCCAGCCTTCGGGTCGTGTCGAGAGGTTGGGAGATGGGTTCCCGCCTGCGCGGGAATGACGAAAACGGGGTGGGTAGCAGTCTGTCCGCTTTAGGAGCATAAAGAGGCGAACCGGATACAAGAGGTCCAATCGCAAATGTTTTGGGAATCAAACCCATGGAAGTCGGGCTTTTTGCGATCTCGTTCTATGAAGAAGGGGTATTGCGAACGCGCAAGCTGGCCACTTACTTGGCGGCGCGCGGGCTTAAACGACTGGCCCGCCATATCTGCACTCGGAGACGACCACGATTGGACGCGAAAGATGGGAACGGGGTTCGTCGCCGAATTTGGAAATGAAGTCTTGTTTTTGATTGATCGGGATTGGTTTGGCTGGCCTGATCCGCCCCAATGGGGACTGGCGTCGTTCGATGTGGCTAATGTAAAGTGGAACCTGTGGGGTAACTTTTCAGATTTGCCTTCTGCGTGGACTGTTCCTGAACCCCTATATGCACCGGAACTAAATCCTGCTTAGTTTGGTCCTGGAATTGATTTATTTGCAATTGAACGACCCGCTTTGGTCGTTTTCGTCGCCCCCAATACGCTGCAACGCGCGCAACTCTTGGCCCGCTGCCTCAGCTCTGGTCCTGATAGGCCATCTGCAATATGCCCCAATGGCGGCCCTTCACATGGATGGACGCGATCACCTGTTTCAAAAGGATGACGTCGCCCTGCGCGGTCAGGCGGCGATAGGCCTTGATGCAGAAGGGTTTTGTGATCTTCGCCTGTTCGCGGGTATCGGGGAAATCGAAGATTACGCCCTGGCGCGCATATTCCAGGTTCCAGGTTTCGTCGCCGGGGCGCTGCTGCTGCGCGCGTTCGGGCATGGCGACCGCGCCATAGGCGTTGCGATCGGTGAAGGTCATGCCGAACAGGCCGGGAAAGCCGCGGGCCTTTTCCTGCGCGGCGCGGGCGGCGGGCAACATCGCATCCTGCACCGGATGGGTGAAGAGCGGCGGGTTGGTGCCGGTGATCGGCGCATAATAGTCGCTGAAGATCGCCGCTTCGCTGATCCTACCTTCGTCGATCGCGCGTTCGATCGCGTCGCTGACCTGCTGCGCGCTCTCCAGGCTGAAGCGGATATAGGGCGAATCGGGAATATCGACACCACTTTCGGCGAGATATTGCAGCAGTTCGTTGGTGTCGTCGCTGGCGGTGGAAACGCGGCCCGACAGGCGCTGGAGCCCGTCGGCATTGTCGGTGGACGTGCTGGCGAGCGCCGCCAGCCCGCCGCGAATCTCGCCCGCGGAACCCACCATCGAGGCAATGCGCTCGGCCACCGCCTCGCTATTGTGCGACAGGCCCTGCATCAGCGTACCCAGCCGATCGACCAGATTCTCGATATTCTTGGTGTCGTTGAGCGCGGTGCGCGCGGTCTGCGCGCCATGGGTGATGCTGGCCAGTATCCCGCCCGCCTCGCCGGTCAGCGCCGCGATCGACTGTTCGATCGTATGGGTCGCCGCCGCGGTCTCCTGCGCCAGTTTCTTCACTTCGGACGCGACCACGGCGAAACCGCGTCCCGCATCGCCGGCGCGCGCGGCCTCGATCGTGGCGTTGAGCGCGAGCAGATTGGTCTGGCTGGCGATGCCGCTGATGACGCTGGTGACATGGGCCACGGTCTTGAGCGCCTCGCCGAAACCGTCCAGCCGGCTGTGGACCTGCTTCACCTGTTCGATCAGATCGACGAAATTATGGTTGGCCGCGGACAGTTGCCGCCCCGAATCGTCGATGATGCCACGGGCGGCCACCGCCTGCGCGCGCGCTTCCTGGCCTGCCATCGCCACGCTGTCGCCGTCGCGCGACAATTGCGCCGCCGCGCCGCTGATCGCCTCGATCGTGCGGGCCTGGTGCGTCACCCGGTCGGCCAGTTCGCTGATGTCCGCTTGCAGATCGAGCGTGCGGATGCCCAGGTCGCCAGACAATTTGGCGACCTTCATCACCGCTCGGGCGACGTTCTCGGAGTGCGCTTCTTTTCCCACATGGGAAGGGCTAGCAGGCCATGGTAAAGGAAAGCTTAGCGCTGGGGCGCGCGGCTCACAGCGCGCCCGCCAGCGCCAGCGCCACGCCGCTCACCACCAGCAGCAGGCCCGCCGCCTCGCTCCGCCGCATCCGCTCCTTCAGGTAGAAATGGCCGAACGCCATGGTGAAGGCGACTTCGACCTGGCCCACGATCCGCACCAGCGCCACCGGTGCGGTGGCGAAGCCGGTGAACCAGCAGGCGCTGCCCAGCGCGGACAGCAAGCCAACCTGACCCGATACCCGCCAGCTTGCAAGCACCCGCCGCATCTCGCCCGGCTCGCGCGTCATCAGCCAGGCGCCCTGCATCAGCGTCTGGACCAGCACCGTAGCGACCAGCACCAGCAGCGCGGCGAGAATGCGGTCGTCCCCGCCCACCGCCTGCGTCGCCCGGCGGATGCCGATCGCGGTCAGCGCGAAGAAGAAGCCCGACGCGATGCCGGCCTTGGCCGCCGGTTGCCCCAGCGCGCGCAGAAAATCCCCCGGCCCTATCCGCCTGCCCCCGGTGGACAGCAGCATCACCCCGATCACGCCGCAGCCGATCCCGGCCCAGGCCAGCGGGTGCAGCCGTTCCCCCAGCAAAAGGAAGGAGAGGACGGCACCCTGCACCGCCTCGGTCTTGGAATATGCAGTGCCGACGACGAAATTGCGATGGTGGAACGCGGCGATCAGCAAGTTCGTGGCGACGATCTGCGCCAGCCCGCCGCCGACGCAGAAGAGCAGGAAATCGGCCTCGATCGCCGGCGGTCGCGCAGCGAAGAGCAGGGCATAGCCGCCCAGCAGCAGCAGGGTGAAGGGGATGCCGTACAGATAGCGCACCAGCCCTGCGGCATTGATCGACAGGCTGTGGCTGACGCGCCGCTGGATCGCGGTGCGCCACGCCTGCACGGCCCCGGCGACCAGCGTCGCGGGCAACCAGATCGGGGATGTGATCATCGCGGGCGCTATAGCGCGTCCCGCCCCCACGTCACCCCATCATCACCAGGAAGGTGAAGAACAGCGACAGCGACACGCAGGCGAAGCCGTAGAGCAGGGGCAGTCGCCACAATGCGCCCCTGCGCGACAGGGCATAGGCGTCCTTGAACTGGCGATACATGTGCCAGGTGGCGAAGAGCAGCAGCGCCAGCGTCACCAGCCCGCTGGTCGCATGGACGGTCGTGAGGATCATCGACAGCGAAAAGAGCAGCGACATGAAGGCGATCGAATAGGTGATGTAGATCGCATGGTCGTACATCTTGTAGCGGCGGCTGAAGGGGAAGAGCAGCCAGATGAAGGGCAACGAAATCAGGATCAGCGCCCAGGAGAATTTATAGGCGTTGGCCTTGAGCTTGTAATAAGCGAATTCGGGGTTCTTGGCCGCGGCGCTGATGGTCTTGCCCACGGTCTGCGCCACCCCGCCGCTCATGCCTTCGCCCCGCAGCGAATCGGTGATGCCGCTCGCCAGCGTCAACCCGTCGCGCTCCTCCCGCGCCTCTGTCAGATTTTCGGTCAAGGCCTCCTTGCGGCCGGCGGAAATGCCCGGCTGCGCCAGCTTCGCCTCGATCTTGCGGATGTCGGCGTCGGCCTTGTCCTGCTCCTTGCGCAGTTCGGCCTGCGCTTCCCTGTTCATCCTGACGCCTTGCGCCTTGCCCTCCGGCCCATGACTGGTGAAGGAGAAGATCGCGTACATCAGGAAGGCGCTGAACAGGAACAGGGCGAAGGGCGACACGAATTTCGCCCGCTCGCCATGGATATAGCGCCGCGTCAGATGGCCCGGCCGCAGCGCCAGTTCGGGCAGGGTGGTCCAGATCTTGCCCTCGAAATGCAGCACGCCATGGGCCAGGTCATGGCCGATCGCGGCGAAGCTGCGATGCAGATGTGCCGCCTGCCCGCATTGTGCGCAATAATTGCCGTGAATGGTCGCGCCGCAATTGCGGCAGGCGCCATGGCCGGCCGCATGGGCCTCCCCATGGCCCGGCTCCACCGCGCGCGCCAGCATCCCCCCGGTGATCGCATCACCCGCCGCTTCGATTTCCCCCGTCATGGGACCGGAGGATATCAGGGCTATGGGGCGGACACCAGACGGCTTGCGTCGATATCAACTCGGCTTGGTGCCCGGCGGCAGGCCATGCGGCAGGCCCTGCCGCCCCATCGTCCAGTTCGCCTCCAGCCGCACCAGCGGATTGGGGGCGCACCAGATTTCGCCGGTATCGCTCAGGCCCGTCACCCAGATCAGATTATGTTCCTGCCCATAGTCGATGACCGCCAGGGCATAGCCCTTCCCCTTGCCTTCGACATGGACGGGCAGGGGCGGGTCGAGCTGGGTGAAGGACATGGGCGATGCTCCGGCATGAGGGTGCCGGTGACAATGCAGGGCAAGGGGGCTGGTTCCTGCCGGTTAACCAAGATCAGCCAGTTTCTCCTCCTCCCCATCTTGTGATGGGGAGGAGGAGAAACTTACGCGCCTTCGAGCAGTTTCTCGCGCTTGATCTTTTCCTGCCACACCAGCGGGGCGAGGCGGTGGACATTCTGCCCTTCGCTGTCGACCGCCACGGTCACCGGCATGTCCTGGACATCGAACTCGTAGATCGCCTCCATGCCCAGATCTTCGAAGCCGACGACCTTGGCGCCCTTGATCGCGCGCGCGACCAGATAGGCCGCGCCGCCGACCGCCATCAGATAGGCGCTCTTATGCTTGGCGATGCTTTCCGTCGCCGCCACGCCGCGCTCGGCCTTGCCGACGCAGCCCAGCAGCCCCTGTTCCAGCATCATGTCCATGAAGCTGTCCATGCGGGTCGCGGTGGTCGGGCCGGCCGGGCCGACCACCTCGTCGCGCACCGGATCGACCGGGCCGACATAATAGATGACGCGGCCCTTGAAATCGACTGGCAGGCTCTCGCCCTTGGCCAGCATGTCCTTGATCCGCTTGTGCGCGGCGTCGCGGCCGGTCAGCATCTTGCCGTTCAGCAGCAGCCGGTCGCCATGTTTCCAGCTCTGCACGATTTCGGGCGTCAGCGTGTTGAGATCGACGCTGATCGCTTCCTTGCTCGGCTTCCAGTCGACCTGCGGCCATTGCGAAATCCTGGGCGCTTCCAGATAGGCCGGGCCGGAGCCGTCCAGCGTGAAATGGGCGTGGCGGGTGGCAGCGCAATTGGGGATCATCGCCACCGGCTTGCCCGCCGCATGGCAGGGATAGTCGTAAATCTTGACGTCCAGGATGGTGGACAGGCCGCCCAGGCCCTGCGCGCCGATGCCCAGCGCATTGACCTTGTCGAAAATCTCGATCCGCATCTCCTCGATCTTGTTCTGCGGCCCGCGGAGCTTGAGTTCGCCCATGTCGATGGGCTCCATCAGGCTTTCCTTGGCCAGCGCTACCGCCTTTTCCGCGGTGCCGCCGATGCCGATGCCCAACATGCCGGGCGGGCACCAGCCCGCGCCCATCTGCGGGATCATCTCCAGCACCCAGTCGACGATCGAATCGCTGGGGTTCATCATCTTGAACTTGGTCTTGTTCTCCGAGCCGCCGCCCTTGGCCGCCACGTCTACCGTCACTGTGTTCCCCGGCACCATTTCCACGTTCAGCACGCAGGGCGTATTGTCCTTGGTATTCTGGCGGGCGAAGGCCGGATCGCGCAGGATGGAGGCGCGCAGGCGGTTTTCGGGGTTCAGATAGGCCTTGCGCACGCCGTCATCGACGATGTCCTGCATGGAACGGCTATTGTCGTCCAGGCGGCAGTCCATACCCCATTTGATGAAGATGTTGACGATGCCGGTGTCCTGGCAGATCGGGCGATGCCCCTCCGCGCACATGCGGCTGTTGGTCAGGATCTGCGCGATCGCGTCCTTGGCCGCCGGATTGGCTTCGGCGTCATAGGCTTTGCCCAGCGCGCGGATATAATCCATCGGATGATAATAGCTGATGAATTGGAGCGCGTCGGCGACGCTCTCGATCAGGTCGGCGGTTTTGATGAGCGTCATCTACCCTGGTCCTTATGTGCGGCCAGCCTCTGCACGGCCGGTCCCTGCAAGGGGCAGCGGCTAGTGCGTAATCGGCCCCAAGTCCAGCATCAGCCGTCCGCAAAGGGGAAGAGGTGCCACCAGGGCTGCTTCTCCTCCAGCACGCGGGCGACGCTCGGTCGCGCCCCCAGCCGCGCCAGATAGGCCGCCAGCCCCGGAAAGTCCGGCGTTAGCGGCACGATCCTGTCGACGTAGAACAGCGCCGGGGCGGCGGCGCAGTCGGCCAGGGTGAAGGCTTCGCCCACCGCCCAGCGCCGCCCGGCCATTCGCGCCTCGATCAGCGCATAGGCCTTGGCCAGCAAATCGCGTGCCTGCGTCACGCCCAACGAGTCGCGCTGTTCTTCGGGCCGCAGCCGGTCGGCCACGATCGCCTGCATCGGCGCCATCACATAATTGTCGAACAATCGATCCATCAGCCGCACCTCCAGCGCCGCATCGGGATCGGCGGGGATGGGGCGAAAGGTGCCGGCTTCATGCTGGGCGAGATATTCGATGATGACGCTCGCCTCGCCGATCGTGGCGTTCCTGGCCGGATCGTGCAGCAGCGGGAATTTGCCGATCGGCCACAGCGCCATCCACTCCTGCGCGACCTCTCCATCCTCCAGCATCCGGCCCGCAAAGGGCGCGCCATTTTCGTAGAAGGCGATCAGCACCTTCCAGCAATAGGAGGAGAGGGGGTGGTAATAGAGAATCATCGAACATCCTCCGCACATCCGCAGCATCCTGCGCATCTGGCCATATCCGGCATAGCGCGCCCCGGCCATGACGGGCGGCATTGGCGATCGAGGGTCGCAACCCTTTAGACCTTCGTCTCAATTTGGCTGACAAGCGAAATTTATTTTTCAGCCTGCATATCTCTCTTGCCTTTTTTGGGGGCAAGGCAAGTCCATGCGTCGCCCGCGCGCCAGGCGGTGAAATGACTCCGATCGGCGACGAACCGAGTCTTTCAATTGTCATTTACCCTCTTGCGCCTGCAACCGGCTATGGCACTATCTGTGGTATCGGGTTAACGGGGGTTACCCAACAGATTGTGATTGCGTCGCTGGCAGATTTTCCGGTGCGGGGGGATTTTTGTCCCTGCGATTGCTCGGTTGGGCCCTTTTCCGTCCCCGGAGTGGTGCGGTTCATGCTAGGATGCGCGGCTTGTCGCGACCCGCTTGACCGAGTCGAACGGAACAGGAACATCGGGGGCTCGCATGGATTTTCGGGATAGTGGACAAGGTGCTGGCGACGTGGCGACTGTGATGGACGATCTTTTGGATGATATGAAGGCGCAGGCCTCGGCCGCGCCCGTGGAAACGCGGGCGGAGCCGGAGGTGCTGACCTCCTCGACCGTGCAGGCGCGGCGCTTCGCCGTCACGACCGATCCGTCGCGCGACGCGCTGCTGACGGAGTTCGGCAAGGACACGCTGAACGACCGATATCTGCTGCCTGGCGAATCCTATCAGGATCTCTTCGCCCGCGTCGCCGCCGCTTATGCCGACGACGCCGCGCATGCCCAGCGCGTCTATGATTATATTTCGCGCCTCTGGTTCATGCCCGCGACGCCGGTCCTGTCGAACGGCGGCACCGGGCGCGGCCTGCCGATCAGCTGCTATCTCAACAGCGTGGACGACAGCCTGGAAGGCATCGTCAACACCTGGAACGAGAATGTCTGGCTCGCGTCGCGCGGCGGCGGCATCGGCACCTATTGGGGCAATGTGCGCGGCATCGGCGAACCGGTCGGTTTGAACGGCAAGACCAGCGGCATCATTCCCTTCGTTCGGGTGATGGATTCGCTGACCCTCGCGATTTCGCAGGGTTCGCTGCGCCGTGGCTCTGCCGCCTGCTATCTCGACGTCTCCCACCCGGAGATCGAGGAGTTTCTGGAAATCCGCAAGACCAGCGGCGACTTCAACCGGAAGGCGCTGAACCTGCATCATGGCGTGCTGCTGACCGACGAGTTCATGGAAGCGGTGCGCGACGGTGCGGACTTCCATCTGCGCAGCCCCAAGGATCAGTCGATCCGCGGCACGGTCAATGCCCGCGCCCTGTTCCAGAAGCTTGTCGAGGTACGGCTGGCCACCGGCGAGCCCTATATCGTGTTCAACGACACGGTGAACCGCATGATGCCCAAACATCATCGCGATCTGGGGCTGAAGGTATCGACCTCCAACCTCTGCTCGGAAATCACGCTGCCCACCGGTCGCGACCATCTGGGCAATGATCGCACGGCGGTCTGCTGCCTGTCGTCGATGAACCTGGAAACCTGGGACGAGTGGAAGGATCATCCGACCTTCGCCGAGGATATCATGCGCTTCCTCGACAATGTGTTGCAGGATTATATCGACCGCGCCCCGCCCGAAATGGCGCGCGCCAAATATAGCGCGATGCGCGAACGCTCGGTGGGTCTGGGCGTCATGGGCTTCCACAGCTTCCTCCAGGCGCGTGGGCTTCCCTTCGAAGGCGCCATGGCCAAGTCGTGGAACCTGCGCATCTTCAAGCATATCAACGCTCAGGTGAACGAAGCGTCGATGATGCTGGCGCAGGAACGCGGCCCGTGCCCCGACGCCGCCGATCAGGGCGTGATGGAGCGCTTTTCCTGCAAGATGGCGATCGCGCCGACCGCGTCGATTTCCATCATCTGCGGCGGCACGTCGGCCTGTATCGAACCGATCCCGGCGAACATCTACACCCACAAGACGCTGTCGGGCAGCTTCTCGATCAAGAATCCCTATCTGGAAAAGCTGCTGGTCGCCAAGGCGAAGGACAGCAGCGCGGTGTGGAACTCGATCCTGGAGAAGGGCGGCTCGGTCCAGCATCTCGACTTCCTGAGCCAGGAAGAAAAGGACACGTTCAAGACCAGCTTCGAAATCGACCAGCGCTGGCTGCTCGAACTGGCCGCCGACCGCACGCCCTATATCGACCAGGCGCAGTCGCTGAACCTGTTCATCCCGGCCGATGTGGAAAAATGGGATCTGCTCATGCTCCACTTCCGCGCCTGGGAATTGGGCATCAAGTCGCTCTACTATCTGCGGTCGAAATCGGTCCAGCGCGCGGGCTTCGCCGGCGGCGTGGAGGCCGACAATACGATCGACGCACCCAAGTTCGAAATCGGCGAGACCACCGACTATGACGAGTGCCTCGCCTGTCAATAAGGGTTTGACGCCGGGCGCGACGGCCTATGCCGCCGCGCCCGCGCATTCAGGCTTCTTCTTCGAACGTCACCGCGACGTCGGCATTGGCGGAAAGCCGCACCGTGCCGTCATCCTCGACTGCCGCGATCAGGCCCTGGCTGATATAATGATGATGCCCCTTATGGCTGCCTTCCCCGCTGTCCTTCTTGGTCAGCTTGATCCGGTCACCGTCCATATGGTCGACGGTGCCGACATGGACGCCATCGGCGCCGATCACTTCGGCATGTTCCTGAATGCTGCTGAGGTCGACCATGATATTTCTCCTGTGCGGGGGGTAGCGACGTCTCAACGTCCCGTCCCCGCCCGGGTTGCAACCGCCCTTCATTCGTAACGATTTCGCCCGGAGTTCCGTCCCATGCCTCTTCTCCAAGCCTCCAAGGTGTACAAGCCCTTCGAATATCCCTGGGCCTATGAATATTGGAAGCGCCAGCAGCAGCTGCACTGGCTGCCCGAGGAAGTGCCTTTGGGTGAGGATTGCCGCGACTGGGCGCAGAAGCTGTCCGATCATGAGCGCAACCTGCTGACGCAGATTTTCCGCTTCTTCACCCAGGCCGACGTGGAAGTGCAGGATTGCTACCACGAAAAATATGGCCGCGTGTTCAAGCCGACCGAGGTCAAGATGATGCTGACCGCGTTCAGCAACATGGAAACCGTCCACATCGCCGCCTACTCGCATCTGCTCGACACGATCGGGATGCCCGAAAGCGAATATAGCGCCTTCATGCAGTATAAGGAGATGAAGGACAAACACGACTATCTGCAACAGTTCGGCGTCGACACGGACGAGGATATCGCCCGCACGCTCGCCATGTTCGGCGGCTTTACCGAAGGCTTGCAGCTCTTCGCCTCCTTCGCGATGCTGATGAACTTCCCGCGCTTCAACAAGATGAAGGGGATGGGCCAGATCGTCACCTGGTCGATCCGCGACGAAACGCTCCATTGCGAAGGCATCATCAAGCTGTTCCACGCCTTCTGCGCGGAACGCAACTGCCTGACCCCGGCGGTCAAGGACGACATCATGGACATGTGCCAGAAGACGGTGCGGATCGAGGATGCGTTCGTCGATCTGGTCTTCGAAATGGGTCCGGTGCCCGGCATGACGCCCAAGGACATCAAGAAATATGTCCGCTATATCGCCGACTGGCGCCTGGGCCAGCTGGGTTTGAAGCCCATCTACATGATCGACGAGCATCCGCTCCCCTGGCTCGCCCCGATGCTGAACGGCGTGGAGCACGCCAACTTCTTCGAAACCCGCGCGACCGAATATTCGAAGGGCGCGACGCGCGGCCAGTGGAACGACGTCTGGGACGCCTTCGACCGTCGTCAGAAGATCAAGGGCAGCGACGCGGCCAACACCGACGACACCGACCCGGACATGTTCAAGGCGGCGGGCATCGCGGCGGAGTGACAATGATCGAAGGTGGCGCCTGCGATGGCGCCACCTTTACGCTTCCAATATGCCTTCGACGGCGGGAACCGTGCTTTGCGTCCATAACGGACCCATCTCGCGCCAAAACGGCGCGAATCGCTTTATGCTCGCCCCATGACCGAGCCAGCCCCGCCCCCTCACACATCCCGCCATCACAGCTATATCTGCAATGTCTGCGGCAGCGACCATGTCACGCGCGACGCTTGGGCGGCGTGGGACATGGCGGCGCAGCATTGGGTGCTGGAGGTCGTCTTCGACCAGTGCTGGTGTCATCGCTGCATGAGCGCCACGCGGCTCGACCGGGTCGTGCTGACCAGCCCGATCACCTTTGCCGCCCCCGATCCCGCAAAGGACCGCGTCGCCGGGGTGAAGCTTCCTTAACCCCGCTCGCTTATCATGCGCGCCATGTTCTTCGGCGTCCGCCTCCGCTCGATCTTCACCAGCCGCTGGTTCGCGCTGCTCTGGGCGCTGCTGGTGATCCTGACCGCCATCCAGTTCGTCGGCTCCGGCGACGACAGTCCCGGCGCGCAGGACGACAACGCTGCCGCCGACGGCCTCACCAACGACCAGCGCGCCGCCCTCGCCAACGCGCTCTGACGCCGTTGGCGCCCTGGGCGCATCCGGCCGATCCCGTCCGCGCTGTCCTACATGCCGCCGCTACGCTATGCTCTGCCCGTTCCTTCGCATCGTCAGACCGCATCCCGCCGTGCGAGGGGGAAATCGTCCTGCAAAAAACTTCCCATGGTCGACAGGCATGAAATTCCGGAAGTTCCGGTCGCCCGCGCCGCTCCTTACGCCCCTGTCCCCCGACTGAACGACGCGTTTTGTTCCGTTCATGCAACATCCCCTAATCTCGCGGGTTCTACCGCCACGATACCCAGAGGGAAGGAGTCCCACCCGTGAGATTTTCGTTGCACAAGGCCATCGCCGCCGTGTCGCTCGGCGCAATCGCCCTGACCGGCGTCGCCGCCACCCCGGCCTTCGCCCAGCCCGGCCAGCATAATCGCGAGCATCGCCAGGAACGGCGCGAGGATCGCCGCGAATTTCGCCAGGAAAAGCGCGAGGACCGTCGCGATTTCCGCCAGGATCGTCGCGCCGATCGTCGCGATTTCCGGCAGGATCGCCGGGAAGACCGCCGCGATTGGCACCAGGATCGCCGCGCGGACAATCGTCGCGCCGACTATCGCCGTCCCGGCCGTCCGGTCTACAGCTATGACTGGAACCGTCCCGATCCGCGCTATGGTCGTTCCTATCGGCCCGACCGCTATTATCGCACCGGCTACGCCCCGATCCGGGTCGATCGCCGCACCCGTATCTACCGTGGCTATGACGACCGCTATTATTGCCGCCGGTCGGACGGCACCACCGGTCTGATCGTGGGCGCAGCTCTGGGCGGCCTCCTCGGCAGCCAGATCGACCGTGGCCAGTCCAATGTCGCGGGCATCCTGATCGGCGGCGGCGCCGGCGCGCTGCTGGGTCGCGAGATCGACCGCGGCGGCGTCAACTGCCGCTAAGTCGGCACTAGCACCAGGGGTGGCGGCTGCCATCCCAGCGTCGGGCCAGTCGATCGGCGACCAGTTGTTCGCCGATCGACTGGCCCCCGCGCGTTACCAACCGCAAGGCCCGGCCATAGCGGTCGCTGTCGCGATCGCCGCTTTCCAGCGAGAAAGCCCCTTCATTCATCAGCGCCTGCAATCGCCGTGTCGCACGCGCGCCCAGTTCGCCCTCCGCCAGGCAGCGCGGGCCATGGGTTTCGGGCGTGTCGATGTCGGCGATGCGATATTTCTCGCCGCGGAACCAGAATGTGTCGCCATCGACAACGCAATTGGTCCCGCCGCCGCTATGGCAGAAGGCGAAATCGGCCCGCAGGCCGTCGGCCGCAACCTCCGGCGCTGGCGCAGCGATCGGAGGCAGGTCGATCCGCGCGATCCAGTCCGGCCCATACCAGCCAAGCAGCAAGCCCAGGCACAGCATATAGAGAAGCGCCGGCCCGCTAAATCCCAACCGGACCTGCCGGCCACGCGCATATTTCTGTCTCGCCATGCCCCGCTCTAGCGAGCGTCCGGCAAACAGGGCGTTAAAGCCGATCCAGCTTTTCACCGATCCGGCGACGATCCGATTTGACGCCGGTCAACGCCATGGACCGGCGCACTATCATCCCGGCCGGGATCATCCGAAACGGCGCTTAAAGGATGAACACCGTCGCCAGCGCCCAGCGCTATTCGTCCTCCTCGGTCGGCCCCATCTCATCTTCCTCATCGTCCATTTGCGGCTCGCCGGCATAGGCGTCCATGTCGATCCGGCCGGACCGGTCCATCTCGGTCATCTTGTCGACCAGATCGGGCACGTCGTCGGGGATGATCTGCGCCGGGTTGGCGCGCCCGCCATGTTCGCTTTCTTCGGCAAGGTCGGTGGAGCGCGCCCGCGCATCATCCGCGACATCCTGCGCCTGGGTGCCGGCCTCGGCCTGTTCCTTATTGTCTTCCAGTTCGCGGTCGGGGGTAGGGCGGTCCATCGCATGTCTCCTTGGGGCCTGATGCCCGATCCTTCCCCAACGGCCTTGCGCGCCCGCCGTTCCGGGGAAATGACTGGCCCGGAAATGACTGGACAGTCTTTCGTCAAGGAGGCAAAGGCCGCTCTGATCCTTTCGCACTGCAGCAGGAATCTCCCATGCCCCGCCAGCTCATTTCCTCCGGCTCGCCCTTCGAGGCGCAGGTCGGCTATTCGCGCGCCGTCGTCCAGGGCGACTGGTGCTTCGTCGCCGGCACCACCGGCACCGATCCCGAAACCAAGACCATGCCGGAATCGGTTGTGGAGCAGGGCCGGAATGCGCTCAAGGTCATCGGCAAGGCACTGGACGACGCGGGCTTTTCCTTCTCCGACGTCGTGCGCGTGACCTATTATATCACCGACGCGGCCTATTGGGATGTGATGGGCGATATCGCCGGCCCTGTGTTCGGCGACATCCGCCCCGCGGCCAGTTGCGTCATCGCCGGCCTCGTCAAGCCGGAGATGAAGATCGAAATCGAAGTCACCGCCTTCAAAGGGTAACAGGAGCACCGCATCATGATTACCATGTATGGCATCAAAAATTGCGACACGATCAAGAAGGCCCGCAACTGGCTGGACAATGAGCGGGTCAGCTACAGCTTCCACGACTATAAGGTCGCCGGCGTCGATAAGGCGAAGCTGGAAGAATGGGTGATGGAACATGGCTGGGAAACCATCCTCAACCGCTCCGGCACCACCTTCAAGGCGCTGGACGCCGGGGACAAGGCGCATATCGATGCGGACAAGGCGATCCTGCTGATGATCACCAACCCTTCGATGATCAAGCGCCCGATCCTCGACACCGGCCGCGAAACTCTCGTCGGGTTCAAGGCGACGACCTATGAAAATGCACTACAGGGCGTGAAGGCATGATCGGGCGGGGGCTGGCGCGCATCGGACTGTATCTGTTGATGAGCCTCATTCCCCTCTCTGCGGTTCAGGCCGAACCGATCCTGATCGCCCATCGTGGCGCCAGCGGCGAACGGCCCGAACATACGCTCGCTAGCTATGAGCGGGCGATCGATCAGGGCGCCGACTATATCGAGCCGGACCTGGTGTTGACCAAGGACGGCGTGCTGGTCGCCCGGCATGAAAATGAGATAGCCGGCACCACCGATGTCGCCGAGCATCCTGAATTCGCCGATCGCAAGACGACGAAGACGATCGACGGGGTCGCCATGACGGGTTGGTTCACCGAGGATTTTACCCTCGCCGAACTGCGCACGCTGCATGCGCGCGAACGGCTGCCCGATGTCCGCCCGGCCAATCGGCGTTTCGACGACCTTTATCAAATCCCGACCTTCGAGGAGATATTGAAGCTGGTCCGCGCGAAGGAGGCCGAAACCGGCCGCCGCATCGGCCTCTATCCCGAAACCAAGCATCCCGGCTATTTCGCGGGGCTGGGGCTGCCGCATCAGGCCGCGCTGCTCGATCTGCTCGGCCGCTACGGCTATCAGAGCGAGGCCGACCCGGTCTTCATCCAGTCGTTCGAGGTCGGCAATCTGAAGGCCCTTCGCGCCGCGACCCGGCTGCGCCTGATTCAACTGGTCGACGCGGAGGGCGGCCCGGCCGACCTGCCCGGCACCAGCTATGCGGACATGCTGACGGTCCAGGGCCTGACGGAGATCGCCACCTACGCCGATGGCATCGGGCCTTCGGCGGCGCTGATCATCGCGCCCGAAGGCCCGACCGCGCTGGTTGGCCGCGCCCATGATGCGGGCTTGCAGGTTCATGTCTGGACGCTGCGGATGGAAAACAGCTTCCTGCCCGCCCAATATCAGCGCCCCGACGATCCGCAGGGTCGCGGCGACTTCGCCGGCTGGGTCCGTGCCATCGCCGCCACCGGGGTCGATGGCCTGTTCAGCGACTTTCCCGGGCAGGCGCGCGCGGCTCTGTCCGCCACCGCACCCTGATCGGCGATGGCGCGCCAAGCGAAAACTTCTTTCTCTCTCGCCTCGCTTGACTTGCCAAAGCGGGTGCGCGGGCGAATAACGGACCCATGTTGTCCCAGAAGACCCGTTACGCCATCCGTGCGCTTCAGCATCTCGCCGATCGCTACCGCCAGGGTCCGGTACCCCTCAATGAAATCGCGACGCGCCAGAATATCCCATCCAAATTCCTGACCGTGATCCTGTCCGAACTGTCGCGCGAAGGACTGGTCGCGACGCAGCGGGGCAGGGATGGAGGCTATTGGCTGGCGCTGGCGCCGGTGGACGTCAGCTATGGCGACATCGTCCGGCTGACCCGCGGCTCGCTGGCGCTCACCCCCTGCGCCAGCCGGTTCGCGCATGAAAGCTGCACCAACTGCCTGCCCGAATCGGAATGCCGCCTGCACCGCGTGATGCTGCGCGTCCGCGACGAAACCGCCAAGGTGCTGGACAGCATCAGCCTGGCGGAGCCGTTTGCGGTGACCGACGACGCGGCCTGAGCCTTGCGCTTGCGCCTTACCTTCGCCACATCAGCCGCATGACCACCCCGCCGCTCAAAGCCGTCCTGATCCCCGTCACCCCGTTGCAGCAGAATTGCACCCTCTTCTGGTGCACGGCAACGATGCGCGGCGCCTTCGTCGATCCGGGTGGCGACCTGCCGGTGCTCAGGAAGGCGGCGCAGCAACATGGTGTGACGATCGAGAAGATCCTCGTCACCCACGGTCATATCGACCATTGCGGACAGGCTGGCGTGCTGGCGCGCGACCTGAATGTCCCGATCGAGGGGCCGCATGAGGATGATCGTTTCTGGATCGACCGGCTGCCGCAGGATGGGGAGCGCTGGGGCCTGCCCGGCGAGAGCTTCGAACCCGATCGCTGGCTGGTCGACGGCGATCAGGTGACGGTCGGTCAACTGACCTTCGATGTCTATCACTGTCCCGGCCACACGCCTGGCCATGTCGTCTTCCACCATGCGCCCAGCAAGCTGGCGATCGTGGGCGATGTCCTGTTCCAGGGATCGATCGGCCGCACCGACTTTCCGCGCGGCAATCATCAGCATCTGATCGACGCCATTACGGGCAAGCTGTGGCCGCTGGGCGGCGAGACGGCCTTCGTGCCCGGCCATGGCCAGATGAGCAATTTCGCCCATGAGCGGCGGACCAACCCCTTCGTCGCCGATTCGGTGCTGGCGGGATAATTACCCCCGCGCCGCCATTGCCGGCGGCACGGGCATTGCCCGCGTCGCGCTATAGGCGATCGTCAGCGCGGTGATGGCCATCGCGACCATCACGCCCCAGGTCAGCAGCGCGCCGCCCGCGCGCCAGACCGTGGGCTGGTCGGCGTCCATGCCGAACGCATGGGCGACCCGCGCCACCACATAGACCAGTGCGCCGATCCACAGCCAGAGCGACGCGCCCACGGCCAGTTCGACCAGCGCGAAGAGAATCAGCACGATCGGCGTATATTCCACGAAATTGGCATGGGCGCGCATCCGCCGCGCCAGCACGCTGTTGCCCGCATCGCCATGCATCACCTTGTCGGCGATGCGAATGCGCGCGCAGCGAGTCGCGATCCACAGGTTGAGCAGCGCGCAGGCCGCGGCAAAGGTCAGGGTGATCGGCAGCAGCATGGAATATCCCCTCGTTTCAGGCGCCATATCCTAGACGGCATGGACGACCGGGCAAGGTCAAAGGGAAAGGCCAATGGGAAAGGAAAGCCTTGCACCCCCGACAAAAAGCGCTATAGGCGCAGGGCTTCGCGATCACCCGGGCCGCATGGGTCTGCGGCGCCGTTGGCGTCAGCTTTTCTGTTCGGAACTGGCCGGTCGTACAACTTGATATTATACGGAACAAGGTGCCGACATGGCTGTCCCCAAAAGGAAAACGTCCCCCTCCAAGCGCGGCATGCGCCGTAGCCACGATTCGCTGCGCGTCGAAGCATTTCAGGAATGCTCCAACTGCGGCGAGCTGAAGCGTCCCCACAATCTGTGCGACGCCTGCGGGCATTATAACGGCCGCGAAATCGTCGCCGTCGGGGCGTAAGCCCATCCCCATCTCCGCAAAGGGGTGATCTGAGTGTCCAGTCAGCCGCGAATCGCAATAGACGCGATGGGCGGGGACGAAGGCGTGCGCGTGATGATGGCAGGCGTGGCTTTGGCCCGCCACCGTCATGACGGGCTGCGCTTCACCCTGTTTGGCGACGAGACGCAGATCAAGGCTGCGCTCGATCATCACCCCAACCTGCGCGCGGCGTCGGAAATCGTCCATGCCGACACCGTCGTGGCGGGTTCCGACAAGCCGAGCGTGGCGATCCGCAAGAAGAGCAGCTCGATGAGCATGGCGATCGCCGCCGTGAAATCGGGTCAGGCGGGCGCGGCCGTGTCTGCCGGCAATACCGGCGCGCTGATGGCGATGGCGAAGCTGGCGTTGCGCACCATGCCGGGCGTCGATCGTCCCGCGCTGGCGGCCTTGCTGCCGACGCTGGGCGACAATGACGTCGTCATGCTGGACTTGGGCGCCAATACCGAGTGCGACGCCCGCAACCTCGTCCAGTTCGCGGTAATGGGCGCGGCCTATTCGCGCATCGCCTTCGACCTTGAACGGCCGCGCGTGCGCCTGCTCAACATCGGCACCGAAGACCTCAAGGGCACCGACGAGATTCGCGACGCCGCCGCCGTGCTGCGTAGCGCAAAGACTCTGCCGCTCCAGTTCGACGGATTCACCGAAGGCGACAAGATCGCGCGCGGCGACGCCGACGTGATCGTGTGCGACGGTTTTTCCGGCAATGTCGCGCTCAAGACGGCGGAGGGCACTGCCCGTTTCGTCACCGATGTGCTGCGCAAGGCGTTCACCAGTTCGATCCGCTCGAAGATCGGCTTCCTGATCTCCAAGCCCGCCATGCACCTGCTCAAGCATCATCTCGACCCCAACAACCACAATGGCGCGGTCTTCCTCGGCCTCAACGGCGTGGTTGTGAAGAGCCATGGCAGCGCGAACGACAAGGGCGTGGCCAACGCCGTCCATGTCGCCGCGCGCCTGCTGGAGGAAGACATCACCCGCCGGATCGCCGCCGACATGGCGGGCATCCAGTCGCTGTCGGCCGCCGCGTCCAAGCTGGAGCAGCCCGTCAAGTGATCCGCCGCTCCATCCTGCTCGGCACGGGCTCGGCCCTGCCCGTTCGTGCGGTCAGCAATGCCGAACTGGCGCAGACCGTCGACACCAGCGACGAATGGATCGTCGAGCGCACCGGCATCCGCAACCGCTATATCGCGGGCGAAGGCGAAACCACGGCCAGCCTGGCCGCCGACGCTGCGCGTCAGGCGATCGAAGCGGCGGGCATCGCCGCGCAGGATATCGACCTCATCATCCTGGCGACGGCGACCCCCGACCAGACCTTCCCGGCCGCCGCGACCAAGGTGCAGGCGGCACTGGGCATCGACGATTGCGTGGCGTTCGATGTAGCGGCGGTCTGTTCGGGCTTTCTCTACGCCGTGACCGTGGCCGACAGCATGATCCGATCCGGCGCGGCCAACCGTGCGCTGGTGATCGGGTCGGAAACCTTCAGCCGCATCCTCGACTGGGAAGACCGCACGACCTGCGTCCTGTTCGGCGACGGCGCCGGCGCCGTGGTGCTGGGGGCGGAGGAGAGCGCGGACGGTGCGCGGGGCATCCTCGCCGCCAAGCTCCATGCCGATGGCCGTCACAACCAGCTTCTCTATGTCGACGGCGGCCCGTCCACGACCCAGACGGTGGGCAAGCTGCGGATGCGCGGCCAGGAAGTCTTCCGCCACGCCGTGGTCAATCTCGCCTCGGTGCTGCGGGAAGTGATGGACATTGCGGGCCTCTCCACCGACGAGATCGACTGGCTGGTGCCGCATCAGGCCAATGCCCGCATTCTCGACGCGACAGCGCGCAAGCTCAAATTGTCGCCCGACCGGGTGGTGGTGACGGTCGATCGTCACGCCAATACTTCCGCCGCGTCCGTGCCGCTGGCGCTCGACCATGCGGTGCGGGACGGCCGGATCAAGACGGGCGATCTGGTCGTGCTGGAAGCGATGGGCGGCGGCTTCACCTGGGGCGCGTGCGTCCTGCGGCTCTAGGCCTGCACGCAGGATAGGCGGCGCTTGCCAAAGCGCTGCGAATCGATCACATTTCAGACAGATCATCCGCGAAGATGGTCGCTGAGGCCATGAAGTGGGGATGTTCGATGACCGGCAATGCAACCTTGACGCGGGCGGACCTGGCTGAAAGCGTGAACCGCCATGTCGGCCTGTCGCGGGCGGAAGCCGCGGCGCTGGTCGAATCGATCCTCGAACATATGTCCTGCGCGCTCGAACGCGGGGAGAATGTGAAGATTTCCAGCTTCGGCACCTTCGTCCTGCGCGACAAGACGGAACGTATGGGCCGCAATCCCAAGACCGGCGTCGAAGTGCCGATCGAACCGCGCCGGGTGCTCACCTTCCGCGCCAGCCAGACGATGCGCGACCGGGTCGCCGCAGTTTAAAGTGCGGCTGGCCGCTTTTCCAGCATTACCATTGCTTTACCATAGTTGACGTTCGGTCGATTATGGGTGCAACATCGCTGTCATGGAAAAGGCAGAGGGTGCATTTCTGACCATCAGCGAGCTGGCCGGCGAGCTTGGTCTTCCCCAGCATATATTGCGCTATTGGGAAACGCGTTTCCCACAACTGCGCCCGCTACAGCGATCGGGCAACCGCCGCTATTATCGGCCCACCGACGTCGCGCTTGCGCGCCGCATCCACCAATTGCTCAATGTCGAGGGTTTCACCGTCAAGGGCGCGCAAAAGGCGCTGGTGGATGGCAATGGCCATGCGCCCGCCATGCCCGTCGTCAAGGCTGCGCCGCTGGATCCTTCGGACCTTCTGGCCCGCCTCATGGCCGTCCGTACCGCCCTCGCCAGAGCGATCGGCGACTGACCCTGTTTATGGCTTCGGTGCGCGATAGGGTATGAAGTCGCCCAGCGCGCAGGCGCCGGTCGTGATGCCCGTCTGCAAATTGGCGGTGGTGGTGAAGTCGCCCCGGCACATTTGCGATCCATAGCTGCGCACGATCATCGTGTCGCCATAGGTCAGGCCGCTGCAACTGCCGATCAGGTCATTCTTGTACACCAGCTTGCGGTTGACCTTGTAGAGCAGGACATTGTTGCTGATGACCGTCAGGTTGGTCTGCGGTTCGCGATTGATGCAACTGACCTTCTCGCCCGCCACCTTGCCGGCCAGCGCCTTGTCGAGTTTCGTCGCCTGCTTGTCGGTCAGCGGCGTCGGCTCATAGCTGCCGGTGCAGGCCGCCAGCAGCAGCGGCGCCATCCCAATCCATCCGCGCATCGCGATTCTCCATCATCTCCGCATCTAGGACGCCACCATAGCGCAAAAACCGTCAGGCGGCGTCCTTTGCCGCGCGCCGTTCGGCCAGTTCCGCCACATTGCGCGCGCGCATGAAGATATTCGTGTCCCGCTCCAGCCCGATGCTGGTCGGCACCGTCGCCTCGCCGCGCGACCGCGCCGCCTCCACCGCCGCGACCCGTCGTGCCAGCGCGGCGTTGCCCGGCTCCACGCCCAGCGCAAAGCGGCCGTTGGAGAGCGTATATTCATGCGCGCAATAGACGATCGTGTCGTCCGGCAGCGCGGCGAAGCGCGTCATATTGCTGAACATCTGCGCCGCCGTCCCTTCGAACAGCCGGCCGCAGCCCATGGCGAATAGCGTGTCGCCCACGAACAGGATCTGATCGTCGGCCAGATGATAGGCGATATGCCCCGCCGTATGCGCCGGCACCGCCATCACCGCAGCGACATGGTCGCCGATCCGCACGCTGTCGCCTTCGACCACCGTCCGGTCCAGCGTGCCGATCTTCTCGGCCTCCGCCGCCGGGCCGGTGATGATGCATCCGCCCCATGCCTCTGCTGCCGCCTTGATCGCCGCATTGCCGCCGACATGGTCCCCATGCCAATGGGTGTTCCATATCTGGCCGATGGTCCAGCCGCGCGCGGCCGCCGCCTGCAACACCGGTTCCGCCACCGCCGGATCGATGGCGACGGTTTCGTCGCTTGCCCCGTCGTGGAGCAGCCAGACATAATTGTCGTTGAGCACGGGGATGCGGACAACCTCCAGCATGGCGTTCACCAGACGCCGATATTGGGCATCGACGCCCAGGGCTCGGCCGGTTCCAGCCGCCCGTCCTGCAGCAGTTCGATCGAAATAGCGTCCGGCGTCCGCACGAACGCCATATGCCCGTCACGCGGCGGCCGGTTGATCGTGACGCCGGCGTCCATCAGCCGCTGGCAAGTGTCGTAGATATTCTCGACCTGATACGCGATATGGCCGAAATTGCGCCCGCCATCATAGGTTTCGGCTGGACTGCCATCGGCCGGTGGCCAATTGTAGGTCAGTTCGACCTGCGCGTCCTCGTCGCCCGGCGCGGCGAGATAGACCAGCGTGAAACGCCCTTGCTCGCTGTCGAAGCGCTTGACCTCCTTCAGGCCCAGCAGGTCGAAAAAGGCGATGCTCTTGCCGACGTCACTGACGCGGATCATGCTATGCAGAAATTTGGGCAAGTCTTTCTCCGTTCGTCGCTATAAAGCAACGGTTCATCTCGGCGATCGTAGCTGTGTACCCAAGATAAGGTCGCGCATCACCGGACGGAAGAGGGAAGCAGACAATGGCGTTGGAAATGCGGGACAAGGTTTTGCTGGGCGGCGCGGCGCTGCTGGCGTTCGGGACGATCGCGGGCGGCTATCTGCTCGGCGACGGGCTGAAACGGGCCAAGGCGGCGGACCGCTCGGTCACGGTGCGCGGCCTGGCGGAAAAGGATGTGACGGCGGACCTCGCCACCTGGTCGATCAGCTATTCCGCGACCGGCTTCGACCTGCCCACCGTTCGCGCCGAAATCGATAATAATACCAAGGAATTGCAGGCCTATTTCACTGGCCTTGGCTTCAAGCCGGGCGAGCTGACCCCGACCGGCGCGGGGGTGAACCAATATCTCAACAATGGCGTCAACAATATCACCATTACCCAGCGGATGCTGCTCCGCACGACCGACATCGCTCGCGCGGAAAAGGCGGTGGCGCAGCAATTCGACCTCGTCCGTCGCGGCGTGACGCTGCAGGAAGGGTCGGGCATGAAATACAGCTTCACCAGGCTGAACGACGTGAAGCCCGACATGGTCGCCGCCGCCACGAAGGACGCCCGCGCCGCGGCCGAACAGTTCGCCAAGGATTCTGGGTCCGGGGTAGGGGGCATCAAGAGCGCTACCCAGGGCTATTTCTCGATCGACGCCCGCGATGGCGAAGGCGGCGACGGATCGAGCGACACGCCCTATAAGAAGGTGCGCGTCGTCACGACCGTCGACTTCTACCTCAAATAATCGGCCTTATCAGCACCGGCCCCGGCGACGATCCCGACGCGAACAGCGCTCGTCCTTGTCGCCGATGACCGCGCCGACCGCGCCACCGATCGCCGCGCCTTCCACTGTGCCAAGACCGGTGGCGCTGCCCACGACCGCGCCGCCGGCGCCGCCGATCAGGCCGCCGCGCGTCGCGCCGCGCGAACAGGCGGTGGTCGCCATCGCACCGACCAGCAGCAGGCCGATCGCCGCGCTTTTCTTCCAATAACTGTCCAACTCGCTGTCTCCTTCACGCAATCCCGCTACGGACGAGCGAACGGGGCGAAGGCGAAAGCGGTTCCGTTACAAAGTCTTGCTGGTGATCTTAACGTGCAGGCTGGGCGACCGGGAGCCGCGACAGATTGTCCGCCGCCGCCTTGCCGGACGGCGCGTCCGGGGCCAGCCTCATCGCCCGCGCCCAGGCCGCGCGCGCAATGTCCTCATGATCGGTCAGGACCGCGATATTGCCCTCCTCCAGCGCCACGGAGGCATCGTCGGGCGACAATTGCACCGCGCGCGCTATATGCGCCTGCGCCAGGCTCATCTCGCCCGACCGGCGCGCCAGCGTCGCCGACAACAGCCAGCCCAGCGGGTCTTTGGGCGCCTGTACCAGTGCGATGTCCAGCGAATCGCGCGCCGCATCCGGTTCGTTCAGCGCCACCAGCGCCCGCGCCCGGTCCAGATGGACCTCGCCCTTTTCCAGCCCGTCGGGCAGTCCGCGCGCCAGCGCCGCATCGAAATCGCCCCGGGCCTTGGGCAGGTCGCCGCTCGCCATCGCGGCATTGCCGGCCTGCGCCCATAGCCGCGCCGCCTCCACCATCTCGCCACTGCGCTCGGCTTCCTCGGCCGCCTGCTCGAAGGCGACGATCGCGGGCGTCCAGCGCTCGGCGCGCGCATAGGCGAAGCCCATACAGTGGCGCGCGTAGAAGCCGCCTCCGTCGATCCGCCATTTCTGGGCGAAGGCGATCCCGGCGTCGGGCGATTCGATCGCCTGATCCAGGCACGCCTGGAAGGGGGCGGCGAATTTGGCGGGCACGGGAATCTTGCCATCCGTCCGTGCCGGGGCCGCCGCCGCAGGAGTCGCCGCCGCCGCAGCCGCGGCGCGCTCTTCCTGCTTTTCCTTGCGGCTGCGGTTCATCACCGCCTCGATCTCGGGATCATAGGCCTGGAGCAGGATCGGCAGGAAAAGGAGCATCAATGGGTATCCACAATTTGGGCCAACAGGCTGGCGACGGTGCGGATCAACAGGGCGATGTCGCCGTCGCGCGACAGGCGATGGTCGCCGTCCTTAATCAGCAACGTCTGCACATCCGATGAACGCAGCCGCGCCGCCGCCTTCACCGCCACATACCAGGGCACGTCCTTGTCCTGCTGACCGTGGAGCAGCCGCACCGGGCAATCGATCGCGATCTCGCCCTCCAGCAGCCGCAATGCCTGCCCCGACTGCCAGAAGGCCAGCGTCGTGACATAAGGGGCTTCGCTATAGGGTGACGGCTCCTCGATCCGCCCCTCGGTCGTCAGCAGCGCCTTGTCCGCGTCGGTAAAGCCCCATTCGGTGAAGTCGGGCGCGGCGGCGATGCCGACCACCCCCACCACGCGGTTCGGCCGCGCAAGTGCCACCAGCAACGCCAGCCACCCACCCATGGACGATCCGACCAGCACCACCGGCCCCTGCGTCACCGCGTCCAGCAGCAACAGCACATCGTCGCGCCAACTCGCCAGCGTTCCATCGGCAAAGCGGCCTTCGCTGGCGCCGCAACCGGCATAGTCCAGCCGCAGCATCGCGCGACCCTGCTCTGTGGCCCACCGCTCCAGCGCGACCGCCTTGCTGCCCTCCATGTCGGACATGTAGCCGGGCAGGAAGACGATCGTCGGTCCGACGCCACCCTGTCGCCGATAGGCCAGGCGCAGCCCGTCAGGCCGGGCAAACAGCGCGGGCGGGGTGGCGGGAATAGCGTTCACGGTTGCATCCTTCATGATCTTGTGACGACAATTCCGCCTTAGACCGGCTTTTTGCGATGGCGAGAAAAATATTGGAGACAATGCGTTGACAGCATTGGGGGACCCGGTTAGAGGCGCCCTCCTACCCCGTGCCCAGATGGCGGAATTGGTAGACGCACCAGCTTCAGGTGCTGGCGATCGCAAGGTCGTGGAGGTTCGAGTCCTCTTCTGGGCACCATTTGTTCTCAAAGCATTGATAATGCTGGGGGATCGTCGGCAAGACGGTCCCCAGAGAGCGTCTGCTACACAGAACTGCTACACAGTCCGGGGCACCAATCGTCCCCAAACCCTCGGAAAACTGCCGTAAATGGTCGTGAGGGCTGCTACACAGCACTGCTACACAATCGGCCTGTCGGACTGTGTATCCGGGGCACGCAGTTCTATTACCGTCGCAGGATTCCGCATGACGCTCGCGCGCTCATGGGCCGCGCCGAGATATGGCGGTCGCTTCGAACGGACAGCTTGAAGATCGCCTTGCGGCGGTTGCCCAGCGCCATGGCTCGGGTCGAAGCAGAGATCGAACATCGCCGCTGGGCCGCTGGTCTTCATTGCGATCCGACGCTCCTCGAACCGTCGTCGGACGATGCCATGCCAAGGAGTCAGGCGATCCCTGATGCGGCTCTGGTCGAGGCGGAGCCATCGCCTCCTGTTCCGACCAGCAGCCTCACCCTTGGCGAAGCATACGAGCAGTATATGACCGATCCGACGCAGGGGTGGTCAGCCCGAACGCGGGAAGCATATGAGACAAGCCGCAGGCTTGCCGTGTCGATCATCGGCAAAGACGTTCCCATGCGATCGCTGGCTCGCGCCCATTGTCGCGACTATATCGATGTTCTGCGTTTCATGCCGCGCAACGCCGCCAAGCGGTTCCCGAAGCTCACCGCCCGCCAAGCCGCCGATCGGGCTCGAACGCGCGGCGAAACCGACCTCATCAGCGCAGCAAACGCCAACACCTGTCTCGCCAACCTGTCGAGCTTCCTGAACTGGGCTGTCAATGAGGAGCTACTCGATCGGAATCCGATACGCGGCCTGCGTCTGCCCGACGACACTGCCAAGAAGGACAAGCGCTTTCCGTTCAGCCCGAGCCAGCTACACGCGATCTTCAACGCTCCGCTCTATCGGGGGTGCTTCGATGGGGAGCGCGGATACGCTAAACCGGGAATCGAGCGGCCTCGGAATGCACGTTTCTGGGTGCCGCTGATCGGCCTACACACAGGCATGCGATTGAACGAAATCTGCCAACTCGATGTCGCCGATATTCGAACGGTCGATGGGGTGCGTTGCTTCGTGATCACCGAGGAGTCTGTTGCCGGGAGCACTGACAAGAACCTCAAGACGGGCGCGAGTGAGCGCCTCATGCCGATCCACAAGAACCTGATCGACTGCGGGCTGCTACACTTCGTTGACAAACAGCGCCGCGCTGGTCGTATGAAGCTGTTCGAGGAGATTGACCCCGGCACCAAGGGCGTGCGGTCGGTCGCGTTTTCAAAATGGTTCACGCAGTTTCTTCGAAGCTGCGGTGCCTATCAACCTCGCACCTGCTTCCATTCATTCCGTCATAACTTCCGAGACGAGTTGCGTGCCGCACGTGTAGACCATGACCTTGCAATGGCGCTTGGCGGATGGACGAACGGAACGGGGAAGCGGGGAGCATCCGAGAACTACGGCAGCGGGCATCGGGTGGCCGTGCTGGCAGAGGCGGTCAGCCAGCTTACCTTCCGCGAAGTGGATATCTCACATCTGGCGTGGAACGCCAAATAGCAGCCCTCACGACCATTTACGGCAGTTTTCCGAGGGTTTGGGGACGATTGGTGCCCCGGACTGTGTAGCAGTTCTGTGTAGCAGACGCTCTCTGGGGACCGTCTTGCCGACGATCCCCCAGCATTATCAATGCTTTGAGAACAAATGGTGCCCAGAAGAGGAGTATGCCAAGGTGGGTGATCGAGGTCGCCGGGTAGTGTCGAGTTTTGTCCTGCCTTTTCAATGGTGGGAGGGCTTGAAGGTTCGATGCCCAGAAGAACACCCGAACCGCTGCGGTCTTCATCGGCGTTGAGTGATGGGGCGCGCTCTGTGGTATGGGCGGTCTTGGTCATGGACGAGGGCTCGGTGATAGATCGGCATAACGAGGAGTGTTTGGACGGCGATGATGAGCCGTGCCCGATCTGCCGGGGTGAAGAACTCGACCCGGACTTCCTCGCGCGTATCGAGCAGGCAGGCGCGCAGCCGGGAATGGCGATGACCTTCGACGAGGCGATGGACTGGTTTCGCGCTTGCTGATCAGGCGGCGAGCGCCATCTGCTGCTTAACCCGATGGACGGTCGCGACACCGACCTTGAGCTTCTTGGCCGTGGCGTTGATGGAGACGCCCTTGGTGAGGGAGCGCTTGATACGCTCGACTTTCTCGGCGTCGAGGGGCGGTCGGCCTGACCGTTTCGTGGATCGCGCCAACCCGGCCTTGATCCGGGAGATGATCATCTCGCGCTCGAAGTCGGCGAACACCGACAGCATGCCGAACATGGCGCGTCCGCTGGGCGTGCTGGTGTCGAGTGCTTGCTGGTGGAGATACAGGTCCACCCCCTTGGCGTTGATCTCGGTGAGGAAGGTGACGAGGTTCTGGAGGGAGCGTCCGAGCCGGTCCACGGCCCAGCTTGCCACCATGTCGATCTCGCGCCGCGCGACAGCCTTCATCAGCGCGTCATAGCCGGGGCGCTTGTCACGTCCCTTCGACCCGCTGATACCGTGGTCGGTGTGTTGATTGCTGCTGAGAAGTGACCCGGGGAAGCCAGTAATTTCCACTGAGAAGTGACCCATGTTTGAACACGTCCCTGGCTTTGAGCGGGGGACCATGGAGTGTTGGACATGGCATTATTGAGCGTTATCCGGCGCTGGCATTACCGCGATCATCTGTCGATCCGGGAGATAGCCAAGCGCACCGGTCTATCCCGCAACACCGTCCGTAAGTATCTGCGGTCGGACACAGTCGAGCCGCAGTTCAAGGTGCCTGAGCGGCCGAGCAAGCTGGACCCGTTCGTCGAGCGACTGACGACCTGGCTCAGACGAGAGATGGGCCGTTCGCGCAAGCAGAAGCGAACCGTGAAGCAGTTGCATGCCGATCTGGTGAGCCTGGGCTTTGATGGATCCTATGGCCGTGTCGCGGCCTTTGCTCGTGCCTGGCGCGATGATTATCGCCGGCAGCAGCAGGTGAGCGGACGCGGCACCTTCGTGCCGCTGTCGTTTGCGCCGGGTGAGGCGTTCCAGTTCGACTGGAGCGAGGACTGGGCGATCATCGATGGCGTGCGCACCAAGCTGCAGGTGGCGCACTTCAAGCTCAGCTACAGCCGTGCCTTCTTCGTGCGGGCCTATCTCCTTCAGACCCACGAGATGCTGTTCGATGCCCATAATCATGCGTTCCGCGTGCTGGGCGGGGTGCCGCGGCGCGGCATCTACGACAACATGCGCACCGCGGTCGACAAGGTCGGACGCGGCAAGGAACGGACCGTCAATGCCCGCTTCCTGACGATGGTCAGCCATTATCTGTTCGAGGCCGAGTTCTGTAATCCGGCAGCGGGCTGGGAGAAGGGCCAGGTCGAGAAGAACGTGCAGGATGCGCGCCATCGGCTCTGGCAGCCTGTTCCCCAGACCGAGACGCTCGACGCGTTGAACATCTGGCTTGAAGCGCGCTGCAAGGCGCTGTGGCAGGATATCCCACATGGTGTTGAGCTTGGTTCGGTCGCCGATGCCTGGGCCGATGAGGTGGCGAGCCTGATGCCGATGGGACGGCCGTTCGACGGCTTCGTCGAGTATGGCAAGCGGGTCTCACCGACCTGCCTCGTCCATCTGGAGCGTAATCGCTACAGCGTTCCGGCGTCCTTCGCCAACCGTCCTGTCAGTGTGCGGCTCTACCCGGACCGCTTCCTCGTCGTCGCAGAGGGGCAGCTGCTATGTGAACATCAGCGGATCATCGATCGATCCCATGATGGGCCGGGACGCACTGTTTATGACTGGCGCCATTATCTGGCGGTCGTCCAGCGCAAGCCTGGCGCCCTGCGCAACGGCGCGCCGTTCCTCGAGATGCCTGAGGCCTTCCAGCGGTTACAGCGCCATCTGCTGCGATCCCCCGGCGGCGACAGGGAGATGGTCGAGATTCTTGCGCTGGTGCTGCATCATGATGAGCAGGTCGTGCTGATGGCGGTCACCATGGCGCTGGAGGCCGGTGTTCCGACCAAGACTCATATCCTCAACCTTTTGCACCGGCTGATCGACGGTAAGCCGCTGACAACACCGCCGATCACGGCGCCACAGGCGCTAAGACTGGTCAGCGAGCCGATGGCCAATGTGGAACGCTATGACGCCCTGCGTCGGGAGAACCGCCATGCGTCATGATCCCGCCAGCGGCGCCATCATCGTCATGCTGCGCAGCCTCAAGATGCATGGCATGGCTCAGGCCGTCACCGATCTCATGGAGCAGGGCGCGCCAGCGTTCGATGCGGCGGTTCCGATCCTGTCACAACTGCTCAAGGCGGAGACCGCCGAACGGGAGGTGCGATCGGTATCCTATCAGCTCAAGGCCGCACGGTTCCCAGCCTATCGCGACCTAGCGGGCTTCGACTTTGCCAGCAGCGAGGTCAACGAGGCGCTGGTTCGCCAGCTCCACCGCTGCGAGTTTATGGATGTTGCCGACAATATCGTGCTGGTCGGCGGCCCCGGCACGGGCAAGACCCATATCGCCACGGCCCTGGGCGTCCAGGCCATCGAGCATCACCGCAAACGGGTGCGGTTCTTCTCCACGGTCGAGCTCGTCAACGCGCTCGAACAGGAGAAGGCCCAGGGCAAGGCGGGCCAGATCGCCGGAAGGCTCGCCCACTCCGATCTCGTGATCCTCGACGAACTTGGCTATCTGCCGTTCAGCGCCTCAGGCGGTGCACTGCTGTTCCACCTGCTGAGCAAACTCTACGAGCGCACCAGCGTCATCATCACCACTAACCTGAGCTTCAGCGAATGGGCCACCGTCTTCGGTGACGCCAAAATGACCACCGCGCTCCTCGATCGGCTCACCCATCACTGCCACATCCTTGAGACCGGGAACGACAGCTTCCGCTTCAAGAACAGCTCGGCTCAGCAGCCCAAAACCAGAAAGGAGAAAACCCCATCTTGACCCACCCCTGACATCCGAAACATAATCGCAAGGTGGGTCACTTCTCGATGAAAACCCCGGGTCACTTCTCAGCAGCAATCAACACACCCGTGGATTTGGGAATTCGGGGTACCTGAAGGTATCTTTGTGGGTATCGGCCAACATGGCCACGGGAGATACCCTCATGGCACTTTCAGCCCTCGCGCTGGCCAAAGCGAAACCCCGAGAAAAGCTCTACGAGCTGGCGGACGGGCATGGACTGGTGACACCTCAAGGCGGTCGCTACTGGCGCATGAATTATCGTTTCGACGGCAAGGCCAAGACCGGTCGTAGCGCGTCGCGACCCGTCGCCAGTCCTTGAGGCGGCCGAACATGATCTCGATGCGGTTGCGCCATTTGTAGCGGCGCTTGTCGTGTTTGACGGCCTTGTTCCGAGATTTGCGACCGGGGATGCAGGGGGGATATCCTTTTCCCCTAAAGCATCGCTCCGGCGACCCTGCCAGCGCCTTGGCCCGTTCGCGCATAAGGCAGGACGGGTCGGCATGTCGATCACTCCAAAAATATGGCCCACCCCTTGCGAGGTGGGCCATCTTACCCCCGAGGAGGGCGGGCAAGCTCAATATTTGATGTTGAGGGTCGCGATCGCCGTCCGCCCGACCGCCTGGTTGGCATAATGGGCGGCATAGGCCTTGTCGTAATAACGTTTGTTGAAGACGTTGTTGACGTTGACCTGCAGGTTCACCGCGTCGCTGAAGCTGTACGACGCATTGCCGTCGAAGCGCCAGTAGCTGGGCACCATGCGGGCCAGTTCCTTGGTGATGACGACCGCGCCGTTGGTGATGGTGCGCAGGTCAGAATAGCCGCCATAGACCTTGCTCATGTAGATCGCGCCACCACCGATGGTGAAGGCCGGCGTCACCTTATAGTTGGTGAAGGCGGTGAAGCTGTGCTTGGGCGTGTTCGGGAACTGCTTGCCGGTATTGACCGACGGTGCATAGAGCGTGACACCGCTGACGGTGGTCGCCGTAAAGCCGCCGTCGACGATCTCGGAGTCCATATAGGTGTAGCCGCCAAAGACGTTCCATTCCGGCGTGATATTGCCGTTGAACCCGACTTCGATGCCCTTGATGAGGCGTTCGCCGATAAAGGCGACGGTACCGGCATCGTTGGTGGCGCGGGCATTCTTGGTTTCTGTGCGGAACGCCGCCAGCGTCAGCGCCAGGCTGTCGTTGAACAGATTGGCCTTGGCGCCGATTTCATAGGATTTGGTCTTTTCCACCTTGAGCGCGTCGGTCAGCGCCTGGCTGGTGGTGTTGAGCGCATTGCCCTCCGCGCCGTTCGCGATGAACGAACCGGGAGGCGTCGCGGCGGTCGAGGTCGACGCGTAGATGCTGCTGCTTTCCGTCGGCTTGAAGACGATGCCGGCCTGATAGGTCCACAGGTCGTCCTCGCGCTCCAGGACGATCCGGTTGGCGGTTGCGGTCGCGGCGAGGCCGGGGCTGACGGTCGTCTTATACTTGTCGAACCGACCGCCCAGGTTGATCAGCAGCTTGTCGCTGATGGTGATCGTGTCGAACAGCGACGCCGCCTGGGTCGTGGTCTTGGACATGGTCCAGGTCTTGCGCAGGCTGCGAACGATGGGGGAGACGACCGACGAGCCGTCGGCGGCATAGCTGACCCAGGGATCGTTGGGGTTGGGATTATCGACGCTGGTGCAGTTATAGTTCGCGATCGAGATCGCCCCGCAACGGCCGCCGACGGCGTTGATGCCGGTGGTGATGACGACGCCCGTCTGCGCATTGGAGACATAGGTGCCGTTGGCCGCCTTTTCCTCGCTGAATTCGACGCTGGCGGCGAAGCTGTTCTTGATGCCGCCGATCGCAAATTCGCCGAACAGGTCGGTCTGGTTCAACAGGCCGTCGGTTTCGCTATAGCGGTTGTTGTTGCGACGCCAGACCAGGCCATTGGCGACATTGCCCTGCTGGTCGTCGGGCTGGGTCCAGACATAGCCCTGGGTGCTGCGGCCATAGCGGCTGGTGTTGCGCAGGGTGACGCCGCCGAAATCATGTTCGGCGCGGATGGTGAAATTGTCGACCTTGGTCTTGCGGAAATCGCGATCCTTCAGGCCATAATAGGCGCCGCGCGGCACGCTGATCTTCGCGCCGTCGTCCAGGGCGGTGAAGGTTCGCGCAGGGCCGGTCTCGGTGACGCCGGCGGGGGCGTTGGCGATGGTGTAGAGATAGGGAATGCCCGAATCCGGCAGTTCGTCGGTGTCGAGATGATAATAGCTGACGGTCAGGCTGGTCGGGCCATTGAGACCCAGCTTGATCGATGGCGCCACGCCCCAGCGCTTGGACCAGATGGCGTCGCGACCGGCGACGTCCTGATCGTGCCACATGGCGTTGAGGCGGAAGCCGACGAAATCGTTGATCGGCTGGTTGATGTCGATCGTCGCGCGCTTGTAGTCGGCATTGCCGAGACTGCCGCTCGCGGCGATGAACCGGTCCGCCTTCGGCGTCTTGGAAACGAGGTTGAGCGAACCGCCCGCGCCGCCGCGACCGCCGGTGGTGCTGTCGGAGCCCTTCACCACCTCGATCTGCTCGACGGCGAAGATTTCGCGGCTCTGCGCGCCGACGTCGCGCACGCCGTCCAGATAGGTGCTGGCCTGGCTGTCGAAGCCGCGGATGAAGGGGCGGTCGCCCAGTGGATTGCCGCCTTCGCCCGCGCCCAGCGTAATGCCTGGCACGGTGCGCAGCGCCTCGGTCAGGGACGCCGACGCCGTATCCTTGATGACCGACGCGGGGATGACGGTGATGGATCGCGGCGTATCGACCAGAGGCGCTGTGAACTTGGGCGAATCCGCCTTGTCGACCTTATAGCCCTGCTCGTCGATTGCGGTGTCGGTAACGACCATGCCGCCCAGCTTGCGGCCCTGCGTTTCGTCGGCGGCCTGATCGCCATTCTGTGCGATGGCAGGCGCGGCGGAGATGAAAAGCCCGACACAGCTCAAGGCGAGGAAGCAGGTGGAGGTCGGCGCGCGGTCGCGCATGTTGCTATGGTTCATTATTGCCCCTTTCTGGCGTGAAACAAGGAGCCGGTTGGGTCCGGCTCTGTCGAAATTATCCATGCAGCCGGGCAGCGGATGCGTTGCGCGGCAGAAGTGGTGCTGCGCGATACCAGCCGTGGCGCACGCGCTGGATCAGACCGTCCTTGCAAAAACGGCTCACGGATTGGCGCGAGACGCCGGCTTCGGCGAAATCATGGGTGCTCGCAATCTCCCGTGCCCGAACGAGGGAAAGCGCGCGATTGCGTGCCATTCCCGTCATAGGGCGATCCTTTGCAGTCTGGATTTTACCGCGCGCGCGACCAGGTGCCGCACTCTGCAAAACCGCCATCGGCAGGCAGATGCCGGCCTCGCGCAAAATCGCGGCGCATTGGAGCAACGCCGCGCGATCCTGTTCGTCCCCACCCACATATGCGCGACCGGCCAGGCGCTGCGCAGCGGCAAGATCGGCCAGAAGTGCAACCTCGCCGTCGCTGATGAACCTGGCGCCAGGCGGAAAGATTGTCAGGCCGCGACCGCGGGCCAGCGCAGACAGCCGTGCGAAAGCCTGCCGGTCATCGGCGACATGGCGCAGTTCGAAGTCGCCACGGCCCCGCAGGCAGGCGATGGCCTGTTTTTCATGGATATTGCGTCGATTGAGCGCACGGCCCGACATCATGCCTCACCCCCTCCGATCGCCATGGGCCGGGCGATCGGCACGCCGAAGCATACACCTGAGATAACCGCGTTGCCCGCCATTTCAGCCCCATATTGCGAACGATAATAATAATGACTCGCAGATGGCGCGTCTTTACTGATACGGCGCGACAGGTCCATCAATTCGGGAAACATTGGGAAATCGTATAGAAATGCCAATGTTAAATGGGGGGAGTTTGACGCATGGAGGATAGGAATGAGCAGGCGGGTGCGATGCGGATATTGCTGCTGGAAGACGATCAGGACATGCGGGACTATCTCGCACGCGGACTGAAGGAGCTGGGCCACCATGTCGTCGTCGAGGGCGAGGGCAAGGCGGCGCTGGCGCGCACGCTGGCGGAAGCCTTCGACATCCTCGTGCTGGATCGCATGGTGCCGGGCCTGGACGGCCTGACGGTGCTCAAGCTCGCGCGCAACGCGGGGTGCCAGTCGCCCGCGATCATCCTGTCGGCCATGTCCGGCATCGAAGACCGCGTTGCCGGGCTGGAAGGCGGCGCGGACGATTATCTGATCAAGCCCTTCGCCTTCGCTGAACTGGCGGCGCGGCTTGGGGCGCTGGCGCGGCGACCGCCGCCGGGCGACAGGGCGGAAGCGCAGCTTATGTTGTGCGTTGGCGGTATCGAACTGGATCTGATACGCCGAACCGTAAAGCGGTCCGGCCGGATCATCGACCTGCAGCCGCGCGAGTTCAGCCTGCTCGAATATCTGCTGCGCAACCCCGACCGGCTGGTAACGCGGACCATGCTTCTGGATCGGGTGTGGAATTTCGGCTTCGATCCCAAAACGAACATCGTCGAGACGCATATGAGTCGATTGCGCACGAAGCTGAACGAGGGCGGGGCCGAAAATCTGATCCGCACCATTCGCGGCTCTGGCTATATGATCGTCAGCAGCGCGTCGTAGGTCGTGGTCATGCCCCGGACGATCAAAGGCCTGTCCATCCTGTCGGCCGGCATATCGGGCCTGGTGACTCTGGCTCTGGGCGCGGTCGCCATCTTCATCTCCCATCATGAGATCGAGGCGCAGATCGACCATCGCCTCGAAATGGAGATGGATGCGCTACTCGATTATCACACCACCAACGGCGCGGCCTCTCTGGCGCGACTGGTGCGCCTGCGTGACGGCGGCGCGACGAACGGCACCGGCTATCTCGCGGACAGCGGCGCTGACGGGCGCTTGATGCTCTACGCCCTGGCCGATGCCCAGGGACGGCGGCTCGCCGGCAGTCTGATCCCGCACATTCCGCCGACCGGCTGGAGCGAGTTCCTGCCTATCCGTCGGCCGGACGGGTCCAAAGGCGTGGCGCAGGCGCTCAGCCGTCCATTGCCCGATGGCGGTCAGATCGTGGTCGCCGGCGATCGCGATGCGCTCAGCCGCGCCGACGACCGCATCCTGATCGCCGCGCTGGTGGGGCTGGGCATCATTCTGTTGACGGGCACGGTCAGTACGATCGCCTTCGGCCGGCTGGTCCGGCGCCGCCTGGTTCTGATCAGCGGGACGGCGCAGGGCATTATCGAGGGCGACTATACCCGTCGCATTCCGATCGACGGTTCGGGCAGCGAGTTCGATCGCATCTCCACCATTCTCAACAGGATGCTCGGGCGGATCGACATGCTGATGCGCTCGTTGCGTCAGGTGTCCAGCGACATCGCGCACGACATGCGAACGCCGCTGGGGCGCATCCGGCAGGATATGGAAGCCCTGCTGCTGGAGGCGCCCGACGATGCGACCACACAGACCCTGGAGCGGACGATCGCGGACATGGACGCGTTACTCGATCTGTTCGCAGCTTTGCTGGGCGTTTCCGAAGTGCAGGGGCTGGCGGTGCGCAAACGCTTCGTTCCGCTTTCCTTGTCCGATATCCTCGGCGAAATCGTCGAAGCCTATCGTCCCGCCTTCGATGACGAGGGGCGGGCGATCACAGCGTCCCTGACGGACGTGACGATATCCGGCGATGCCCAGCTACTCAAACGCGCCGTCGCCAACATGCTGGAAAATATTCTTGCCCATGCGGGCGACGGCGCCGACGCCACGATTGCGCTCATGTCCGCCGGTGACGAGGCCATCCTGACCATCAGCGACGATGGATCGGGCATCGCGGCGGACGATCGCGACCGCATTTTCGAGCGGCTTGTGCGCCTCGATCCCACACGATCGAAGCCGGGGCACGGCCTGGGCCTGAGCATGGTGAAGGCGATCATCCACGCCCATCGCGGCACAATCGACATCATGCCGTCGGACCAGGGGCTTTGCTTCATGATCAGGATTCCGGCGCTGCCCTCAAAAGCATGATTTTCCCGCAAGAAAGGCGGAACCGAAAGGCGACGGATCGGCCTCCAGTCCCGCATGTCCTTGCATTTGGATCCTAGAAGTCCACCGTCGCCGACAGCCAGAGCCGGCGCCCTTCCTGGTTGATGGAATAGGCTGGCGTATAGGCGGTCGTCGGGCCGTTCGGATATGGCACATAGGCCGCATAGTCGGTATCGAGGATATTGTAGACCGTCGCCGCGAGGCGGAAGGCCGGTGCGATCTGGTACGAACCGCCGAGGTGGAACACCTCATAGCTGCGGAAATCGCCCACGGCCGCCTGCTGGGCATTATTGCCGCGGTAGCGGCTGGACCGTATTTCGGCGCGCGCCCACATGCTCGCCCTGTCGCCCAGCTTCCAGCGCAGGTTTCCGTTCAGCATATGCTTGGGCATACCCACCAGCGGCAGGCCTTGCTCCGCACCGCTCAGTTGTTCGGTTTCCGTATAGGTATAGTTGACCGACAACGAGACGACGGGCGTGAAGGCGAAGCGGGTCGCCACTTCGACGCCGCGGGTGCGGGCCTTGTCGATGTTGATCGACTGACCGAGCAGGTCGACGGTCGGGAAGGGGCCTACGTCCAGGCAACCGGGGCGGTTGGGATTGCCTGCGAACTGGCAGTTGGGAATGCCGGGGCCGGACGCGATCTTGTCATCGAAGTCATTGTTGAACAGGGTGACATTGCCGCTGAAGAAGCCCTGTCCGTCATAATAGAGGCCCGCTTCATAGCTGGTGCTGGTTTCCGGCGTCAGGCCCGGCGTCCCGATCAGCGGGATGCGACCCTGACCGCCGAAGCCGACGATGCCTTCGGCGATCTGTTCGACGCGCGGGGTCTTGAATCCCCGGCTGACGCCGCCCTTCAGCGTCAGCACATCGTTGATATTCCACACAGCATAAGCGCGCGGCGACCATTTGTTGCCGAAGGTCGAATGGTCGTCATAGCGCGCGCCGCCGGTAATGTTGAACCCGTCCGTCACGGTCAGCGTCGCTTCGGCAAAACCCGCCCATTGGGTGAATGTGAATGGTTCGGGCGCCACACCCTCGACCATCCGCGCCTTCCAATATTGGCCGCCCACGGTGAAGGCGACCGGACCGAACTTGCCCGCGAAGCGCGAATCCACAATGTCGTTGCGCGCTTCCAATGTCCGCGCACTGCCCGGCGTCGCGCCTGGCGTACCATTGGGGATCAGGCGGCCGATCGTCTCGGTATCGTTGCGGGTCAGCGTCGTGTCGAGTTGGCCGAAGCCCATGCGCCAGCTATGCGCCAGCACATAATTGGTGCGATTGAACCGTTGCTCCGGTGCGTAGCCGCCCGACCCCAACGTGCCCAATTGTCCGCTGCTATTGTCGTAGCTTTGTTCATTGCGGTCATATTCGATCCACAGGTCATGATCGGCTTGGGGCGTGATGCTCAGGCGCCCGCCATAGGTATAGACGTCCGACCGCACGGGGTTGCGGCCCAGCGTCAGCGCCGGGTCGCCGGGAATGTCGATATTCGACCCCTCCCGATGGAAGACGCTGCCACGCAAGGTCAGCCCGACCAGATCCCTGACGATCGGTCCCTGGGCGAAGCCGTTGATCGACTGGATATTGCCGAAGCGATCGTCGCCCTGGATCGTGCTTTCGGCGCTTGCGGTGCCCACCCAGCGGTTGCCGACCTTGCGCGTGATGATGTTGACCACGCCGCCCATCGCATCCGAGCCGTAAAGGGTCGACATCGGCCCGCGCACCACTTCGATGCGATCGATCGCGGAAAAGGGCGGCAGAAAGCTGGTGGAGGTTTCGCCGAAACCATTGGGCGTGACCCCGCCCGGCGCATTCTGGCGGCGGCCGTCGATCAGGACCAGCGTATAGTCGCTGGGCATCCCGCGGATCGAGATATTGAGGCCGCCGGTCTTGCCCGCCTCCCCGCCGACATCGACGCCCTGCACGTCCTGCAGGGCTTCGGCCAGGCTGCCGAAGCGCTTCTCCTGCAATTCCTCGCGGCCCAGCACGGTGATGCTGGCGGGGGCTTCGACGATATTCTGCTCATAGCCTGCCGCCGTCACAACGATTGCGCCCGATTGGTCGTCGCCTGCCACGGGCGCCGCATCAGCCGCGAGCGCTGGGGCAGACAGGGCACATGCGAGGACCATGAGGCTGGCCTGCAGCCCAGAAGGACGCGGCGAACATAAGGCAGAAGCAAACATGGAAGACCCCCAAAACTAATATTGCGACTAAGTCGCGTTAGATTCTGGGTGGCTGATGTGGTGTCGGTCCTGGCCGGTCAATCAAAGGCTTGCACGGCGGCGGCCGGGCAATGTTTCTTTACGGAACGGAGACGATGATCGGCACTGCCTGCCCTTTACCGACACACAGCGCAATATGGCGCAAGGATCAGCAATATGGATCGGGAACCCGCCCTTTGCCATTCTAGGCTGGCGACTGGCCCAATATCTCGCGTGCGCGGGGCGCCAGCCGCTCTACGGCGGCGGCATGGATGCCGGGCGCGGCGCAGAGCAGGCCGAAGGCGGTGGGTTGCGGCCGGTTGAAGCGCAGTGGATCGCCCAGCGCATCAGTCACCGCGCCGCCCGCCTCCTGCACGATCAGCGCGGCGGCGGCGACGTCCCATTCATTGCCCCAGCGCACGGTGGCGACCAGATCGGCTTCGTCGGCAGCGACCATCGCCATGCGCAGCGCGATGCTGTTGGGCTTGTCCACCGTCACCAGATCGCGATCGACGCGCGGCAACTGGTCGGCCGGCACCCGCGCGCCCGGCAGCATGGTCCGGCTTCCTGCGCGCAACCTCTGGCCGTTGCGCGTTGCGCCCTGGCCCAGTTGCGCCACCCACAATTCGTTGCGCGCGGGCGCCGCCAATAGGCCGATCTGGACCGCGCCATCCTCGACCAGCGCGACCGACACCGACCAGCCCGGCCGCCCGCGCAGATAATCGCGCGTGCCGTCGATCGGATCGACCACCCACACCCGCGGCACGCCTAGCCGATGGACGGTATCGGCCGTCTCCTCCGACAACCAGCCGGCGTCCGGGTCGATCGCCGCCAACCGCGCGCGCAGCATGGCGTCGACCGCCAGGTCGGCCTCGCACACCGGATGGCCGGGCACCTTTTCCCACTGGCGCACGCGGGTTTCCCCGCCTGCCCACAGCGTCAGCGCATGGTCGGCCGCATCCGCCACGGCGGATATGACCGCACGGAGATGGGCCTCAGCCTCCGGCAACGGTCATCCCGTCGATGCGGACGGTCGGCACGTTCATGGCATAGCGGAAGTGCAGGTCGCTCGCGGGCGTCAGCGCCCGGAACATGGCCTTCAGGTTGCTGGCGATGGTGATTTCCGACACGGCATGGGCGACCGCGCCATTTTCGATCAGGAAGCCCGCCGCGCCCCGGCTATAATCGCCGGTCACGCCATTGACGCCCATGCCGATCAGTTCGGTGACATAGAGGCCGCGCTTCACGTCCGCCATCAGGTCGCCGGGCGAGATGGCGCCGGCCTCCATATGGACGTTGGTGATGCTGGCGCCCGGCGCGCCGCTGCCGCCGCGGCTGGCATGGCCGGTGGGCTCCAAGCCTAGTTGGCGCGCCGATGCGCTGTCCATCAGCCATCCGGTCAGCACGCCCTGGTCGATCAGCGCGCGCCGTTCGACCGGCAGGCCTTCGCCATCGAATGGCCGCGATCGCATCCCGCGGGGCAGCAATGGATCGTCGATGATGGTGACGCCCGCCTCGAACAGCGCCTCGCCCAGCGATTCCAGCAGGAAGCTCGACCGGCGCGCGATCGCCGGGCCGACCATGCCGCCGATCAGATGGCCGAGCAGGCTGGAGCCGATGCGCGGGTCGAAGATCACCGGCATGACGCCGCTCTCGACCTTGACCGGGTTGAGCCGCGCCACCGCGCGCTGGCCGGCGCGGACGCCGACCGCTTCGGCATCGTCCAGATCCTCCAGATGGCGCACGCTATGGCTGGCATGGTCGCGCTGCATATCGGCGCCCGTGCCCGCCAGCACGCTGGCCCAGGTCGAATGGCTGGTGCCGGCATAGGCGCCGGCAAAGCCGTGGCTGGTCGCCAACGCGACCTGGCTGCGGCCGTTCGCGGCGCCGCCGCCCTCGCTGTTGGTGATGCCGGGCACGCTGCGCGCCGCTTCCTCCGCCATCAGCGCGCGTTCGCGCAGCGCTGCGGGTTCCGGCTCCTCCTCGTCGGTCAGGTCGAGCGCGGGCGGGCGCTTCTTGAGCAACCGGTCTTCGGGCGCGAGGCCGGCATAGGGGTCTTCGGGCGCTTCGCGCGCCATGGCGACGGCGCGATCGACCAATGTCGCGAGCGTCGCCGGGTTCATGTCCGACGCGGAAATGCTGGCGGACCGCTGGCCGATGAAGACGCGCAGGCCGATCTCCTCGCCCTCGGACCGTTCGACATCCTCCAGCGCGCCGAGCCGCACCGACACGTTGGTCGATGCGTTGCAGGCATAGATGGCGTCGGCGGCGTCCGCACCGGCCTTGCGCGCGGCGCTGACCAGATCCTGCGCGCGCGACTGGGCTTCTTCTAGGCTGAGCATGGAGGGAAAATGGTCCTCAAAAACAGGAAGGGAAGGGGATCGGCCTTACGCGCTTGCGCTTGCGCTAACAAGGCTGGGTGCGGCGACGCCCGCCAGCCAATGGTCGAGCAGGTGCCAGGCCACCGCCATCGTCGGCGGGGCGAGGAAGGGGGCATCGGGATCGCCCGCCATCGCCGCGCGGACCTGATCCGCGTCGCACCAGAAGGCATCTTCTATCTCGGTCGGATCGAGCGTCAGCGCATCGTCCAGCGCCTCGCCGATGCAGGCGATCATCAGCGAGGAGGGGAAGGGCCAGGGCTGGCTCATCACATAACGGACCTTATGCACCCGCACGCCCGCTTCCTCCAGCAATTCGCGCGCCACCGCTTCCTCGATCGTCTCGCCCGGTTCGACGAAACCCGCCAGCGCCGAATAGCGACCCGGCGGCCAGGCATGTTGCCGGCCCAGCAATATGCGCCCGCGATATTCGGCCAGCATGATGACGACCGGGTCGGTGCGGGGAAAATGCTCGGCGGCACACGCCTCGCATTTGCGCGCCCAGCCGGCCTTGACCGGCTGCGTCGTCTCGCCGCAGACCGAACAATGGCGATGGCGGGCATGCCAGTGGACCAGGCTGCGCGCGGTGCCGTAAAGGGCGACTTCTTCGGTCGGTACAAGGTCGGCGATGGCCCGGCTGCGCGGCGTGGGAACCAGATTGAGGCCAAGGTTCGCGACCAGCCGGGCGAAGATCGGCCGTTTGCCCGGATCGACGCCCAGCAGCACATGATCCTCGACCCGCGCGTCCGGCGTCAGCGGCTCCAGCAGCAGATGGCCGTCCATCTCGACCGGCTCCAGCCCGTCCAGCACCAGCAGGCGCGCCGCCGGATCTGCGAACGTCTCGGCCAGCAAGGCGGGGTTGGTGCGGATATGGTCCACCCGGTCGAGGTTGCTGCCGACGAAGCCCGGCACGGCCTTTATCGCTGGATCAGTTCCGTGCATCTGCCTGCCTTTCCTTCCTCACCGCGTCGGCCGCCCGTGCGAACAATGTCGGCAGCCCCGCCTCGCCGATGCGGTCGATGGGCCACCATTCGCCTGCGCCCTCCGGCGTTTCGTTCGCTTCCACATGGGCATGGTGGACGCGCAGCGCCAGAGAGAAATGGGTGAAGACATGCGCGACATCTGTCTCGATCGTGGTCCAGCGGGCGGCGATCGGCGGCGTCGGGTCGGGCGCATCGCCCCAGTCGGAACTGGGTAGCGCCCGCATCCCGCCCAGCAGTCCCTTGTCCGGGCGGCGCACCAGCCAGACATGGCCGTCGCGCTCGATCCACCAGCCATGGCCCGTGCGGTGCGGTCGCACCTTCTTCGCCGCCTTGACGGGATAAGCGGCGGGATCGGCGGTCAGCACCGCGGCGCAATCCTCCCGCAACGGGCAGATGCCGCAGGCCGGATTACGCGCCGTGCAGATGGTCGCGCCCAGGTCCATCATCGCCTGCGCGAAATCCCCGGCGCGGGCATCGGGCGTGATGCTGTCGGCGGCGGCGCGGATCGCCGGCCGGGCGGCGGGGAGGGGCGTGGCGATGGCGAACAGCCGCGCCACCACCCGTTCGACATTGGCGTCCACCACTACCGCGCGCTGGCCGAACGCGATCGCCGCGACGGCCGCGGCGGTATAGGCGCCGACCCCCGGCAGGGAACGCAGCCCGTCCTCCGTATCGGGAAAGACGCCGCCATGGTCGCGCGCCACCGCCCGCGCGCAGGCCAGCAGATTGCGGGCGCGGGCATAATAGCCCAGCCCGGCCCAGGCGGCCATCAGGTCCGCGTCTTCGCTCGCCGCCAGATCCTGAACCGTCGGCCAGCGCGCCAGGAATTTCGCATAATAGGGGCCGACCGCCGCGACCGTGGTCTGTTGCAGCATCACTTCGGACAGCCAAACCCGGTAAGGATCGGCGGCATTGCTGCCCGGCGGCGCGCGCCACGGCAGCCGCCGGGCATGGACGTCATAATGGGCAAGCAGGTCGCTTGCGATTTTTGTGGCTCTACCCTCGACGCGCATGGCGACCCTATGCCATTAAGCGGGCCATGACGGAACGCCCGGCCCCCCCGAAATATAAGAGTCGCAAGCTGCCGGCCGAAGACAGGCCGCGCGTGGGCGCGCCGCGGGCGATCGCGGACCTGATGCCCGACATCGGCCGCGCCGCTTTCCGCAAGTTCGGCTTCGTCCAGTCCAGCATCGTCACCCGCTGGGCGGAGATCGTCGGCGCCCATTATGCCGGCATTTCCGCGCCCGAATCGATCCGTTTCCCGGTGGGGCAGAAGGCCGGCGGCACGCTGCAACTGACGGTCATGAGCGGTCATGGGCCGATGGTGCAGCATATGCTGCCCGATATCGTCGAGCGGGTGAACCGTTTCTTCGGCTATGCCGCCGTGGTGAAGGTCGCGATCCGGCAGGGCGATATCAGGCCCGTGGCGGCCGAACGCCGCCCGCCGCCCCGCAACCTCAAGCCCATTCCGGTCGAGCTGGGCGATTCGCTGCGCGACATCGGCGATCCCGAACTGCGCGCCGTGCTCGAATCGCTTGCGCAGGGGCTTGCCAACAGCAGCGGATTGCCCAAGATCAACTGAAGCGATCGACTTGAAAATCGCGCCAGAAAAGACTGAAGCGATTGACTTGCACATCGCGTCAAAAACGACGCTGTTCGGTTCCGGTTCAGCGGAACCAATTTACGGACGCACGCCATGAAGACACTGTTCCTGCCGCTTGCTTTGCTTGCCGTTCCCGCCGCGCTGGTCGCCGCGCCTGCCGCCAACTGGGTGAGCCGGGTCGTGCTCTCGCCGATCGGCGGCCATGCGATGGGCAATCCCAATGCGCCGACCAAGCTGGTCGAATATGTCAGCTACACCTGTTCCCACTGCGCCCATTTCGTGGGGGAGGCGAGCGCCCCGCTCAAGGCCGACTATGTGAAGGGCGGCAAGGTGAGCGTGGAAGTCCGCAATGCCGTGCGCGACCGATATGACCTGACGGCCGCCTTGCTCGCGCGGTGCGGCGGCCCGGCCCGCTTCATCGGCAATCATGAGGCGCTGTTCGCCAACCAGACCGCCTGGATGGAGCAGATCGAGGCTTATGACGGGGCGACGACCGAAAAGCCCGCGGACCAGACCGCGGCGATACGCGATATCGGGCAAAAGACCGGCCTCTATGCCCTGATGAACAAGCGCGGCTTCACCAATGCCCAGCTCGACGCCTGCGTCGCCAACCCGACGGCGATGAAGCAGATCCTCGCCATGACCGACGACGCCTGGAACAAGGTGAAGATCGGCGGCACGCCCGGCTTCGTCGTCAACGGCACGCTCGTCAAGGGATCGACCTGGTCCATTCTCCAGGCCGCATTGCCCGCCGCCGCGCACTGATCTAAAACCCCGTCCATACCGCCAGTCATCGGAGCCTTGCCCGCCGTGAAAGCCGTTTCCGCTCTTGCCCTCATCGCCGTCAGCCTGACCCTCGCCGCCTGCGGCAAGAGCGAGGAAGGCGCCAAGCCGAGCGGCGATCCGATCGCCGCCGTCTCCGCCCCTGCGGGCACAAGCTGGTCGCAGACTATCGCCCAGACGCCCGACGGCTATTATCTGATGGGCAATCCGTCGGCCAAGATCAAGCTGGTCGAATATGGCTCCTACACCTGTAGCCATTGCCGTGATTTCTCCGCCGAAGCCTCGGAGGAAATCAAGAAGATCGTCGACACCGGCAAGATGAGCTTCGAATTCCGCACCTATGTGCGCGACCCGATCGACCTGACCACCGCGCTGCTCGCCGGCTGCGGCGGCAAGGACATCTACTATCCGCTGTCGGAGCAGTTTTTCGCCAATCAGGCGGCGATGTTCGAAAAGGTGCAGGGTAACGAGGCCGCCTATCAGGGCATCGAAAAGCTGCCCCCGGCCCAGCGCCCCGGCGCGATCGCGCAGATCGCCGGTCTGGTCGAATATGCGCAGCAACGCGGCATTTCCGCCGATCAGGCGAAACAGTGCCTGGCCGACACCGGCGCGGCCGAACGGCTGGCCAAGGGCGTCGAGGCGGCGAACAACCAATATCAGATACAGGGCACGCCCAGCTTCCTCATCAACGGCGTTCTGGTCGACAATGTCGCCAACTGGGCGTCGCTCCAGCCCAAGCTCAAGGAAGCGGGCATCTGATTGGGCCAGCGGGGGCTGACAGCATCGTTTGAAAGGGCCGGGGCGGCACGCTGTCCCGGTGCGACCCCGTGCAGATAAAGCGGCTCAAACTCTCCGGCTTCAAAAGCTTCGTCGATGCGACGGAACTGCGGATCGAACCGGGCCTGACCGGCATCGTCGGCCCCAATGGCTGCGGCAAGTCCAACCTGCTCGAAGCCATTCGCTGGGTGATGGGCGAATCCAGCGCCAAATCCATGCGCGGCGGCGGCATGGAGGATGTGATCTTCGCGGGCACCGCCACACGGCCGCAGCGCGACTTTGCCGAAGTGTCGCTGCTGACCGTCCAGGAGCAGGGCGAGCTTTTCAACGCCGTCGATGTCGGCGCGGACGGCGAACTGGAGGTCACCCGCCGGATCGAGCGCGGCGCGGGCAGCGCCTATCGCGCCAATGGCCGCGACGTGCGCGCCAAGGATGTATCGCTCGTCTTCGCCGACGCCGCCACCGGGCCGCACAGCCCCGCGCTGGTCAGTCAGGGGCGTATCGCCGCCGTCATCGCCGCCCGCCCCCAGGAACGGCGCGCCATGCTGGAGGAAGCGGCGGGCATTGCCGGGCTTCATGTCCGGCGCAAGGATGCTGAACAGAAATTGCGCGCGGCGGAGGCCAACCTCGCCCGGCTCGACGAAATCCTGCTCGACATGGATGCGCGCGCCAACGCGCTGCGCCGGCAGGCCCGCGCCGCCGAACGCTATATCCGGCTTTCCGACCAGATCCGCGTCGCCGAAGGCCGCACCCTCTTCGCCCGTTGGCGCGAAGCCAATGCGAGCGCGGAGGCCGCCCGCGCCGAAGCGAAACAGGCGGACGCCGCCGTTGCCGCCGCGCAGGAGGGGCAGCTCGCCGCCGCCGCCCACGCCCAGGCCGCCATCGCCACGCTGGCCGATCGCCGCGCCGCCGCCCAGAGCGCGCGCGACGACGCCAATGAGGCGGGCCATCGCCTCGCCGCGCTCCGCACCGAGCGGGAAGCCGTGGTTCGCCGCCTCGCCGACCTCGCCCAACAGGCGTCCCGGCTGGAGGAGGATCGCGCCCGCGAAGGCACGCTCGCCAACGACGCCGCCGATGCGATCGCCCGGCTGACGGCGGAGATCGCCACGCTGAAGGCGCGTATCGCCGAGACGGAAAAGCTGCGCCCGGCCTTCGCCGCCCGGATCGCCGCGGCCGAGGATGCCGCGCGCGACGCCGAACTGGATCTGGCGCGGGCGATGGCGACCCAGGCGGCCGAACAGGCCGAACTGCGCGTCGCCGAAGCGGCGCTGGCCGCCGGGCGCACCCGCCTCGACCGGGCGGAGCGGGAGGTGGTGCGGCTCGCCGCCGAAGCCGCCGCCCTGCCCGACGCCACCCCGCTGGAGGCGCAACGTACCGCGGCGCTGACCGATCAGGACAGGGCGAAGGGCGATAGCGACGCCGCCGAAGCCGCAATCCAGACCGCCGAGGCTGACCGCCAGTCCGCCGCCGAGGCGCGCGATACGGCGGAAGCGGCCCTTTCCTCCGCCCGCGCCGCCCTCGCCGCGCTCGATAGCGAGGCGGCAGCGCTCAAACGCGCCGTCGATAGCGGCGCAGGCAACCGGTCGCGCGCGCTCGACCAGTTGAAGGCCGCCCCCGGCTATGAACGCGCGCTCGCCGCCGCGCTGGGCGACGATCTGGAAGCGCCGGTCGGCGCGGACGGCAAGCGCCGCTGGGCCGGCGCCGATCCGCTGCCGGGCGATCCCGCCTTGCCCGCTGGCGCCACGCCCTTGGCCGTCCATGTCACCGCGCCGGTCGAACTGGCCCGCCGTCTCGCACAGATCGTTGTAGCGGACCGTGACGATAGCCGGCCTCTCGCCGTCGGCCAGCGCCTTGTCACTCTGGACGGCCAGTTGCGCCGTTGGGACGGTTATGTCGCGGCAGAGGGTGGCGCGGCGGCGGCCGAGCGGCTGATCCGCCTCAACCGGCTGGACGCGATCGCCGCCGCGCGCCCCGCGCTTCAGGCTGACGTCGACAGCGCCGCCACGGCGCAGGAGGAGGCCAAGGCGGACGAACAGGCCGCCACCCAGGCGCTCGCCCAGGCTCGCACCAGCCTGTCGCAGGCCGACCAGCGATTGCGCGCCGCGCTCCGCGCCGCCGACGAAGCGACCACCGCGCTCGAACGGCTGGCCGGGCGGCGCGAAGGGATAGAGGAACGGCTGGACGGAGCGCAGCGTGATCGCGCCGCCGCACAGGGCGAGCATGAAAAGGCGCAGGCCGGTCGCGCCGCCGTGCCCGACGGCGCAGAGACGCGGGCGCTGGTCGCCGCCCTGTCGCAGGCGAGCGACAAGGCGCGCGCCGCCGTCAGCCAGTTGCAGGCGGATCAGGCGCTCGCCGACCGCGCCCTGTCCAGCGATCGCGAGCGACAGGCGGCGGCCGATGCGGAGATCAAGGGGTGGCGCGCCCGCGCCGGGGAAGCGGCCAAGCGCATCGCCGCCATGGTCGCCCGCGCCGAAGAGATCGGGAACGAAAGGATCGCGATCGAGACGCAGCCCGAATCGCTGTCCGACGCGATCGCCGCGCTCAATGATCGGGGATCGGCGCTGACCGACGCCGCCGACCAGGCCCGCCGCGCCGAACTGGAGGCGGAAGCCGCGCTGCGCACCGCCGAGGGCCGCGCCGCTCAGGCGGGGGAAATGCTCGCCGCCGCCCGCGAAGCCCGCGCCACCGCGGTCGCCCGCGCCGAAGCCGCCGACGAGCGGCGCGTCGAAACCAACCGGCTGTCGGGCGAACGCTTTGCATGCCCGCCGCCGGTCCTGCCCGAAAAACTAGGCTTCGCCAGCGCCGACGTGCGGTTGGCCCAGACCGAACTGGCCGATCATGACCGCTTCCATGCCGAACGCGAACGGATCGGCCCGGTCAACCTCGTCGCCGCGCAGGAACTGGAGGAACTGGAAGCTGCCCAGGCGAAGAGCCGCGCCGAAAGCGAGGAACTGACCCAGGCGATCCATCGCCTGCGCGGATCGATCGGCAGCTTGAACCGCGAGGGGCGCCAGCGCCTGCTCGCCGCGTTCGAAGCGGTGGATGGCCATTTCCGCCGCCTCTTCACCACGCTGTTCAACGGCGGCCAGGCGCATCTGGAATTGATCGACAGCGACGATCCGCTGGAGGCCGGGCTGGAGATCATGGCGCAGCCGCCGGGCAAGAAGCTGGCCGCGCTCACCCTGTTGTCAGGCGGCGAGCAGGCGCTGACCGCCGTGGCGCTGATCTTCGGCCTGTTCCTGACCAATCCCGCGCCGATCTGCGTGCTGGACGAGGTCGATGCGCCGCTGGACGACGCCAATGTGGAGCGCTTTTGCGACCTGCTCGACGCGATGGTGGCGCAGACCAACACCCGCTACCTGATCGTCACCCACAATGCCGTCAGCATGGCCCGGATGCACCGGCTGTTCGGCGTCACCATGGTCGAACGCGGGGTCAGCCGGCTGGTGTCGGTCAATCTGCAAAGCGCCGAAGCGCTGCTGGCGGCGGAGTAGCTCAGCTCCGCCCAAACCAGCCTTTCATCCGGCGGAACAGGCCGCGTTCGCTGATAGCTTCGAACATCTCCTCCGGCCCTTCGGGGTCCAGCACCTCATGGTCGGCGATCCAAGCCTGCACGTCGTTCAGGTTCGGGGTCACATAGGGGCGCAGCGTCCGGCCCGGCTTCTGCCGCAATTCCTCGATTCCCGCGACCAGCCCGCGCTCTGCGATCACCGCCGACACCCGTTCGGCCGGCAGGTCGAGATGCTCGGCGATCAGGTCGTCGCGGATCTTCAGGATCGTCGCCTGACGTCCGTCATTGCCGGGCAATGCGGTGTCGATCGAGATGTCGCACTCGGTGTCCAGCCGCATCGAGCGGTTGTTCATGTTGGACGAGCCGACCCGGATCAGCCGGTCGTCGACGATCAGCACCTTGGCATGGACGTAGATGGGGGCGCCGCGCTGGGTGAAGGGGTGATAGATGCGGAAACGGCCATGCGGATCGCGGCTCTTGAGCGTTTCGTACAGGCGCGCGCGCGCCGTATCCATCGCCTGCTGCTCCAGCCAGCCATCCGCCTGTTCCGGATTGACGATGACGATGTCCGGCCCGTCCGCCTCGGCCAGCCGCTTCGAGATCGCCTCGGCGATGCGGCGCGACGCGAAATATTGGCTCTCGGCATAGATATGCCGTTGCGCCGCCGCGATCTGGTTCAGGTAGAGCCGCTCGATCTCGATCAGCTCCTCCTGGTCTTCCATCTTCGGCGCGGTGCGGGCGATCGCGACATCGACCCCTTCGAACTGCACCGGCAGCGTGTCGGGCCAGCAATCCTGCACGCCTTCGACCGGCTCCAGCGGGTCGCCGCCCGCGCCGACCCAGCGGTTGCGCGCATGGTCGCCCAGTGTCGCCGCGATCGGTCCCATCAGCGCCGTGGTGGCGTCATGCCAGGGGCTATAGGGCGACCCGTCGGGGTGCAGGCGCCCCGGTTCCTCGTCGCGATGGTGGCGCGTATCCCACCGGTCGCCGGTCATGTCGATGCCGCCGCAAAAGGCGAAGCAATCGTCGATCACGACGATCTTCTGATGGTGCGATGCGGCGGGCGGATGATGGCCGTCCAGCTTCACCGTGATCCGCGGATGCGCCATCCAGCGCAGCGTGGTGACGAGGTGCGAAGGCCGCGTCATCGATTTCATCGCGCCGACATCCCAGCGCAGCAGGAAAATCTCCAGCTCCGGCGTGCGTTCGACCAGCCAGGTGATGAAGTCGCCGATCACGGTCGGCGCACCGTCCTTGGCCTCATCTTCGCGGATAAGACTGATCGCAGGATCGAAATCCCAGCCGATCAGCATGATGCGGCGCTGCGCCTTCATCATCGCGGCACGGGCCTGACGAAAATAATTGTCGGCGTCGATGATGACGCTCGCCCGCTCTGCCCGCGCGATGCGCCAGCAATCTTTCCCCGGTTGCGGCGTCATGCGACGCTGCTCCCGACCACCAGACACCCCAGAAACATCAGCAACCCCGAAAAACGATTGGACCGGAATTTGGCGAGCGGATCGACGCCATCTTCCTTGAGTGTCACCACCTGCCACAACAGATGCCCCGCCATCGGCAACAGCGCGGCGAGCGCCAGCATCTCGCCCCGCATCTGCCAGATCGCACAGGCCCATAATGTCAGCGCCAGCGCGTAGCAGAGCGTCACCCCGCCCCGCACATGCCGTCCCATCGACAGGGCACTCGATCCGATTCCGATCAGCGCATCATCCTCCCGGTCCTGCAACGCATAGATGGTGTCATAGCCCACCACCCAGAAAATCGTTCCTGCATAAAGCAGCAGGCCCGGCAGGCTCACTGCGCCCATGACTTCGCTCCAGCCGACCAGCGCCGCCCAGGAGAAAACCAGCCCCAGCCAGACCTGCGGCCAGCCGGTGATCCGTTTCATGAAGGGATAGGCGGCCACCAGCGCCAGGCTGCCCAGCGCCACGACCTGCGCATAAGGATGGAGTTGCACCAGCACGATCAGGCCGACGAGGCACAGCGCCAGCAGCCAGGCCCAGGCGACCTTGACCGACATCGCCCCGCTCGCCAGCGGTCGCGCGGCGGTGCGCGCCACCTTCCGGTCGAGATCGCGGTCGACAATGTCGTTGAACACGCAGCCCGCGCCGCGCATCGCGATGCTGCCCAGCAGCAGCCAGCCGATCAGCGGCCAGCGCGCAAAGCCGCCGCCCGCCAGCGCCACGGCCCATGCGCCCGGCCAGAAGAGCAGCCACCAGCCAATCGGCCGGTCGAACCGGGCCAGTTGCGCCAATATACGCGGCGTGTCCGGCAACCGCGCCAGCAGGCCGCGCGCTTCGCTGTCGGGGACGATCCTGTAATTCACCGTGACTCCGTTCGATGAGCTTGTCGAAGCCCGTCGCTTCTCTTTAGGGAAGATCGGGCCGACCACAAGCGCGGCCGAACCGGAAGAGACAAAATGACCGCAACGCCCGCCTGGCCCCCGCAAAGCGCCCCGCGCCTTCATGTCGAAACCCAGCTGGGCGAAGGCGTCGCGGTGCCCATCGACGGCAATCCGGCCCATTATCTGATCAGCGTCATGCGGGTGAAGCCCGACGACATCGTCCTGCTGTTCGACGGGCGATCGGGCGAATGGGCGGCGCGCGCGCGAGACATTCGCAAGCGCGACCTGGTGCTGGAATGCGTGCAACAGACCAAGTCGCCCGAACATGTGCCCGATTTCTGGCTCTGCTGCGCCCCGATCAAGAAGGGGCGGATCGACCTGATCGCGGAAAAGGCGTGCGAACTGGGCGTCGCCCGGCTCCAGCCCGTGCTGACCCGCCGTGCGGTGGTGGACAAGCTGAACCTCGACCGGCTGCACAGCCATCTGGTCGAGGCGGCCGAACAATGCGGACGGACGGCGCTGCCCGACCTCGCTGACATGCTGAAGCTGGACGCGCTGCTCAAAGGCTGGTCGCTCGATCGGCACCTTTTCTTTGCGGACGAGACGGGCGGCGCACCGTTGGAGGCGACATTGCGGGCGCACCCTGGTCCCGCCGCCTTTCTGGTCGGGCCGGAGGGCGGATTCGATCCGGCCGAGCGCGACGCGATCCGCGCTACGCCCGGCGCGGTACCGGTGTCGCTCGGCCCCCGCATCCTGCGGGCGGAAACCGCCGCCATCGCCGCGACGTCGGCCTGGATGGCGATCAATGGCGACTGGAAATAGTTTCATTCCGCTATTGGATTGAAGCGCTCATAGGCAGGCCCTATGTGGTGATCGCCCGACTTTGTTTGACGGGCCGAGGGGAAGCAGTAAGGGCGGGGCATGAGCACTAGAACCGACTCAGGGGATCATGATCCCGTCATCGAAAGCCGCGACCAACTGATCGCAGCCTTTTCCAAAGGCGAAAAGTCCAAGGATCGCTGGCGGATCGGGACCGAGCACGAGAAATTCGTCTATAATCGCCGCGATCATCATGCCCCGTCCTATGAGGAAAAGGGCGGCATCCATACGCTGCTGATCGGCCTGACCCGCTATGGCTGGAATCCGGTGTTCGAGGGCGAGAATATCATCGCCCTGTCCGGCGCCGACGGCACCATCAGCCTGGAGCCGGCCGGCCAGCTCGAACTGTCGGGCGCGCCGCTGGAAAACCTCCACCAGACCTGCGCCGAAACCGGCCGGCATCTGGAACAGGTGAAATATGTCGGCGACATGCTGGGCCTGGGCTTTCTGGGCCTGGGCATGTGGCCGGACAAGACGCGCGCTGACCTTCCGATCATGCCCAAGGGCCGCTATGAGATCATGTTGCGGCACATGCCGCGCGTGGGGTCGATGGGACTGGACATGATGCTGCGCACCTGCACCATCCAGACCAACCTTGACTATGGCAGCGAGGCGGATATGGCGCAGAAATTCCGCGTGTCGTTGGCGCTCCAGCCGCTGGCGACCGCGCTGTTCGCCAATTCGCCCTTCACCGAAGGCAAGCCCAACGGCTTCCTGTCCTATCGCAGCCATATCTGGTCGGACACCGATCCCAAGCGCACCGGGATGCTGCCCTTCGTGTTCGAAGACGGCTTTGGCTATGAACGCTACGCCGACTATGCGCTCGATGTGCCGATGTATTTCGTCTATCGCGACGGCCAATATATCGATGCGTCGGGCCATAGCTTCCGCGATTTCCTCGACGGCAAGCTGGCCGTCCTGCCGGGCGAAAAGCCCACGGAAAAGGATTGGGAGGATCATCTCTCCACCGCCTTCCCCGAGGTGCGGATGAAGAGCTTCCTGGAAATGCGTGGCGCCGACGGCGGCCCGTGGAACCGCATCTGCGCGCTGCCGGCTTTGTGGGTCGGGCTGCTCTATGACCAGGGCGCGCTCGACGCGGCGTGGGACGTGGTCAAGGACTGGCCCATGGAGGAACGGCAGATATTGCGCGATTCCGTACCGAAGCTGGGCCTCGACGCGCCGATCGGCGGCGGGCGCAAGCTGCGCGACATTGCGGGGCAGGTGGTCGATATCGCCCGGTCCGGGTTGGCGTCGCGTGCGCGCCTCAACGGCGCGGGCGACAATGAGACCGGCTATCTGTCCTTCCTGGACGAGGTGGTTGCGTCCGGCAAGACCAACGCCGAACGGCTGCTGGAACGCTATCATGGGGAATGGCAGGGCGATCTCAGCCGCGTTTATGGCGAGGAAAGCTTCTAAACTCTATTCGGCGGCCTGCGCCGTCATCGCCGTCTCGCGCTTCTTCCCCGTCACCCAGGCGAAGAAGCGCGGCACCGGCGCGTGGCGCTCCATCCAGTCGCTATAGGCGCGATAATCGGGGTCGGCTGACAGATGCTTTTCCTCCGTCTTGGCGCGCCAATAATAGACCGCGTTGGTCAGCGCCAGCATCGCGCAGTTGCGCACCATGTCGACCAGCGATCCGCTGACCGACAGGAAGGGCAGGGCGGAAAACCACCAGAACAGGTTCTTCGACAGATAGGCCGGGTGCCGGGTCCAGCGATAGGGGCCATGGGTCAATATGCCGCGATGGGTCAGGTTGGAAAAGCGCAGCCCGAACGCCACCGTCGCCCAGGCGTACAGTCCGGTCAGCAGCACCAGCCAGCCGCCCAGCAGCCATTGCAGCGCGCTCGACCCTTGCGTCCAGTAATCCCATTCCGCGCCCCCGGCGTGATAGTCGAGCGGCCCGCCGCCGCCCATCAGGACGAAGGGCGGGTAGCACATCAGCGCCGCCAGCCAGCCGCCCAGATAGGGGTTGGCGGTGCGGATGTGCGAATCCAGCGGCTTGAACGTCAGGATATAGCCGACCGTCGCCAGGCAGACGTCGATCATGAACATGATCGCGATAAGGAAGCCGGCCAGCGCCACCGGATGGGCGAAGGCATCCTCGATCCGCCATTCGACCACGCTGGCGAAATTGCCCGGTACGATTGACACCATGAAGGCCAGGAAGAACCCCTTCACCGCCCAGGCGCGGGCATGATGCGCGACCTGGCGCATGTCGGCCTGCCCCGCCACGCCGCCGATCACCCACTGGCCGAAGCTGAAGCAGGCGTCCTTCGGCTCCACCAGTCGCCGGTCGATCCAGAGCATATAGGGGACGGACAGGACCAGCAGCCAGGGCGCGGCCGCCATGAACAGGTCCATCGAAAAACGGTAATTGCCGCTCCAATACCAGCGGGCGATGCAATAGAAGATGGCGATGGCGAGCCAGGTCGCCCACAGTCCGGCGATCTTGACGATGCTGATGTCCAGCACGTCCCGCACCGTCCGGGCCGGCGCGCGCCAGTCGATCCCGGTCGATGCGTTGCGATGCACCTTGTCCACGATCAGCGACCACAGCACCATCGGCAGGCCGCACGCGACCACTGCGGCAAGGCCGGCATTCGGCCCGTTCATCCCATAATGGCGCGCCACCAGCGTCCACAGGCCCAGGCCGACCAGACCGGCAATGCCGACACCATGGCTGACGGCGGATTTCGGACAGGGATCGACCTTGCTCATGCCGGCCGCAATAGCGCAAAATGGTAAGCAAGCGGTGAATTGGCGTCTGTGGCTGATGGGATCGATATTATGCGCTTCCATGTCCAGGCAGAGCAACTTCGCCGTTTGCCCGGCCTCTCGCTCGGACGACGGATAGCCGCGGCCGTCTCGTTGCCCAGGTCAACTGACGATTCCATCCGATCCACAATCCTCTAGCCGAAGATATCCGCCAGATCCTGTGCCTGCGGCCCGTCCTTCCAGCCGCGCAGATCGATATAGAGGCTGGCCTGCACCGTGCTCCAGAAGGCGATGATCAGCGTGTTGCTGACCGCCGACACCAGCAGATAGGGCAGTGACAGGGCGGCCGTGGCGATCCCTTGGGGCGTCATGCCGCTCGCCAGGATGACCGCGCCCAGCGCCGCGGACACCAGCCATATCAGCACCAGCAACAGCATCTGCAACCCGAAGATGCGCCAGCGCGCGCCCTTGGTCAGGAACCGGCTGCGCGAAAAGGCGCCGAACACTCCGCTATCTTCGGCGACCAGCGCTGGCGCCGCGACCGACCACATCAGGAACAGGATCACGCCGGGTATGAAGAACAGCGTGAACCCGGCCATGATCCCCAGGATCAGCAGGATGGTGAGGCCGATCAGCGGCACCGCCTTGGCCAGCCCGGTGCCGATGCATTGGGCGAAGCTCGCCCGCTCCCCTTGCGCATGGGCCAGCGTCGCCCGCACCAGCGCGCCCTGCACCAGCATCGAAAGCAGCAGGAAGACGACGAAGGAAGCGACCGATACGGCGATGGCGGCGATCGTGCTGGCCCGGTCCGCGCTCGCCAGCGTCGAACCGATGAAATAGCTGTAGAGAAATTGCGGGATCGACCCGAACAGGAAGGCGATGCCGAAGGTCGCAAGCGGATTGTCACCCAGCGTTCCGAAGGCCCGGCTCAACACCCGGCCGACAGAGAAGGACCGTTGCTCGCTCAAAGCCGCCCGCGTCGCCATTATCATACCCCCCATCTCCAGATCCGGACCGGATGCTGTCGCATCTGACCGACTTTGTCATCCTTTGAATGACTTGCGCCATCGTCGCCAGCCGCTAGGGTCTGCCGCGACGGGGGTGGGCATCGATGGCCGGACCAGGACATATGTCGGACGAGCAACTGGCTGCGGCGCATCGCGCGCTGCTGGCCGGCGGCGACGTGCAGTTCGACATGATGGCCGCACCGGGCCGTCCACCGCCGCCGGCCTGGCTGAAGGCGCTGGGCGAGTGGCTGGAATGGGCACTGGCTCCGGTGGGCCGCTTCCTGCGCTGGATCGGCAGCTTCATGCCCGATGCGCCCTATGCCCGCATTGTCCTGTGGACCATGATCGCCGCGCTGGCGCTGTTGATCCTCTGGATCGTGGTGGACCGGGTGCGCCACGGCGTCTGGCGCTGGCCGCGCTGGCGGCGGCGCCGTTCGGCCGCAGCGGTGGACGCGGCGCAAGAGGACTGGACCCCCGATGCCACCCCGGCGCGCGCCTGGCTGGAGGAGGCCGATGCGCTCGCCGCGCAGGGCGATTATGCGCAGGCGGTGCATCATCTCCTGCTGCGCAGCGTGGAGGATATGGCGCGTCGTCGTCCGCAGATCGTGCGCCCGGCGCTCACCAGCCGCGATCTCGCCCGCGCCGATGGCATTCCGTCCGCGCCGCGCCGTCTGTTCTCGGAAATCGCATCCGCGGTCGAGCGCAGCCTGTTCGGCGGCCGCCCGATCGATGCGGACGAATGGGGCCGCTGCCGCCTTGCCTATGCCGATTTCGCCCAGACACGGAATTGGCCAAGGAACGGGACGGCATGAGCGATATCGCCATCGCTCCGCCGCAGGCCGACACGGCGCTGTTCCGCGGCCGCACCGTCGGACTGATGCTGGCGATCGGCATTGCCGGTTTCGCCGCCATGCTGGTGCTGGGCGCCTATGCGCCCGACCTGCGATCGGGCCGCAATGGCGGCGCGCACGCGCTGTCCAATGCGGTGACCGGCTATGCCGCTCTGGTGCAACTGGCCGAAGCGACCGGCCGCCATCCCCGCATCGTGCGCACCGCCCATGAATTCGATACCGAAGACCTGCTGGTGGTTACCCCCGAAACGGGGGCGGTCGACATCAGCGAGGCGCTGATGCAGCGTGCGACCCGGCCGACTCTGTTCGTGCTGCCCAAATGGCGCACAGTACCGGATGACGATCATCCCGGCTGGGCGCGCTATCGCGGGTTGCTGCCGCTACACGAGCCGATCGGCGTGCTCGCGCCCGGCGTCCGCTTCACCATGCGCCAATATCGCAGCGGCGGCGGCGCGCTCGTCTCCAATGGCGTCCCCGGTCGCTTCTGGGCGCCGCGTCCGATCCAGGTCATCACCGGCATCGATCCGACCAACAAGCAGCAGCAGGATCAATGGCGCCAGCTCACCCCTTTGTTGACCGACGGCAGGGGCGGCATCGTGCTGGCCCGGATCGGGGAAGGGCCGCTCTATGTTCTGGCCGATCCCGACCTGCTCAACAATCGCGGCATGAAGGATCTGGGCCAGGCCCGATCCGCGCTGGCCCTGCTCGACTGGATGAACAGCACCGATCCCGACGGCGTCGCCTTCGACGTGTCGATGAATGGCCTCGGCCATTCGCGCAGTCCGCTCAAATTGCTGTTTGAGCCGCCCTTCCTGGCGATGACGCTGGCGATCGCCGCCGCGCTACTGCTCGCCGGTCTCCACGCCTTCGGCCGTTTCGGCCCGCCGCGCGCGCGCGCCCGCGCCGTCGCCTTCGGCAAGACGGCGCTGGTCGACAACAGCGCGCTGCTGATCCGCAAGGCCGGACGCGAAGCGCGGCTCGGCGGCCGTTATGCCGCCGCCATTCGCGATCGTGCCGCGCGGGCCTTCGGCGCGCCCGCCCGGCTGCGCGACGGCGCGCTGGACGAATATCTCGACAGTTTGAAGGGGGCGCATCGCTTCACCGACCTCCTGCAGGTGGCGGACGCGGCGCGCGACCGGCACAGCCTGCTCGACGCGGCGCAGGCACTCCACGATTGGCAAGAGGATAAGAGCAGATGACGGTAGAAGAGGTTCAGGCGCTCGGCCAGGCCATCAAGCAGCAGGTGGCCCGCGCGGTCGTGGGGCAGGAAGCAACCGTCGATCTCATGCTCGTCGCGCTCTTTTCCGGCGGCCACATCCTGCTGGAAGGGCCGCCCGGCACCGCCAAGACGCTGATCGCCCACAGTTTTGCCCGCGCCCTCGGCCTCGATTTCGGCCGCATCCAGTTCACGCCGGACCTGATGCCCGGCGACATCATCGGCGCCAATCTGTTCAACTTCCAGACCAGCCAGTTCAGCCTGACGCGCGGCCCCATCTTCACCGAATTGCTGCTGGCCGACGAAATCAACCGCACCCCGCCCAAGACGCAGGCGGCCCTGCTGGAGGCGATGCAGGAACGCACCGTCACCATCGACGGCGAAAGCCTGGCCTTGAGCGACCGTTTCATGGTCGTCGCCACGCAAAATCCGATCGAGCAGCAGGGCGTCTATCCGCTGCCCGAAGCGCAGCTCGACCGCTTCCTCTTCAAGCAGAGCGTCGATTATCCCAGCGCCGCGGAGGAGCGGAAGATCGTCGCCACCCATGGCGCGCGCACCCACGCGATGACGCCCGAAGCCTGGGGCGTCGCCCCCGTTGCCGACGCCGCCCGGATCGCCGAAGCGATTGCTGTGGTGAATGGCGTGCGGCTGGTCGATGAAGTGATCGACTATATCCTCGCCCTCATCCGCGGCACGCGCGACGTCGCCGATCTCGAAAGCGGCGCAAGCCCCCGCGCTGGCGCGATGCTGGCGGGCGCGGCGCGCGCCCGCGCGGCGCTGGACGGCCGCGATTTCGTCATCCCCGACGACGTCAAGGCGCTTGCGCCCGCCCTGCTGCGCCATCGCCTCATCCTCTCGCCCGCCGCCGAAATCGATGGCCGCCAGGTCGAGGATGTCGTGACCGGCATCATCGACACGATCGAGGCGCCGCGCTGAGCGCCCCCGCCATGACCAACCGCCCATGATCTATCCCACACGCACAGCCATATGGACGGCGGCGGCTGGCGCGCCCGCGACGCTGCTCGTTGCGCTGATGGTGCCGGGCCGCTGGTACGCCGCGCTCGCCTGGCCGGTGGCGGTGCTGCTCGCAACGCTCGCCGACGCGCTGCTGGGCAGCCGGCCGGCGCAGGCAGCGCTGCGGCTCGACGTGCCCCGCACCGCCAGCGTCGGCGCGCCGGTGGAGGCGGCGGCGCATGTGACGATCGCGGGCGTCCCCCCGGCGCGCGCGCAACTGCTGCTGGACACCGGACCGCTGCTTAAAGCGGAGGATGGGGACGGCCTCTGGGTCGACCTACATGCGGGCAAGGCGTCTGCCGCCATTCCGCTGCGCACCGTCCGGCGCGGCACGGCGCGAATCGCGCGCGGCTGGCTGCGCTGGAAAGGGCCGCTCGGCCTCGTCTGGAAACAGCGGATCGTGCCGCTCGACGCGACCATGGCGATCCTGCCCGACATCCGCCCGGTGCGCGATCGCGGCGCACAGATCTTCCAGCGCCACGCGCTCCAGGGGTTGATGGCGCAGGTCGATCGCGGCGACGGCGCGGATTTCGACGCGCTGGTGGAGTTTCGCTCCGGCATGGACCGGCGCGCGATCGACTGGAAGCAATCGGCCCGGCACTCCAAGCTGCACGCCAAGGAATTCCGCTCCGAACGCAACAACCAGATCGTCTTCGCGATCGATGCCGGCCGGCAGATGAGCGAGCCGGTGGCGTGTCTCAGCCGTCTCGACCGCGTCGTATCGGCCAGCCTGCTGACCGCCTGGGTCGCGCTCAAGCTGGGGGATCGGGTCGCGCTCCATGCCTTCGATTCGCGCCCGCGCATCGCCAGCGGGCTGGTGTCGGGCGCCGCCGCCTTTGGTGAACTTCAGCGCCTCGCCGCCCGTATCGACTATAGCGGGGAGGAAACCAACTACACCCACGCCCTCACCACGCTCGCGACGCGCCTCACCCGCCGCTCGATGATCGTCCTCTTCACCGAATTCACCGACCTTACCTCAGCTGAATTTCTCGTCCGCGCCGCCAGCCGCCTGGTCGAAACCCATTTGCTGCTGCTGGTCGTCCTGCGTGACGAGGAACTGGAATCGATCCTAGACCGCCGGCCCCGCAATGCCGACGACGTCACCCGCGCCGTCACCGCCGCCGCCCTGCTGCGCGACCGGCTGATGGTGCTCACCCGGCTGCGCCATCTGGGCGCCCATGTCATCGAGGCCGAACATGATCGGGTCGCCGACCGGCTGGTCCAGGGCTATGTCGATCTCAAGCGGAGGAACCTGCTATGAGCGCGCTCATCGACGGCCGCGCCGCCGCCCCTCTGGTCAACGCCAGCCGCTTCCGCGCCGCGCATGAAGGCGAATGGGACCGGCTCGACCAACTCGTCACCCGCATGGAGAAACGCTCGGTCCGCGCCCTGTCCGAAGACGATATCCTCGCCCTGCCGCTGCTCTACCGCTCCGCCCTGTCGTCGCTCTCGGTGGCGCGCGAAACCTCGCTCGACCGGGCGCTCGTCACTTATCTCGAACAGCTCTGCACCCGCGCCTATTTCCAGCTCTACGGCGTGCCCGACACCGCGACCCGCCAGCTTGCCCGCTTCTTCGCGCGCGACTGGCCATTGAGCGTGCAGGCGCTCTGGCGCGAAACCCTGATCTGCCTCATCCTGACGGTGGCGGGCGTCGTAGCCGGCTGGTGGCTCGTCGCCACCGATCCGAGCTGGTATTACAGCATCATCCCCGACGCGATGTCGGGCGGGCGCGATCCGTCCGCCAGCGCGGAAACGCTGCGCGCCACCATCTACGGGCCGCAGGAGGGCGGCGGCCTCGCCACCTTCGCCGCCTATCTCTTCACCCATAACAGCCAGGTCGCGATCTTCGCCTTTGCCCTGGGCTTCGCCTTCACCGTGCCGACCGTGCTGCTGCTCGTCTATAACGGTCTCACCCTGGGCGCGATGCTCTGCCTGTTCGCGCAAAAGGGGCTGGGTCTCAACTTCCTTGGCTGGCTCACCATCCACGGCTCGACCGAGATGTTCGCCATCATCCTGGCGGGCGCGGCGGGCATGAAGATCGGCACCGCCGTCGCCTTTCCGGGGCGGTATGAACGCACCGAAGCCGCCGTCATCGCCGGGCGCAGCGCCGCCATCGCGATGGCGGGCGTCGTCCTCATGCTGCTGGTCGCGGGCCTGCTCGAAGGGATCGGGCGGCAGACGGTTCAGTCGGACGCGATGCGCTATGGCATCGGCCTGGCCGCGCTGGCCGGCTGGCTGACCTATTATTACCTACCCCGCCGCGCGGAGGGCCAAGATGCGCTGGCGGCGTAACCGCGCGCCAAAGGCGCCCGCCTCGCTGCGGCGCAGCTTCGTCACGCCCGAAGGCGTCGACCTGCGCCTGGAACTGGCGAGCGCGGGGACGCGGGCCTCGGCCTTCATCCTCGACATCCTCATCCTGTTCATCAGCCTGATCCTCGGCACGATCCTGCTCGGCCTGCTCGGCATCGCCCAGGCGCGCGCCGAAATCTTTTTGATCCTCTGGCTGGTCGGCGCCTTCATGCTGCGCAACGGCTGGTTCATCCTGTTCGAAATGGGCGGGCGCGGCGCGACGCCGGGCAAGCGGCTGCTCGGCCTGCGCGTCGTCGCGCGCGACGGCGGGCGGCTGACCGGCGGCGCGGTGATCGCCCGCAACGCCCTGCGCGAGATCGAAGTCTTCCTGCCGTTGTCCTTCCTCGGCATGCAGGCGTCGCAGGGCGCGGCCGACGGCTTCCTGACCCTCTTCGCCCTGTGCTGGACCGGCATCTTCCTCTTCTTCCCGCTGTTCAACCGTGACCGGCTGCGGGTGGGGGATCTGCTGGCGGGCACCTGGGTCGTGAACAATGTGCGGGCGAAGCTGGGCGCGGATCTCGTCGCCGCCCGTGCGGAGCAGCCGCGCCGGATCTTCAGCGACGCCGCGCTCGACCTCTACGGCATCTACGAGCTGCAGACGCTGGAAAATGTGCTGCGGGGCGGCCAGGATGATGCGATCGTCACCGTCGCCGCGACGATCCGACGCAAGGCCGGCCTGCCCGACGATGGCGATGATTATGGCTTCCTTTCCGACTATTACGCCGCGCTCTGCGCCCGCCTGGAACGCGCCATGCTGGTCGGTCGCCGCCGCGAGGACAAGCATGCGACGACGGGGCGGCGTTAAGACCGGCCTGTGTCAGCCCGGCAGGGCGATCATCGAAATCTGCCGCCCATAATCGCTCTCGCCCCGATGGCAGGACCGGCGGTAACTGTAGAATCGGTCGGGCTGGCTATAGGTGTCCTCGTCCAGCATCGCGATCCGCGCCACGCCAGCCCCCGCCAGCCGCGCCGCGACATAGGCGGCGATATCGAACTGGCAATGGCCCGCGCGCCCCGGCGTGAAGAAGCGCTCATTGGCCGCGTCCTCCTTGGCGAAGCGCACTGCGAAGTCGTCGCCCACCTCATAGGAGACGCGACCGATGCACGGCCCGATGGCGCAGGCGATTCGCGCCGGATCGGCCCCCAGCGCCACCATCGCGTCGATCGTGCGGTCCGTGACGCCTCCGATCGCGCCCTTCCACCCCGCATGGGCCGCGCCCACCACGCCCGCCGTCGCATCGGCGAACAGCACCGGCACGCAGTCGGCGGTCAATATCCCCAGCACCAGCCCCGGCCGGTCCGTCACCAGCGCGTCGGCGCCCGGCCGTTCGCCCTTTGCGATCGGCGCGGTCACCGTCACGACGTCGGGCGAATGGACCTGCCGCACCGTCACCAGCGTCGCACCGGGCAGCAGCGCGTCCCGCGCCAGGTCGCGATTGCGCAGCACTGCGTCGCGATCGTCCGCCGATCCCAGGCCGACATTAAGCCCCGCATGGACCCCGGTCGATACGCCGCCGCGCCGCCCGGCGAAACCATGGGGCACAGCTTCCAGGCCCGGCGCGTGCAGCAATTCGATCATCAGGTCAGTTCCTTGTCAGGTCCATGTCGCTATCCGTCACTCATGGACGAGCATGTCGCACGCACGCAACATACTTGCGCGCGGCGGATTAGGCGATAGTCTCCCGTCCATAGCTCAACGGGGGCGGCGCACGCCGCCCGAGCAGAACAAATGAGTGTAAAGGGCATCATCCATGATTTTCGGGCGCGTTAAGCCTCTCGACGCCATATTGGCGACGGCCGAGAAGAAATCGCTGCACCGGTCGCTGGGCGCATTCCAGCTGACCATGTTGGGCATCGGCGCCGTCATCGGCACCGGCATCTTCGTGCTGACGGCGGAGGCCGCGCAAAAGGCGGGGCCGGGCATGATGCTCTCCTTCGTCATCGCCGGTTTCGTCTGCGCCGTCGCGGCGCTCTGCTACGCCGAAATGGCCGCCATGGTCCCGGTGTCGGGTTCGGCCTATACCTATAGCTACGCCGTGATGGGCGAACTCATCGCCTGGATGGTCGGCTGGGCGCTGATCCTGGAATATGCGGTCGCGGCCGGTGCGGTATCGGTCGGCTGGTCCGGCTATGTTGTGGGCCTCATCGAACATACTTTCCATATGGACATACCCGACCTCCTGACCCGCGGTCCGTTCGACGGCGGCATGGTCAACCTGCCCGCGATGTTGATCGCATCGCTGGTCACCTGGCTGCTGGTCATCGGCACGAAGGAAAGCGCGACCGTCAACGCCGTGCTGGTGCTCATCAAGGTCGCCGCGCTGACCCTGTTCATCGTGCTGGCCCTGCCGGTTATCAACATGGACAAATTCACCCCCTTCGCCCCGCTCGGCTTCTCGGGCATTTCGGCGGCCGCCGCCTCGATCTTCTTCGCCTATGTCGGCTTCGACGCCGTTTCCACCGCCGCTGAGGAAACCAAGAATCCGCAGCGCAACATGCCGATCGGCCTCATCGGCTCGCTTGGCATCTGCACCATCTTCTACATGCTGGTCGCCGCCGGCGTCATCGGCACCGTCGGCGCGCAACCGGTTGCGGGTCCGGGTGGCGAAATACTGGCCCCCGGTTCGGCCGCTCTGTCGCAGCAATGCGCCGCGCTCGCCGCCGCCGGCACCGAAGCCGTCACCTGCTCGAAGGAAGCGCTGGCCTGGACCCTGCGCGAAATCGGCTGGCCCCAGATCGGCAACCTGCTCGGCCTCGCCGCCGGCCTGGCGCTGCCTTCGGTCATCCTGATGATGATGTTCGGCCAGACCCGCATCTTCTTCGTCATGAGCCGCGACGGCCTGCTGCCCGCGGTCTTCTCGAAGGTCCATCCGACCTACAAGACGCCGCATGTCATCACCATCCTGACCGGCATCTTCGTCGCGCTGTTCGCCGCCTTCTTCCCGGTCGGCATCCTGGCGGACATCTCCAACTCGGGTACACTCTTCGCCTTCGCCGCCGTGTCGATCGCGGTGATGCAACTGCGCAAGACCGATCCGAACCGTGCCCGCCCGTTCCGCACCCCCGCGATCATGGTGACCGCGCCGATTGCGATCCTGGGCTGTCTCTATCTCTTCTGGAGTCTGGGCGTCGAAACCAAGCTGATGTTCGTCGGCTGGGCGGCGATCGGCCTGCTGGTCTATTTCGGCTACAGCCGCAGCCGCAGCCATGTCGGCCGTGGCGTAGTGGACGTTGCGGAGGATGACGCCGACGTCCCGCCCCAGCCGGTGCCGCCGCTCCCCGGCGCGCATACGCCGGGCGGCAAGGACGCCTGATCGCGGACGATCAAGCACGAAAAAAAAGGGGCGGTTTTCCGCCCCTTTTTCTTGCCGGCGTCAACGCCGATTAATGGAAGTCGATTTCCGCCTCGCGCAGGGCGCCATGATGGGGGCGGGTGAACAGCTTGCCGCGTTCGGCCCAGATCACGATCAGGAAAGACCCGATGCCGAACACCAGCAATCCGGTGGTGAAGGGCAGGGTGGTGCCGTCGAAGGCGCGGCCGACGATGCTGCCCAGTGCGCTCGACAGTGCCGTCGTCAGGAACGCCTGGAAGGAGGAGGCGACGCCCGCCCCCCGGTGGAACGGTTCCATCGAAATCGCGCTGAAATTGGACGCGGTGAAGGCGACAGTCATCATCGTCATGGCCTGCAGCACCATGAAGGTGGTCAGCGTTTCCATGCCGGCCAGGATCACCGCCAGATGGACCGCGGCGATCAGGATGAAGGCGATCAGCGCGCTCTGGCTCATCCGCCGCGCGCCGAAGCGCTGCACCAGCCGGCTGTTGATCAGGCTGCCGATGCCCATGCACCCGGCGATCGCGGCAAAGGCGATCGGAAAGATATGCTGGGCATGGAACACGTCGAAGAAAATCTGCTGCACCGACAGGATGAATCCGATCAGGCCGCCCATCACCACGCCGCTCGCCAGCATATAGCCGATCGAGCTGCGCGTGCGCATCACCATGCCGACCGTTTGCATCAGCGATCGCACCGTGATCCGCATCCGGTTTTCCGGATGCAGCGTTTCGGGCAGGCGCACCGTCATCCAGATCAGGATCAGGCTGGCCAGGATCACCAGCGCCCAGAAAATCCAGCGCCACGGTGCGATCCACAGCACCGCCTGGCCGAAGCTGGGCGCCATTACCGGGATCAGCATGAATACCGCGAAGATCAGCGACATCACCCGCGCCATGGCGTCGCCCTTGAACCGGTCGCGTACGATGCCCACCGTGATCACCCGGCTCGCCCCGGCGAAAAAGCCGGCGCAGGCCCGGCCCGCCAGCATCATGGTGAAGCTCTGCGCGCTGGCGCAGGCGACCGAAGACAGGATGAACAGCGCCATCGCCCATCCGAGCACGCGTTTGCGCCCATAGCGGTCGGACAAGACGCCGAACAGCAGAGACCCGAACCCCAGCCCGAGGAAATAGACGCTGATGATCAACTGCCGGTCATTGGGATGCGGAATGGCGAGATCACGGCCGATTTCCGGCAGCGCCGGCAGCATCGGGTCGATCGACAATGCGTTCATCGCCATCAGGCAGGCGCATAGCAGCACGAATTCGCGGAACTGGATGTCCTTGCGCGCTGGGACGGGCGAAGCAGGGGAGGCTGGACTCATGCCGGGGGCTATGCGGGCATCGGCCCGATGATGCCAGTCCCAATCCGCCACTGATCGTAAGAAGTTCGCGGGAGCGTTAACCCTGGCCGCGTTCCGATTACCTTACGACCGCGCCGATATGGCGAAAATCGCGTTAACCATTTTTTATCGCTTCCCGGTCCAACCTGCTGTTCGTGGAAAAGGGGGTCCAGATCCATTGAGTTAGATTGGTAACAGGGGAAATCACATGGGCAACAGCATCAAGAGCGCAGAATTTCTAATGGAAGCCCGTCTGTCGCGGGGGGCATATGGATCGGCGGAAGACTGTTTCGACCTGGGCGTGGCCTATAGCTGCGGCACCGGCGACCTGCCGATCGATCTGGTCGAAGCACATAAATGGTTCAACCTGGCGGCGCTGCGCGGCAGCGAGCAGGGCCAGTCGATGCGCGCCGAAATCGCCGAGGAAATGACCGCACGCGAAATCGCCGAGGCACAGCGTCAGGCCCGCGCCGTCATCGCCGCCAGCCAGTTGCGCGCCGCCTGATCAGTCGCTTTTCCTGAACGGAGTTCGTTCGGCCAGCCACATCCGGTCCTGCCGCACGCCCGCGCGTTCGGCCGTCAGGAAATCGGCGATAGCCCGGCGGAAGCCCGCATTGGGAATATAGTGGGCGGAAAAGGTCGGTTCGGGCGCATAGCCCCGCGCCAGCTTGTGCCCGCCCTGCGCGCCCGCCTCCACCTTGTGGAGCCCACGCGCGATCGCCGCGTCAATCGCCTGATAATAGCAGAGTTCGAAATGCAGGTTGGGGACATCCTGCGTGCAGCCCCAATAGCGTCCGTACAGCGTGTCCGCGCCGATCAGGTTGAGCGCGCCCGCGATCGGTTGCCCGTCGCGCAGCGCCAGGATCAGCAGTATCTTCTCCGCCATCGTCTCGCCCAGAATCGAGAAGAAGGCGCGGGTCAGATAGGGCTGCCCCCATTTGCGCGCACCGGTATCCTGGTAGAAGCGCCAGAAAATATCCCAATGCCTCTCGGTCAGGTCGCCGCCGCTCAGATGAACGATCTCCAGCCCCTCGACCGCGCGCGCGCGTTCCTTGCGGATATTCTTGCGCTTCTCGCTCGACAGGTCGGCCAGGAAATCAGCAAAGCCGTCATAGCCGCGATTGGTCCAGTGGAACTGGCTGTCCTCCCGGATCAGCCAGCCCGCCGCCTCGAACAGCGGCAGCTGATCGGGCGCGATGAAGGTCGCATGCGCGGACGAGAGATTATTGCGCTCCACCAGCGTCTCGATCCCCGCGATCAGGGCGGGGGCATATGCCTCGTCCCGCAGCAATAATCTCGGGCCGGGCACGGGAGAAAAGGGCGCGGCGATCTGGATCTTGGGATAATAGCGCCCGCCCGCTCGTTCCCAGGCGTCGGCCCAGCTATGGTCGAACACATATTCGCCCTGACTATGGCTCTTGCCATAGGCGGGCGCGGCGGCTGCTATCTGCCCGTCCGGCCCATCGACCACGATCGGCAGCGGTTGCCAGCCGGTCCCCTCACCGACGCTGCCGGACCGTTCCAGTGCGACCAGAAAATTCCATGATATGAATGGGTTATTGTTTCCGGCGCAGCCATCCCACTGGTCGCGATCAAAGTCCGCGACTCCCGATGCGATCCGCGCCACCAGTTCAGTCATGGCCACGCTCGAAGATGCTCTGGTCGGCATGGATCGCCGCACGGGCGCGATCGGCGGCGCTGCGCACGGTCCATGTCAGCACGGGCAGTCTCCCGGCGCGGGCGCGGCGGGACAGGCGGGATGGCAGGTCGCGAATGTCACAAGCCAGAAAATCGGGTTTCGACAGCCAAAGCGCAAGGGCGCGTGCGATGCCGCCGCGAATCCGCCCCTTACCCTGCTGTGTCACGACAAGGCCGCGCACCTGTCCAACTTGCTGTTTCACGAACCAGCGCATCGCCCATGGATTGAACGACATGACCGCCACCGGCGCATCGGGCCAGCGGCTAAGGTCGCGGGCCACCGCTGCGCAGACGGACCGGACATGCCGCCCCTCCGCCTTGATCTCGACCAGCAACGGGACCCGTCCGCCACATCGCGCCAGCAGCGCCGACAGGCGCGGGATCGCGCCGCCATCGGGCAGGGGGACGCCGTCAAGCGCCACGGCGTCGAGCGCCGCGACCGCTTCGTCGCGGCCCGCCATCCGCGTCAATATCGCGTCGTGAAAGACGAAGGCGACGCCATCCCGGCTCGCCCGGACGTCGCATTCGATGCCATATCCCGCGGCGATGGCGGCGTCGAACGCCGCCATCCCATTCTCGCTCATCCCCTCGCCATGCCATCCGCGATGGGCGAAGGGGCGATCGGTCGGAAAATCAGGCCTGCGCTTTGACAAGCACGATCGCATCGATTTCGACCACCGCGCCCAGCGGCAGCACCGGCACGCCGACCGCGCTGCGCGCGTGCTTGCCCGCCTCGCCGAACACCTCGACCATCAGTTCGGACGCGCCATTGGCGACCTTGGGCTGGTCGGTGAAGCCTGGCGCGCTGCTGATGAAGGCGCCCAGCTTCACGATCCGCTCGACCCGGTCGAGCGATCCCAGCGCCGCCTTCATCTGGGCGATGAGGTTGAGGCCGCACACCCGCGCCGCGGCGACGCCATAGTCCAGTTCCTTGTCCTCGCCCAGCCGGCCGGTCATCAGGCCGTCGGGCGCCAGCGAGATCTGGCCGGAAATGTGCAACAGTCCGTTCGCCTCGACCGCGGCGACATAGGCGGCGACGGGTGCGGCGGCCTGGGGCAGGGTGATGCCCAGTTCGGTCAGGCGGGCTTCGATGCTCATGGGTTAACTCCTTGGGTTGCGTCAATATCGACGGGGGCTGGCCCTTCGGCCAGCCGCTGCGTGATCCACTGTTCGGCGCCCGCCCAACTGTCGATCCGCGCATGGGCATGGGTCGCGTCCGCCACGCTGGCGGCGATTTCCGGTTCGCCGACCATGTGCAGCCGCCACACGCCCGGCGCATGGGCGGCGACCGACTTATGATGTTCGGCCAGGTCGTCGATGAACAGCGCGACGCTGGGTTGGCGCTCCGCCACGATGGCGGCCAGCGGCGGTCCCTTGCCGCCCTGGTTCCAGTGAACCGGCAGGGTCAGGCCATGCGACGCCAGCTGTTCGGCCCGCCGCTGCTGGTGCCGCTCGGTAATGTTGGTCAGCACGACGATGTCTGCCACACGGGACAGGCGCTGGATCGTCTCGATCGCGCCCGCGATCGGCGTCTGCCGGTGCATCTCGGTCTCGAAAAAGCCCAGCAGCAATTCCCATACCAGCGCCCGCTCGACCACCGCGCCGCTGTCCTTGTGCCGCAGCGCCTCGCCAAAGCCGCGCTCATGCATGTCGAAATGCACGTCATGCGTCTCGTCCAGCCAGTGGCGGAAGGGCACGACCATGTGCAGCAGCACCTCGTCGCAATCGGTGATGATCAGCGGGCGGGTCATCGGCTCAATCTCTCCTGCGCCGCGATCAGCGCGGCGGGGGTTGTGTCGATCGCCTCGGCGCAGGCGATCAGGTCCGGCTCATGGTCGGCCAGGAAGGCCAGCACCGCGCCCAGGATCGCCGGATTGTCGATTCCCGCGCGCAGCGCATCGGCATTCAGCCCGGTCAACGACAGCAGCCGGTCGACCCGTCCGACGTCGCTCAACGTCCATCCCAGCGCCATCAGCGCCAAGGTTGCGGCATCCGGGCCGCTATCCTGCTTGCCATTCGCTGTATCGGGTCGCATGGTTGGTTCTCGGGGCGGGGGCCGCTATAGGCGCGCTCCAAAGGCATTTTCGGACCGCGGGTGACTGGTGGCAAAGCGCGTGCTCGTTGTCGAGGACAACGAACTCAATCTGAAACTTTTTTGCGACCTGCTGCGCGCGCACGGGCATGAGGTGCTGCCGCTGCGCGACGGGCGCGACGTCCTGGCCCAGGCGCAGGCCTTCCTGCCCGACCTCGTCATCACCGACATCCACCTGCCCCATGTCAGCGGTCTCGACCTGATCGTTTCGCTGAAGGCGGACGAACGGTTGTCCGCGGTCCCGATCATGGCGGTCACCGCCTATGCCGGGCATGGCGACGAGGACCGGATTCGCGCCGCCGGCGCCCAGGCCTATGTGTCGAAACCGATATCGGTGCTGCGCTTCGTCGAGCAGGTGAACGCCCTGCTGTAACGTTTCCGACAGCTTCGTCACAGCGCTGTCATATCCTTTTCATGGGCGTGACTTCGTTTCGAAGTCCTGCCGTCATTCCGCTCTGCCACCTCGCTGCCCCAAGGGCGCGGCGTTCCGCCGACAGCCCTGCAAACACTACAGGGGTAGATATCCATGTCTCATCTGACCGACGAGGCCCGCGCGCCGTCTCGCGCCGCGCAGCCCACCATCGATATGGGCGACCAGAGCCTGGAGGCGATCATCGCCGCCAATCCGGGCCGTCGCTCCGTGCTGAAGAACGGCCTGCTCGGCCTGTCGATCCTGCCCATGCTGGGTACGCTGGCCGCATGCGGCGACGATGATGACGATTCGAGCACGCCGACGCCGACCCCCACCCCCACGCCGACCCCGGCGCCCAGCTACGGCATCAGCTTCGCGCCCGTCGCCGCCAACATGAACGACACCGTGACCGTGCCCGCCGGCTATACCGTCGATGTCCTGCTGAAGGCCGGCGATTCGGTCGAAACCGGCACGGCTTATTCGGGCAGCTTCCCGACGGCGGCCGATGCCGAAAAATGGGCTGGCGGCAACCATGACGGCATGGAATATTATGAACTGTCCGGCACCGACGCGAACAGCGGCGGCCTGCTGGCGATCAATTTCGAACTGCCCGACTTCAACATCCTGTTCGCGGACGGCCAGCCCGATCCCGTCACCGCCACGGCGGAACAGCGCGCCATCGCCCTGTCGGGCGTGGGCGTAGGCGTCGTCGAGATCGCCAAGGGCTCGGACGGCAAGTGGGGCGTCAAGGCCGGCTCCAAATATAACAAGCGTTACACCGGCAACAGCATCTATCGGGCCAGCGGCCGCGCCTCTGGCCTGCTCTCGACCTCGATCAAGGGCACGCTGAACAACTGCTCGTCGGGCCGCACCCCCTGGGGCACCTATCTGACCTGCGAGGAAACGACCGACAATTATCTCGATCCGTCGCAGCCGGAGGAAAATTACGGCTGGGTGGTCGAAATCGATCCCTATCAGGAACTGGACGCCGCGACCAAGCGCACCGAACTGGGCCGTTTCGACCATGAAAACACCGCCTATATGGCCGACAGCAACAGCCGCGTCGCCTTCTATATGGGCCATGACGGCACGCCGGGCTGCATCTACAAATTCGTCTGCGACCGCGCCTTCAGCAGCAGCAACCGCGCCCAGAACCGCGACATGCTCGATCATGGCACCCTCTATGTCGCCCGCTTCAACGCGGACGGCACCGGGGAATGGCGCGCGTTGGTCCAGGGCCAGAACGGCCTCGTCGTCGGCGCTTCGGACCCGGGCAACGTCAGCCAGGGGCCGCAGACCCCCGCGATCGTCGACTTCCGCAACCAGGCGGATGTCCTCATCAACACCATCTCGGCCGCCCGCGTCGCCGGCGGCACCGTCATGGACCGTCCGGAATGGATCACGGTCGCGCCCGACAACAGCGCCGTCTTCGTGACGCTGACCAACAACAGCAGCCGCGCGGTCGTCGATGCCGCCAATCCGCGCACGCGCAATCGCCACGGCCACATCATCAAGTTCAAGGAAGAGGGCAATTCGCCGCTCGCCATGAAGTTCAGCTGGGAAATCTTCCTGCTGGCGGGTGATCCGAGCCTGGCCGGCTTCGGCGACAAGCTGGAAGGCAATATCAACGGGGATACCTTCTCCAGCCCCGACGGCATCCGCATCGATCCCAAGGGCCGCCTGTGGGTCCAGACTGACCACAGCGTTCCCGGTTCGTCGGGCGATTCCTCGCGCACGATCGAGCAAATCTTCGGCCAGAACGCGATGTTCTACATCGACCAGACCACCAAGAAGTCGTCGCGCTTCCTGGTCGGGCCGAAGGGCTGCGAGATCACCGGCCTTGCCTATACGCCGGACCTCAAGACCTTCTTCGTGAACATCCAGCATCCCACCGGCGACTGGCCGGTGTCGGGCCAGGAGCCGCGCTCCTCGACCATCGTCGTGCGCCGCACCGATAGCCAGCCCGTCGGCAACTAGCCATCATATTAAAAGCCCCTCCCCTTCAGGGGAGGGGGTTGGGGTGGGGGCGTCCGAAAGGCGCTCCCATTTCCTTTGCTAAGCTACGGCGCAGATCGTCCCTGCCGCACCAACAGGAAAAGGCCCGTTCCCACAAGGGGACGGGCCTTTTCCTGTTCGAAAACCGAAAGATCAAACGCGCAGGCGGGAAGCCCGCAGCGGTTTACTTGATCTTGGCTTCCTTGAACTCGACATGCTTGCGCACGACGGGGTCATATTTGCGGAAGCTGAACTTCTCGGTCTTGGTGCGCGGGTTCTTCTTCGTGACGTAGAAGAAGCCAGTGTCAGCCGTGCTGACGAGACGAATCTTGACGGTTGCCGGCTTGGCCATGGCCCTATTCCCTGGTCGTAATTGCGTAAAAAGATAAAGCTGCCCCCCCGGATGTGGAAGGGGGACCGCCCCGTTTCAGCGGTGGCCCATGGGGCAGATTCGGGTTCATGTCAAGGCTGGGCATCCCATCGCGCACCGCGATCTACAGGCTTTACACGCCTTTAACCAATCGGGCGCATGATCGTTGGCGGGGCGACAAGACGGGGGCTTTCCCATGCGACATGATCCGATGCTGGCCATATTGGCGGACCTGATGCGCCGTGTCGATGGGCTGGCGAACCAGCGCGGCCACCTGTCGGTGCCGCGTCTGCATGACGAACTCGACCAGATTCGCCACATCGCCCGCGCCTTCCGGCTCGATGCCGTCGAAGGGCTTGCGGGCACGCTCGAATCGGCCTTGTCGCTGCACGGGCTCGGTCCGATCGTGCTGTCCTATCTCGACTTGATGCGCGATGCGATCGCGCAGGACATGCCGGTCGCCGACATCGTGTCGATGATCCCGCCGGCGATGCCGTCCGCCACCGTCCGCGCGCTGCGCGCCTGATTCGCGCCGCCGGATGGACGCCCTGCTGATCGCCCTGCTCGGCTGCCTGCTCGGCGAAATCGGCGACAAGAGCCAGTTGCTCGTTCTCGCGCTCGCCACCCGCTACGATCGCAACGGCGCGATCATCGCCGGCATCGTCGTCGCGGCCGCTGCCAACGCCGCCCTCTCCGCCTTTGCCGGCGCGTGGATCGGGCCGATGCTGGGCGCGGACGCCCGGCTGCTCTTCATGGCGCTGTCCGTCCTGTTTCTGGGCGCTGGCCTGTTCTGGCGGCCCTCCGCGCCCGATCCGCTGGCCGGCTGGCCGACCGGCGCTTTCCTGACCACCGCGCTCGGCCTCTTCATCCTGGGCTTTGGCGACGGGCCGCAATTCCTGATCCTGGGGATCGCCACCCGGACCGCCGATCCGATGCTGGCCGGCATCGGCGGCACCATCGGCGTCATCGCCGCGCTGGTTCCCGTCGTGCTGCTGCGCGATCGCATCCTGGCGGTGCTGCCGCTGCGGGCGATCCGCTGGACCGGTGGCGTTCTGCTCTTGCTGGCGGGGGCCGTGATGGCGCTCGTCGCAACCGGGCTGCTCTGATCGACCCACTGCATCAGGCTGATCGGGATTTCCTGCCTGAAAAAATGGCACCAACTTGGCGCGAGATCATTATATATCCGAAATCATTTTCGCGAACAGGAGGATAGTGCATGACCGCGCCCGATCTGAAGACCCCGACCGACCTCAAGAGCAATGCGACCAAGTCGGTTGCCGACGCCCTCAACGGCGCGCTGGCGGACAGCTATGCGCTGTATCTCAAGACCAAGAATTTCCACTGGCACGTCTCCGGTCCGCATTTCCGTGACTATCATCTGATGTTCGACGAGCAGGCGACCGAGATATTGGGCGTGACCGACCTGATCGCCGAGCGCGTGCGCAAGACCGGCAATGTGACCCTGCGCTCGATCGGCGATATTTCGCGGCGCCAGACCGTCAAGGATAACGATGCCGAGTTCGTCGGCCCGGCAGACATGCTCAAGGAATTGCGCGACGACAATCTGGCGCTGGTCGAAACCTTCCGCGCCGTGAAGGCCGCCGCGACCGAGGCGGGCGACAACGCGACCGAGGGCATTGTCGACGACTGGACCGACCAGGCCGAACAGCGCGCCTGGTTCCTGTTCGAAGCTGCCCGCGGGGTCTGATTCGCCTTAAGCCCATGAAAGAGCCCGCCGGTGCAGACCGGCGGGCTCTTTCATGTCCGGAGCGAAGGATCAGGCCTCGCTGGCCACCGCAATCTGTACGATCTCGACCGCTTCGCTCTTACCGGCGAAATCGACCTTCTCGCCGACCGCCGCATCCATCATCGCGCGGGCGAGCGGGGCGGAAAAGCTGATCCGCCCTTCATTTGGGTCGGCCTCGTCGTCGCCGACCAGTGCCACCGTCCTTTCCTGCCGGTTCAGGCGATAGGTCACCCGCGTCCCGAAGGCGACCGCGTCGCCACCGGGCGCAGCCTGCAACTCCGCCGTCGCCCGCCGCGTGCGCCAGTAGCGCAGCACTCGCTTGTGCTTCTTGGCGGCCTCTTCCTCCATTGCGGCGGTATCGACGGCTTCCAGCGCCTCGACCTTCTCCCGCGTCAGCCGCAGTCCGCGCGCGGTGACCCAATTGGGGCCGGGCGGGATCGGCAATTCGAACTTGGGCTCCATATGCTCGTCATCGCTCTCGCGACGGAAGGCGACGCTCATGTCAGTCTCTTTCCTGAATATATCATCCGTTCGGGATGAGCCTCGAAGCCCGCGCCCTCGACGGGCTCAGGGCGAGCAATCGCTCAATCCTCGTCGAACAGACCCGCGAGCTGCTCCACCATGGTCCCGCCCAGTTGTTCGGCGTCCATGATCGTCACCGCCCGCCTGTAGTAACGCGTCACGTCATGGCCGATGCCGATCGCCACCAGTTGCACCGGCGATCGATTCTCGATCCAGTCGATCACCTGGCGCAAATGCCGCTCCAGATAGGTGCCGCTGTTCACCGACAGGGTGGAATCGTCCACCGGCGCGCCGTCGGAGATCACCATCAATATGCGTCGCTCTTCGGGCCGCGCGATCAGCCGGCTATGCGCCCATAGCAGCGCCTCGCCGTCGATATTCTCCTTCAGCAGCCCTTCGCGCATCATCAGGCCCAGATTCTTGCGCGCCCGCCGCCACGGATCGTCGGCCTTCTTGTAGACGATATGGCGCAGGTCGTTGAGCCGCCCCGGCATCGGCGGCCGCCCGGCCGCCAGCCATTCCTCGCGGCTCTGCCCGCCCTTCCACGCCCGCGTGGTAAAGCCCAATATCTCTGTCTTGACCCCGCACCGCTCCAGCGTGCGCGCCATGATGTCGGCGCTGATCGCCGCGATGCTGATCGGCCGCCCGCGCATCGACCCGCTATTGTCGATCAGCAGCGTGACCACGGTGTCGCGAAATTCGGTGTCACGCTCGATCTTGTAGGACAGCGAATGGGTGGGATCGATCACGATCCGCGCCAGCCGCGCCGCGTCCAGCATCCCTTCTTCCTGGTCGAAGTCCCATGACCGCGACTGTTGCGCCATCAACCGCCGCTGCAAGCGGTTGGCGAGCTTCGTCACCGCGCCCTGCAAACTCACCAGTTGTTGGTCGAGGAAGCCGCGCAGCCGCACCAGCTCATCCTCGTCGCACAGCTCTTCGGGGCTGACGACCTCGTCGAACTTCAGCGTATAGGCCTTATAGTCGAAACCGGGCGGCAGGTCGGACATCGGCCGGTTGGGGCGGACCGGCATCATGCCTTCCTCGCCCATATCGTCTGCGCCTTCGTCGCTGTCGGCGTCGAACTCGTCGCTATAGTCGGTTTCGCCCTCTTCGCTGTCGCCGCCCTGATCCTCGGCGCGCGCTTCGGCATTCATGTCGCTGTCGCCGGATTCCTCCTCGCCGCTCTCGCCCTCTTCCGGCTGGTCCTCCTCGTCCTCGCTTTCGTCCTGCGATTCGGGCTCGTCCGTGTCGGGCGGCACGTCGGCGTCGATCAGTTGCAGATGCTCCAGCATCGCGGTGGTGAGCTTCTGGAAGGCGCGCTGGTCGTCGATCGCCATGGTCAGGGCATCCAGGTCGGACCCCGCTTTGTCCTCGATCCACTGGTCGACCATCGCCACGCCCGCCGCCACATCCTTGGGGATGGCCTGGCCCGTCAGCCGCTCGCGCACCTTCAACGCCAATGCAGTGGACAGCGGCACCTCGTCGGCCGACCGCGCCCGGCGGATCGCATCGGACTTCAGCCGCAGGTCCAGCGCATGGTTGAGGTTGGCGCGCACGCCCTCCATCGCCCGCGCGCCGATCGCTTCGACCCGTGCCTGCTCGACCGCGTCGAACACCGCGCGCGCGACCGCCTCGCCCGGCGCGGAGGCGGCATGGACCCTAGCGTTATGATGGCGCAGCTTGAGCGCGGACGCGTCGGCGAAACCGCGCGCCAGCGCCACCTGATCGGCGGGGAGGGCGCGGCTGGGCGTCGGCACCTTGATCGCCTTGCCCACGGCATGGGGCGTATCGGCGGTGAAGGCGACCTCGACCTCGGCGTCGCGCGCCATCGCCCGCGCCGCGCCGGACAGCACATCCTTGAAGGCGTCGATGGGGGAGCGTTCGGTCATGGAATCAGCAAGGCCTCGCGCAGCGCTACCCGCTCGGCCGCACCCACGCCCAGCACATCGCGCAAATAGCCATCGATGCCGCCATGCATCGCGTCGAACTGCGCGAACAGCGCCTCCAGATAGGCCGCGTCGGCGATCAGCAGCGGCTCCACCACATCGGCCTTGGCCTGTTGCAGCCGGCTCAGATGGTTCTCGCCCTGCGCCAGCCGCCATGTCCAGTCGGCATGGCTGTTGGTCAGCAGATAATCTTCGATGATGACATCGCGCGATACGCCCAACGCCGCCAGCACCATTGCCGCGCCCGCGCCGGTGCGGTCCTTGCCCGCCGAACAGTTGATCAGGATCGGCAGGTGGCCGGCCAGCATCTGCCGGAACATCGCGGCATAGGCCTCGGCGTGGTCGGTCGCGATCTCATGATAGACGGCCAGCATCGCCGCCTTCATGTCCGCGGCGGTCGTCCGGTCTTCGCGCACCAGGTCCATCAGCACGCCGGTCGCCCCGCTATAATCGCGGCAATAATAATCGACGCTCGCGTCATGCCAACTGGTCGGTTCCGACTTGCGCTCGCCCGGACGGCGAAAATCGCAGATGGCCCGGATGCCCAGCGACCGTAATTGCGCGCTGTCCTCCGGCGTCAGCAGCGCCATCGTGCCCGACCGGTACAACATGCCGCGGCGCACCCGCCGGCTGCCCATGGTTGGATAACCGCCAAAATCGCGCAGGTTGAACGCGCTGGCCAGCGGCAGTCCGCTGCGTTCCATCACCGCCTCCTCGCTCATGGCCGCTCCGGTTCGCCAACGCGCGGCACGGCAACCGTCTCGATCTGCGTCTCGACTTCGCTCATCAGCTTGTGGACCGGGCATTTTGCCGCCACCGCGATCAGCTTGTCATGCTGCTCGTCGCTCATGTCGCCGGTCAGGGCGATGCGCGTGGTCAGCTTGTAGACGCCCTTGCGCTCCTGACTCGCATCGCGAACCACGCCGACATGGATAGCCTCCAACGGAATATCGTTGCGCTGCGCATACCAGAGCATCGTCATCGCCTTGCACGCGCCCAACGCCGTATCATAGAGGTCATGCGGGTCCGGCCCGGCATCATGCCCGTCCGGCGCCGACATGTCGGCCACGATCTCATGCCCCCGGATGCTGATCCGGTGCGCCGTCCCGCCATTGGGGTCGATCCGTTCGACGACGATCATCTCTTGTCTCCCTGCCGTGCCAAAAGCGCCACTAGCAGGGCGAACGGTCAGTTCGCCCGGCTCGCCACGCTTTCCGGCAAGTCCTTGCCGAACACGCGCTGATAATATTCTGCGACCAGCGCCCGTTCGGCCTCATCGCATTTGTTGAGGAAGCTCAGGCGGAAAGCGAAGCCGACATTCTTGAAGATCAGCGCATTCTGCGCCCAGCTGATGACGGTGCGGGGCGACATGACGGTCGAGATATCGCCGTTGATGAAGCCCTGCCGCGTCAGTTCGGCGACCTTGATCATATTCTCGACTTCCTTGCGGCCGCCCTCATGATCATATTCGCCCGACTTGGCCAGCACCACCTGCGCTTCGGTCGCGGCGGGCAGATAGTTCAGCGCCACCACCAGATTCCACCGGTCCATCTGGCCCTGATTGATCTGCTGCGTGCCGTGGTAGAGGCCCGTCGTATCACCCAGACCCACGGTGTTGGCAGTCGCGAACAGGCGGAAATGCGGGTTCGGCCGGATCACGCGATTCTGGTCCAGCAGCGTCATCTTCCCGTCCGTCTCCAGCACGCGCTGGATCACGAACATCACGTCGGGGCGACCGGCGTCATATTCGTCGAACACCAGAGCGACCGGGCGCTGCAACGCCCAGGGCAGCAAGCCTTCCTTGAACTGCGTCACCTGCTGCCCGTCCTGCAGCACGATCGCGTCGCGCCCGACCAGATCGATACGGCTGATATGCGCATCCAGGTTGATGCGGATGCACGGCCATTTCAGGCGCGCGGCGATCTGCTCGATATGGCTCGACTTGCCGGTGCCATGATAGCCCTGCACCATCACGCGCCGGTTGAACGCAAAGCCCGCCAGGATCGCCAGTGTGGTGTCCGGGTCGAACACATAGGCGGGGTCCAGGTCGGGCACACGCTCGTCGGCCTGGCTGAAGGCCGGGATCTTCATGTCGACGTCGATGCCGAAGACGTCGCGCGCATCCACTTCGCGGTCGGGCGCTTCCAGCAGCGTTTCGGCGCGGGTGTCGGGCTGGACGTTGGAAATATCGGTCATCGGGTCATCATCTTCCTGCGAGTCATGTCCGCCCTAAACGATCCATGAAGGCGATGTCGAGAGAGTGGGGGCAAGGCGCGCCCGGATCAAGCTGCCCATTCCGCCAAATTGGCTTCCTCGCCTATCAGCGCCAGCCCGTGCGCAATGGAGGTCAGCTCGCCCCCCGTCGCCAGCCGATCCTGCCCGAACCGCCGGCGGAAAATGGCGCGGATTGCCGGAATGAGCGACGACCCGCCGGTCATGAACACCCGGTCGATGCTGTCGGACGCGACATCGGCCTTGGCCAGCGCCTTGTCCACCGTTTCCTCGATCCGGGCGATGTCGGGCGCGATCCAGCGTTCGAAATCGGCGCGCGTCACTGCCTGCTCGATCTCCAGCCCGCCGCCCGAAAAGCGGAACATGGCCTCCTCCTGTTCCGACAATGCGCGTTTCAGCGCACCGACCGCATCATAGAGCGGATAGGCCAGCTCCTTTTCGATCACGGTCATCATCCGCCCGATCGCGGTCGGCTCCTTCGCCGTCTTCTGCAACCGCGCCAGTTCGTCCATCGTCCGCCGGTTGCGCATCAGGGCGAGGCGCGACCAGTCGGCGAAATCGGCGAAATAGCTGCGCGGTATCTCCAGTTCCTTGCCGAAACTCTGGTAACTGCTGCCCTTGCCCAGCATCGGCAGCACCAGATGGTCAAGGATGCGATAGTCGAACCGGTCGCCCGCCAGCCCGATACCGGTCGATCCGAGAGGCACGCAGCGCCGCGCCGCACCCGGCGCCTCGACCCGGACCAGCGAAAAGTCGCTGGTGCCACCGCCAAAGTCCGCGACCAGGATCGTCGCCGCCTCGGTCAGCCGGCTGGCATAGCTGAACGCCGCGCCCAGCGGCTCGTATACATAATGAACCTCGGTGCCGAACCCGGCGAACATCGCGTCATACCGCTTGCGCGCCAGCGCTTCGTCCGGCCGCGATCCGGCATATTCGACCGGCCGCCCGACCACGATCCGTTCGGGCCTGTTGTCGAGCGACCCGCCCGCATGAGCGATCATGCGCTTGAGGAACATCTGGCCCAGTTCCTCGAAGCGGAACCGCTTCTCGAATATATTGGCGGTTTCGAAGATCGGGCTGGCCGCCACCGACTTGAAGCTTTGCAGGAACCGGCTGTCCTCGGGATATTCCATATATTCGGCGATCGCCCATGGCCCCGCTTCATGCGCCATGCCGCCCTTGACCGCCTCGTCATGCCAGAAGCACAGCGCCGACCGGAACACCGCGCCGGTTGCGTGCCGTCCGGCAAATTCCACCAGCCGCGACTCCGCGCCGCCCGCCAACGCGGCGACGCTGTTGGTCGTGCCGAAATCGAGGCCCAGCGCGCGCGGCACGTCCTGCATGGTCAGTCTCCGGGGGATTAGGGCCGGGCGCTATGGCAGGCCGACCGGACTTGGGCAAGGGGCGCGCTGTCCTACACGCCCGCTCGCTGCTATGCTCGCACCGGCTCTTTCCCATCGTCGGCATCCTGCTGCATTTGCCATATGCGATATGCGCGCAATTCGTGAAGTTCCGGCCGGCAATCACGCAAAAGCGGCGGCTTTGCGCAGATGGGCATAGGCTTCGATCACCGCCTGCAAGGCGCTTTCATGGGTGCGATCGCCCCCATTATGGTCGGGATGATAGCGGCGCAGCAACGCGGTATAGCGGGTGCGCAGCGCCTTGCGGTCGGCGTCGATCTCCAGCCCCATGACCGACAGCGCCTTGCGATCCTCGCCCGACAGGAACTTGCCGTCCTGCCGCACCTGTGCGTCGGCCCGCGCCTTGGCCATGCGCTCCCTGAACTTGGCCCCGATCGCATCGAGCGGATCGACGAAATCCGCCCATTTGGGTGACGGGCTATGCGCATGGGCGGAAAAGGCGCGCGTCTCCCGTTCCCAGCCGGCATAGGGGCGCTGCGCCGCGGCGATCTCGTCCGGGGTCATGCCGGTGAAGAAATTATAGCCCTGGTTGAACGCCTTGACATGCTCCAGGCAGAACCAGCGCCAGCGCGGCCCTGCATCGCCCGGCCGGGCACTGCCGTCTGCCGGGGGCGCGCGGAACTCGCCGGGTTCCGGGCATCCGGGCGCGGCGCAGGGCCGGTCGCCCTCCACCCGGCCATGGAAGCGGTTGAAACGACGGGTCGAGAAAGGATCGCTGCTCAAGATTGTCCTGATGATCTGGCTGGCAAAGCGACCTATATAGGAAATATGACCACAGACCTCAAAGGCCCCGTTGCCACCGAAATCGAGGCGCGGCTGCGCGCCGCCCTGTCGCCGGACCATCTCGCCGTCATCGACGACAGCGAAAAGCATCGCGGCCATGCCGGCCATGACGGATCGGGCGAAAGCCATTTCACCGTGGAGATCGTGTCCGATCGCTTCACCGGCCAGAACCGCGTCGCGCGCCAGCGGCTGGTCAACGCCGCGCTCGCCGACCTGCTGGCGGAAAAGGTCCACGCCCTCGCCATCAGGGCGCGCGCACCCGACGAGGCATGAGACTTTAGCATTGGCCGGGCGTTCATCCTGCTTCGCCAAGCAAGGAGCGCCCGTCCATGGCCTATGATTTCTGGTACTGGCCCACCATAGCCGGCCGGGGCGAGTTCGTCCGCCTGACGCTGGAAGCCTGCGGCATCGCCTATCGCGACCGCGCGCGGGAAGAAGGGGCCGATGCATTGATGGCCGACATGGCGGATCATGCCCGCGGCCCCGCCTTCGCGCCGCCCTATCTCGGCATCGAAGGCGCCACCGTCGCCCAGACCGCCAACATCCTCTTCTACCTGTCCGAACGGCATGAATGCGGCCCGTCGGGGATGAAGAGCCGCTACTGGCTCGCCCAAATCCAGCTCACCATCATGGATCTGGTGGCGGATGCGCATGACGTCCATCATCCGATCGGCGTTGATCTCTATTATGAAGATCAGAAGGCCGAATCGCTGCGTCGCGCGCATGGCTTTCGCGACCAGCGCATTCCCAAATTTCTCGACTATTTCGAATATGCCCTGAAATCCGAAGTCGGCGACTGGCTGGCGGGCGCGCGCTGGAGCTATGCCGATCTGTCGCTGTTCCACCTGGTCGCCGGCCTTCGCTATGCCTTCCCCCGGCGCATGGCGACGCTGATGCCGGATTATCCCGAACTGGCCGCGCTGCACGACAGGGTTGTGGCCTTGCCCGAATTGCAGGACTATCTGTCCAGCGACCGGCGGTTGCCCTTTAGCCAGGAGGATGTCTTCCGCCATTATCCCGAACTGGACGCCCCATGACCGCAGACGACCTCATCCTTCAGACGATCACCCCCACCAGCCATAATCTGGGCGATTTCCGGGTGCATCGCTCGCTCCCGGTCCAGGGCCGCACCATGGTCGGCCCATTCATCTTCTTCGACCAGGCGGGGCCAGCGAAGATCGGCGCGGGGCAGGGCATCGACGTGCGCCCGCACCCGCACATCAACCTCGCCACCGTCACCTATATGTACGAAGGCGCCTTCCTGCACCGCGATTCGCTGGGCACCGAGCAACTGATCGAGGCGGGCGCGGTCAACCTGATGACCGCGGGCAAGGGCATCGTCCATTCGGAGCGTTCGCCCGACGCAGACCGGGCCAAGGAATCGAAGCTGTCGGCGATCCAGACCTGGCTCGCCTTGCCCGACCGTTATGAGGAGATGGACCCGGCGTTCGAGCATGTCGGCGAAGGCGGCATGCCGGTGATCGACGACGGCCATGTGCGCGCGCGCGTCATCATGGGGTCGCTCTGGGGCGAAACCTCGCCGGTCACGACCTATGCCCAGACCATCTATGCCGATATCCAGCTCTCGCCGGGCGGCCGCATCGCCATCGATCCGTCCGCCGACGAGCGCGCCATTTACGTCTCTGGCGGCGACGCCATGCTCGACGGCCTGATGCTCGTGCCCCAGACGCTCTACGTCCTGCGCCCCGGCACATCCGCCACATTGATGAGCGTCGATGGCGGCCGGGTGGTGTTATGCGGCGGGGAGGCCTTCACAAGCCCACGCCATGTCTGGTGGAACTTCGTCTCCTCGACCCAGGACCGGCTGATGCAGGCGCGCGAGGATTGGGAAGCGATGCGCTTCCCCCTCATCCCCGGCGACGACCAGGAGTATATCCCCATCCCGCAGGGCCGCCCAAAGACGGTCAGCTACCCCTGATCGACGTTGCAAGGGCAGGGGCGGGCGGAAGTCGGCCGCCTGCCTTGCTGCCAACTCGCCTTACTGAACGAAGGTTAGCGAGAGATTCTCGGCATTTTTGGGAATGTCGATCCGGCTCTCGTTGATCGACGCCTCTTCGCCGGGCTTCAGCCGGCTCTTGTCCGCCTTGGTGGTCCAGCTGAACACCAGCCGGTTCTGCCGGTCGCGCAGCTGTACCAGCACCGGCGGCACCGGCAATGCCTGCGTCCCGCTGTTCACTATCCGCGCTCCGAAGGCGAAATATTCCTCCCCGGTCGGCAGCTTGCGCCGCTCGGCAGGCTTGGACAGGTAGAAGAGCAGGTCCGGATCGCCCTCTTCGCCGACCAGCCCCATCGACACCATCCAGGCCGGTGGCCCGAAATAGAAGAAGGCGCCACCCGCCGCCGCGACGAGCAGGCAGAAGCCGATGGCGGCATAGGTCCATAGCTTGAGCGGATTGCGCCGCGCCTTGAACGGCGGCGCAGGGACGAAGCGGCTTTCCTCGACCGGATCGGTCGGCGCACCGGCATAGATGTCGTCGAACCGATTGTCCGCCGGGGCCGCGACCGGGGGCGCTTCCTCCGCAGGGGGCGCGTCCTCGATTGCCGGAGGCGCAACCGCAGCCATGCCCGGATCGACCACTGGCGGTGGGGGCGCAACGACAGGCGGCGGCGCTGGAGGAACCGGCGCAGGCGCAATAGGCGCGGCGACCGGAACCGGCGGCGTGTCGCGTTCCGGCAGGGCAGGCGGTTCCTGGAACCAGCTATGCTTGCACGCGGCGCAGCGGACCTGGCGGCCGCTCGTACCAACAGCACTGTCCGGCACGACATAGCGCGTCGCGCAATTGGGGCACACCAGGATCATGATGCTTCATAGGCATGGCAGGGACTCGCGCGCAAGCGGTCAACGACAGCTGGTGTGATTCGACCGCGACTCGCGGCGATATGCGGCGCGGGCTTTACGGCGGGCCGCCCGCTGTGCCATGGCTGATGCTTCGATACGCAGGGAGCGCGACGGCGCGATATTTCAAGACATGTCGGCCATCGTCCAGTTCGAAAATGTCGGCCTGCGCTATGGTCTGGACAGCGAGACGCTGTCCGACGTCAGCTTCTCGCTTGCGGGCGGCGGCTTCTATTTCCTGACCGGCGCATCGGGCGCGGGCAAGACCTCGCTGCTCAAATTGCTCTATCTCGCACAGCGGCCGAGCCGTGGCGTCATCCGCCTGTTCGGGGAGGATGTGGTGACGCTTCCCCGTAAGCGCCTGCCCGGCTTCCGCCGCCGCATCGGCGTGGTGTTCCAGGATTTCCGCCTCGTCCCCCATCTGTCCGCCTATGACAATATCGCCCTGCCGCTGCGGGTTTCTGGGATGGAAGAAGGGGAGATCGACGCCCCCGTGGTGGAGATGCTGAACTGGGTCGGGCTGGGCGATCGTGGCCAGGCGCGCCCCGCCACCCTGTCGGGCGGGGAGCAGCAGCGCGTCGCCATCGCCCGCGCGGTGATCGGTCGCCCGGAAATACTGGTTGCGGACGAGCCGACTGGCAACGTCGACGCCGACATGGCCCGTCGCCTCATGACCCTGTTCGAAGCGCTCAATCGCCTCGGCACCACCGTCGTCGTCGCCACCCATGACCTGCCTCTGATCGCGCAGGTGTCGGGCGCGCAGATGATGCGGCTGGACAAGGGGCGGCTTGCCGACCCGACCGGATCGCTGCGCTATCCGCCCCGCCCGCCGCAGGACACGCCGTGATGGCGGCCCGCGCCGATCGCAAGGCCGCTGCCGCCGCGCGCCATCGCCTGCTGCCGGGGGGACGGCTGGCGGGGCCGATGCCCTGGATCATCGCGATCATGATGTTCCTGACCGTGCTGGCCGCCGCCGCCGGCCTGGGCCTTGGCGCCGCCGTCCGGTCGATGAGCGCCGACTTGGCCGGCCGTGCCAGCGTGCAGGTGGTGGAGGCCGACGCACAGGCGCGCGGCCAGCTAGCCGCGCGGACCCTGCAGGCGTTGCGCGGTGCCGATGGCGTGCGAGCCGCCGATCCGGTCGATCCGGCCAAGCTCGCCGATCAGTTGCGTCCCTGGCTGGGGGAGGCGGCGACCAGCGGCGACCTGCCGGTCCCGGCGCTGATCGACGTCATGCTCACGCCCGGCGACAGCGATGCCAAGCTCGATCGCCTGCGCCGCCTGCTCGGCGGCCTGTCGCCCAAGCTGCGGATCGAACCCCATGCCGCCTTTCTCCTGCCGCTCGCCGGGCTGCTGACGGCATTGGGATGGCTGGCCGCCGGGGTCGTGCTGCTGATGATCCTGGCGACCGGCGCGGTGGTGGTGCTGGCGGCGCGGGGGGCGCATGACAGCCATCGCGGCACGATCGATGTGCTGCACCTGATGGGGTCGACCGACGTACAGATCGCCCGCCTGTTCCAGCGCCGCATCGGCCTCGACGCGCTGATGGGCGGCGCGCTCGGCTTTTCCTTCGCGATCCTCGTCATCCTGCTGATCGGCCTGCGGCTGTCGGCGACCGGATCGGATGTCGTCGGCGCGATCAGTCTCGACCCGCGTGGCTGGCTGTTGCTGGCGGCGCTGCCGATCTTCGGCGTCATCTTGGCGACTCTCACGGCGCGCTGGACCGTGCTGCGCGCGCTGGGCCGGGCGCTGTGATCGTCCGCTTCCTGGCGGTCACGCTGCTGGCCTGGATGCTGGGCTTCGTCTGGTTCGCGGTTCTTTTGCCCCAGCCGCTCGATGGTCGTCGAACCGATGCGATCGTGGTGCTGACGGGCGGCGCCGGCCGCATCGATCGCGGAATCGCGCTGTTGCAGGGCGGCGCGGCCAAACGGATGCTGATCTCCGGGGTCGATCGATCGGTTCGCCCTGTCGAGCTGGCGGCGGAGTATAAGACGCCCGAAGCGCTGTTCAGCTGCTGCATCACGCTGGGCCGTGAGGCGATCGACACCCGCTCCAACGGGCTGGAAACCGCGCGCTGGCTGGAACGGCGCGATTACAAGACCGTGCGCCTCATCACCACCGACTGGCATATGCGCCGCGCCGCGCTGGAACTGCGGCAGGCGCTGCCGGGCGGGAAGATCACGATCGTCTATGACGCAGTGCCCAGCCGCCCCAGCCTCACCATATTGGCGCGGGAATATAATAAATATCTGCTCCGCCGCATCGCTGCGCTGATCGGCATCTGAAGGATATCCATGCTGACCGCGCTGCGTTCTCTCTTCTTCATGCTGGCTTTCTATGTCGGCAGCCTGGTCTTCGTGCTGACCGCGATGGCTCTGGGTTCGGTCACCCCGATGATGGTGCAGCGGATTGCGACAGGCTGGAGTCGCTATCATCGCAGTTGCGCGCGCTGGCTGCTGGGCCAGACGGTGCGGGTGGAGGGTGATCTGCCGCTCGGCGCCTATCTCTATATCATCAAGCATGAATCGATGTTCGAGACGATCGATGTGCTGTGCCTCCTCGACCGCCCCGCAATTGGCGCAAAGCGGGAACTGTTCGACATTCCGCTCTGGGGCCGGATTGCCCGCCTGTACGGACTGATCCCGATCGAACGGGCGGCCGGGGCGAGTGCGCTGCGCGTGCTGCGCGCCGCGGCGAAAGACCGGATCGCACAGGGCCGGCCGCTCTGCCTCTTCCCCGAAGGCACCCGTGTCCCCCATGGCGAGGCGCCGCCGCTGCGGGCCGGTTTCGCGGGCCTCTACAGCCTGCTCGGCCTGCCGGTCGTGCCGATCGCCATCGACAGCGGCCGGGTGTCGCCGCGCGGCAAGTTCCTGAAGCGGCCGGGCGTCATCACCTACAAGGTGGGGGAGATCGTGCCCGTCGGCCTCGACCGCCGGGAAGCCGAGCGGCAGGTCCATGCCGCGATCAATGCCCTGAACCCCCCTTCAGCGCTCGATCAGTGAGATCGGCCGAAGTCGGGCTTGGCGTCGTCCTGGCCCTGTTCGATGATCGACCGGCGAATCGCGCGGGTGCGGGTGAAAAGGTTGAACAGCGCGTCGCCGTCATTCCAGCGGATCGCCCGCTGCAAGGCTGACAGATCCTCCGAAAAGCGCTGGAGCATTTCCAGCACGGCATCCTTGTTCGCCAGGAAGACGTCGCGCCACATGGTCGGGTCCGATGCGGCGATGCGGGTGAAGTCGCGGAAACCGCCCGCCGAATATTTGATGACCTCGGACTGGGTGACATTCTCCAGGTCGCTGGCCGTGCCGACGATGGTATAGGCGATCAGATGCGGCAGATGGCTGGTCACCGCCAGCACCAGATCATGATGCGCCGGGTCCATCGTCTCCACGTCCGCGCCGACCCGCCGCCACAGTTCGGCGACGCGCTCCACAGCAGCCGGATCGGCCTCGGCGGGCGGGGTGACGATGCACCAGCGGCCCTTGAACAGGGTGGCGAAGCCCGCTTCCGGTCCGCTATTCTCGGTCCCCGCGACCGGATGCGCCGGGATGATCGTCCGCCCCGGCAGCGCGGCGCTCAACTGCGCCAGCACGTCGGCCTTGCACGACCCCACATCGCTGACGATCGCATCGGCGGGCAGGTCGTCGGCAATCTCTGCCGCCGCTGCGCCCATGGCGCGGACCGGCACGCACAGCACCACCAGATCGGCATCCGTCACCGATGCCCCGGCCGTGTCGGTGATGTCGTCGCACAGGTCGATCCGCCGGGCGATGTCGCGCACCGCCGGGTCGGCGTCATGGCCGGTGACGCGCACGGTCGGCATGTCCGCCCGGATCGCGCGGGCGAGCGAGGAGCCGATCAGCCCCAGGCCGATGATGGTGACGCGGGCGAAGGGCAGCATTGCGTCAGGCCGCCTCCGCCATGGCGCGCAGCTTGGCCGCGACGGCGCGGGTCTGCGCCTTGGTGCCGATGGTGATGCGCAGGCCGTTGGGCAGGCCCTGCCCCGGCAGCCAGCGGGTGGCATAGCCTTCGTCCCACAGCCCCTTCATCGCCGCTTCGGCGGTCAGCTTGCCGTCGAACAGGATCAGCAGGAAATTGGTCTTGCTCGGCACGACGCGCAGGCCGTGGTTGGACAGGGCCGCAACCTCACCCGCCAGCCATTCGCGCCATCGGGCGGTGTGGGTGCGGCTGAACGCGACCCATTCGCTGTCGTTGATCGCCGCGACGGCGGCAGCCTGTCCGGCCGTCGTCACATTGAACGGCGCACGAATGCGGTGGAGGATGTCGATCACATCCGCACTGGCATAGCCCCAGCCGATCCGTTCGGCCGCCAGGCCGTGGATTTTGGAGAAGGTGCGGGTGACGAAGATGTTCGATGCGCTCCTGGCCAGTTCGAGGCCGCCATCATCCTCGTCCGCGTCCAGATATTCGGCATAGGCCTGGTCGAGGACGAACAGGATATCGGGCCGCAGCCCGGCGTGGAGGCGGGCGATCTCTTCGCGGCTGGTCATGGTGCCGGTCGGATTATTGGGGTTGGCGAGGAAGACCACCCTGGTCTTGTCCGTCACCGCGGCGAGCAGCGCATCGACGTCGGTGGCGTAATCCTTGTCCGGCGCGATCACCGGGGTCGCGCCGACGCGCCGCGCGGCTATGTCATAGACGGCAAAGCCATAGCGGACATAGAGAATCTCGTCGCCCGGCCCGGCATAGGCGGAGGCGGCGATGTGCAGCAGTTCGTCCGAGCCGGTGCCATAGATGATCCGTTCGGGATCGAGCCCATGGACCGCGCCGATCGCCTCGCGCAGCTTCGTCGCGCCCGGATCGGGATAGGTGGCGAGGTCGGCGGTGGCGGCGACGAGGGCAGCACGCGCTGCCGCACCGGTGCCCAGCGGATTTTCATTGGCCGAGAGCTTGATCAACGGCCGGCCATCGTCGGCCGCGGCCTTGCCCGGCACATAGGCGGAAATGCCGAGAATCCAGTCCTTGGGGGCAGGTTTTGTAGCGGGGTTCGCAATAGTCTCTGTCATGGGGCGCGGCTTTAGCGGCTTCCGCGCCAAAGGCAAAGTGGCAGACCATGTCGCCTTTTCGGCGCACCAAAAGCGAAGTTCACACCGTCGTGGGGTATTTCGGGCAAAAAGCGACTGCGAAGCTTCCGCGAAGCTCCCCCAAAGCCTCGCCAAAGTAACTGGCGGGTCACTCTCGCGCGCGTGTTGCGCGCCGGTGACGCGCCGGTCGCGCGTCCTGTGGGCAAGGGCGCGGTAGCCGGGGGGTGCGTAGGCGCGGAAAAGCGGTTCCATTTATCAGGATAGACCAGAGATTATCCTACATTGGAAGCCTGTTGAAACGGCGCATCGGCGATGGCGAAGCCGCTGGTCTGGCGCGATCGAAGCCGGACTTTTTTGCTTCCGTTCAGGAGGGAGATGTCTTGAGGCGACCAAAGCCAGCCATTTGATCGCTGCGGTGTCATCATCACAAGCAGACATTGCGTCTATCGCGTTCAGGATGCAGTTTACGCCGTATGAGTGAGAATATCTATGGGCCGATCATCACCGGAAGCATCACCGTGTTGTTCATTTGGCTGCTCATCACGGGCTTCAGAAATGGCAAAATGGAATGGCCGTATTTTGGGATCACGTTGTCTGGCCGACGGATGGAAGAACCGTTCAGATTTTGGGCGGTGGCGTCACTGCTTGCACTTTTAATAGTGCTGGCGCTGCTCGGAACAGTTGGCCAGATAGTATGGCCGCGCGGGATTTAAGTCTGCTTTCGGATTTCTTAGACCTAAAGCCGATGGTCTCCTAACCACCCAAATCGGCCATCCCTTCAGCTTTTTTTTGAAGACGGCAGAGAGCCAAAAAAACCGACATTCGGCCACCCACCTATCCACGCCCCGCCGCGCAAGATCAACCGCTCCGATTGACAGGGCCGGGTCGCGGTCCTAGCGCCGCTCTGGTCATGGCCAGCGTTCCCATCAGCGAAGACAGCCGTTTCGGCCTGCGCCGGCAGGTCCGCCTGGCCGGTCCGCTCCACCTTTCCAGCGGCGCCAGCCTTGGCCCGGTCGACATCGCCTATGAAACCTATGGCGCGATGAATGCGGACAAGTCCAACGTCATCCTGATCTGCCATGCGCTGACCGGCGATCAATATGTCGCGTCGGATCATCCCGTCACCGGCAAGCCGGGCTGGTGGTGGCGGCTGGTGGGCGCAGGCAAGCCGGTCGATCCGGCGCGCCATTTCATTATCTGCTCCAACGTCATCGGCAGTTGCATGGGCTCTTCCGGCCCGGCCAGCATCGATTCGGCGACCGGCGACCCGCACGCCATGCGTTTTCCGGTGCTGACCATCGCCGACATGGTGCGGGCGCAGGCGGCGTTGCTGGACCATCTGGGGGTGGACCGATTGGCGGCTGTCATCGGCGGTTCCATGGGCGGGATGCAGGCGCTGACCTGGCCCACGCTGTTTCCCGACCGGGTCGAAAGCTGCATCGTGATCGCCTCGACCGCGCGGCACAGTGCGCAGAATATCGCCTTTCACGAGGTCGGGCGGCAGGCGATCATGGCCGATCCGCACTGGCGCGGCGGCGACTATTATGCCGATGGGCAGGTGCCGAGCGCGGGGCTGGCCGTGGCGCGCATGGCCGCGCACATCACCTATCTGTCGGAAGCCGGGCTGACCGAGAAATTCGGGCGCCGATTGCAGGGGCGGCCGGAAAATCCCAATGGGGCCAAGACCTTCGGCTTCGACGCCGATTTCCAGGTGGAAAGCTATCTGCGCCATCAGGGGCTGAGTTTCGTCGAGCGGTTCGACGCCAACTCCTATCTCTACATCACCCGCGCGATGGATTATTACGACATCGCCGACGATCATGGCGGATCGCTGGCCAAGGCGTTCGCCGCCACCAAGGCGCGCTTCTGCCTCGTCAGTTTCGATACGGACTGGCTTTATCCCACCGCCGAATCGCGGATCATCGTCCATGCGCTCAATGCGTCGGGCGCGCAGGCCAGTTTCGTCGAACTGTCCAGCCCGTTCGGCCATGACGCATTCCTGCTGGAATGCCCCGAACTCAACCGGGTCGTGGACGGCTTCCTGAAGGGCGGGCGGGCATGAGCGAGACTTTGCGGCCGGACCTCGCCCTGATCGCGCGGACGGTGCGGCAGGGCGCGCGCGTGCTGGACGTGGGTTGCGGCGACGGCGCGCTGATGGCGGCCCTGCGCGACAATGCCCAGGTGGATGCGCGCGGGCTGGAGATTGACGGGTCGAATGTCGCCGCCGCCGTGGCGCGAGGCCTGTCGGTGGTGCAGGGCGACGCCGACGCCGATCTTGGCTATTATCCCGACGCCAGTTTCGACTATGCGATACTGAGCCAGACGTTGCAGACCACGCGGCGCCCCGATCTGGTGGTGGAGGAATTGCTGCGCATCGGCCGTCAGGCGTTCGTCTCCTTCCCCAATTTCGCGCATTGGCGCGGGCGCATATCGTTGCTGTGGGGCGGACGGATGCCTGTGACGCGGCTGCTGCCCGACACCTGGTACGACACGCTCAACATCCATCATGTCACGGTCGACGATTTCCGTGCGCTGGTGAAGGAGCGGGGCTGGACCATCGATGGCCAATGGTTCCTGAAGGGCGACAAGGAAACCACCCACGCCAACGCCAACCTGTTCGCCGAACATGCGGTGTTCCTGCTGCGCAAATAGCCTAGCGTCCCGACTCCGCCAGGCGCAGGCCGAAAGACGCAGTTCGGCCGCGTGGCGTGTGGCGCTGGAATTGCGTCAGTCCCGATGTGAGGGCGGCGGCGTAGACGGGGCGGTCAGGGGATTTGCGCCCGGTCGCCTTCAACACCGATTCGACATCGACCGGTTCGTCGAAGGCCATGCCGAAATGGCGATCTGCGGTCCAAACCACTCGGCCCGGCATCGCCGTCTCGCCGCGCGTGACGACGATGCGGGCGCCGACGCCGGGCGATTTGCCCTGAATGCGCGCGCCGCCTTCGGAAATGTCGCGGATGCGCACGATCTGCGTGGCGGAGAGCGGTTCGCCCAGATTGAGATGGGCATCGATGAAGACGTTGGCGCGCCTGGCGCGCGGGGGGAAGTCCATGATCCTTCTCGCTTGATGTTGCACCAAGGGAAGGAGTCCTGAACGTGGCGGGTGGTTGCAACGGTCGCGCCGATCCGGGCCGCCGGCGCGACGGACGGTGGATTCGTCAGCGTTGTGGGCCGATCCCCTTTTCCACCAGCGCATTGGCGATCGCGGCGATCTCATCGGCCGGACGGCTGTCGTCCCACACGCCGTAGCGGAGTCCCAGAAACACGTTCATCCCCATGATCGCCCAGGCATGGACCTCCTCCACGTCGGCGCGGACGTCGCCCTTGTCCGCGGCCGCGCGCAGCCGTCCGGCCATGCGGCTGGCGGTATTTTCATAATGGGCGCGATAGGCGGCCTGATCGACAAATTCGGCCTCGTCGATGATGCGGTAGATTTCCTTGTGCGCGCGCGCGAACTCCAGGAAGCTCAACAGGCCGATGCGTTCGGCGTCGATGCCGTCGCGCGCGGTGGCGATGCGGGGGGACACATAGTCGCGCACCTGCCCCGACATGTCGGCCACCAGCGCGCGGAAGATGTCGTCCTTGGTGTCGAAATAGGTATAGAAACTGCCCAGCGCGCACCCCGCGCGGCGGGTGATGCCGCTGATCGACCCGTCATGGAAACCCTTTTCGCCAAATTCCGCCGCCGCCGCCGACAGCAGGGCGCGGCGGGTGCGTTCGCCGCGGGCAGTGCGCGGCGTCTTGTCGTCCTTGACGCCGTCTGCCGCCTTGCCGTTTTCGGTCATGCCCTCTCCCGTAATCCTGTGTTCTTTTTGCCGCATCGCGATGCTCTCGTCACAGACCTCTTATTTGAAGTTGAAAGATGGTTCAACTTTCATTATCGAATCGGGCAAGACAGGAGCGACCCGGTGAACCGGGCGCGTTTTTTTCAGGAGAGGACAGCCCATGAAGGCCCATCAGACCATCCGCGCTCTTGCCCTGGCGTCCGTCGCCTGGAGCGGCTGCGTCGCGCTGCCGGCGCTGGCGCAGGACAGCGCGCCGGCTGCCGATACGGGCACCGACATCGTCGTCACCGCCCGCCGCCGCGAGGAAAGCCTGCTGAGCGTGCCGATCGCCGTCAGCGCCTTTTCGGGCGAGACGCTGGAGCGCAGCGGCGCGATCGACATTACCGACATTTCCAACGTCACCCCCAACACCACGCTGGAAAATTCGCGCGGCACCAATTCGACGCTGACCGCCTTCATCCGCGGCGTGGGCCAGCAGGACCCGGTGCCGGGGTTCGAGGCGGGGATCGGCCTCTATCTGGACGACGTCTATCTCAACCGCCCGCAGGCGTCGGTGCTGGATATCTACGATGTCGAGCGGATCGAAGTGCTGCGCGGGCCGCAGGGTACGCTTTATGGCCGCAACACGATCGGCGGGGCGATCAAATATGTCACCAGGTCGCTGCCCGACCAGTTCTCGCTCAAGCTGCGCGGCACCTATGGCAGCTATGACCAGGCCGACGGCGTCCTGACCGTCAGCACGCCGATCAGCGACCTGATCCGCGTCGGCGGGTCGGTGGCGCGGCTGTCGCGCGGCGGCTTCGGCGACAATCTCACGCTGGGCATCGAGAATTACAACAAGGATGTCTGGGCCGGGCGCGGCACGCTGGAGATTGGCGGCAACGGCCAGCCGGTGCTGATCCGCATCTCGGGCGACTATACCCGCGACAAGTCCAATGCCCGCAACGGCCATCGGCTGATCCCCGGCCTTATTTCCGGCGCGCCGGTGCTGGACGACGTCTATGATACCCGCGCCGGCCTCAACAATCCCAAGCAGGATGTGAAGGCCTATGGGCTGGCGATGAACATTACCGCCGAACTATCCGATCATTTCACGCTGCGGTCGATCAGCGCCTGGCGCAAGGATACCAGCTTCACGCCAATCGATTTCGACGCGCTGCCCGCGGTCGATGTCGACGTGCCGGCCGTCTATCGCAACGAGCAACTGAGCCAGGAATGGCAGCTTCTCTATGAAAGCGACCGGGTGAAGGGGCTGCTGGGCTTCTATTATCTCGACGCGAAGGCGGCGACGTCCTTCGACGTGCTGCTGGGCCTGACGGGCGCAACCATCGGCCTGCCGGGGTTGAATGGCTATACGGCGGGCGATGTGCGGACCGACACCTGGTCGGTGTTCGGCGACTTCACCTTCGACTTCACCGACCAGATCAGCCTGTCGGTCGGGGGGCGCTACACCAACGACAAGCGCTCGGCCTATATCCTCAAGCAAAACCGCATTAGCGGCACCTCGCCGGAATTTGGCGGCGCCGCCCCGATCGTGATCGCCACCGCGACCAATTTCCGCGGCGACCGCACCTTCAAGGAATTCACGCCGCGCGCGTCGCTGAGCTACAAGCCCGCGCCCGACCAGATGGTCTATGCCTCCTACTCCAAGGGGTTCAAGGGCGGCGGCTTCGACCCGCGCGGATCGGGCACGTCGGCGCCGGACAGCAATGGCGACGGGGTGCGCAGCTATCAGGAAATATACGACTTCCTCTCCTTCGACCCGGAAAAGGTCGACAGCTATGAAGTCGGCTATAAGGGGTCGTTGTTCGACCGCCGCCTGAGCCTGAGCGTCGCGGGTTTCTACGCCAACTATAGCGACGTGCAGATTCCCGGATCGGTTGGCTGCACCGTGGGCGGGGTGCAGAGCTTCTGCGGCATCACCACCAATGCGGCCAAGGCACATATCAAGGGGATCGAGGCGGAAGCCAACGCCCTGCTGGCGCGCGACTTCGCCGGGGCCGGGTCCAGCCTGCGCTTCGTGGGCGCTCTTGGCTATGTCGATGCGCAATATAAGCGCTTCATCGGTCCGGCGGGGAACGATGTTTCGGACATCCGCACCTTCCAGAATACGCCCAAATGGACGGTGTCGGGCACGCTGAGCGGCGGCGTGGCGATGGCGGGCGGGTCGCTCGACCTGTCGACCACCCTGTCCTATCGCAGCCTGACCCACCAGTTCGAAGTGCCGATCCCGGCGCTCGACCAGCCGGGCTATGCGCTGTGGGACGCCAGCATCGTGTGGATGTCGGCCGACGATCATTATTCGCTGGGGCTGCACGGCAAGAACCTGACCGACAAGCAGTATATCACGTCGGGCTATAACTATCAGTCGGCCACCGGCGTCTCGACGCTGGGCCGGGAAGGCGTGCTGACCGCCTTCTACGGCAATCCGCGACAGGTCTTCGTGACGGGGACGGTGAAATTCTGATCCTCGTCCAATCCCTCCGGTTCGGTTCGCGCTTGTCGAGAACCCACGCACAACGCTTCTCGACAAGCGCGAACTGAACGGGGATGGGTGAAAGCCTTATGACCGACCGATCCACCTCTGCCGCCGCGCCTGCCTCCCCCGCCTATCGTGGCATCGTGCTGGCGATGTTGCTGCTCGTCTATACGTTCAACTTTCTCGACCGGCAGATACTGGGCATCCTGGCCGGGCCGATCAAGGCGGAGCTGGGGCTGAGCGATACGCAGCTCGGCGCGCTGGGCGGGATCGCCTTTGCCTTGCTCTATTCGACGCTGGCGATCCCGCTGGCGTTGCTGGCGGACCGGACCAGCCGGACCTGGGTCATCACCGTGTCGCTCGCCATCTGGAGCGGCTTCACCGCGCTGTGCGGGATCGCGAGCAGCTTCACCCAGATGTTCCTGTTCCGCATCGGGGTGGGCGTGGGGGAGGCGGGCGGCGTCGCGCCCTCCTACGCCGTGATCAGCGACTATTTTCCCGCGCATCAGCGGGCGCGGGCGCTGTCCATCTATTCGCTCGGCATTCCGCTGGGGTCGGCCGGTGGCGTGCTGCTGGGCGGCTATATCGCGCAGGCGGTGGAGTGGCGCACGGCGTTCATCGCGGTGGGGATCATGGGCATCCTGATCGCGCCGGTCTTTCGGCTGGTGGTGCGCGAACCGGCGCGGCCGGTGCAGGCGGCCGATGCGGTGCCGGTGTCGGCGGTGTTCGGCATATTGGCGGCCAAGCGCAGCTTCTGGTTCCTGGCGCTGGGCGCGGCGTGCAGTTCGATGTGCGGCTATGGCGTGGCCTTCTGGCTGCCCAGCCTGCTGATGCGCAGCTTTGGCCTGGACATATTGGGGGCGGGGCAGTTTCTGGGTGGATTGCTGCTGATCGGCGGGGTGGCGGGCGTGCTGCTGGGCGGCTGGCTGGGCGACGCCATGGGTGGCAAGGACAAGGCCTATTATGCCTGGGTGCCGGCGGTCAGCTATGTTGTGGGGATGCCGCTGTTCGTGGTGGGCGTGCTGTCGGGCAGCGTCGGTTTCGCCTTCGCGCTGTTCCTGATCCCGCAGGCTCTGGTCTATGTCTGGCTGGGGCCGGTGCTGACCGCGGTCCAGCATCTCGTCCCCGCCCATATGCGGGCGAGTGCGGCGGCGAGCTTCCTGTTGATCAACAATCTGGTCGGGCTGGGGCTGGGGTCGTGGAGCGTGGGCGCGCTGTCGGATGCGCTGACGCCGACCTATGGGGCGGAGGCGCTGCGCTATGCGATCGTCGCGGCGCTGGGCTTCTACCTGCTCGCCGGACTGTTCATGGCGCTGGCGGGCAAGGCGCTGCGCAAGGATTGGGTGGCGGCGTAACGCCACATCCTGTTCGGGCTTCGACTTCGCTCAGCCATGCCCTTCGACAAGCGCAGGGCGAACGGAAAAGACGTGGGTGCAGCGGAGGTCGGGCCACCGTTTGAGACAGGGAGTGCGACGGTTGCAGCGATAGGATGGCTTTCGTGAATGGGCAGAAGCAATGGCGCCATTCATGATTTTTGTGCACTAGTAGATATGTGGTGTGTTCCCGCGAAGGCGGGAACCCAGCTCTGCCGTCGGAACTGGGCTCCCGCCTTCGCGGGAGCACGTTGTTTTTTAACGCTCTTTCGTCGCGCTGAACTTCACCTTGGGGTGGCGTTCCTGCTGGTAGCCGATGTCCCACGCGCTGCGGGCCATGAAGACGAGGTTGCCGTCGCGGTCCTTGGCCATGTTGCTGACATTATGGCCGACCAGTTCCTTGACCGCCGCGTCGTCGCCGCTGATCCAGCGGGCGGTGTCGAAGGGCGACTGTTCGAGGCCTGCTGCGACCTTATATTCGGCCTCCAGGCGGGAAATCAGCACTTCGAGCTGAAGCTGGCCGACGACGCCAACGATCCAGTTGCTGCCGATTTCGGGATAGAAGACCTGGATCACGCCCTCTTCGGACAGGTCGTCCAGCGCCTTGCGCAATTGCTTGGTCTTGGTCGGGTCTTTGAGCTGGACGCGGCGCAGGATTTCGGGTGCGAAATTGGGCAGGCCGGTGAAGCGCAGGCCGGGCTTTTCGGACAGGGTGTCGCCCACGCGCAGCGCGCCATGATTGGGGATGCCGATGATGTCGCCGGGAAAGGCTTCGTCCGCCAGTTCGCGGTCCTGCGCGAAGAAGAGGATCGGTGAGTGGACGGCGAGCGGCTTGCCCGATCCGCTGGGGGTCAGCTTCATGCCGCGTTTGAACTTGCCCGAGACGAGGCGCATGAAGGCGATGCGGTCGCGGTGCATCGGGTCCATATTGGCCTGCACCTTGAAGATGAAGCCGGTGACTTCGTTGTTTTCCGGCTCGATCGCGGCGGGTTCGGCCGGTTGGGCGCGCGGCGGCGGGGCGTGCTGGCCGAGCGCGTCGATCAGTTCGGTGACGCCGAACAGCTTCAATGCGGACCCGAAATAGACCGGGGTCAGGTCGCCTGCGCGATAGCGGTCGAGATCGAAATGGGCATAGCCGCCCTGCGCCAGTTCGGCTTCCTCGCGCAGTTTTTCCAGCGCGTGGGGCGAGAGATGATCGGCCAGTTTCGGATCGTCCAGGCCGCTGAACTGGTGGCGGGTGCCGTCAAATTCCTTGGACGGGCCGGTGGGCTGCATCAGGCGGTTGGTGGCGAAGTCGTAGATACCTTCGAACTCGCCGCCCATGCCGGCGGGCCAGCTCATCGGGCAGACGTCGAGCTGGAGCTGGTCGGCGACCTCGTCCAGCAGGCCGAAGGTTTCGCGGCCTTCGCGATCGACCTTGTTGACGAAGGTGATGATGGGGACGTTGCGCAGGCGGCAGACTTCGAACAGCTTGCGGGTCTGCGGCTCGATCCCCTTGGCGGCGTCGATCACCATGACGGCGGAATCGACGGCGGTCAGGGTGCGATAGGTGTCTTCCGAAAAATCTTCATGGCCCGGCGTGTCGAGCAGGTTGAAGGTGATCGTCTCGCCATCGCGGGTGCGTTCGAACGTCATGACCGAGGAGGTGACGGAGATGCCGCGCTGCTGCTCGATCTTCATCCAGTCGGAGCGGGCGCGGCGGTTCGCGCCGCGCGCCTTGACTTCGCCCGCGAGATGGATGGCGCCGCCTTCCAGCAGCAGCTTTTCGGTGAGCGTGGTTTTGCCGGCGTCCGGGTGGGAAATGATCGCGAAGGTGCGGCGGGATGGAATGGTCATGATGATTTTCTAACCGAAATAAATAAACCCGTTCGGGCTGAGCGAAGTCGAAGCCTGCCACTGAGCGGAGCGAAGTGCCTTCACTTCGTTCAGGCGTGCCCTTCGACTTCGCTCAGGGCGAACGGAAACTGAAAAGCGCCCGTTACACGTCCACCAACGTCACGTCCATGCGGAAGGATCGGCTGTCGCCGGGCAGCAGGCACAATATGCCCTGCTTGTCCCAGACATCGCCGGTAAAGCCTACAAGGTCGGCCATGCCGGCCCAGGGTTCGACGCACAGATAATGGGCGCCCGGTTTCTGCCACAGGCCGAGCCAGGGGGTGTCGGGGAAATCGATCTTGAGGTGCGGCTGGCCGGCTACGCCCCAGGTTAGGGAGCGGCTGGCGAGGTCGTCCCAGATCAGGGCGTCGCCTTCGAATAGGGCGTGGGTGGGGATGAGCGTGTCGCCCTCCACTGGGGATGGGAAGCTTTCGCGGGCAATGAGGCCGGGTTCATGGCCGACCTTGCGGATCGGGGCGGGTTCGGGCTGCTCGAAGACGATGCGGTGATCCTCCGCCGCGCCGCCATAGGGCAGCGGCCAGGCGAAGGCGGGGTGGTAGCCGAAGCTGAACGGCATGACCGTTTCGCCCCGGTTCGTGACGGTCGCGGTCATGCATAGCGTCGCGCCTTCGATGGCAAAGGCCATGTCGAGGCGGAAGTCGAAGGGATAGGCGGCGCGCGTCGCGCTGTCCGCTTCCAGCCGCAGGAACAGCCGGTCGTCGTCCTGCTCGACGACTAGGAAGGGGTTGCGGCGCGCGAAGCCGTGCTGGGGCATCGGATAATCCTGCCCGTCCAGCCGATAGACGTCGCCGCGCGACCGGCCGACGAAGGGGAAGAGCAAGGGGGCGTGGCCGGTCCACCAGCGCGGGTCGGCGTCGGTCATCAATTCGCGCCCGGCGGCGTCCTTGAGCGACCAGAGTTCCGCGCCCAGGGGATCGATGGCGGCGGAGAGCGCGGACGAGGCGATGGTGCAGCGCGCGTCGGATCGGGACAAGAAGCATCTCCTGCGGGATGGAGCCTGCCGCATAGCGCGGGGGCGGCGACTTGTCTTGCGCCACAATCGTTTCGGTCCGGAACCGACATGGCGCGTCGCTGGTTTGACAAACCGGGAGGACGACCATGAAATTGACGACCATGACTATTGCCCTGACCATGTTGGTGCCGGGCGCGGCGCTGGCCCAGGCGCCGGCGAAACCGGAGCAGGCCAAGCAGGAAGCGGCCAGGCAGGAGGCGGCTGGGCAGGAACCGGAAAAGCGCCGCGACGGCACGCTGGACAAGGCCGGCAACATCGCCACCCAGCCGGCGCGCGACATCGGCCTGGACAAGGACGAGATTCCGCCCGTGCTGCTGAAAGCGGTGGAAAATCCCTATGCCGCCCCGCCGTCGCGCACGTGCAAGGGGCTGAAGGCGTCGCTCGCCGAACTCAACGCCGTGCTGGGCGAGGATTTTACCGTCGGCGCGAAGGCGAACGAGAATCGGACCGGCAAGATCGCCGAGGCGGTCGGCAAGACGATCGTCAATTCGCTCATCCCGTTCCGCGGGCTGGTGCGCGAGATCAGCGGCGCGGCCCCGGCCGAGCGGCGCTTGCAGGCGGCGGTGACGGCGGGCGTCGCGCGGCGCGGCTATCTGCGCGGGCAGGCGGCGGCCAAGGGGTGCAAGGTCACGAGCTGATCGACATTCCGCCCAGGCGGGCCTGCAAAGCGGGTTCCGCTTTCTGCATTTGCCCCTATATGGGCGGCCATGACCGACCAGCCCCATCTCGCCGATCTCCAGGAAGACTATGCATTTCTGGACGCGGACGATCGCTATCGCCTGCTGATCGACCTGGGGCGCGGGCTGGAGGATATGCCCGACGCGCTCAAGACCGACGCGACCCTGGTGCGCGGCTGTTCGGCGGCGGTGTGGGTCTATCCCACCGTCCTCGATGATGGCCGGCTGCATTTCCTGGCGGACAGCAATGCCGCGATCACCAAGGGGATCATCGCGCTGGTGCTGCTGACCGTGCAGGACCGCGCGCCGGCCGAGATCGCGGCGGCGGACATAGAGGGCGCGCTGGCGCCGTTCGATCTCAAGAATCAACTCAGTTCCAACCGCACCCAAGGCATTCCCAACATGATCGCGCTGATCCGCGATACGGCCGCCCGTTACACCGCTTAAGGAAACTCCCGGCCGGTTCAGACATTGTCCTTCCGTAACCATATCGGAAGGACAGGACGCAATGCGCGCCATCATGATGATCGCAGCCGTCGCCACGCTGGCGGCCTGCGGCGACAAGACATCCAAGGAACCGACCCAGCGCGAGCAGATCGGCCAGGTCTGGAAATATGAGGGCGGCGAGGGCGGCAAGCCCAAGGTCGCCTATATCGGCAGCGCCAACAGCGTGCAGACGATGACCGCGCCCGACACTTTCTCGGTCCTGCTGGTCCAGCCGCTCAAGGAAGGCGGCGCGGACGTAACGGTCAAGCTGGTCGGCGCGCCCTTCACCTGCGACCTGTCGGATTGCCGGATCACGGCCACCACCGACGACGGCAAGCGCCACGAATGGCAGGGGCGGATGGCGACCAATGACGACGGTATCGCGATCGCGCCATCGCAGGGGGCCTATGATGTGATCAGGAAGGCCAAGAGCGTGAAGGTCGACCTGGTGGTGGACGGCAAGGCGCAGACCGCGCCGTTCGACTTCAACGTCGCGGGGCTGGATTTGAAGGGGTGATCCGTCATTGCGAACGGAGCAGGCCGAAGGCCGGCTTTACTCCTGCAACGAAACCCCCGGACTGCGCGGGTCGGCGGCGCCGACCCAGTGGCCGTCGGCCATGCGTTCGGCGGCATTGGCCTTGAGGCCCATGCGGTTGACGCTGACGCGGTGGCCCAGTTTCTCCAGCGGCGCTTTCATGGCTTCGAGCGAGGTGCCCTGTTCCAGCACCAGCCCGTCGCCGTTGAAGAAGAGGAGGCCGTGCGCGATCGAATCCTGCGCGGACAGGCCCCAGTCGAAATGCGCGATCAGCGCCTTGGCGACCTGCATGATGATGGTCTTGCCGCCCGCCGCGCCGACGGTGAAGATCGGCGTGCCCTTGTCGTCATAGACGATGGTCGGCGACATGGAGGAGAGGGGGCGCTTGCCCGCCTCCACCCGGTTGGCGACCGGCTTGCCGTCCTTTTCGGGCGTGAAGCTGAAATCGGTCAGTTCATTGTTCAGGATCACGCCATTGGCGATCAGCTGGCTGCCGAAGAAGCTTTCGATCGTGGAGGTCCAGGCGGCGATGTCGCCATTGCGATCCACCGCGACGAAATGGCTGGTGCCGCTTTCGGGCTGGGGCAGCGACGCGGTGCGCGGCCGGGCGCCGGGGGGCGTACCGGGCTTGTAGACATTCAATGCTTTGTTCAGGCGGATGAGCGACGAGCGCTGTTTCAGATAGGTGGGATCGATCATGCCGCTGACCGGCACCGACACGAAATCGGGATCGCCCAGCCATGTGTCGCGATCGGCATAGGCCAGTTGCATCGCTTCGCCGATGACATGCCAGCTACGTGGATCGTCCTTGCCCCATTGGGCGAGCGGGAAGCGTTCGACCATGCCGAGAATCTCCAGCACGGTGACGCCACCGGCCGACGCCGGCCCCATGCCGCAGACGGTATAGGCGCGATAATGACCGCAGACCGGCCTGCGCGGCTTGGCCTGATAGCCGGCCAGATCCGCTTCCGTCATCGGCACCGGATTCTTGGGCGCATGGGTGACGGCCTGGCTGATGAGGCGGGCGTTTTCGCCGGTGTAGAAGGCGTCCGGGCCTTCCGCCGCGATCCGCTTGAACAGGGCGGCGAGCGGCAGGTTTTTGAGGTGGGTGCCGACGGGCGGCGGGGCGCCGTCGATCCAGAAGGCTTTCTGGATTTCGGGGAAGTCGGCCCAGATGCTCTGGGTCGCGCGCAGCGCTGTGGCGGTGCGTTCGCCCAGGTCGAAGCCATCCTGCGCGTAGCGGATCGCGGGCGCGAACAGATCGGCCCAGGGCAGCTTGCCCCATTTCTTGTGCGCGTCCCACGCCATGCGCAGATTGCCCGGCACGCCGGCCGAATAGCCGCCCGGCCAGGCCTGCATGAAGGGCAGGGGCTTGCCGTCCGGTCCCATGAAGCGATCCGGCCGGGCAGCGGCCGGCGCGGTTTCGCGCCCATCGATCGATTCCAGCAGGCCGGTCGCGCCGTCATGATGCATCAGGAATCCACCGCCGCCGATGCCGCTATTATGCGGTTCCACGACGTTCAACGTCAGCATCATCGCGATCGCGGCATCGGTCGCGCTGCCGCCCCTGCGCAATATCTCCTGCCCCGCCTGCGCCGCGCGCGGATCGGCGGCGGACACGGTGGCGTTGGTCGACACCGGCTCGCGGGCGAGGGCGGACGCGGGGATGAGGGCGAGGAGGGCGAGCGGGGCCAGCAGGCCGGGAAGGCGGGAGATCATGGCCGTCACCCTAGCCATAAGGTTGCGCGCGGCAACCCTTTGTGGCGGTTCTGGGCGGTCGCGATCAACAACAGCCGGCTCGTCCAGACCGACTTTCGCGATAGCAGACAGGCGATACAGGCGTTAGCATCGGCATATGGACAGCATAGATACACTCGCGGACGCATATGCCCTGGCCGTCTACGAGAAAGACGAGGCCGCTTTCCTGTCCTTATACGACATGGACGTGCTTGTCTTCGATGCATGGGGGCCATGGTCTTATGAAGGCCGGGATGCATGGGCGGCCATGGTGCGGGACTGGTTTGCATCGCTGGGCGAAGAGCGCGTCAAAGTCACATTCACGCCGGAGAAGAGTCTGGTCGGGGACGACTGGGCCGTCTGGTGCGCCACGACGCGCTACGCCGCCGTCGCGCCATCGGGCGAAGAATTGCGCGCGCTGGAAAACAGGACGAGCTGGTCCCTTCGGCGTCGGGACGGTCGGTGGCGCATCGTGCATGAACATTCGTCCGGCCCGGCGGATTTCGAGACGCTCAAAGTGACGCTGCATCGCCCCTGACGCGATCCTATTGCACGTCGACCCCGATCGCCTCGCCGATCGTTTTCACGCCATCCCGCGCCATCAGCGCCTTCAGCCCGGCATTGATCCGTTTCGCGAGATACGGCCCTTCATAGACCAGCGCGCTGTAGAGCTGGACCAGCGAGGCGCCGGCGCGGAGGCGGGCATAGGCCTGTTCCGCATTGGCGATGCCGCCCACGCCGATCAGGGGCAGGCGGGTGCCGGTGAGGCGGCGAAAGTCCTTGAGCCGCGCCAGCGACAGGCCGGTCAGCGGCGCGCCGGACAGGCCGCCCGCTTCGCTAGCCTGGGCCGATCGCAGCGCGGGGCGGGTGATGGTGGTGTTGGAAACGATCAGCGCATCGACCCGATGGTCGATACAGGCGGCGGCGATATCCTCGACATCGGCTGGCTCCAGATCGGGCGCGACTTTCAGGAAGATCGGCGTCGTTCCCGCGCCCCGCGCGGCCATCACCGCCGAGAGCAGATCGTCGAGCGCCGCCCGGCCCTGCAACGCGCGCAGGCCCGGCGTGTTGGGGGAGGAGATGTTGACGGTCAGATAGTCGGCCAGCGGCGCCATGCAGGTGACGCCGGTCGCATAGTCGGCGATGCCGCGCCCGGCCGCGGTCGCATCCTTGTTCGCGCCGATATTGATGCCGATCACCGGGCCGCCGCTCTCCACCGGCCGGCGATAGCGCGCGATCCGGTCCGCCGCGGCGCCCTGGCCGCCATTGTTGAAGCCGAAGCGGTTGATGACGGCGCGGTCCTCGACCAGGCGGAACAGGCGCGGCTGGGGATTGCCCGGCTGGGCCAGCGGGGTCAGCGTGCCCAGTTCGGCGAATCCGAAGCCCAGCCCGTGCATCTTGTGGGCGATGCGTCCGTCCTTGTCATAGCCCGCGGCCAGGCCGACCGGATTGGGAAAGCGGATTCCCGCCACCACCGACTCCAGCATCGCGTCGGGCGCCAGCGGCGCGGGCGTCGGCATCAGCCGCAGCGCGGCGATCGAGAGATGGTGGGCGCGCTCGGCATCCAGGGCGAACAGCAGCGGGCGGATCAGGCGATAGGACATGGCCCGCCTATGCCAGCGGACCCTTCGTCCGTCGAGTCACTGTGGCCATGGGGCAACAGCGGAGGGTTCGGGTTATTTCATGACAAGAAACGTCATGAATGAGACCGTTTGCGCGCCGAAAATGTCCGTTTCATCCAATAAAGTTGCTGTGATTCGGGCGTAAAGCCGCCTTGCGACCCGAAGGCTCTCTGGCCTATGGCCAATGAGACCTTTTACTGACCCGGCGGTGCAAACCGCCGGGTCATTTTTTTGGGCTTCGGCTGCTAGCTGTCGAAAAACTTTACAATTTTTCCGTCCGGCCGCTTGCGCCGCGCCCGTGTTGGCGCATAGTGACCGGCAGGGGTGAAAAAATGGGGTCGCATCACAGCGATAATGTGGCGCACGCAGTCGCGTTGCCGGATGACCGCGGACCGCTGTCCTATACGGTCGACGCCGCGCAGGGGCCTGTCCGGCTGCGCTATTTCGCACCGCCTGCGCATCTGCGCGCCTATTTCGGATCGCTCTATTATTTCACCGTCGCGGCCGATCGCTATGCCGACTTCACCCGCGCCGACGTGCCGCAGTTGCGGCTGATGCTGGAGGGTGGCGGCGACTATCATTTCCAGGACGGAACCGTGATGGCGACGCCCGACGTCTGCCTGCTGGGGCCGACCATGGGCGCGACTCGATTCGAAGTCGACCGGCCGTTGCGGGTGATGGGCATTTCCCTGCTGCCCGCCGGCTGGCTGGCGCTGCACGGCGGCGACGCCAGCGCGCTGGCGGACGGGCTGTGCGATCTCGCGGCCGAACGGGGCGACGTCTATGCCCGGCTGCTGGACAGGTTGCGCGCGCTGGGCGACGATGCCGACGCGATGGCCGCGCTGTGCTGGAGCGAACTGGGGCGGCTGACGCGACCGCTGCGCCCCGCGACGTGGGAATTGCTGGCGGCGATCGACGCCTGGCTGATGGACGAAGGATCGCCGCGGATCGAGGTGCTGGCCGAAACCACCGGCCTGTCGCCGCGCCAGCTCGCTCGCCTTGCCAATAAATATTATGGCGCGGCGCCCAAGCTGCTGGCGCGCAAATATCGGGCCCTGCGCTGTTCCGCGCGCATCGCGCTGGACGGAGTGAGCTGGCAGCAGCTTTGCGAGGAGGGCGGCTTTTACGACCAGTCGCACTTCATCCGGGAGATCAAGCATTTCATCGGCCTTACGCCGCACCAGTTGCAGACCGAGCCGTCCGCGGTGGCGCAACTGACGTTGTTGCGCCGCTCGCTGGGCGGCGACGTGGCGGTGCTGAATCGCCTGAGTTAAGGTCGGCCAAGCAAAATTGCCTTGATTATCGGCGCTCGGCGGACCACATGCGGCCAATCGGATGGAATCAGTCCGATTTGAGAATGGTTCGCAATTGATATGAAATTATCGAGCTTTGCCGACTATGCGGTCGTGTTGATGTCCGCCGCCGCGCGCCATTGCGGCCACGCTGGGCTTGCCCCGGCGGAATCGCAGCGCGTAGCGAAGATGAACGCGACCACATTGAGCGCCGAAACCGGCATTCCGCTGCCCACCGCTCAGAAGCTGGTGAGCCGGCTGTCGGCGGCCGGGTTGCTCGAATCGAGCCGCGGCACGGGCGGCGGCGTGCGGCTGTCGCGCCCGCCCGCCACGATCACGCTGGCCGACGTGGTGGAGGCGGTCGAAGGGCCGATCGCCATGACCGCCTGCAACGAGCAGGGCGCGCATGACTGCAATCTGGAAACCGACTGCCGCATCCGCCCGCATATGAACGTGGCCAATGAAGCGATCCGATCCGCCCTTGCCGGCGTCACCATCGCCAGCCTTAGCAGAGAAATGGCATGACAGAACAAGCAACCACCGTTCAATTCTATTCTGGCCGTAACGCCGAAGCGCAGGAGGCGGCCGATCGCGCCTCCACCTACGAACATGGCTGGTCGTCGGCGATCGAACAGGATTTCGCGCCCAAGGGGCTGAACGAGGATACGGTCCGCTTCATTTCCGCCAAGAAGAAGGAGCCGCAATGGCTGCTCGACTGGCGGCTGAAGGCGTTCGCCATGTGGAAGACGATGACGCCGCCGGACTGGGCGAAGCTCAACGTCCCGCCGATCGACTATCAGGACGCCTATTATTACGCCGAGCCGAAGAAGAAGGTGGAGCTGGACAGCCTGGACGAGGTCGATCCGGAGATATTGGCGACCTACAAGAAGCTGGGCATTCCCATCGCCGAACAGGAAGTGCTGGCAGGGGTGAAGGGGTCGCGCCGGGTCGCGGTGGATGCGGTGTTCGACAGCGTGTCGGTCGCCACGACCTTCCGCAAGGAGCTGGAGGAAGCGGGGGTCATCTTCCGCTCGATCAGCGAGGCGGTGCGCGAATATCCCGACCTGATCCGCAAATGGCTGGGCAAGGTCGTGCCGATGCATGACAATTATTTCGCGACATTGAACTGTGCGGTCTTTTCCGATGGGACGTTCGTTTATATCCCCAAGGGGGTGCGTTGCCCGATGGAATTGTCCACCTATTTTCGCATCAATGCGGAGAATACGGGGCAGTTCGAGCGGACTCTGATCGTCGCGGACGAGGGCAGCTATGTCTCTTATCTGGAAGGCTGCACGGCGCCGATGCGCGACGAGAATCAGTTGCACGCGGCCGTCGTCGAACTGGTCGCGCTGGACGATGCGGAGATCAAATATTCGACCGTCCAGAACTGGTATCCCGGCGACGCCGACGGCAAGGGCGGCATCTATAATTTCGTGACCAAGCGGGCGCTGTGTCAGGGCAGGAACAGCAAGGTGTCGTGGACGCAGGTCGAGACGGGGTCCGCGATCACCTGGAAATATCCGTCCTGTGTGCTGAATGGTGAGAATAGCGTGGGCGAGTTCTACTCGGTGGCGCTGACCAACAACAGGCAGCAGGCCGACACCGGCACCAAGATGATCCATAACGGCAAGGGGTCGCGCTCGACCATCGTGTCGAAGGGGATCAGCGCCGGGCGGTCGAACAACACCTATCGCGGGCTGGTGCGCGTGGCGCCGGGGGCGGAGGGCGTACGCAACTTCACGCAGTGCGACAGCCTGCTGCTGGGGGACCAGTGCGGCGCGCATACCGTGCCCTATATCGAGGTGCGCAATCCGAGCGCGCAGATCGAGCATGAGGCGACGACGTCAAAGATTTCCGACGACCAGCTTTTCTATGCGATGCAGCGCGGGCTGGATGCGGAGAGCGCGGTGTCGCTGATCGTGAACGGCTTCGCGCGCGAAGTGCTGCAGCAGTTGCCGATGGAGTTTGCGGTGGAAGCGCAGAAACTGCTGGGGATTTCGCTGGAGGGGTCGGTGGGGTGACGGACGAATTGCATGCAGTGACTGCCCGACTTGCTGAACTTAAGCGACAGGGTGGTGCCGAAGTGGAGGCGCATGTCCATTGCGCCAATCATCGGCAGGAATTGGAAGCCAGCAATATCGCTGGCTGCTTCTACTGCTGCACGAGTTTCCCTGCTGCCCGGATAAACGATTGGGTTGATGATGGCGGCACGGCAATGTGCCCTGAGTGCGGTATTGATTCTGTGATCGGCGATGCTTCCGGTTTCCCGATTTCGGATGAGGCATTTCTCAAGCGGATGCACAGCATCTGGTTTTGACGATCGATGAATTTGAGAATTTGAAGGACGGAAACTTGAGCGACGAAGACGATATTCAGGATGCCCTCGCGGATTTTGCGGAGGATGTCGGCAATGGCCAGTCATGGACCGCCGCGATCCGGATCCTGACCGAGGATTATGAGCTGGAAGAGGGCGAGCTGGAGCCGCGTGCGCGCGCCGATTTCGGCGACCTCGACGCCTATGAGGCGCAGAGTCGCGCGGCGCTGGAGGCCGGCGACGTCGCCTTCACCGAGAAGCTGCGCAAGGACAAGGCGTTCCACAAGGCGAAGGCGCCCAACCTGGCCCGCATGGGGCCGGTCAGCGAATTCGTCGTCGCGCTGCTGGAAAAGGGCGCGCCGGAGCCGGATGCCGACTGGTGGCCCTATATGCCGATCAAGCGGCATATCGACACGCTGTTCCCCGCGCCGGGCGACGTGCGCGACATGGCGTTCTGGACCGCGCGGACGCTCGAGCGGGCGCATAAGGGGTAAGAGATGCTGACGATCGACAATCTGACCAACGAAATCGACGGCAAGGCGATCCTGAAGGGATTGTCGCTGACCATCAACGCGGGCGAAATCCATGCGATCATGGGGCCGAATGGCGCGGGCAAGTCGACGCTCGCCTATACGCTGGGCGGGCGACCGGGCTATGATGTGACCGGCGGCACGGCGACGTTCGAGGGTGCGGACCTGTTCGAACTGGAGCCGCATGAACGCGCCGCCGCCGGGCTGTTCCTGGGCTTCCAATATCCGGTCGAGATTCCCGGCGTTTCCAACCTGCAATTCCTGCGCGAAAGCCTCAATAGCCAGCGCCGCGCGCGGGGCGAGAAGGAATTGAACGGCGGCGAGTTCATCCGCCTCGCCAAGGAAAAGGCCGCGCTGCTGGGCCTCGACATGGAAATGCTCAAGCGGCCGGTGAATGTCGGCTTTTCGGGTGGCGAGAAGAAGCGCGCCGAAATGGTGCAGATGGGCATCCTCGACCCCAGGCTCGCCATCCTCGACGAGACGGACTCCGGCCTCGACATCGACGCATTGAAGATCGTGGGCGCGGGGATCAACGCGATCATGCGCAAGAGCGACAAGGCCGTGCTGCTCATCACCCATTATCAGCGGCTGCTCGACTATGTGAAGCCGGACTTCGTCCATGTGCTGGCGGCCGGCCGGATCGTGAAGTCGGGCGGGCCGGAACTGGCGCTGGAGCTGGAACGGGAAGGCTATGCCGAGGTGGTGGCGGCGTGAGCAATGCAATACAACAGCCGTTCGTTTCGAGCCCTTCGACTGCCTGCCAAGGCAGGCGCTCAGGACAGGCCAAGGTCGAGAAACGCAGGCGCAGCGCTAGCCGCTTCTCGGCTTCGCTCGAAGCGAACGGAGGCGGGGAATGACTGTGCTCGCTCTCCCCACGCGCAAGGACGAAGACTGGCGCTATAGCGATGTCGAGGCTGTCGCCGCGATTTGGCCGACGCCCGCGCCGATGCGGATCGACGTGGCCGAAGGCGATACGGCGCGTCATCATCTGGTGCAGGACGCGGCGGATGGGACGGCGGCGGTGCATGACTATGTCATTACCATCGCCGACGGGGCGCGGTGCGATTTCCATGTGTTGAATATCGGCGGCAAGCTGGGGCGTGTGACCTTCACCGTGACCCTCGGCAGCAAGGCGCATTTCGAGCTCAATGGCGCGATATTGGGCGGCGGCGACCAGACGCTGGAGATCATCACCAGCGTCACCCATGCCAAGCCCGATTCGACCAGCGGCCAGACGATCCGGTCGATCCTGGGGCAGCGTGCGACCGGCAGCTATCTGGGCAGCATCAATGTCGCGCGCGATGCGCAGCGCACCGATGCCTTCCAGTCGATCAAGGCGATGCTGCTGGACCGGACGGCGACGGCGAACGCCAAGCCGGAGCTGGAAATCTTCGCCGACGACGTGAAATGCGCCCATGGCGCGACCGTGGGCGAACTGGACAAGACGGCGCTCTTCTACATGGCGAGCCGGGGCATGGACCCGGCGACGGCCAAGACGCTGCTGCTGCGCTCCTTCGTCGCGGGCGTGTTCGACGACGTCGCGGACGAGGCGGTCAAGGATGTGCTGGAAGCGGCCGCGATCGCCAAGCTGGAGGCCCTGGTATGACCGATCTGGCCCAGACTTTGCGGCTGCGGGACGATTTCCCCGGTGTCGGGGACTGGCACTATCTCGATAGCGCCGCCACCGCGCAAAAGCCCAACGCCGTGATCGACGCGATCGCGCGCGCCTATGGCCCGGACTATGCGACGGTGCATCGCGGCGTGTACGAGCGGTCGGCCAATATGACGCTCGCCTATGAAGCGGCGCGGCGGAAGGTGGCGGGCTTCATCGGCGCGGCGAGCGACGGGGAAATCGTCTATGTCCGCGGCGCGACCGAGGGGATCAACCTGGTCGCGCAATGCTGGGCCGGGACGCAGCTCAAGGCGGGCGACCGCATCCTGCTGTCCACGCTGGAGCATCACAGCAATATCGTGCCGTGGCAGATCGTCGCGGAGAAAGTCGGCGCGGCGATCGACGTCGTGCCGCTGACGCAGGACGGCAAGATCGACCTCGACGCGATGCGCGCGATGATTACGCCGCAGCACCGGATGGTCGCGCTGGCCCATGTGTCCAACGTGCTGGGCAGCGTGCTGGACGTGCGCCGCGCTGCCGACATCGCCCATATGGTGGGCGCGAAGATATTGATCGACGGCTGCCAGGCGGTGCCGCGGCTGGCGATCGACGTGGCTGCGATGGACTGCGATTTCTACGTCTTTTCCGCGCACAAACTCTATGGCCCGACCGGCATCGGCGTGCTGTGGGGGCGGGCCGAACTGCTGGACGCCATGCCCCCCTATCAGGGCGGCGGATCGATGATCGACAAGGTGACGTTCGAAAAGACCACCTACGCGCCCGCGCCGACCCGGTTCGAGGCGGGGACGCCGCACATCACCGGCGTCGTCGGGCTTTCGGCGGCGATCGACTATGTACAGGGCATCGGGCTGGACAGGGTCCACGCCCATGAGTGCGCGCTGGTGGCCAAGGCGCGGGCGGCGCTGGAGAATATCAACAGCGTCCGCCTGTTCGGTCCGGACGACAGCGCGGGAATCCTCTCTTTCGAGGTGGAGGGGGTGCATCCGCACGATGTCGGCACCATATTGGACGAAACGGGCGTCGCGATCCGGGCCGGCCATCATTGCGCACAGCCGCTGATGCGGCATCTGGGCGTCGAGGCGACCGCACGGGCCAGCTTCGGCATCTATAGCGACGAAAGCGACGTGGATGCGCTGGTGCGCGGACTTGAACGGGTAAGGAAAATCTTCGGATGAGCGAAGAGCATAAGATCATGATCGAGGAAGTCGAGGCGGTCGAAACCCCGCCCAAGGCGCGCGTCGAAGAGGCCGCGGATGCGGCGCCGCGCCAGCGCGACTATCTGGACGGCTTCCTGTCCGCCAAGCCCAGCGACGTGCCGGCCGGCGAACCGGGGGGCGATCTATATGACGCGATCATCGAGGCGCTGAAGGAGATTTTCGATCCGGAAATCCCGGTCAACATCTATGATCTGGGCCTGATCTACGGGGTCGACGTGACGGACGATGGCCATGCCGTCGTCACCATGACGCTGACGACGCCGCATTGCCCGGTCGCCGAATCCATGCCGGGCGAAGTCGAACTGCGTGTCGGCGCGGTGCCGGGCGTGGGCGATGCGCAGGTCAATCTGGTCTGGGATCCGCCATGGGACCCGCAGAAGATGAGCGACGAGGCGAAGCTGGAACTGGGGATGCTCTGATGACCGACGTGCAGACCAAGACCCGCGCGCGCCCCGCCGCCGTCATCCTGACGCCGACGTCGCAGGCGCGCATCGCCGAACTGATGCGCCAAGCGCCCGAGGGCGCGATCGGGGTCAAGCTCTCCACCCCCAAGCGCGGCTGTTCGGGCCTGGCCTATTCGGTCGACTATGTGTCGGAAGAGACGACGTTCGACGAGAAGATCGAGACGCCGGGCGGGGTGCTCTATATCGACGGCGCGTCGGTGCTGTACCTGATCGGATCGACGATGGACTGGGTGGAGGATGATTTCACCGCCGGTTTCGTCTTCAACAACCCCAACGCCAAGGGCAGTTGCGGCTGTGGCGAGAGCTTCACGGTCTAGGGCGTAACAGCCGAACGGAGGTGGGTTGTAATGCCGCATCTGCTCGTCCTCGGCATGGGCTATACCGCCGCTCGGCTGGCCGGTCGCCTGCGTGGGGAAGGGTGGCGGGTTACCGGCGTCAGGCGTCACGCCGCCTCGGATATCCTCGCCTTCGATGACGAGCCCGCCGTCCGCGCCGCCATCGCCGGCGCGACCCACATTCTCTCCTCCGTCCCGCCCGAAGGAGGCGTGGACCCCGTGCTGATCCGCTATGGCCAGGCCATCGCCGCCGCGCCGGCGTTGTGGACCGGCTATTTGTCGTCCACCGGCGTCTATGGCGATGCGGCCGGCGCCTGGGTGGATGAGGCCAGCCCGGTGGGGCAGGGGCGGCGCACCGCGCGGGCCGCCGCCGACGCCGACTGGGGGGCGCTGCGTCCCGACATGCGCCGCTTTCGCCTGCCGGGCATCTATGGGCCGGGGCGATCGGCGCTGGACCGGGTGCGCGAGGGGAAGGCGCATCGCATCGCCCTGCCCGATCAGGTCTTCAGCCGCGTCCATGTGGATGACATCGTCGCCGGGGCGATCGCCAGCTTCGATGGACCGCCCGGCGTCTATAATCTGGCCGACGACCTGCCCTGCGCGCAGAATGACGTGATCGAGGCGGCCTGCGACCTGCTGGGCCGGCCCTGGCCGCCGCTCCAGACCATGGGGGAGGCCGCCCTGTCGCCGATGGCGCGCGGCTTCTATGCCGAAAATCGCCGCGTCGCCAATGGACGGGCGAAGCGGCTGCTGGGCTGGGCGCCGCTCTATCCGACCTACCGCCAGGGGTTGCGCGCCTGCCTGTAAGGCGGGTCGGCGCATGGTTTACGCCTTGTTAACCGGATCACGCGAAGACGGGATCGTCATTCAGCGAGGACGATCCCATGACCCGTATCGACAAGGCCTTTTCCGCGCTCAGCGACCGGATGCAGCATCTGTCCGCGCCCGGTCGCCCCGCGACTTCGCCCGAATCGGTCGCCAGCCTGCTCGCCAAGGTCGATGCCGCCACGCGGCGCTACCAGCCGGGGGCGATGCGCTAGCGCGCGCTGCGTTTAATCGAACGCGGGCCGGACGCTCTGGTTTTTTGTTTTCGCATCGTTTTTAGCGGAAAACCGATCCCTGCTTTTCCGCACGATGCGCTAAGCCGCCTTCGAGCGCAGCGCGATGCCCATCCCCGCGATCGCCAGCAGCGCGCCGACGATCGCCAGCGCGCTCCAGCGATAGCCCTCCGCCACGGTCGAGATCAGCATCGCGATCACCGGGATCAGCACGCTGGTATAGGCGGCGCGGCCCGCGCCCATGCGCTGGATCAGGGTGAAGTAGAGCGGGAAGGTCACGACCGACCCGGCGATCCCCAGCCAGCCTATGCCCAGCACATAGCCCCACCGCATGTCGAACTGCGGCGGGCCGACGGTGGCCCAGGCGAAGAGCGCGTCCACCCCGGCGCCGATCAGCATCGCCCAGGCCAGCACCGCCACCATCGGCAGCCGCCGGGCGATGTCCATCCCCTGCATGACATTGGCGGCCGAGGCGCTCATCAGGCCGGCGAGCGAGAAGGCCGCGCCCAGCAGCACCATGTCGGGCCGAGCTATATCGTTTTGCATTGGGGCGGCATGATATTCGTGCAGCAGCATGAGTATGATGCCCGTCACCGCGACCAGCGACCCGCCGATGAAGGCGCGGCTTACCGACACCCGGAAGATCAGCCAGGCGAGGATCGAATTGGGGATCAGCAGCATCGCATAGACGACCGCGACCACGCCGGAGGTCAGATAATGTTCCGCCCGATAGACGAAGTTGAAGTTCAGGACGAACTGCGCCACGCCCAGCAGCGCAGCGTAGAGCAGGCCCGCCCCGCCGATATTGAGCGACACGCCGCGCAGTCGGGCGAAGGCGGCCATGGCGATGCCGGCGAGCAGGAAACGGTAGCAGACCGACCAACTGGCCGGGACCGAGCCGATCTGGTCTCGGATCACGATCCAGGTCGAACTCCAGATCAGCGTGACGAGGATGAAAGGCAGGATGACGCCGTTCGATCTGCTCTCAGCCATCGGTGAGCGCCTTGAGCGCCTGCGCCAGCGGCGCGACGCTGGCCGCGTCCTGCGCCCAGTTGGTGACCAGCCGCGCCGCGCCCTCGCCCCAGTCGTAGAAATCGAAGCCCTGCGCGCGCAACAGGGCGGCCTCGTCGGCGGACAGGCGGATGAACAGTTCGTTCGCCTGCACCGGGTGGAGCAGGCGGCCGGCGGCGCCACCGGCAAGCGCCCGCGCCGCCGCATTGGCCGCGCGGGCATTGGCCAGCCACAGATCGCCCTCGACCATCGCCAAAATCTGGGCGGCGAGATAGCGGCCCTTGGAGAAGAGATGCCCCGACCGCTTGCGCCAGCGCTTCGCTTCGGCCGCGCGCGCTGCGGCCTGTTCGCCGAAGAAGAGCAGCGCCTCGCCGATCATGCCGCCATTTTTGACGCAGCCGAAGCTGAGCGCATCCACCCCCGCGCGCCAGGTGACGTCGGCGGGCGCGCAGCCCAGATGCGCGACCGCATTGGCGAAGCGCGCCCCATCCATGTGAAAGCCCAGGCCATGCGCCCTGGCCAGTTCGCCCAGCGCCGCGACTTCGTCCGGGCTGTAGACCAGACCATATTCGGTGGCGTTGGTGATGCTGATCGCGCGGGCCGGCACCTGATGCACGTCGGGACGGATCGCCTTCAGCCGGTCGGCGACGATGTCCGGCGTCAGCTTCGCGCCTTCGCCGGGGAGCGGCATCAGCGTCGCGCCATGGGTGAAGAAGCCCGGCGCGCCGCATTCATCGACGACGATATGCGCTTCCTCATGGCAGATCACGCCGCCATAGGGCGGACAGAGGCACGCCAGCGCGATGCTGTTCGCCGCCGTGCCGGTCGCGATCCACAGCGCATGGACCGGGGTGCTGACCGGGGTGTCGAACAGGGCGCTGAACGCCCCGTCCAGCCGTGCGCTCCAGGCGTCGCCATCATAGCCATGGTCGGCCTGGTCGGCCGCGGCGATGGCCGCCATCACGGCGGGGCTGATGGGGGTGGCGTTGTCCGAGAAAAAATGCATGGCGCAAGCGATACAAGGACGTCGCGCGGGCGGGAAGGGGCCAGCGGGAGACAATCGGCCTTTTTCCAATTGTAGAATTAGTCAGTAAGCATGACCCATTGTTTCGCAGGCCGCTCTATGACATAGGCGGCCGATCCGAGCCAGAAAAGGAGACTCACCATGGCCGTCGAGCAGAAGTCGCGTTTCCCCGTTACCCCCAGCACCAAGGCTGTGGCGGCTGACGCGCGCGCGGTGCTGCTGGAAGATCCGGGCTTCGGCCGGCTCTTCACCGACCATATGGTGACGATTCGCTATACGGAGGGGCAGGGCTGGCACAGCCATGCCGTTGGCCCGCGCGAACCCTTCCAGCTCGATCCCGCCTGCGCCGTGCTGCATTATGCGCAGGAAATCTTCGAGGGGATGAAGGCCTATCGGCTGGAAGATGGCAGCATCGCCATGTTCCGCCCGGAAGAGAATGCCCGCCGCTTCGCCGCATCGGCCGAACGGCTGGCGATGCCGGCGATCCCCGAAGACCTGTTCCTGGAAGCGGTCGAGCAATTGGTGAAGATCGACGCCGACTGGATTCCGACCGGCGAAGGCAGCCTCTATCTGCGCCCCTTCCTGTTCGCGAGTGAGACGTTCCTGGGCGTCCGCCCGTCCAACGAATATATTTTCTGCGTCATCGCTTCGCCCGCCGGCGCCTATTTCAAGGGCGGCAAGAAGGCCGTGACCCTGTGGGTGTCGGAACATTATACCCGCGCGGCGCGCGGCGGCACCGGCGCGGCCAAATGCGGCGGCAATTATGCCGCGAGCCTCGTCGCGCAGAAGGAAGCGATCGGCCATGGCTGTGACCAGGTCGTCTTCCTCGATGCTGCGGAGAATAAGTGGGTCGAGGAGCTGGGCGGCATGAACGTCTTCTTCGTGATGGACGACGGGTCGATCGTCACCCCGCCGCTGGGCGGCACGATCCTGCCCGGCATCACCCGCAATTCGATCATCGACCTGGCCCGCGCCAAGGGTCATGCCGTGCGCGAGGAGCCCTATAGCTTCGCCCAGTGGCGCGCCGACGCCGCCAGCGGCACGCTGCGCGAAGCCTTCGCCTGCGGCACGGCGGCGGTCGTCACCGCGATCGGCACGGTCAAGAGCACGGACGGGGACTTCACCATCGGCAATGGCGATGGCGGGCTGGTGACGGAGACGCTGCGCGCCGAACTGACCGGCATTCAGCGCGGCGTGGTCGCCGACCCGGCCGGTTGGGTCCGGACGGTTTAACTTAAGCGGCAAACTCAGTTCCGTTCGCCCTGAGCTTGTCGAAGGGCCTTTCCTTTTTGACAGAAGGAAGGGGCTTCGACAGGCTCGGCCCGAACGGAATTAAGGATTGCTCTACTTCCCAATCCCCTCCCAAACGCCTAGACACAGCCCCATGGAACGCTTCGACGTCGTGATTTTGGGGGGTGGGCTTGTCGGCCTCACTCTGGGCATCGCTCTTTCCGGCCATGGCGTGAAGACCGCCGTGATCGACCCCGCCGATCCGGTCGGCGTGACCGCCGCCGGGTTCGACGGCCGCGTGTCGGCGATCAGTTCGACCAGCTATGCGATGATGACCGCCATCGGCGTGGGCAGGCATCTGGAAGGCAAGGGCTGCCCGATCGACCGTATCTGGGTCAGCGACGGGCTGGCGCCGGGCGCGCTGGATTTCGCGCCGGACGCCGACGACGGCGTGATGGGCACGATGGTCCCCAATCGCGACCTGCGCGTGGCGCTGGCGCAGACGGCGGACGAAGCCGTCAACCTCACCCGTTTCCAGCCCGACCGCGCGATCCATGTCGATCGCAACGCCGATGGCGTGACGTTGACGCTGGCGAGCGGCGCCACCATCCAGGGCGCGCTGCTGGTCGCGGCGGAGGGGCGCAACAGCCCCACGCGCGAGGCGGCGGGGATCAACACCACCCGCTGGCAATATAAGCACACCGCCATGGTCACGGCGATCGACCATGAGGTGCCGCACGCCAATACGGCCTATGAGATTTTCTATGTCGGCGGCCCCTTCGCGCTGTTGCCGATGCTGCCGGGCACCCGCTCCGCTGTGGTATGGACGGTGCCGACCGAGCAGGCGCCGGCGATGATGAAATTGTCCGACCGCGCCTGGCTGGCCGAAGCGCAGAAGCGGATCGGCGGTTTTCTGGGTGAGATTGCACTGGCGGGGCCGCGCTCCTCCTATCCGCTCGGCTTCCATCATGCGGCCCGGATCACCGACACCCGGCTGGCGCTGGTGGGCGACAGCGCCCATGCGATCCATCCGATCGCGGGGCAGGGCGTGAACCTTGGCTTCCGCGACGTCGCCGCGCTGGTCGAGGTGCTGGTGGAGGGCATGCGCCTGGGACTCGATCCGGGCGATGCGCAATTGCTGGCGCGCTACCAGCGCTGGCGCGGCCTCGATTCGATGATGACCAGCGTGGCGATGGACGGGCTGGTGCGGCTGTTCGACGTGCCGGGCAAATTGCCGTCGCTGGTGCGGCGTGCCGGTCTGGCGGCGGTGCAGCGCAGCGGCGCGCTCAAGGGACGCTTCATGGCGGAAGCGCGCGGGCAGTCGGGTGCGCTGCCGCGGTTGCTGACCGGTGAATTGATCTGAAGTATATGCCCCGCATCCGACGCGCAATTCATTAGTATTTCTTGTCGCTTCTGTTAGCTTTCCTCTTGGGTCGAGAGGGGGTGTTATGAAGAAACATTTTCTATTGGTTTCGGGATTGCTGGCTGTGGCGACGTTGACCGGTACGGCGTGGGCGGCGGACAAGGCGACCGGCTGGAAGAATTGGGCCGACCATGCCGAACGGGTATCCGCCGCAGCCGATACCGGCGATCTGGGCGCAGTGGCGCAGGCCTGTCAGGGCACGACCTCGACGATCATCTCGCAGGGGTTCCAGTTTCCCTATTGGGCGCAAATGCTTCCGCAATTCTGTAGCGTTTACAAGACCGAGAGTCGCAAGCGCATCGTGACGATGAAGGGGTGGCGGGCGGAGTGCAAATTGCTCGGCAGCCGGATGAACAGCCTGTCCAAGGCCGAGCCGGTCGCGGAAGAGCCGCGCGCGGAGCCGCTGGCCAAGCATATGGCGGCGACATTGCAGGCGCTCGACGTGCGGGAGTGCACCCACAAGCCCGAACGCGAGAGAGGATGAGGGCCGCCGGGGCGACCATGGTCGCCCCGCCGCTCACAGCATCCGTCGCAGCACATCGTCCTTGAGCATGAAATGATGGCGCAGGGCGGCGCCGACATGCAGCAGGATCAGCGCGACCCACAGCCAGGGCAGCAGTTCATGCGCCCCGCGTGACAGACCGACGATGGCGTCTTCCTTGCCCACGCCGAATTTCGGCACGTCGAACAGGAAGAACCAGTTGAGCGGCCGCGTACCCGCCGATGACATGATCCAGCCCGACAGCGGCAGGATCAGCATCAGCGCGTAGAAAAGGACATGCGTCGCATGGGCCGCGCCCTTTTCCCACGCCGGCATCGCCGCGGGTAGCGGCGGGGCGGGGTGGGTCAGCCGCCAGACGATCCGCACCAGCGTCAGCGCCAGCACGGTCAGGCCGATCGACTTGTGGACCGGCATCACCGCCCACTCCTTGGGCAGGGCGTCATGAGCGAAGCCGAAAAAGAGGTTGAGGAGGATCAGGATGGCGATCGCCCAGTGCAGGGTGCGGGCGACGGATGTGTAGCGGGCCATGGGCGGCTCCTTCTTACGGATGTCTGCCGGACGCCAGGACCATCCTACCCGACGGCCCTGGCATCATTGCGGAACGAATCGCGGGCGACCCAACGCCCTATCCCTGACGATTGGCGACCAGATTTTCCACCACCGACGGGTCGGCCAGCGTGCTGGTATCGCCCAATGCCTGCGCGGACACCTCGCCCTCGGCGATCTTGCGCAGGATGCGGCGCATGATCTTGCCCGACCGCGTCTTGGGCAGGCCCGGTGCGAACTGGATGACGTCGGGCGTGGCGATCGGGCCGATTTCGGTGCGCACCCATTGCACCAGCGTCCTGCGCAGTTCGTCGGTCGCATCCTCGCCGCTGTTGAGCGTCACATAGGCGTAGATGCCCTGGCCCTTGATGTCGTGGGGAAAGCCGACGACCGCGGCTTCCGCGACGCTTTCATGCAGCACCAGCGCGCTTTCGACCTCGGCCGTGCCCATGCGGTGGCCCGACACGTTGATGACGTCGTCCACGCGCCCGGTGATCCAGTAATAGCCGTCGCCGTCGCGCCGGGCGCCATCGCCGGTGGTATATTTGCCGGGGAAGGTGGTGAAATAGGTCTGGAAGAAGCGGTCATGATCGCCCCAGACGGTGCGCATCTGGCCCGGCCAGCTTTGCGCGATGACGAGATTGCCCTCGGCCGCGCCGTCCAGCACATGGCCCTCCGCATCCACGATCTGCGGCACTACGCCGGGCATGGGGAAGGTGGCGGAGCCGGGCTTGAGATCGGTGGCGCCCGGCGTCGGGGCGATCATGGCGCCGCCCGTCTCGGTCTGCCACCAGGTGTCGATGATCGGGCAGCGGCCTTCGCCCACGACTTCATGATACCAGCGCCAGGCTTCCGGGTTGATCGGTTCGCCCACCGTGCCGAGCAGGCGCAGCGAGGCGCGGCTGGTGGAATGGACGAAGCCGTCGCCTTCCTTCATCAGCGCGCGCAGCGCCGTGGGGGCGGTGAAGATGGTCTGCACCTGATGCCGGTCCACCACTTCCCAGATGCGGCTGGGGGTCGGCCAGTTGGGGACGCCTTCGTACATCAGCGTCGTCGCGCCGTTCGCCAGCGGGCCATAGACGATATAGCTGTGGCCCGTGACCCAGCCGATATCGGCGGCGCACCAGTAGATGTCGCCGGGGCGATAATCGAAGCAGAGTTCGTGCGTGAGGGCCGCCCAGAGCAGATAGCCCCCGGTCGTGTGCAGCACGCCCTTGGGCTTGCCGGTGGAGCCGGAGGTGTAGAGGATGAACAGCGGGTCTTCGGCGTTCATCGGTTCGGGCGGGCAGTCGGGCGATGTCTTGGCGGCTTCCTCATGCAGCCACAGGTCGCGGCCGTCCTGCATCGTCACCGCCCCGCCGGTCGCCTTGACGACGATGACCTTCTTCACGCTGGGACAATGGACGAGCGCGGCGTCGACATTGACCTTGAGCGGCACCGCCTTGCCGCCGCGGCGGCCTTCGTCGGCGGTGATGACGATATTCGAATCGCAATCCTGGATGCGACCGGCCAGCGCGTCGGGCGAAAAGCCGCCGAACACGACGCTGTGGACCGCGCCGATGCGGGCGCAGGCAAGCAGGGCGAAGGCGGCCTCCGGGATCATCGGCATATAGATGGTGATGCGGTCGCCCTTCTTCGCGCCGGCGGCCTTGAGCACATTGGCGAGGCGGCACACCTCTTCGTGCAGTTGGGCATAGCTGTAGCGGCGCGGCTGCGCTTCGGGCGAATCGGGTTCCCACAGGATGGCGGTCTGGTCCGCCCGCTGCGCCAGATGGCGGTCGATGCAATTGGCGCTGACGTTCAGCACGCCGTCGGCGAACCATTTGACGCCGAAATCGGCTTCGGCGAAACTGCTTTCATTGGTCAGGGTCGGCGCCGCGATCCAGTCCAGCCGCTGCGCCCGTTCCAGCCAATAGCCGTGGCTGTCCTCGATCGAGCGCGCATAGTCGGCGTCGCGCGCCGCCCGGTCCATCAGCGCGTCCTTGGCCCATGCCTCCGGCACCGGGAAGAAATCGTCAGACATCGGGCATCCTTTCCATCACGAAACCATTATTGGCGTTCCTTCTATCGCGCCGCCGCCGGGATCGAAAGGCCGGACCATGCCGTATCGCGCCATCCCTTCGGACAATAGCGCTGTTGCACGAAGCTATGCTGTGCGCATTTTGTCGCTTTCCCCGCGGCGCGCCCGCGCCTAACAGGGGTCGCTTATGTGGTTGCTTTATCAATTCCCGCTCTGCCCCTTTTCCCGCAAGGTCCGGCTTCTCCTGGGCGAGAAGGGGATTGGCTATGACCTGGTGCGGGAATCGCCCTGGGCGATGCGCGACGAGTTTCTCGACCTGAACCCGGCCGGCACGACGCCGGTGATGGCGGATGCGGACAAGGGCGTGACGCTGATCGACAGCCAGGCGATCTGCGAATATTTCGAGGAGACGGTGGAAAAATTCCCCCTCATCTCCGGCACCGCTGCGGGACGGGCGGAGGTGCGGCGGCTGACCGCCTTTTTCGACCAGAATTTCTATGGCGACGTGGTCGGGCCTTTGTTGCACGAACGGATGAAGAAGCGGCTGATCGAACGCGCGCCGCCCGACGCGCGCATCCTGCGCGAGGCGATGAAGCGCGCCAATGTTCATATGGACTATATGGACTATCTGCTCGACCATCGTAGCTGGATGGCGGGCGGGACGCTCAGCCTGGCCGATATCGCGGCGGCGGCGCATCTGTCGGTGGCGGACTATCTGGGCGGAATCGACTGGGCGGGGCACGAGCCGGTCAGGCGCTGGTATGCGGGCTTCAAGTCGCGCCCGTCCTTCCGCCCGCTCCTGTCCGAGCGGATGGAGGTCATCACCCCGCCGGCCCATTATGAGAAGCCGGATTTCTAAGCGCCTCTAATCCGTTTCGGCGGCGAGATAGACCCGGTTGCGGCCATGTTCCTTGGCCAGATAGAGGGCGCGGTCTGCGGCCTTGAGCGCAGCGCGGGGATCGTCGTAGATCAGGACATTGGCGACGCCGGCGGAAAAGCTCACCCGGTCCATCCGCTCGCCATTGGTGCGGTTGACGAGGCTGCGGTTGGCCAGGTCTTCGCGCACGCTGTCCACCGCCTCGCAGGCTTCGGCGGCGGTCTTGCCGCGAAACAGCATCACGAACTCCTCGCCCCCGTGCCGCGCGACATGGCAACGGTCGTTGGACGCCTTGGCCAGCAGGCCGGCGACGAACTTCAACACCCGGTCGCCCGTGTCATGGCCATGAGTGTCGTTGATAAGCTTGAAATGGTCTATGTCGCAAAAGGCGACCGACAGCGCTTCGCCATTGTCGAGCGCCTGCTGCATCTCTTCGCCCAGCACGCCTTCGAAGGCGCGGCGGTTGGGCAGGCCGGTCAGGTGGTCATGCTCGGCGGCCCGGCGGGCATTTTCCAGGCTGGACTTGAGCGCCTGGGTCTGGCGCTGATTGTCACGGAGCTGACTTTCGACCTGGCGTGTCTTTTCGACCATCGACCGGGTCAGGCCGACCAGCCTCGCCAGTACCGGCTCATTGTTGCGGCCTTCGCCCAGATCCTTGGCCTGTTCCTGCAGCGCGGCGCCATAATCCTTCGCCGAATTGCGCGATTCATGCATCAGGCCGGTGAACTGGATGAGATTTTCCTCCACCTTGTCCAGCATCGTCGCCAGCGATTCGGGCGTCACTTCATCGGCGCGCTGTTCGGCGGCGATCGATTCGATCCAGCCATTGGTGATCTTGCCGCGTTCCATCATCACGGCCTTGATCGCCTTTTCGACACCGATATTGGCGCCGGTCAGATAATCCAGCGCGACGCTGAAATTGATCGGGGTCAGATCGAGATCATGGGCGAAGAGAAAGTCGCCGATATCGCCATAGAGTTGCCGACGGCGATTGATTTCCCGGTTGGACGCCGTGCCACTGCGCGGCCGATGTTCCTCTTCGACGACATCCTCCTCGGATTTGCCAGAAAATCCCCTGGCCCAGCGTGCCAGACGGTCGGTCAGCCCATGCTGCGGGCTCGCGGAAGATGGTTGTGCCCCGTTCATGCGCTTCATAACGGACGCCGCGGAACAAGGTTAAGGCGTCGGCAGCAAAAGAATCGGATCAGATGTCGGCGCTGACCAGCCAGTCGCGGAAAATGCGCACGGCGCGGGTCTGCAAAGCGCGCGGGCGGCAGACGAAAAAGTAGCGATAGGGGCTTTCGACATGGATCGGGAACAGCCGCACCAGTCGCGGATCGCCCGACTGTTCATAATGGCTGGCATGCATCACCGCGACGCCCAGCCCCTGGGCCGCGGCCTCCAGCATCAACTGGCCCGAGTCATAATTGTCGATCGCCAGCGGTTGCAGGTCGGGCAGGCCCGCCGCTTCCTTCCAGGCGTCGAACGACATCGCCATGTCGCGGTGGAGCAGGATCGTCTGTTGCGCCAGTTCCGTCGGCGAGGCGAGCGCCTGCGCTCCTTCCAGCAATTCGCGCCGGCCGATCAGATAGACTTCCTCATGATCCAGTTCATGCGCGTAAAGTGCGGGGTCGATATCCTTCGACAGCACGATCGCCGCGTCCAGCCCTTCGCCCAGCCGCGCGACCGCATGGGGCGTCGTTTCGATATCGATATGGAGCTGGGGATGCTGCTGACGCAGTTTGCCCAGATGCGGGAAGAGACGCTGCGTCGCGAACAGCGGCATCACCGCCAGGCGCAGGCGCAACTGGTTGCCGCCGCTCTGGATATTTTCCAGCGCCTGCGACAGCGAATCAAGCGCGGGCGCGATATCGTCCAGCAGCCTTTGTCCTTCGGCGTTGATCTCCAGCGCCTGGTGCTTGCGGTCGAACAGGGGGCGGCCGATGAAGCGCTCCAGAGCCTGAACGCGACGGCTGAGCGCGGGAGTCGACAGCGCAAGCTCCTCCGCCGCCGCCTTGACGGAGCCCAGGCGAGCAACCTGAACAAAGGCCTCCAGGGCCGTTAGGGGCGGCAATCTGCGCATGTCTCGTCAAATATCTAAGCCGGTGCGCTGCGCCGCGTCATGTCTTATTGTCGGGCGCATCGCGAGCCGGGGTTCAAGCATCCTCTCCGCACTGAGCAGGAAAATGCGGAAAATGGCAAGATGCATTTTTTGCAACTCCCATATTCTTTTCGCACTTGCAATATTTCGTCCCGCATTGCACATAGGAGGTGCCTTTCAGGCATCCTCTCCTAAAACTTTCAGGGCTGGCCTTCGGGCCGGCCCTTTTTTTCGTCGGTCGATCCGGCGGCTTGCCCCTTTTCGCGGGTCATTGCGTTTCCTATCTCGTTACGGAACGAGAAAGACGGGGATGGCTTGTGGCGGATGAGGACGATACGGGACGCCGGATTCAGGTCGCCAATGCGCGGCCGGAGGATGCCGGGCGCGGTTTGGCGCGGTTGCCGCTGGCGGTGATGGCGGAGCTGCAACTGGCCGAAGGCGACGTCATCGAGATTGTGGGCAAGCGATCGACGTCGGCGCGCGTCGTGCGGCCCTATAAGGAGGATGAGGGGCTGGACGTGCTGCGCCTCGACGGTTTGCAGCGCGCCAATGCCGGGGTCGGCTCCGGCGACTTCGTCCAGATCGACAAGGCGGAGCCGCGGCCCGCGCAAAGGGTCGTGTTCGCGCCTGCACAAAATAACCTGCGCTTGCAGGGCAATCCCGATGCCCTCAAGCGTGTCTTCTACCAGCGGCCGCTGACCGCGGGCGATGTGGTGGCGACCGCAGGGCAGCAGCAGGTGCCGCCGGGCGACATGCCGCCGCAGCTGCGCCAGATGCTGGCCGCGCCGGCTTATGCGCTCCAGGAAATCCGCCTCGTCGTCGTGTCCACGGTGCCCAAGGGCATCGTCCATATCGACGCCGATACCGAGGTCGAGCTGCGCGCCGAATATGAGGAGCCGCGCGAATCGCGCCGTGCCGACGTCACCTATGACGATGTCGGCGGCATGGCCGACGCGATCGACCAGTTGCGCGAGATGGTGGAACTGCCGCTGCGCTATCCCGAACTGTTCACGCGCCTCGGCGTCGATCCGCCAAAGGGGGTGTTGCTGCATGGACCGCCGGGCACCGGCAAGACGCGCTTGGCGCGCGCGGTCGCCAATGAATCGGACGCGGAATTCTTCCTGATCAACGGGCCGGAGATCATGGGATCGGCCTATGGCGAGTCCGAGAAGCAGCTACGCGAGATTTTCGAGGCGGCGGCCAAATCCTCGCCTTCGATCCTGTTCATCGACGAGATCGATTCGATCGCGCCGAAACGGGGCCAGGTGACCGGCGAGACGGAAAAGCGACTGGTCGCCCAGTTGCTCACCCTGATGGACGGGCTGGAGCCGCGCACCAATCTGGTGGTGATCGCCGCGACCAACCGGCCCGAAGCGATCGACGAGGCGCTGCGTCGCCCCGGCCGGTTCGACCGCGAGATCATCGTCGGCGTGCCTGACGAGCGCGGGCGGCGCGAGATATTGGGCATCCATACGCGCGGTATGCCGCTGGGCGACAAGGTCGACCTGGCCGAACTGGCGCGCATGACCTATGGCTTCGTCGGCGCCGACCTCGCCGCGCTGACCCGCGAAGCGGCGATCGAGACGGTGCGCCGTTTCATGCCGCGCCTCAATCTGGAGGACGGGACGATTCCCCCCGACGTGCTGGAGGAACTGTCCGTCACGCGGGAGGATTTCCTCTCAGCGATCAAGCGGGTGCAGCCGTCGGCGATGCGCGAGGTGATGGTGCAGGCGCCCAATATCGGCTGGTCCGACATTGGCGGGCTGGACGACGCGCAGATGCGCCTGAAGGAAGGCGTGGAGCTGCCGCTCAAAGACCCCGACGCCTTCCGCCGCATCGGCATCCGCCCGGCCAAGGGCTTCCTGCTCTACGGCCCGCCCGGCACCGGCAAGACCTTGCTGGCCAAGGCGGTCGCGCGCGAGGCGCAGGCCAATTTCATCGCCACCAAGTCCAGCGACCTGCTGTCCAAATGGTATGGCGAGAGCGAGCAGCAGATCGCCCGTCTGTTCGCCCGCGCGCGGCAGGTGGCGCCCACGGTCATCTTTATCGATGAACTGGACAGTCTGGTGCCCGCGCGTGGCGGGGGGCTGGGTGAACCAGCGGTGACGGAGCGGGTGGTGAACACCATATTGGCCGAGATGGACGGGCTGGAGGAGTTGCAGTCGGTAGTGGTCATCGGCGCGACCAACCGGCCGACCCTGATCGATCCGGCGCTGCTGCGGCCGGGGCGGTTCGACGAGCTGATCTATGTGCCGGTGCCCGACGAGGCGGGGCGTCGCCGCATATTGGGCATTCATACCGCCAAGATGCCGCTGGCGGACGATGTCGATCTCGACCGGCTGGCGGGTCGGACGGAGCGCTTCACCGGCGCCGACCTGGAGGATCTGGTGCGGCGCGCGGGCCTGTTCGCGCTGCGCCAGTCGCTGTCGGTAGACAAGGTGACGCAGGCCCATTTCGAGGATGCGCTGGACGATACGCGCGCGTCCGTCACGCCCGAAATGGAGCGGGAATATGAGCAGATCCAGTCGCAGTTGAAGCAGCGGGCGATGCAGGTCGATCCGATCGGCTTCGTCGCGCCGGGCATGGTCCGGTCGCGCGACCGGACGGACTGAACGGGCCGAGCCGATGCGGGACGGCGGATTGAACCCATCCGCCGTCCGCCGCGTTCATGACGATAGTGTTGCAAAGCCGCTTGCCAGCAAGGGCGGGATTTGCAAGGCGGGAAGCATGATCCATATAGGCGGGTGTTGATGGCCTCCATTCCATTGAAGAAGAACAAGAATAAGGCCGGTGCGGGCAAGGCCGGATCATTTTTCAGCCAATGGGGCATGTTCTTCCGCCAGTTCGTCAAGCATCCCGGCATGATCGGTTCGGTCATTCCCTCCTCCGCGACGCTGGTGGACCGGATGCTGGACCAGGTCGATTGGCAGGGGACGCGGCTGTTCGTGGAATATGGCCCCGGCGTCGGCACCTTCACCCGCTCGATCCTGGACCGGCTGCCGGCGGACGCGACGCTGCTGGCGATCGACCTCAATCTCGATTTCGTCGCCTATCTGGAGGCGGAAATAGACGATCCGCGGCTGCGCGTGGTCCATGGATCGGCCGCCGATGTGCGACGCTTCATCAAGGAAGCGGGGCATTATCAGGCCGATTATGTCCTGTCGGGCATTCCCTTCTCGACCCTGCCCGAAGGCGTGGGCGAGGCGATCTGCGCGGAAACGCGCAGCGCGCTGCGGCCGGGCGGGGCATTCCTGATCTACCAATATTCGCGCTATGTGCTGCGTCTGCTCAACCCGCTGTTCGGCGATGTCAGCGATGCGCTGGAATGGCGCAACATCCCGCCCTGCCGGATGATTCGCGCGGTCCGGCAGGAGGCTTTGGCCCAGGCTGCCTGAATTGTCCTGATCTGGATCAGCTTTTTGGCGGGAATCAGCGGCTTGGCGAGCTGTCGATTTGACTTCCCCGGCGCTTTGGCTAACCCGAAGCGGGGCATGGGGGAATACTATGGCGACGCGCGCCGAAGGTAGCGATCCGTGGGCGGAGCTGTTCCTGTCCGCGGCGCTGGAACCGGATAAATGGCCGGATGCGATCAAGGCGATGGCCGTCGCGACCGGATCGGGGCATGGGCAGTTGATCGGCTTTGGTCCGGGGGCGTCCAGCTTCAACTGGATCAGCGACATCGACACCAGCATCATCCCCATCGGGGCGGCCATCGACCAGTCCGCGCCCGACCTCAATTTCCGGGTCGCGGCGGACCGGCTGCCCGATCGCCCGGCGATCGTCCACGAAGCCCATTATGACATGGCGCGTCAGTCGCTGCGATCGCAAGATTATCTCGACATGTGTTCGGATTTCGACATTTTCGACGGTTGCCAGGCCCGATTGGTGGCGAGCAACGACCAGATGGTTGGGCTGGCGCTGCTGCGCAACCGTAGGGATGGACGGACGAGCCAGGATCAGCGGGATCTGTTCGGCCATATTGCGGGCCATGCGCAGGCCGCTGTCCGTTTGCAGCAGGCGATCGAGCAGCAGGGTTTCGCCCTGTTGTCCGGCACGTTCGAGTCGATGGACCGGGCCTGCTGGCTGCTCGACGCGACCGGGCGGGTCGGCGGCATGACGCCGCGCGCCGAAGCCCTGCTCTCGTCCAGCCGGATCCGGGTCAGCGACGGCTGGCTGGCCAGCGAACGCGCGGACGAAACCCGCGCCATCGGGCGGGCGATGCGCGCCGTGATCGACCCGCCGGGCCGACCCGCCGATCCGGTCGCGCTGGCGGACGACGCTGGCGGCGTCGCGATCATGCTGGAATTTCATCCGCTCCCCGCGCGGCCCTGGGCGCTGCCCTTCGCCCCGCGCGCCATCGTCATCGCCCGGGTCGGTGCGCAGACCGAGCGTCATATCCAGGCGCTGACGCGCACCTTCCGCCTGACCCCGGCCGAGGCCGATATCGCCATTCGCCTGTCGGCGGGCCAATCGCGCAAGGATATCGCGTCGGCGCGCGACGTGTCGGTGGAAACGCTCAAGGTGCAGTTGCGCAGCATCTACGACAAGACCGGCTGCAACCGGGAATCGCAACTGGTGCGCATCGTCGGCCTGATCAGCCACTGATCCGCTGCGGAATTTTCTTGTCCCTACCCCCGTTGGGGTATGTGGCGACGGCGACCACGGCGTAGACAGGCCATCAGGCGGGTTCGTCCTGCTGGCTGGCGGCCGGATCATATTGCGACCCATGATCCGGTCGTCGGCACTGATTGCTGCCAAGTTCCGCCGCTTTCGTTTCGGCGCGCTTTCATGCTAAGGCGCGGCCGACCTTCCGGCGAGTGTTTTCATGAACGACCTGACCCAGACCCCCGAAATGCTGATCGCCACGATGGGCGCACGCGCGCGCCGCGCCGCTGCGACAATCGCGCAGGCGAGCGACGCGCAAAAGGCCGACGCGCTGCGGCGCGCGGCGCAGGCGTTGCGGGACCAGGCGCCGGCGATCATCGCCGCCAATGCCCGCGACATGGAGAATGCGGTCGCGAACGGTCTGTCGCCCGCGCTGCTCGACCGGCTGAAGCTGAATGCGGAGCGCGTCGCCGCCACCGCCGACGGCGTGGACCAGGTCGCGGCGCTCGCCAATCCGCTGGGCAGCGTGATCGACACGGTCGTGCGCCCCAATGGCCTGGAACTCAGCCGTGTGCGCGTGCCGCTGGGCGTGATCGGCATCATCTATGAAAGCCGGCCCAATGTGACGGCGGATGCGGCGGCCCTGTGCCTGCGCGCGGGCAATGCGGTGATCCTGCGCGGCGGCAGCGAGGCGAAGGAAAGCAACCGCGCGATCCACGCCGCCATCGTCGAGGGGATCGGCGCCGCCGGACTGCCCGCCGATGTCGTGCAACTGGTCCCCACGACCGATCGCGCCGCCGTGGGTGCGCTGCTCAAGGCATCGGAATTTGTGGACCTGATCGTACCGCGCGGCGGCAAGAGCCTGGTCGCGCGGGTGCAGGAGGAGGCACGGGTGCCGGTGCTGGCCCATCTCGACGGCATCAACCACAGCTATGTGGACGGCGCGGCCGATCCCGCCATGGCGCAGGCGCTGGTCGTCAACGCCAAGATGCGCCGCACCGGCGTGTGCGGTGCGACCGAAACGGTGCTGATCGACCGCGCCTATGGCGCGGCGGCGGCGCTGGTGACGGCTTTGCTCGACGCCCAGTGCGCAGTGCGCGGCGACGGGGATGTGCAGGCGATGGACGCGCGCGTCACCGCGGCGGCGGATGCGGATTGGGACACCGAATATCTCGATGCGATCGTGTCGGTCCGGCTGGTCGATGGCGTGGACGATGCCATCGCCCATATCGCCGCCCATGCCAGCCACCATACCGATGCGATCATCACGGAGGCCGCGGCGACGGCGGAACGATTCCTCAATGCCGTCGACAGCGCGATCGTGATGTGGAACGCCTCCACCCAGTTTGCCGATGGCGGCGAATTCGGGCTGGGCGCGGAAATCGGCATTTCGACCGGGCGGCTCCATGCGCGCGGGCCGGTGGCGCTGGAAGGGCTGACCACCTATAAGTGGATCGTGCGCGGGACGGGGCAGGTGCGGCCCTGATTTCCGTTGGGTGAGGGTTTTTACCCCTTCACCACCGCGTCGATCGCCTTGAGCTGCGCCAGCATCGGCCCCACCCAGTCCAGCGGCAGCATCACCGGCCCGTCCGACGGCGCATTGTCCGGGTCGTCATGCGCTTCGGCGAAGATCGCCGCGACGCCGGCCGCCACGGCGCTGCGCGCCAGCAAGGGCGCGAACTCGCGCTGGCCGCCAGACGCGGACCCAAGGCCGCCGGGCTGCTGCACCGAATGGGTGGCGTCGAACACGACCGGATAGCCGGTCTGCGCCATGGTCGGCAGCGCGCGCATGTCGCTGACCAAGGTGTTGTAGCCGAAGCTGGCGCCGCGCTCGGTCAGCAATATGCGCTCATTGCCGGTCGAGGCGACCTTCTGCGCCACCGCCGCCATATCCCAGGGGGCGAGGAACTGGCCCTTCTTGACGTTGATGACGGCGCCGGTCCGGCCGGCCGCCAGCAGCAGGTCGGTCTGGCGGCAGAGGAAGGCGGGAATCTGGAGGATGTCGACTGCCTGCGCGGCGGCTTCGACCTGTTCCGGGCCATGGATGTCGGTCAGCACCGGGCAGCCCAACGTCGCCTTTATATCTGCCAATATGCGCAAGCCAGCGTCGATGCCGACGCCGCGCTTGCCACCTACCGATGTCCGGTTCGCTTTATCGAAGGAAGATTTGAAAATGAAAGGGACGCCAGCCTGAGCCGCAACATGCTGCAAAGCATCGGCCATTCTCATGGCATGGTCGTGGCTTTCGATCTGGCAGGGGCCGGAAATCAGGACGAAGGGCAGGTCGTTGCCGAAGGTGATCGGGCCTGCGGACACATGCTTGGGATTGGTCATGGCGGTCATTTGGGCGCTTTGGCGAAGCGGCGCAACAACTGACCGCGCCATGGCCCCTTGCCCGGATGATAGTTCCAGCAGAACCAGCCGAAGGCGAGGCAGGCGATCAGCGCGGGCAGCGCCATCGGATCGCCATTGGCCTTCATATGGCGATAAAAGGCCTTGTCGGCCCGCCATCGGTCCCGTTCGCTGCCACCGCCATTGATGCCGTACATATTGTCATGCTTGCGACAGCCGACATTGCGGTTGTATTTGCGGTGGTCGATGAAATAGCAGTAGTCGCGTTCGGGCGTGCTCATGCGCGCGATTAGGGCGATGCTGTTGCAAAAGTTCAAGCGTAAAGTCTTCTACCTCGGCGGTTTCGATCCACGCGGCGTGCGTTTCTACCACCAGCTCTACCGCGAGCAGGCGGCGCGATATGGCGCGTTGACGGGAGAAGAACTGGCCGTGGGCGGCCGGCAGGCGGGCGTGGCCGGGTCGATCGTGTCGGCGCGCTGGACCGTGGATAACCCGCAGGCCGGGGTGGAAACCGACTATGAATATTGCCGCTGGGAGGATCTGATCGGGAAGGTGTGGATTCGCAATCCGCTGAGCCTCGCCCTGCGGTCGGCGCGCGCCTATGCCGGCCATGCCCGCCACATGGATTTTCTGCGGATGCGCCGGCTGCGCAAGGGGCCGGTCATCACCATTCTCTATCCACCCTTGCTGGCGGTGCTGATCCCGCTGCTGCTGGCGCTGGCGCCCGCGCTGCTTCTGTCGCTGCTGCTGCCTTTCTGGATAGGGGCGCTGATCGGCATCGCGCTCAGCGCCCTTCTGTCCGGCCGCATCCTGGCCAAGCTGGTCGTGCCCTGGCTGCTGCGCTTCATGACCTATCATGGCGCGCTGGCGGCGGAGGGGCCGGGCGACGCCCTCGACCAGCGGCTCGACCAGTTCGCCGCCCGCATCGCGCAGGAACTGGACGGCGACTGGGACGAGGTGCAATTCGTTACCCATAGCGCCGGCACGATATTGGGCATGCGCCTGATGCGCCGCCTGATCGTGCTACGCGGCGGCAGCCTGCCCGATCATTTCGTGATGCTGGGGTTGGGGCAGGTGGTGCCGGTCATCGGCCTGCGCCGCGACGCGACCTGGTATCATGACGATCTGCGCGCGCTGGCCGACAAGGCGTTCCGCTATGTCGACGTCAGTTCCCCGCCCGATGGCGCGGCCTATTATAACGTCAATCCGTTCCGGCTCGTCGCCGACGCCCATGCGGCGCGGGTCGACATGCTATCGCCGCGCTTCCACCTGTTCTACGAGCCGGACAATTATCATGGCGGATGGTCGAACAAATATGAGGCCCATTTCGACTATCTGCGCGTCGGCGATCGGCTCTCGCCGCTCGATTTCATCAGCCTGACCGCTGGCCGCCGCACCGTGGACGACGCCGTCGCCGCTTTCAGGACGATATCGTGACCGATCTTTTCACGCCCCCCTATCCGCAACCGCCCCGCACCAAGCGGGGCCTGATCAAGCGGTTCCTGCGCGGCTGGCATAGCTGGATCCATGTGCTGTTCGACAAAAGCTATACGATGAAGATGGGCGAGATCCGCCTGCCGGGCCGCACCATGTATATCGCCAATGAACTGTCCCTTGTGGACCAGATATTGCGCGGCGGCACCGCCTATCCCAAGCATAGCGAACTGGTGCGCAACCTCGACCCGCTGATCGGCAACAGCGTCTTTTCCGCCAATGGCGAAGATTGGGAAAGCCAGCGGGCGATGGTCAATCCCGCCTTCGCCCATACCGCGCTGACCAAATCGATGCCGCTGATGGTCGCGGCGGCGGACGACCTGCTCGCCCGGCTCGACGCGGCGGATCGCAGCAAGCCGATCGATATCGACCCGATGATGACCCATGTCGCGGCCGACATCATCTTTCGCACGCTGTTTTCGCAGACGCTGGATGCCGAGCGATCGAACATCATCCACACCGCCTTTGGCAAATTCCAGCGGCTCGCCCACAGCGCATCGATGCTGCGCCTCTACGGCCTGCCGGCGGGCTGGTTCGAGAAAAGATCCAAAGGTCCGGCGCGGGCGATCCACGACGTGTTCCGGCCGATCGTGGAGGCGCGCTACGAAGGATGGCACGCCCGCGGGCAAGCGCCGCATCGCGACATATTGCAATCGCTGATCGAGGCGAAGGACGCGCAGACCGGCTTATCCTTCACGTGTCAGCAGGTGATGGAACAGGTGTCGACCATCTTCCTGGCCGGGCATGAAACATCGGCCAGCACCATGACCTGGGCGCTCTACATGCTGGCCGAATGCGCCCATATCCAGGATCGGGTCCGGACGGAGATCGCGGAGGTCGCGGGCGACGCCCCGCTGACCGCGGCGATGCTCAAGGACATGGGACAGGTCCGCAATATCTTCAAAGAGACGCTGCGCCTCTATCCGCCCGTGTCCTTCCTGCCGCGCGAAGTTACCTGCCCGATGCCGATGCGCGACAAGCATCTGGAAGCCGGATCGATGCTGGTGGTCGCGCCCTGGCTGACCCAGCGCAACAAGGATAATTGGGCCTGCCCCCATGCCTTTGATCCCGATCGCTTCGACGATCCGGCCAATGCGGACATGGCGAAACAGGCCTGGTTCCCCTTCGGCCGCGGCCCGCGCGTGTGCGTCGGCGCGGGCTTCGCCCAGCAGGAGGTGATGACGGTGATCGCCAGCGTCGTGCGCGGCTATCGGCTGACCATACCCGCCGGATTCAAACCCGAGCCGATCAGCCGCCTGACGATTCGGCCCAGGACGGGGATGCCGCTGCTGTTCCGCGCGGTCAGCTAAGCGCGGCTTCCTCTTCGGGCGCGACGTCGACCATGACCCGCAGGCTCTGGCCTGCGCCGCCGACGAACAGCCCGTCCATCGGTGCGACATCGGCATAGTCGCGGCCCATGGCGACGAACAGATGCCCGTCATGGGTGATGACGCCGTTGGTCGGGTCGAAGCCGATCCAGCCGCGCGTCGGGCCGCACCACAGCATCACCCAGGCATGCATCGCGTCTGCGCCGATCAGCCGGGGCCGTCCGGGCGGGGGCAGGGTGCGCAGATAGCCGCTGACATAGGCGGCGGGCAGGCCGGCAAGGCGCAGCGCCACCACCATCACATGCGCGAAATCCTGACACACGCCATGGCGCGCGGCAAAGGCGTCGGCGACCGGGGTGGAGGCATCGGTCGCGCCGGGTTCATAGGCGAACTCGGCCTGGATGCGACGGGTCAGGTCCAGCGCGGCGGCGACGATCGGCCGGTCCGGGGCCAGCATGTCCCCTACCCAGTCGCCGATCGGTGCCAGCAGCGGTGCGCGGGGCGAGGCATAGAGATAATGGGCGGGGGCCGACGGCCCCATGTCGCGATCCAGCAGGGCGGCTTGCGCGACAGTGGCGATGGTCGGGTCGTCGCTCTGCGGCGAGATCTGTGGGCCATTATCCACCCCGGCCCGGAACCGGCTTTCGATCGTCAACTGGCGGATCGGATTTTCGATCACCAGCCGGGCGACGTTGACCGGCCAGGCGCCGGGCCGCGATTCGATGGCGGAGGGCAAGGGATCGACCGTCAGCGCATAATCGGACGTCCACTGGCCCGTCCAGGGCGCGGGGCGCAGCCGCAGGTTGAAGCGGGCGAGCCGCACGGGACTGGCATAGCGGACGATGGTCTGGTGGCGGACATGGTAGATCATGACAGCAGGTCCGGCGTCTGCGTCTTGCGCAATTGCAGGAAGTAACGCTGGCCGATCGCATCCGACAGGCGCAGCAGGCGGCTTTCGACATCGCCGATGTCGCCCATGGTCAGCATGTCTCCGGTCAGCGGCGCGAGCCGGGCGACCAGCGCATCGGCCAGGCGGCGGGGCTCTTCCGGCATGCCGTCGGCGCGCAGCGTGGGCAGGGCGGCGACATGCTCGGCCAGCCGCGCCGCCTGATAGGCGATGGCGCGCGGATTATGCGGCTCCAACGCAACCAGATCGCGCACCGGGGGCAGCGCCGGGCCGGTCAGGTAGCGGGTGCGATAGCTGATCTGGCTGTCCATCAGGTCCAGCAGCACGGTCAGGTCGTCGGCCGACGCCTGGTCGTTGCCGAACGCGGTCAGCAGGCGGCAGCCGTTGACCGCCCGTTCCATCCGCCGCCCCATATCGTGGAAGCGCCAGCCTTCGGTCCGGCCCATATTTTCCGCGGCCAGGCCCGACAGCGCGGAAATCCGCTCGATCATGCGGGACGAGGCATCGAGCAGGGTTTCGGTGACGTTCCCGTCGAAGCCGGGCAGGGGCAGGCGCACCAGTCGCCAGAAATCGCTGGCGAGCCGGTCGCGCAGCCCCTCGCCGATATTGGCCACCACGCCCATCAGCGCGCGTACACTGCCCGACTGGCGCGCATCGCCCAGCGCCGTAGCGCAGAGCGGACCGATCGCGCCGCCCCTCCCCGCGATCGCGCCCCACAGCGCCAACTGGTCGACCAGCCGCGCCATGGTGGGTGAAGCCAGCGACGGCCCCAGATCGGCCTCGATCGATCCGCCGACGATCGCCCGGACCAGCCGCAGCGTCATTTCCGCCCGCTCGATATAGCGGCCGAGCCAGAAGAGATTGTCCGCCGCCTTTGCCGGCAACATGCCGCCCACCCGGCGGATGGCAGGCGCACCGACGCCCAGCAGGCTGTCGGGCGGCACCGGATGGCTATCGATCACGCACAGGTCGGCGGACATGTCGCCCCGGCCCATCAGCGCGGCGCGAATGTCGCCATGGCCTGCCAGCCGCGCAAAGCCGCCGGGCATTACCCGCCACTGGCCGGCGGCGTCGCGCGCGACGAAGATGCGCAGGGTGAAGGGCAAGGGCGTCAATTGCCCGTCGATGATCGCGGGCGTGGTCGACAGCTTGACGACTTCCTGCCCGACATAGTCCATCGGCCGCCGCGCCATCGCGTCGAGAAGGGCGGTCCGCTGCGCGGTGTCCAGCCCTGATCCGGGCGTGAAATGGGCGTCGGGCAGGCCCGCGACATCCTGATCGAAGGCGGAGCCGACCACCAGATTGTCGAGCTGCGCCCGCACATGGTCGCGCTCCTGCCGCTGGCCGCACCACCAGGTCGCGATATTGGGCAGGATCAGGTCCGATCCCAGCAGTTCGCGCGCCAGTTGCGGCAGAAAGGCGGCGAAGGCACGCGATTCGATCACGCCCGCGCCGGGCCAGTTGCTGACCATCAGCCCGCCGCGCGCACAGGCGTTATAGAGGTCGGGCACGCCGATATGCGACCGGCCGTCGAAGGCGAGCGGGTCGAGGAAGCGGCTGTCCATCCAGCGCCAGAGGCCATCGATGCGCTTGAGCCCCTGGATCGTCCGCACGAACAGCCGCCCGTCCGACACGATCAGGTCGTCGCCCTCGACCAGCAACAGGCCGAGATAGCGGGCGAGATGCGCCTGTTCGGCATAGCTCTGATTGAAGCGACCGGGCGTCAGCAGGCCGATGCGCGGATCGGTGCGCTCGCAATCGGCGGCCAAGCCGCGGCGCAGCTCGTCGAAGAAGGGGGCGAGCCGCCGGGTGTTCATCGCGCCCAGCAGGTCGCCGGTGGCGCGGGAAAGGGCGAGCCGGTTTTCCAGCGCATAGCCCACGCCGACGGGGGTCCGCACCCGATCGGCCAGCACGCGCCATTCGCCGGTCGGCCCGCGGCCAATATCGGCGGCGTAGAAATGGAGATGATGGCCGCGTGGCGGCGGCGTTCCGGTCATGACGCGCCAATAATGGGGGCTGCCGGTGACGATGCTGGCGGGGAGCTTGCCGTCGCGAACCAGCGACTGGGTGGAATAAATGTCGCTGACCACCCGTTCGAGCAGGTTGGCGCGCTGCATCAGCCCGCGTTCGATCTGCGCCCATTCCACAGCGTCGATCAGCAGCGGCACCGGGCCGAGCGGCCAGGAGCGTTCCTGTTCGTCGCCGGTCAGGCGGAACGCCATGCCCAGGTCGATCGCCTGCCGCGACACATGGTCGGCCAGCGTCGCCGGATCGCCCTGCGCCTGGGTGGACAGCCGCCCCAGCATGTCACGCCAGCGCGTCGCCATGGCGGGCGACGCACCGGCGAACAGGTCGCCGGCCGGCGCGGTGGCGAGATAGGCATCCGCCCAGGCATCGCCATGACAGGGCGGCGCGAGAGCGTCGGCAGCCATCACAGTCCGGTATGTTTGAAGCGCAGGTCGAGCGTCATCGGGAACTCGTTGGCCTGTTCGGCGGCGGGCATGTCGACCTGACCCGGCGTATGGCCATAATCCTGGAACCGCGCCTTGCGCCGCGCCTCCGCCTCGTAACCGTTGACCGGCAGCGTGTCATAATTGCGCCCGCCCGGATGGGCGACATGATAGACGCAGCCGCCCAGCGACCGGCCGCTCCAGCTATCCAGCACGTCGAAGGTCAGCGGCGCATTGGCGGGCAGGTTGGGATGCAGGCAATTGGCGGGCGTCCAGGCCTTGTAGCGCACGCCGCCCACGCCTTCGCCAGGCACGGTGGTCGCCGTCATCGGCACTTGCCGCCCGTTGCAGGCGACGATGTGACGACCGGCGACCAGGCCGGTGGCGCGCACCTGCAACCGCTCGGTCGATGAATCGACATAGCGCACCGTGCCGCCGATCGCGCCGGTTTCGCCCAGCACGTTCCAGGGTTCGAGCGCATGGGTGATCTCCAGCCCAACGCCGCCGGCATCGACCGCGCCATGGATCGGGAAGCGGAACTGGCGTTGCGCCTCGAACCAGTTGGGGTCGAAATCATAGCCCGCGCCGCGCAGGTCGGACAGCACTTCCAGGAAATCAGCCCAGACGAAATGGGGCAGCATGAAGCGGTCGTGCAGCGTCGTGCCCCAGCGGACCAGGCCACCCTGTTGCGGCTGGCGCCAGAACCAGGCGGCGAGCGCACGGATCAGCAATTGCTGCGCCAGGCTCATGCGGGCTTCGGGCGGCATTTCGAAGCCGCGAAACTCCAGCAGGCCCAGGCGTCCGGTCGGGCCGTCTGGCGAGAACATCTTGTCGATGCAGATTTCGGTGCGATGGGTGTTGCCCGTCACGTCGACCAGCAGGTTGCGGAACAGCCGATCGACCAGCCAGGGCGGCGGGGCTGCACCATTGCCCGCGAACGGGTTGGGCACCTGCGCCAGCGCGATCTCCAGTTCGTAGAGGCCGTCATGCCGGGCTTCGTCGATGCGCGGCGCCTGGCTCGTCGGGCCGATGCAGAGGCCGGAGAAGAGGTAGGAGAGGGCCGGATGCCGCTGCCAGTAGAGGACGAAGCTTTTCAGCAGGTCCGGGCGGCGGATAAAGGGCGAATCATTGAGCGTCGCCCCGCCCAGCACGATATGGTTGCCGCCGCCGGTGCCGACCGATCGGCCGTCGACCATGAACTTGTCGGCGGTCAGTTCGCATTCGCGGGCCAGCGCATAGAGGCGTTCGGTGATCGCTACCGTTTCGTCCCAGCTTGACGCGGGCTGGACATTGACTTCGATCACGCCGGGATCGGGCGTGGCCTTCAATACGTCGATGCGCGGGTCGGGCGGGGGGGCATAGCCCTCGATCCGCACCGGGATGCGCAGCGCCTCGGCGGTCGCCTCCACCTCGGCTATCAGCTCCAGATAATCTTCCAGCGCCTGCACCGGGGGCAGGAAGACCGACAGATAATGGCCGCGCGGCTCGACCGTGACGGCGGTGCGCACCGCGCCCTCGATGAAGACCTGTTCGACCCGGTCCTGCGCGGCGACGCCGCCGTCCGGCCCGGCGACGCGCTGGGCCTGCTGGGCGCGGACTTCTTCCATGCTGGCGGGTTGGGTCACCTGCGCGCGGAAATCCGCCAAAGGTTCGCGCGGCTCGCTGGTGTCGCGCGGGTGGATATAGGGATAGTCGGACGGCGGCACATAGGGCAGCGACCCCAGCGGCAGGCGATAGCCCAGCGCCGAATCGCCCGGAACCGCGAACAGGCGGCCGCGGCGCAGTTGCCAGATTTCGCTCTGCCAGCGGGGCGTCGCGGCCTGGCTCTGCCAGCGCTGCACGGGCAGGACATAGCCGACCGGCTGGTCGAGGCCGCGCTCGAAGGTCTTGACCATGCGCGCGCGCGCTTCGGGATCGCTGATCTTGGGATCGTCGGGGCTGGCGTTGAGCGGCAGGTCCGCTTCCTTCACCGCCCAGACCGCCGGATCTTCATAGACGGCATGGGTGTATTCGTCAGAAAAGCCCATATTGCCGGCCATATGGGCGAGGAAGGCCTTCGCGTCGGCCGCCGTCACCTGCGCCGCGCCTTCGGGCGCATTATCGGGCGCGATCAGGCTGTCGTCGCGCCAGATCGGCGTGCCGTCCTTGCGCCAATAGACCGCATAGGCCCAGCGCGGCAGGCTTTCGCCCGGATACCATTTGCCCTGGCCATGGTGCAGCAGGCCACCGGGTGCGAATTCGGCGCGCAGCTTGCGGATCAGCCGGTCGGCATAGTCGGCCTTGGTCGGGCCGACCGCATCGCCATTCCATTCGCCCGCTTCGCCGCCATCCTCGGCCACGAAGGTCGGCTCGCCGCCGGTTGTCAGGCGCACATCCTGCGCGATGAGGTCCGCGTCCACCTTGGCTCCCAGCGCCATCACCGCGTCCCAGCGCGTGTCGGTGAACGGCTTGGTGATGCGCACCGCTTCGGCGATGCGGCTGACGGTCATGGCGAATTCGAAATCGACTTCGGCTGGTTCGGCCATGCCGCTGATCGGCGCGGCGGACTTGTAGTGCGGGGTGGCGCAGAGCGGGATATGCCCTTCGCCCGCGAACATGCCGCTGGTCGCGTCGAGCGCGACCCAGCCTGCGCCAGGCACATAGGCTTCCGCCCAGGCGTGGAGGTCGACCACGTCCTGCGTGACGCCCTTTGGCCCTTCGATCGGTTCGACATCGGCGACCAGCTGGATCGAATAGCCCGATACGAAACGGGCGGCGAAGCCCAGCCGGCGCAGCAACTGCACGAGCAGCCAGGCGGAATCGCGGCAGGAGCCGGTGCCGATGTCCAGCGTCTCCTCCGGGGTCTGGACGCCTGCCTCCATGCGGATGACGTAACCGACCTGTTGTTGCAGGCGACGGTTCACCTCCACCAGGAAATCGACGGTGCGGCTTCGATAGCCGTCATATTGGGCGACCATCGCCTCGAACCTTGGCCCCTGATCCTCGATATCGAAATAGGCGGCGAGGTCGGTCTTTAGCTGGTCGTCATAGGCGAAGGGGTAATTTTCCGCATAAGGCTCCACGAAGAAGTCGAACGGATTGATGATGTCGAGGTCGGCGAGCAGATCGACCTGGATGCGGAAATGGTCGACCGGGTCGGGGAAGACCACGCGGGCGAGCCAGTTGCCATGCGGATCCTGCTGCCAGTTGAGGAAATGGTTCGCCGGCTCGATCTTCAGCGCATAATTGGGCACCTTGGTCCGGCTGTGCGGCGCGGGGCGCAGGCGGATGACCTGCGGGCCGAGCCGGATCGGGCGGTTGTAGCGATAGGCGGTGAGATGGTGGAGGGCGGCCTTGAGCATGGCCGGATCAAACGCCACCCCCTGTTGCAATGCAACAGCCAATCTCTGAAGCGATGAACTTTCTGGCCCGTGTCGGCCAGCTTTCCCGGCCGCTCGCCCCGATGGCGATGGCGCGGGATAGTGATGGTGCGGCCAAGAAGACTCGAACTTCCACGGGCTTTCGCCCACAACGACCTCAACGTTGCGCGTCTACCAATTCCGCCATGGCCGCACATCAACAGGGAAACCGGCGGGGCCGGTGCCTTGGTAGGAGGCGGCCCTTAGCAAAGGCTTTTGCGCCATGCAACAAGTGATCGGCATCCGCGTTGTGATTGATTGGAGAAGGTGAAGCCAGTGTCGCACAATGGCGTGACCGGCGTGGGAGAAACCGCATGATGACGGCGCATTTCTGGATGGGCGCGGGCGCGACCCTGGGGGTGGCGGCCATGATGGGCCTGGGGTTGGGCAGCTATGTGACCAGCCCGCATAGACCGGCGCGCAGCGCGAGCGACTATGTGGAGGCGACGCCCGCCGATCAGGTCGCGACCGAGGCGTCCTTCGCGATTCAGAAGGGGCCGGGGGTCATTCATTGCACCGGGTGCGGCCCTACCCTGGCCGAACGGCGCTGGCAGGCGGACATGGCCGGGCTGGATGCGAATGGCATGATCGACGGGACCAGCGATCCGGTGGTGCGGGACTATGAGGCGGCCGCCTTGCCGCAAGATCTGATGCCCGATGCTGCGCCTGCTGCGGTTCGTACCTTGCCGCCGCAGATCAGGCGATTCGCGGCTGGTGAAGCAGTCCCGCCGCCGGTCGCCGTGCCGGCCGATCAAGATGCGATGGAGGATGATCCGCCGCCGGCGCCGGTGGTCGCAACCATGCCTGCCGAACCCCGTTTTTGACTGTACCATGATCCGATCGGTGTCCCGCCTTCACGGGACCATCGATCGGATCGGTACGGACCGGCGTCAGGCCGCTTATTCGGCGGCGACCGTTTCCGCCGGCCGGTCGCTCAGCGGATGGGCGAGGCGGCCCAGCATCTCCTTCGGGCAGACCTGCCAGATATAGCGGCGCCAGCGATCCCAGTCGTCCAGGATGGTGTTGGACCATTTGCTGTCCGTCGCCACCGCATGTTCGGCGATCAGCGCCTTGACCTGCGCCTCCCAATGGACGCTGTCCAGTCGCTGCCAGACAATGCCTTCGGGGTTGGCCTGCGCCGGGAAGCTGCCATCCTCGTCCAGGATGAAGGCCATGCCGCCGGTCATGCCCGCGCCGAAATTGGCGCCGGTCTTGCCCAAGATGACCGCCGTGCCGCCGGTCATATATTCGCAGCCATTGGCGCCGCAGCCCTCGACCACGACCTGCGCCCCCGAATTGCGGACGGCGAAGCGTTCACCAGCCTGACCGGCCGCGAACAGCTTGCCGCTGGTTGCGCCATAGAGGACGGTGTTGCCCAGGATCGTATTGTCCTTGGACGAGAGCGGGCTGGAGACGGTCGTGCGCACCTTGATGATGCCGCCCGACAGCCCCTTGCCGACATAGTCGTTGGCGTCGCCGAACACTTCAAGGGTGATGCCTTTGCACAGGAAGGCGCCCAGCGACTGGCCCGCCGACCCGCGCAGGCGCACGGTCAAATGGCCGTCGGCCAGCGTCGACATGCCGAACCGGTCCGTGACGGCGGATGACAGCCGCGTGCCGACCGCGCGATGCGTGTTGCGCACCGTATAGGTGAGCTGCATCTTCTCGCCACGCTCGAACACCGCCTTGGCATCGCGCATCATCTGCGCATCCAGGCTGTCGGGCACCTCGTTGCGCCATTGCGTCAGGCTGAAGCGGCGCTGGTCGTCGGGCGCGTCCACCTTGGCCAGGATCGGGTTGAGGTCGAGATCGTCCAGATGTTCGGCGCCACGATTGACCTGCTTGAGCAGTTCCGTCCGCCCGATCACTTCGTCCAGGCTGCGGAAGCCAAGGCGGGCAAGGACTTCGCGCACTTCTTCGGCGATAAAGGTCATCAGGTTAATGACCTTCTCCGGGGTGCCGGTGAACTTCTGGCGCAGCTTTTCATCCTGCACGCACACGCCCACCGGGCAGGTGTTGCTGTGGCACTGGCGCACCATGATGCAACCCATGGCGACGAGGCTCAGCGTGCCGATGCCGAACTCCTCCGCGCCCAGGATCGCGGCGATCACGATATCGCGCCCGGTCTTGAGGCCGCCGTCGGTACGCAGCTTCACCCGATGGCGCAGGCCATTGAGGGTCAGCACCTGATTGGCTTCGGACAGGCCCATTTCCCAGGGCGTGCCGGCATATTTGATGCTGGTCTGCGGAGATGCGCCGGTACCGCCGACATGGCCCGCGATCAGGATGACGTCGGCATGGGCCTTGGCCACGCCCGCCGCGACCGTGCCGATACCGGCCTGGCTGACCAGCTTCACGCACACGCGGGCGCGCGGGTTGATCATCTTGCAGTCGTAGATGAGCTGCGCCAGATCCTCGATCGAATAGATGTCGTGGTGCGGCGGCGGCGAGATCAGCGTCACGCCGGGCGTCGAATGGCGCAGCTTGGCGATGAACTCGGTCACCTTGAAGCCGGGCAACTGGCCGCCCTCGCCGGGCTTGGCGCCCTGCGCGACCTTGATCTCGATCTCTTCGGCCGATGCCAGATATTCGGCATGAACACCGAAGCGACCCGACGCGATCTGCTTGATGACCGAGTTGGCGTTGTCGCCATTGTCATAGGGCTTGAAGCGGTTCGCATCCTCGCCGCCTTCGCCCGACACCGCCTTGGCGCCGATGCGGTTCATCGCGATCGCCAGCGTCTCATGCGCTTCGGGGCTGAGCGCGCCCAGCGACATGCCCGGCGTCACGAAGCGCTTGCGAATTTCGGTGGTCGCCTCAACCTCGTCGATCGGTACGGCTTCGCGAGCGAAGTTGAACTCCATCAGGTCGCGCAGATAGACGGGCGGCAAATCGCGGACGCCACGCGAAAATTGCAGATAGGTCGAATAGCTGTCGGTCGCCACGGCCGTCTGTAACAGGTGCATCAGCTGCGCCGAATAGGCATGGCTCTCGCCGCCCTGGCGCTGGCGGTAGAAGCCGCCGATCGGCAGGCGTACGGCCGCCGCGTCGAACGCCTGCTCGTGGCGCAGCATCGCGCTGTAGTGGAGCGAGGCATAGCCCTCGCCTGAAATCTTCGCTGGCATACCGGGGAACAGATCGTTGACCAGCGCGCGCGACAGGCCCACCGCTTCGAAATTATAACCGCCGCGATAGCTGCTGATAACCGCGATGCCCATTTTGGACATGATCTTGAGCAGGCCTTCGTTGATGGCCGTGCGATAGCGTTCGAAACAGGCGTCTAGCGCCAGATCGCCGAACAGGCCGCGGCTGTGGCGGTCGGCGATGCTGGCTTCGGCCAGATAGGCGTTCACCGTGGTCGCGCCGACGCCGATCAGCACCGCGAAATAATGGGTGTCGAGCGCTTCGCACGACCGCACGTTGATCGATGCGTAGCTGCGCAGCCCCTTGCGCACCAGATGCGTATGGACCGCCGCCGCCGCCAGCACGCCGGCGATGGCCGCACGATCGGCATTGACGCCCTCGTCGGTCAGGAAGATTTCGGTGCGCCCCTCGCGCACCGCCTGCTCGGCCTCCTCGCGGATGCGGGAGATGGCGGCGCGCAGTTGCTCCTGCCCGCCGGATGCGGGGAAAGTGCAGTCGATCTCGGCCACGGACGGGCCGAAATAGGCCTTAAGCCGCGCCCATTCGGCGCTCGTCACGACCGGCGATTCCAGCACCAGCACATGGCTGTTCTGTGCGCCTTCCTCCAGGATGTTGTGGAGGTTGGAGAAGCGCGTCTTCAGGCTCATCACATGCCGTTCGCGCAGCGGATCGATCGGCGGGTTGGTGACCTGGCTGAAATTCTGCCGGAAGAAATGGCTGATCGTGCGCGGCTTGTCGGAAATGACCGCGAGCGGCGTGTCATCGCCCATCGACCCGATCGCTTCCTTGGCGTCCTCCACCATGGGAGAGAGGATCAGTTCCAGATCCTCCAGCGTCAGGTTGGCGGCGACCTGGCGGCGGGTCAGTTCGGCCTTGTCCCAGCCGGGCAGCGCAGTTGGCGCGTCGCCGAGGTCGGCGACGGTCAGAAAGTCCTTGATGAGTTCGCCATAGGGGCGCTCGCCCGCGATCCGGTCCTTGATCGCGCGGTCGTCATAGATTTCGCCTTCGAGCAGGTCGACGGCGATCATCTGGCCCGGACCCATGCGGCCCTTCTTGACGATGGTGGTTTCGGGCACGACGACCATGCCGGTCTCCGAACCCACGATCAGCAGATTGTCGCCGGTCAGCGTATAACGCAGCGGGCGCAGCGCATTGCGGTCGACACCGGCGACGACCCAGCGGCCGTCGGTCATGGCGAGCGCGGCCGGCCCGTCCCACGGCTCCATGACGGAGGCGAGATAGTCGTACATGTCGGCATGGGCCTTGGGCAGGTCGGCGCTCGCCGACTGCCAGGCTTCGGGGACCAGCATCAGCTTGGCCGTCGGCGCGTCGCGGCCCGACCGGCAGATCGCTTCGAACACGGCATCGAGCGCGGCGGTATCGGACGCACCCGCCGGGATCACCGGCTTGATGTCCTCCGACTGCTCGCCGAAGGCGAGGCTCGCCATCTTGATCTCGTGGCTCTTCATCCAGTTCTTGTTGCCGCGGATCGTGTTGATCTCGCCATTATGGGCGAGGGTGCGGAACGGCTGGGCCAGCCACCATTGCGGGAAGGTGTTGGTCGAATAGCGCTGATGGAAGATCGCGACGCGGCTTTCGAACCGCTCGTCCTGCAGGTCCGGGAAGAAGACCGACAGCGATTCGGCGAGGAACAGCCCCTTGTAGATGATCGACCGGCACGACAGCGAGCAGACATAGAAATCCTGGATCTGCGCGGCGATGACCTGCTTTTCGATCCGGCGGCGGATCAGGTAAAGGTCCTTTTCGAATTCGGCCTGGTCGCGTTCCTCCGGCATCGGGCCGGCGATCATGATCTGCTCGATTTCGGGGCGCGTGCGCTGCGCCTTTTCGCCGATGACCGACACGTCCACCGGCACCTGGCGCCAGCCATAGATGGTGTAGCCGGCCTCGATGATCTCGGCTTCCACGATAGTACGGCAGGTTTCCTGGGCGCTGAGGTCCGTGCGCGGCAGGAAGATCATGCCGACGGCGAGGCGATTGGGCAGCGGCTTGTGGCCCGAATCCGCGATCGCATCGTCGAAGAAGCGCACCGGCAGGTCGACATGGATGCCCGCGCCGTCGCCGGTCTTGCCGTCGGCATCGACCGCGCCGCGATGCCATACCGCCTTGAGCGCATCGATCGCGCTGGCGACGACGCGGCGGCTGGGCCGACCATCGGTCGCGGCGACCAGGCCCACGCCACAGGCGTCGCCTTCCATCTCGGGATGATACATGCCCTCGGCCGCGATCCGTGCGCGCTCTTCGGGGCTGGCGGTGAAGTTGGTGTCGGTCATGATGACTTACCCTTGCCTGTGGCCATCCGCTTTCTGGGTACGGCCGCTGTCATTCCGTTGATTGCCGGCATCGCCGGCGTCGATTGTCAGTTGGCCTTCTTGGCGTCCGCCCCGAGCAATGTAGTGAGGCGGTCGCGTTCAGCCTTGGTCAGGTCGTTATAGGTGCGCGGCTTGGGCAGCTTTTCGAGTTCGGCCGCAGATGATTTCATGATCTCTGGCATGGCCTGCATCATTTCCGGCATCACCTTCTGCAGTCGACCGATATAATGCGGGTCGGCAGCCAGCTCCATGAAGCCTGCGCCGAACTTCGCGCCGATGGGCGTCTTGAAAAACGCGCCGATCTGGTCGAGTTCGGCAGAATTGTAGCGAGAGGCGAAAGCCTCCGCCATGCCTTCGCGCATATCCGGTTCATAGCGCCCCATGAAGCGACCGATTGCGGGCATCATGCTGTTGACGACCACGTCCATGCGCTTCCGGAAATTGGGATCGATGATCGCCATCATCTCCTCGATCGTCCCTTCGCCCAGCTTGTCCGCCTGTTCCGGATCGAGGCCACCGACTTTCAGGAACTCGCGGATCGGCATCTTGGTCATGCCGTCCATCATCGGTCCCATCATCTTCTGCATCATCGGCCCCATCATTTTTTCCATGGTGCCATCGGGCAGAATAACGGCGGCGATCGGCTTGGCCTTGGCCAGCAGCGCCGGATCGACAGCTTCTACCGTTGCAGCAGGCGCCTGGGCCTGCGCAGCGATCGGGGCGGATAGCAGCAGTAAAGGGGCGACGAGGGAAGTGAAGCGCATCACGCCGCGACCCTTTCGCCCGCCTTGGCCTTCGCCTTCAGATAGCGATGCATATGATCCGTCACATCCCGCCCGTCGCGGATCGCCCAGACGACCAGCGATGCGCCGCGCACGATGTCGCCGGCCGCGAACACGCCGTCCACGCTGGTCATCATCGTCTTGTGATCGACGCGCAGCGTGCCCCAGCGGGTGACCGACAGGTCGTCGGCGCCGAACAACCTGGGCAGTTCTTCAGGGTCGTAGCCCAGCGCCTTGATGACCAGATCGGCTTCCAGCGTATGTTCGCTGCCCGGATCGGCTTCCGGCGCACGGCGACCGGAGGCGTCGGGCTGGCCGAGGCGCATCTTGGTGACCTTGACGCCGGTGACTTGGCTTGTGCCTTCAAAAGCGATCGGCGCGGTCAGCCAGACGAACTCGACGCCTTCCTCCTCCGCATTGGCGACTTCGCGCTGCGATCCGGGCATATTTTCCCGGTCGCGGCGGTAGAGGCACTTTACCGACTTGGCGCCCTGGCGGATGGCGGTGCGGACGCAGTCCATCGCCGTGTCGCCGCCGCCGATGACGACGACATTCTTGCCGGTCGCCAGCAGCGACCCGTCGTCATGTTCCGGCACGGCGTCGCCGAAGCCCGCCTTGTTGGAGGCGGTGAGATAGTCGAGCGCCTTGACCACGCCCGCGGCGCCGACGCCCGGCGCCTTGATGTCGCGCGGCTTGTAGACGCCCGTCGCGATCAGGATCGCATCATGCTTCTGGCGCAACTGTTCCAGCGTGGCGTCGCGGCCGATCTCGAAACTGTCGTGGAAGATGATGCCGCCGTCCTTGAGCCGCTGGATGCGGCGCATGACCACGTCCTTCTCCAGCTTGAAGCCGGGGATGCCATAGGTCAGCAGGCCGCCGGCGCGATCGTGCCGGTCGTAGACATGGACCTCATAGCCCGCCACGCGCAGATATTCCGCCGTCGTCAGGCCGGCCGGTCCCGCACCGATGACGCCGACCGACTGGCCGCGCGCCGCGCCGGGGACCAGCGGTTCGACCCAGCCTTCCTTCCAGGCGGTGTCGGTGATGTATTTTTCGACGCTGCCGATGGTCACGGCGCCATGGCCGGAAAATTCGATGACGCAATTGCCCTCGCACAGCCGGTCCTGCGGGCAGATGCGGCCGCAGATTTCCGGCATGGTGCTGGTCAGGTTCGACAGTTCATAGGCTTCGCGCAACCGGCCTTCGGCGGTCAGGCGCAGCCAGTCGGGGATATGATTGTGCAGCGGGCAATGGGTCGAGCAATAGGGGACGCCGCATTGCGAGCAGCGCGACGCCTGTTCTTCCGCCTTATCGAGAATGAAGCTGCGGCTGATTTCCAGAAAATCGTCGGCGCGGTCGTCCGCCGCGCGCTTTTCCGGGTAGGATTGTGCCTTACCCACAAATTTCAGCATCGGATTGTCAGCCATGGATCGCCTCTGAATCTGTTTCAGCAGCGCGCATAGCAGAAAAACCCGCGCAGTCACGTGGATTCTGGCAGTTAGGTCAGCATGACTTACTAATTAAATGGGATTTTACCGCTTAATTGCGAATGGATCGCAAAAACTAGCATAGGATAAGGACCGTTTCGGACCTACCTCATGCCGAGCCAGATCAGCGCGGCGCAGCCGGCGACGATTCGATACCAGGCAAAGGGGGTGAAGCCATGTTTGGACACCAGCCCGACGAACCATTTGATGACCAGAAGGGCGACGAAGAAGGAGACGATGAAGCCGAGCGCGATACTGTCCCAGCCCACCGTCGCGCTGGTGATCTGGTCGCCCTTCTTCAGCAGTTCCAGGGTCGTCGCGCCCAACATGGTCGGTATCGCCAGGAAGAAGCTGAACTCCGCCGCGGTGCGCCGCTCGACGCCCAGCGTCAGCGCGCCCATGATCGTGGCCCCCGACCGGCTGACGCCGGGGATCATCGATATGCACTGGATCAGGCCCACGCCCACCGCGCGGATGGCGGGGATGTCGGCGATGCCGTGGAACCGCTGTTCCTTCACCATGCGTTCGATGAGCAGGATCGCTACGCCGCCCACGATCAACGCCCAGGCGACGACCCTGGGCGCGCCCAGCAGCATCTCGACATAGTCGTGCAGCGCCAGGCCGACGATGGCGGCGGGGATGAAGGCGAGCAGCAGGTTGCGCAGGAACCGCCAGCTTACCAGCTCGCGCCGCAACAGCCCCATCGCCACCGCCCAGAAAGTGCGCCAGTAGAGCACCACCACCGCCAGGATCGCGCCGAGCTGGATCACGACGTTGAACATCGCCCAGCTGGCCGAATCATAGCCCAGCAATTCGCTCGCCAGGATCAGATGCCCGGTCGAGGATACCGGCAGGAATTCGGTCAGCCCTTCCACGATGCCCAGCAGGATGACGGTCAGATAATGGAGGTCCATGGGAAGCCTTTGGCGCAGCGTGCTCTCGCGAAGGCGTTGAACCGAGGCACGTGACTCGGTTCAATCCAGTTCGGACGGTGGGGCTGGTCTCCCGCCTGCGCGGGAGAACAAGGCTATGTCAGGCGCGCGCGCGGCCGGCGAAACGGCCGTGGCGGCGATAGCGGACCATCCACTTGTCGGCGACTGCGCCGAGCGGCGTCGGCGCGACGCCCAGCGCCTCCAGCCCTTCCGCCCCGGGCGCTGCGACATTGTCGCGGCCCAGCATGGCGAGCTGGTCGCGGCTGATCGGGCCGCCCGGCAGCATCGCCAGCAGCGACGCGACGCCCTGCGGCACGTCGATCAGGGGCTTGTCACGGCCGATCGCCTTGGCGATCCAGGCGTTGATCTCCTTCATGCTCATCACCTGCGGGCCGGCGACCTCATAGGTCTTGCCGCCATAAAGGCCGGGCTGCGCGGCGGCATGGGCGATCGCGTCGGCAACGTCACCGACATAGACCGGCTGGAATTTGGTCGCAGGCGCAATCACCGGGACGACCGGGAACAGGCTGATGAGGTCGGCGAAACGGTTGAGGAACTGGTCCTCCGGCCCGAAGACGATCGACGGGCGAATGATGGTGGCGCTGGGGAAGGCGGCCTTGACCGCGGTCTCGCCCGCCGCCTTCGACCGGCCATAGGCCGACGGGCTTTCGGCGTCCGCGCCGATCGCCGAGACATGGACCAGCGCCCGCACGTCCGCGGCGGCGGCGGCTTTCGCCACATTGGCCGCGCCGACATGGTGGAAGGCGTCGAAATCGCCCGCCAATATGCCGACCAGATTGACGACGACGTCGCTGCCATGGATGGCGCGGGCGACGCTGTCGGGCTTGCGGATGTCCGCGGCGACGAACTGGGTCTGGCCCAGATTGCCCAGCGTCTTGACCTTCATCGCGGTGGCCAGGTCGCGCTGCGCGATCCGCACCCGCGCGCCCTGCGCCATCAGCGCCTGGGCGACCTGCCGGCCCAGAAAGCCGCCGCCGCCGAACACCGTAACCAGACTGTCCTTCATCACGCGCGTCCCATGTCCAAATTTAAGGGAATGACTCTGCCAAACCCCTTGCAACAGCCGCCGCGCGCTGACAACCGCCTTTAGCCGAACCAGCCTTGCAGATCGGCCAGCATCCACAGGCCCAGACCCAGGAATAGCAACGCCGCGCCGATCTGCAACGCGCGCATCGGCACCTTCTTGGCCAGCGCCTCGCCGAACAGGACGGCCGGCACATTGGCGATCATCATGCCCAGCGTCGTGCCCATGGTGACGGCGACCAGATTGTCGAACCGCGCGCCCAGCGCCACGGTCGCAACCTGCGTCTTGTCGCCCATCTCGACCAGGAAGAAGGCGACCAGCGTCGTCACGAACACGCCCGCCTTGGTCGGGGCTTTCAGCGGCGCATCCTCGTCGAACGTGTCGGGGATCAGCGTCCAGGCGGCCATGGCGATGAAGGAGGCGGCGACGGCGTAGCGGAACCAGTCCTGCGTCAGCACGCCTGCGATCGAATGGCCGACCAGCGCGGCGAGGAAATGATTGGCGACCGTGGCCGCGAAGATGCCCAGGATGATCGGCACCGGCTTGCGAAAGCGGGTGGCGAGCAGCATGGCCAGCAACTGCGTCTTGTCGCCCATTTCGGCGAGCGCGACGAGCGCGGCGGAGGTGAAGAGAGCTTCCATCGTGAATTTCCGGGGCCGGGCGGAAGTGAAACAGACGCAATGCCACCGTCGCCTCCCGCCCGGCCGGACAGAGAAGCGCCGATGCCATTGGTCTCGCCAGAAGCGGTGACCCGCGTCCCATATGCCATGGCCTCTCGGCCAAATATGTTGACATATGGCCCGTTCCTCGGCGGAACGGCTGGCTACTCCCCAGATGACGCGCTAGCCTCTAGGCGAGCGGCGCGGGGAAGGCAAGCCATGGCGAAGGACGCGAACAAGACGGTCGAAACGGCGGCGGACGTGGACGCGTTTCTGGCGGCGGTCGAGCCCGAAGAGTGGCGCGCGGACGGCCGGATCGCGGCGGCGCTGATGGCGCGCCTGTCGGGCGAACCGCCGCGCCTGTGGGGATCCAGCATCATCGGCTTCGGCCGCTATCACTATCGCTATGACAGCGGGCGCGAGGGCGAGAGCTGCCGCATCGGCTTTGCGCCGCGCAAGGCGGAGCTGGTCTTCTATCTGGCCGGGCTGGCGGACATGGATTTCGCCACTTTGGGCACGCATCGGCGCGGCAAGGGCTGCCTCTATGTGAAACGCCTGTCCGGCATCGACATGGCGGTATTGGAGGCGCTGATCGTCAAGAGCCTTGCCCATATGGACGAGGTCTATCCGCGATGAAGACGCTGTTGCCGATCCTTGCCCTGTTGTTGACCGCAGCGCCCGCGCGGGCGCAGAGCGAGCAGGCGACGATTGCGTCGCTCTCCGCCGATCTGGCGAGCGGCCGCACGACCAGCGAGAAGACAGTACGCGCATATCTCAAACGCATCGCAGCGATGGACCGCAAGGGGCCGCGCCTCAACAGCATCATCAGTCTCAATCCCCATGCGATGCAGGACGCGCGGGCGCTGGACGCCGCGCGCCGCGCGGGCAAGCTGCGCGGGCCGCTCCATGGCGTGCCGATCCTGCTCAAGGACAATATCGAGGCGGCGGGGATGCCGACCACCGCGGGGTCGCTGGCGCTCGCCCGCAACGATCCGGGCCGCGATTCGCCGGTCGCCGCAGCGCTGAGAGCGAAGGGCGCGATCATCCTGGGCAAGACCAACCTGTCCGAATGGGCCAATTTCCGCTCAGAACGGTCGATGAGCGGCTGGAGCGCGATCGGCGGCCTCACCCGCAATCCCTATGCGCTCGATCGCACCACCTGCGGGTCGTCGAGCGGATCGGGCGCAGCGGTCGCCGCCGGCTTCGCCCCTGCCGCGATCGGCAGCGAAACCAACGGGTCGATCATCTGCCCCGCCTCGATGATGGGGCTGGTGGGGTTGAAGCCGACGGTCGGCCTCATACCCCGCACCCATATCGTACCGATCAGCCATAGCCAGGATACGGCCGGCCCCATGGCGCGCAGCGTGCGCGACGTCGCCATCCTGCTGTCGGCGCTGATCGCCAGCGACCCCGCCGACCCTGCCACTGCCGACGCCATGGCCCATGCGGGCGATTATGCCGCCGCGCTTGATCCCGCCGCGATCGGCAGGATGCGGATCGGCGTGCTGCGCGGCGGCGCGCAACCGGAACTGCTGGAGCGCTATGAAGCGGCGCTGGCGCTGCTCAAGGGAATGGGCGCGACCTTGGTGGAGGTGAAGAAACCGCCGATGGAAGGCATGTCGGCCGCCAGCTACGACGTGCTGCAATATGAGTTCAAGGCGGACGTGAACGCCTATCTCGCCACCACACGGCCCGACCAGGTGGACAGCCGCACGCTCGCCGGTCTCATCGCCTTCGACGACGCGCACAAGGCGTCGGAGATGCCGCTGTTCGGGCAGGAAATCTTCGCCCTGTCGCAAGCCAAGGCCGGGCTGGACGACCCGGCCTACAAAGCGGCGCGCGCAACATCGTTGCGGCTGGCGGGGCGGGAGGGGATCGACGCGATGCTGGCTGATAACCGCGTCGATCTGCTGGTGACGATCAGCTACGGCCCGGCCTGGCCGTCCGATACCGTATGGGGCGATTAATATGAGGGGCCGGGCGGCTCCACCGGCCCGGCGGCGATCGCGGGCTATCCGCATCTGACCGTGCCGATGGGGCTGGTGCGCGGCCTGCCGGTAGGGTTGAGCTTCATCGGCGCGGCCTATGCCGAACAGAGGCTGCTCGATGCGGGGCTGGCCTATGAACAGGCGGCGGGAATCAGCAACAAGCCGGATTTCCGCGCGACGGTGGACAGCGGCCCGGAACTGGAAGGCCAGCGGCCCTGACATCCATCAGGTCTTAGCCTGTCTCAAGGCTCGCCGGCGCTTTCCTGCATCCGCCGTTCGGCGAACCATTGTTGCAGCATCTGGGCGGTGCAGCCGGTAAAGCCGTTGCTGCCGATGGCGTTGCAGCTATTGGGCAGCGTCTGCCGCTGGGTCTGCTCCATCGTCGCCACCTGGCTGCCCCAGCCCGGACCGCCCGACACGGCGGGCTTTTCCCGCAATTTCTTGGGGATGCGATAGCGCTCCGCCTCGGGCTTGCGGGCGCACACGACGATCTCGTCGCCCTTGCTCTGCGGGCAGGGATCGTCGCCATAGACCAGCAGGTTGATGATCCGTTCGGGCGGCGGCTCCGCCTGCGCAAGCGCCGGAGAGGGAAGCAGCGGGGCCAGCAACAGGCCGACCAGGGGAAGCACGACGCGCGGTCGCATAAGAGAATCCTTTACCACCCCCGTTGGATGCCGGGCGTGCCCAATGCCCGGCGGCTCATGGATCAGGACGTCATCAACGCCCACAATCCGTCATGGCCGGGTCGCAGATGGCGCCGGTGCGGGCTGCTGCGCCGCTTTTTCCTCGGCTTTCACCCGCGCCTCGATCGCGTCGCTGTCGGCATCGATGGTGGACAGGCGCTTGGCGCGCTCGGCCGCGACCAGATCCTTCCAGCTTGCATTGTCGAGCGCCTGCCGCTCCGCCTTGGCCAGGCGGGACAGTTGCGCGAAGCAGCCGGTCGCGCCGCCGCTGCCCACCGGCGAGCAGCTTTCGGTGCCGGAGCGGCCGACATATTCCATCGACCGCACCCGTTCGCCCCAGGCCTGCTTGCTCGGCATGTTGGGATCGCCGCGCAGCGGTTCGGGGATGCGATAACGTTCCTCCTCGCCCTTGCGCGCGCACACGACGATGTCGTCGCCAGCGCTTTGCGGGCAGGCGTCGTCGCCATAGACGATGACGATATTGACCTTTTCCGACGCGGGGTCGGTCACGGCGGTCGGAGCGGTGGCGGGTGGCGATGCCGTTTGCGCCAGGGCGGGGACGGACGCGCCCAGCATCAGCCCAATGGTCAGAGCCGTTGCAATCATCGGGGTCTTCATCATCTGTCCGTCCTTATCAAAGGCGCTTGGAAAGCGCGATGGCGGCCCGGCATCCCAAACGGATGGCGCCCGACAAGAGGGGGTAGGCAGGTGCCCGCTCCGCACCGTGGGCGAGCGCCGCGTCGCGATGTTCGACCTCCTCCGCCTGGAAATTCGCAATGGCGGTGGAGAGTTCCGAATCGCTGTCGCCCAATTGCGCCAGTTGCTCGGCATAGTGGCGGTCGATTTCCGTCTCGATCGCGGCGGTACAGGCCATGGCGGCCTTCGGGCCCATGGCGGCCGTGACCGCGCCCAGCGCGAAACCGGCGGCGCTCCAGATCGGCGCCAGCGCCGTCGGGCGGACGCCGCGCCGGGCGATCATCGCGTCAAAGGCGGCGCGATGCCGTTCCTCCTGCGCCGCCATACCGGCAATCAGGCGACCATAGGGATGGCGATCGCCCATCACCGCCAGTTGCCCGGCATAGATGCGCACCGCGCCAAACTCGCCAGCCTGGTCGACGCGCACCATGGCGGCGCGGTCGGCATCGGACAGGCGCTTGCCCGGTCGGGGAAAATCCTTGGGCGCGGTCATGCTTTTCTCGCCTTGAGCAATAGCGCCAAGATGGCGAGCGCGGCGGCTCCGGACAAGAGGCCGTTATAGCCGGCGAGCGAAATGCCGAAAAGATCCCATGGCGCGACGTCGCAACGGGTGATCGGCGTCGCCCAGATCTGGTTGAGCAGGTCGGCGCCGCCGCCCGCCGGGGTGGTGGAGCAGGTGGTCAGTCCTTCCCACCAGCCATATTCGACCCCGGCATGGAACAGGCCGATCAGCCCGCTGATGCCGATGGCGAGGCCGGCCAGCCCCGCGAACAGCGCGCTGACGCAGGCGCGGCCGCGCAGCGCATAGGCCAGCAGCGCCAGCAGGATCGCGGCCATATGGGGGTAACGCTGCCACCAGCACATGTCGCAGGGGTGCAGGCCGCCGACATATTGCGACGCATAGGCGCCGCCCAGCAGCAGGACGGGCGTCAGCAAGGCGATGGTGCGGGCAAGCGGGATGCTCTTCATGATGCCCGCTTAAAGCCTTGGCTTGCTTTCGTCATGCTGAACTTGATGGCCTGGACATATCATGGCGTGTTCGCCTGCGCGGGAACACGCCATGGTGAAGAGGTCGCCTTATTTCGCCCCCGGCTTGCGCGCCGTCCCCTGCGCCTGGGCGATGGTCGCGCCGGGCGTGCCGGCCAGGCGCGCGATCGTCTTGAGCGCATAGTCGAGCTGGAAGTCCTCGACGCCCTTCTTCTTCAGTTCCTCGGCCGACAGGGCGAAGCGCGGATCGTCCTTGCTGTCTTCCTCCAGCGCCTTGTCGTCGGTCTTGATCTCGTTGATCAGGTGACGGCGCAGGTCGCTCTCGCGATATTTCGGCCGGTTCTTGTAATCGGGATCGCTCAACTGCGGCACGCGGATATCGGGCTGGATGCCGCCTTCCTGCACGCTGCGGCCCGACGGCGTGTAGTAGCGCGCCGTCGTCAGCTTGAGCGCGGTAGTGTTCGACAGCGGCAACATGGTCTGGACGCTGCCCTTGCCGAAGCTGCGTTCGCCCATCACCAGCGCGCGATGCTGGTCCTGCAATGCGCCCGCGACGATTTCGGAGGCCGAAGCCGAACCTGCATCGACCAGCACGATCACCGGCAGGCCCTTGGCGTCGTCGCCGGGCTTGGCGTAATAGCGTTCGACATCGCCCTTCGCCCGGCCGCGCTGCGACACGATCTCGCCGCGCTCCAGGAAGGCGTCGCTGACGCTCACCGCTTCGTCCAGCAAGCCGCCGGGATTGGACCGCAGGTCGAGGATATAGCCGGTGGGCTTGTGGCCCAGCGACTTGTCGATGCTGCGGATCGCCGACCGCACGTCGGCCCCGGTATTGGCCGAGAAGCTGACGATGTTGACGATGCCGATATTGTTCTTCACTTCCCATTTCACGGGCTTGAGCTGGATGATCTCGCGCGTCAGGGTCAGGTCGATCGGCTTGTCGCGGCCGGCGCGCACGATGGTCAGCTTCAGGCTGGTGCCCGGCGCGCCGCGCATCTTGTCGACCGCCTCGTCCAGCGTGCCGCCATAGATCAACTGGCCGTCGATATGGGTGATATAGTCGCCCGCCTTGATCCCCGCCCGCCAGGCCGGGGTGTCCTGCGTCGGCGCGATCACCTTGACCGCGCCATCCTCCTGCGTGACCGAGAGGCCGAGGCCGCCATAGCTGCCCTCCGTCTGGGTACGCAGATTCTGGAAGTCGCGCGCGTCGAGGAAGCTGCTATGCGGGTCGAGGCTGGCGAGCATCCCGTCGATCGCGCCCTTGATCAGCTTTTCGTCGTCGACCTTTTCGACATAGTCGCTGCGGACCTTCTGGAACACGTCCATGAACTCGTCGAGCGCCTTGTAGCTCGACGCCTCCCCGTCGGCGAGGGCTGCGGTGGTGGCAGGGATGAGCGCAAGCGCCCCGAGCGCGACTGCGCCCTGGAGGAAGGTGGATTTCATGGCTGTCCTAGATTCCGGCATCTGATCCCCGATATAGGCCGATTCTCGTGCCAACGCAAAAGCGAGCTTCGATGAATGTCGCGCAGGGTCGATGAGCGTCGGGTTAACCAAGCCCCACCAGCGGCACGATATCCACGGGTCGGCCGTTGCGGCGCAGTTCCACGGTGATGTTGGGGCGTTCCGGGCCGGTGATGCCGACGGGGTCGCCCTGGCGCACGCTGTCGCCGACCTGTGCCGTGACGCGGTGGAGGCCGGTGATGAGGGTGGTCCAGCCCTGGCCATGGTCGATGATGAGGATCTGGCCATAATCGCGATAGGGGCCGGCGAAGGCGATGCGGCCGGCGGTGGGCGCGATCGCCTGCGCACCCGGCTGGGTCACCAAAGTCAGCCCGCGCGATCGCACGCCCCCGTCATTGACCTCGCCCATGCCGGTGACGAGCTGGCCGATCACCGGCAGGCGATAGGGCGGCGGGCCGCCGGCGGACGCATCGCGCTCCGGGGCGGGGGCGCCGGTCTGATCGGGGCGGGCGGGGCGAAGCAGCGGGCCGGACAGGGCAGCCAGCCGCTCGCGCAGGTCGCCGGCCTGTTCCAGCCGGTCCATCAGGTCGACGATGTCGCGCGCCCGTTCGCCCAGCGCGAGCGCCCGCTCGCTCTCCATGCCGGCATTGGCGCCATAGTCGCGGGCGGCGATGCGTTTTTGCGTTTCGAGGGCGGCGAGCGCGGTCTGCCGGTCCTTGCGGTCGGCCTGCGCCTTGCCCAGCGCATCGGCCGCCTGCTGCGCGGTGGCGCGCAGGGCGCGGCTCTTGTCCAGTTCCTGCCGCAGGCCGGCCGTGCGCTGCTCGATCACCGGCAGCACCTGTCCCAGCACCGCGCGCATATGGACCGCGTCGCCGACCGATCCGGGCTGGACCAGCGCCAGCGCCAGCGGACGGCGGGCCATCATCTGGAGCGCGGCCGTCAGGCGGACGACGGGTTCCTGCCTGGCGGCGAGACGCGCGGCCTGCGCGCGCTGCATCCGGGCGATGATGGCGATCCGGGCCTGCGCCGCCTGAATGTCGGCCTCCGCCTGCTGGATGCGGGCGGCGAGCGCGGCGGCGCGGCGGCGCGCCTGTTCGGCCTCGTCGCGGGCCAGCCCGGCCTGCTGTTCCAGCCGGGCGGAGCGGTCGCGGGCCTCGTCCGACTGGCGGCGGGCGTTTTTGAGCGCCTGCTGCTCCTGCGCCAGCGTCGTGCCGGCGGTGCCGGACAGGATGATCGCGCGGTCGTCTGCGGCGGGCAGGCGCGTGGCGGCCAGGGCCATCAGGCCCGCCATTATGCTTGCGATGAGGAGATTGCGCTTCACCCGATGCCCCGACCCGTATCGTTCCTGACTAGGCATAAGCGCAGGGCGTGTCGAGCATGGTCGAAAGGGCGGCTAACCCTCGCGGTGATAGGGGTGGCCCGCAAGGATCGAGCAGGCGCGCCACAATTGTTCAGCCAGCATCGCGCGGGCCATCATATGCGGCCAGGTCATGGCGCCGAAGGCGATCAGCAGGTCGGCATTGGCTCGTTCCGCATCGTCGAATCCGTCCGCCGCGCCGATCAGGAATCGACATTCGCGCGTGCCCGCGTCGCGCCAGCCCTCGATCCGGCGGGCGAAATCGAGCGAGCCGAGCTGCTTGCCCTTTTCGTCCAGCATGACCGTGACGGTGCCGGGTGCGACCGGGGGCAGCTTGCCGCCGCGGTCGGGCATTTCGGTGATTTTGTGCGGCATGGTCAGCCGCTTGACGTAGCGGTCGACCAGATCGGCTTCGGGCGAGCGCCCGATCTTGCCGCGCGCGATGATGTGGAGGAGCACACCCTACTCCGTTCGTGTTGAGTAGAGGCGAAGCCCCATATCGAAGCACCCGCGCAATCCTTCGATACGCCGCTTCGACTTCGCTCAGCGGCTACTCAGGACGAACGGAATGCAGAGGTCAGGCGTTGCCCGCGACCGGCGCGTCGACGAAGCCCCACATCCGTTCCAGATTGTAGAAGCTGCGCACTTCCGGCTTGAACAGATGGACGATCACGTCGCCAGCGTCGATCAGCACCCAGTCGGCGACCGGAAGTCCCTCGACCCGCGCGGAGCGGCCCGTTTCCTTCTTGATCTTCTCGGCCAGATGCTGGGCGATCGCGGCGACCTGACGCGACGAACGGCCGCTGGCGATCACCATATAATCGGCGATGCTGCTCTTGCCTTCCAGCGGGATGGAGATGGTTTCCTGGGCCTGGTCGTCGTCGAGAGACTGCATGACGAGGGCGTGCAGGGCGGCCACGGATTGCGCGCCGAGCGCGGTATCGTTGGCAGAGGCGAGGTTAGACAATGAAACTCCAATCTAGATGACGTACCGACGCGTGAGCGGATCGCGCACACACGTTGCTTCATATTCGCGATGCCAGAGGGGGTCCGCCTGCCGCAGCAGGGTCGCCGATCTTGGATCAGGGCGAAAGCGCAATAGCACGAGCGCCGGTGGTCTCCAATTCGTCCAGTCTGCACTCTGGCGCGCGGACCGGACGAAGCGCCGCAGCCAGCTCATGGCCACAGAGCCACGGGCGGCGTCATCATAGCCCGGACGGGCGATAACAGCAATGGGCATTTGCCGGGCGATGCCGCGCCAGTCGCGCCATCGGCCGAATTGGGCCAGATTATCCGCGCCCATCAGCCAGATGAAGCGGTTTTTGGGGTAGCGGCGGGTGAGCGCGCGCAGCGTGTCGATCGTGTAGCGGGTGCGCAGATGCCGCTCGATCGCGGTCGCGCGAATCGGGGCGCGGCGAGCGACGATGCGGGCGTGGGCGAGGCGGGCCGGGAGCGGGGCCATGCCTTTGGCGGGCTTGAGCGGATTGCCGGGGGATACCAGCCACCAGATTTCGTCCAGGTCCAGCGCGTCCTTCGCGAAGAGCGAGATGGCGCGGTGCCCGCCATGGGCCGGGTTGAAGGAGCCGCCAAGCAGGCCGATGCGTGTCATGCCCCCGCCATGCCAGCCTGAAGGCGGGGCGGCAATGGGGCCTATCGGCCGGGCGGCGTCAGCGGCCCCCGAAAGCCGGTTTCCGGGTCCGCCGATAGGGAATCTTGTCCAGTTTCGCCATCAGATCGGCAAAGGGATGATCCTGTCTGGACGGGGGCGCGCGCGACGTCGTTACGTCTGGCGCTTTGTCTTCGCGCCGCCGCAATGGACGGCGCAGGGTGATGGCTTTCCACATGGCACTCTCCGACCCGCGACTCTGTCAAATCCTGTGATTTGTTGCCGCTCATGAAGAAGAGACGCGGTCAGGCCATGCTTGTTCCTGTTTTAATGCATTCCGCCGCCGGCAAGGCTCGCGCCTCGTCGGTCTGGGCGTCGCGGGCCAGCACGTCGAGCGGCTCCATCGCCTCGATCTCCTTGCCGCCGGTTTCGATGTCGAGGTCGCGGAACTTGCGGCCGGTGGACAGGACGCGGCTTTCGAAGCTGCCGATGAAGCTGTTGTAGTTCGAGACGGCGCTATTGAGGCCGGAGCCGAGGCGCTTCAGGTGGGTCGCGGCGACGGCCAGGCGCTCATACAGCTCCTTGCCGAGCTGGCCGACCTGCTGCGCCTGTTCCTGCATCTTGGCCTGGCGCCAATGACCCGCCAGCGTGCGGGCGAGGGGGAGGAAGGTGGCGGGACCGCAGATGATGACGCGATTCTTGGCCGCGCGTTCCCACAGGTCCATGTCCGCTTCCAGCGCGGCGGTGACGAAATTGTCGCCGGGGACATACATGATGACGAAGTCGGGGGCCTTGTCGAACTGCTCCCAATAGGCCTTGCGCCCCAGCGCGTCGGCATGGGTGCGCATGGCGCGGGCATGGTCGAGCATATGGGCGTCGCGCAGCGCCGGATCGACCTGGTCGACGGCGTTGAGATAGGCGACCAGCGAGCATTTGACATCGACCACCATCTGCTGGTCGCCGGGCAGATTGATGACGAAGTCGGGCCGCATCCGGGTTTCAGAGCCATTGGCTTCGACCGCGACCGATACTTCTTCCCTGAAATCGACGAAGGGAGAGAGACCGGCGGTCTCGATGAGGTTCTTGAACTGCTGTTCGCCCCAGCGGCCCCGGGTCTTGGGCGCGGCGCGCAGCGCGTTGACCAGCTTGGCGGTTTCCTCGCGCACCTGGCCCTGGCCCAGATGCACCTGCTGCACCGCCTCGCGCAGTTCGGCATAGCTGCCGACCCGGTCCTTTTCGACGCGGGCGAGGCCCTCCTCATAGCGTTTGAGCGTGGTTTCGACCGGATTGAGCAGGGTCTTGAGCTGGGCCTCGCTCTTCTCGTTCGCTTGGGCGAAACGCTGGTCGGCGCGGGTCAGGAACTGGGTCTGGGCGGATTCGAGCAACTTGCCGCCGATTTCGCTGAACTGGGCGGAGAGCTGTTCCTTGGCGTCCCGGAGCGCAGCGATCTGCTGCTCGAAGGCCTGGGTGCGGGCCTGTGTATCGGACTTCAATCCGGCCAGTTCGCGCAGCGCGGCTTCGCGTTCGGCCTGGATGGACTCGATACGCTGGGCGGCGGCGGCCTGCAGGGCTTCGAGCCGCTGGTCGGCGGCCAGTTGGGCGGTTTCGAGCCGGGCGATGTGGGTCGCGGACTGATGGACGCGCTCCTGCTCCACCGCCAGTTCGGCGATGGCGCCGTTGCGCTGGCTGGTGGCGAGGTCCAGCTTGTCACGCAGTTCCGCCTTCTCGGCGGCCAGCGGGGCAAGCGCCTTGTCCTTGAGCAGCCAGCCGACCGCAAGGCCGATCAGCAGGGCGACGAGAATGAAGAGGGCGGCCAGGCTGTCCATGATAATCCTTGTTTGGAACGAAACGGGAACCTAGCGGGCCGGGACGGACGCTGCAAGTGTGAGACGGCGAGTGCGACAGTAGAAACGCCATGTCGAATTTAGATAGTTAGCTAACTATTGAAAATTCAGGCCGCCTGCGCGCTTGGCGCCGCGAAGCGGGCGCGATAGTCGCCGGGCGACAGGCCGACGAGGCGATGAAACAGCTTGCGGAAGGCGGCGGCGTCTTCATAACCGACGCTCCAGGCGATCTGGTCGATCGTGCGCTTCGTAAACTCCAGATGTTCGCGCGCCTTTGCGACGCGCAGATGCTGGACATATTCGATCGGCGTCATGGCGGTCGCCGCCTTGAAACGGCGCTGGAAGGTGCGTTCCTCCATACCGACCTGCGCCGCCATGTCGCCGACGCTGACGGCTTTGGCTTCCCGCGCGGCGAGCCAGTGCTGCGCCTTCAAAATCGGTTCGTCGCCATGGGTCATGCGCGGCATGAAGCGCGCAAAATGCTTCTGTTCGCGCCCGGCGCTGTCGATCAGCAGGAATTTGGCGGTGTCGAGCATCACCGTCGGGCCGAGCAGGCGGTCGACCAGCCGCAGGCCGAGGTCGGTCCAGGCCATCAGGCCGCCCGCGGTGATGATGTCGCCATCGTCGATCACGATGCGGTCGCAGTCCAGCTTCACATCGGGGAAGCGGGCGCGAAACGAATCGGCGAACCACCAGTGCGTCGTCGCCGCGCGGCCACTGAGGAGGCCGGTCGCCGCAAGCAGGAAGGCGCCGCCGCAATTGGAGGCGAGGGTCGCGCCGGCGGCGTGGCGATCGAGCAGCCAGCGGGCATAGGGTGCGGCCTCAACGGCATCGGGTATGCCGGTCAAGCGTCCGGGGACGAGCCAGATGTCGGGCGTACCGGCCAGGGCTTCATGCGTATCATGCACGCGGGCGCATCCGCCGTCAGCCTGCATGTGCCAATGGCTGACGCGCAAGGCGGGGCCGCCATGCTGCTGTGAAAATTGTCCGGCGATGGCGATCAGGTCGGTCATGCCATGGACCATCGCCTGCTGGCAGTCGCGGTAGAGGAGAATCCCGATTTCTGCCCTGGGGGGCTGCATCGCGTCCATGAGTGCCGCCTTTGTCGGAATCGGCCCGCTTAATGTCGGGACCGCCAATCCCGATCCTCGTCCAACTTCCCTAATTCTGCAAGCACAGGGCGTGAGAACGCTCTTCTAAGACAGAGAAGGGATTTCATCATGAGCAATTTCGTCACCACCAAGGACGGCACCCGCATCTTCCACAAGGACTGGGGGCCGCGCGACGGCCAGCCGATCGTCTTTTCCCATGGCTGGCCGCTGAGCGCCGACGCCTGGGACGCGCAGATGGTCTATTTCGCCGATCGGGGCTTTCGCACCATCGCCCATGACCGCCGCAGCCATGGCCGGTCGGATCAGGTCTGGGCGAACAACAATATGGACCAATATGCCGACGATCTGGCCGAACTGATCGAGGCGCTGGATCTGCATGAGGTCATACTGGTCGGCCATTCGACCGGGGGAGGCGAAGTCACCCGCTATGTCGGGCGCCATGGCACGGCGCGAGTCGCCAAACTGGCGCTGATCGGCGCGGTGCCGCCGCTGATGCTGAAGACCGAAGCCAATCCGGGCGGGCTGCCGATCGAGATATTCGACGGCATCCGCAAGGGGACGTTCGACAATCGCAGCCAGTTTTTCCAGGATCTGACCATCCCCTTTTACGGCTATAATCGGAAAGGCGCGGTGATTTCCGACGGCATCCGTGACGATTTCGTGCGGCAGGGGATGATGGGCGGACTGAAGGGCCAGCTCGACAGCATCCGCGCCTTTTCCGAAAGCGATTTCCATGCCGACCTGGCGAAGGTCGATGTGCCGACTTTGGTGCTGCACGGCGACGACGACCAGATCGTGCCGATCGGTGCGGCCGCCCTCTCCACCGTCAAGATCGTTACGCAAGCGGTGCTAAAAGTGTATGAGGGGGCCGATCATGGATTGACGGTCACGCATCAGGATCGGTTCAACGCCGACCTGCTCGATTTCATCAACGGCTGACATGTCCGACACCGTTCGGTTCGAGCGTGTCGAGAACCGTTTCTCGACGTCGCGCGAACCGAACGGGATGGACTCAAAGGAGACTTCCCATGACCAACGAAACCATTCTCATCACCGGCGCGTCGGACGGCATCGGCGCGGTCTATGCCGATCGCTTCGCCAAGCGCGGCGCGAACCTGATCCTCGTCGCGCGACGGGTGGGGAAGCTGGAGGCGCTGGCCGCCAGCCTGCGCGCCCAGACCGGCGTCGACGTCGAAGTGATCGCCGCCGATCTCGCCAAGGCCGACGACCTCGCCCGGATCGAAGCGCGGCTGCGGGACGATGACGCCGTCACCGGGCTGGTGAACAATGCCGGGATTGCGGGCGAACAGAGCTTCGTCGAGACGGACCCGGCCTATCTGACCGGGATGATCGACCTCAACATATTGGCGGTGACGCGGCTGTCGCGCGCGATCGCGCCGCGGCTGGCGGCCAACGGGGCAGGGACGCTGATCAACATCACGTCGGTCACGGCGCTGATGCCCGACGGCTTCACGGCGGTCTATCCCGCGACCAAGGCCTATGTGCTGGCCTTTACAGAAGCGTTGCAGGTCGAACTGGGGGCCAAGGGGGTGAAGGTGCAGGCGGTGTTGCCCGGGATCACCCGGACGGCGATCTGGACCGCCGAACAGATCGCGGGAATCCCGGCCGAGATGGTGATGGATGTCGAGGTGATGGATGTCGAGGTGATGGTCGACGCCGCGCTGGCCGGGTTGGACATGGGCGAGCCGATCACCATCCCGGCGCTGCCGGAGCGGGGCGATCTCGACGCCTATCTGGCCGCGCGGGGGACGTTGCGGCCGAACCTGTCGCGCAAGGATGCGGCGGGGCGGTATCGCGCCTGAGCCTCATCTTCCGTTCGGTTCGAGCGTGTCGAGAACCGTTTCCCGACGTCGCTCGAAACGAACGGATGTTGGAATCTAGGAGACATATCATGATCCTCGGTCTTTCCATTCCCGCTTTCATCGTCCTGCATGTCGCGATCAGCCTGATCGGCATCCTTGCCGGACTTGCCGCCCTGCTGGCGCAGGCGAAGGGGCGGTTCCTGCCTCGCATTCAGGCGCTTTTCCTCGCCACCACCCTGCTGACCAGCCTGACCGGCTTCCTCTTTCCCTTTCGCGGCTTCACCCCGGCGATCGGGGTCGGGATCGTCTCGACCCTGGTGCTGATCGTCGCTTTGGTGGTGCTATATGGTCTCAGGCTGCGCGGCCGGGCGCGGGTCGTCTACGCGGTGAGCGCGACCGCGGCCCTGTGGCTCAACCTGTTCGTGCTGGTGGTGCAGAGCTTCCTGAAGATGCCCTGGCTCCATGCCTTCGCGCCGACCGGGACGGAACCGCCCTTTCTGGCGACGCAGGGGCTGCTGCTGGTCGCGATGCTGATCCTGGGCGCGGCGATCGTCCGTCAGCCAAGCGTCGCGCGGAAGGCGGCGAGCCGTTCTATCGCCTGATCCAACGTCCGGTCCGTCTTGGAAAAGCAGAGGCGGACCAGATGGGTGACAGGCCGCGTCGGATAGAAGGCGCTGATCGGGATCGCCGCCACGCCGGCTTCATCGATGATGCGGTTGCAGAAGCTGACGTCGTCCAGCGCGATGCCCGATGCGGGCAGGTCGATCGACAGGAACCAGGTCGCGGCGCTGGGCTGCACCACATAGCCCGCCGCCGCGAGGCCCGCCGCCAGCCGGTCGCGCGACGCCTGATAGGCGGCGCGCTGGTCAGCGAACCAGGCGTCGGGATAGGCAAGCCCCTCAGCCACCGCCCATTGCAGGCCCGGCGGGGTGGTGAAGGTCAGGAACTGGTGGGCGCGGGCGAGCAGGGCGGCGATCGGCGGCGCGGCGCACATCCAGCCGACCTTCCAGCCGGTGACGGAGAAAATCTTGCCCGCCGACCCGATCTTGACGGTGCGGTCGCGCATTCCCGCAAGGCCCATGAGCGGGCGGTGGGGCAGGCCGTCATAAACGGTCTGTTCCCAGACTTCGTCGCAGATGGCGATGAGGTCATGGGCGACGCACAGGTCGGCGATCAGCGCCAGTTCTTCTTCCCGCAGCACGACGCCGGTGGGGTTCACCGGATTGTTCATCAGCAGGATGCGGGTGCGGGGCGTGATCGCCGCCGCCAGCGCTTCGCGGGTGATGCGCCAGTCGGGCGGGGTCAGTGTCACCAGCTTCGCCACGCCGCCGACCCGCTCCACCAGCGGCAGATAGGCGTCGTAGAGCGGGGCGAGCATCAGCACTTCGTCGCCCGGCTGCACCAGCGCCAGCAGGCTGGCGGCGATCGCCTCGGTCGCGCCGGAGGTGACGATCACCTCCTGCGGCGAGAGGTCGAGTTGCTGGTGGCGGGCATAATGATCCGCGACGGCCGTGCGCAGCTCGACGAGGCCCGCCATCGGCGGATATTGGCTGGATCGGGTCAGCAGCGCGTCGGCGGCGGCTTGCAGGACGGCATCTGGGCCGGGGCCTTCGGGGAAACCCTGCCCCAGATTGATGGCGCCCGTTTCCCGTGCGCGGGCGGACATATGTTCGAAGATGGTGGTCGACATGTCCCGATAGACGGGGTGGCCGAGGGGAGGGCGGGCGATCATGGATGCAGCTATAGCCTGTCGGGGGTGGCATCCCAAGTCAGGCGCGCAAGCGATCAGCGATCGGCAGGCTTGATCCCTGCGCTCGACCGGTGCCTGGTGCGCCCCGCTTCGGGTCCGTCATGCGGTCGCGGCTTTCGGCATCGGCCGGGTCCACCCCTCCGGCTTCGCGCTCGCCGCCAGGGCGGTCGAAACGCAGGAACAGGGGCGGCAGCCGCGTCCATATGATCGATAACGGCGCACCGCTTGCGTTGACGGGCATTATGCTCTTGATTGCAGCGCAGTGGCGCGAGCAAGGATGCAGTGACGCGGGCTGCGAATGTGGCTAGATCGTCCACTCAGGTTTCAACAACAAGGAAGACTATCGATGAACAACAGCGATCTTGCCGACAAGCTGGCCGGCGAAAACGGGATCACCAAGGCGGACGCGAAGAAGCTGGTCGATGGCCTGTTCGCCGCGATCGGCGATGCTGCGGCGCAGGGCGAGGAAATCTCGATCAACGGCTTCGGCAAGTTCAAGGTGAAGGACAGCCCGGAGCGTGAGGGCCGTAACCCCGCGACCGGCGAAGCGATGACCATCAAGGCGTCGCGCAAGCTCAGCTTCACGCCCGCCAAGGCGGTGAAGGACAAGCTGAACGGTTAACCCGAGACAATGCGCTTCGCCCGGCAGACCGGGCGAAGCGTCGTCCGTTCGCATCGGGCGGATGTTCATCGCGAAGGACATCCACCACCCGTCGGCGCATGTCGTCGATCAGCAAATATGTCCAGTCAGTGGATCATGCGTCATTCCGGCGCAGTTTCGATCCCTCGTGGAAAGTTCAGATCATTCCCACTCGATCGTGCCCGGCGGCTTCGAGGTGTAATCATAGACCACGCGGTTGATGCCCTTGACCTCGTTGATGATGCGGGTCGCGACGCGGCTGAGGAAGGCGGCGTCGAAGGGGTAGATGTCGGCGGTCATGCCGTCGGTCGAGGTGACGGCGCGCACGGCGCAGACGCTGTCATAGGTGCGGTGGTCGCCCATCACGCCCACGGTGCGGACCGGCAGCAGCACCGCGAAGGCCTGCCAGATCGCGTCATAGAGGCCGGCGCTCCGAATCTCCTCCAGATAGATGGCGTCCGCCTTGCGGAGAATGTCGCAGCGTTCCTTGGTGACTTCGCCGGGGATGCGGATGGCGAGGCCGGGGCCGGGGAAGGGGTGGCGACCGACGAAGATGTCGGGCAGGCCCAGTTCCTTGCCGAGTATGCGGACCTCGTCCTTGAACAGTTCGCGCAAGGGCTCGACCAGCTTCATGTTCATGCGTTCGGGCAGGCCGCCGACATTATGGTGCGACTTGATCGTGACCGACGGGCCGCCGGTGAAGCTGACGCTCTCGATCACATCGGGATAGAGGGTGCCCTGCGCCAGATAGTCGGCGCCGCCAATCTTCGCGGCTTCCTCCTCGAACACGGCGATGAATTCGCCGCCGATGAACTTGCGCTTCTTTTCCGGGTCGGTGAGGCCGGCAAGGCCGCCCAGGAAGCGGTCCTCCGCATTCACATGGACCAGCTTGATGCCATAATGTTCGCGGAACAGGCTGACCACCTGTTCGGCTTCGCCCAGCCGCATCAGGCCATGGTCGACGAAGACGCAGGTGAGCTGGTCGCCGATCGCTTCATGGATCAGGACCGCAGCGACCGCGCTGTCGACGCCGCCGGACAGGCCGCAAATGACCCGGCCTTCGCCCACCTGCGCGCGAATCTCCGCGATCTTGGTCGCGCGAAACTCCGCCATGGTCCAGTCACCGGCGAGGCCGCAGACATGGCGGACGAAATTGGCGAGCAACTTGGCGCCGTCGGGGGTATGGACGACTTCGGGGTGGAACTGGGTGGCGTAGAAGCGCTTGGCCTCGTTGGCGGTGATGGCGTAGGGCGCGCCCTCGCTGGTCGCGACCACTTCGAAGCCGGGGGCCAGGCTCGTGACCTTGTCGCCATGGCTCATCCAGACCTGATGCTTTTCGCCGGTGGTCCACAGGCCGTCGAACAGGGCGCAGCCCTGCTTCACTTCGATGAAGGCGCGGCCGAATTCGCCGCTTTCGCCGCCTTCGACATTGCCGCCGAGCTGCTGCATCATCGTCTGCTGGCCGTAGCAGATGCCCAGGATCGGAATGCCCGCGTCGAAGAAATGCTGCGGGGCGCGGGGGCTGTCCTCCCACATGACCGAGGAGGGGCCGCCGGACAGGATGATGCCCTTGGGCTGCATCCGTTCGAAGGCTTCGGCGGCGCTGTTGAAGGGGGCGATCTCGGAATAGACGCCGGCTTCGCGGACGCGGCGGGCGATGAGCTGGGTCACCTGGCTGCCGAAGTCCACGATGAGGATGGAATCCTGAAGGGGCAGCGTCATCGAATCGCCTTTATGTCGAGCGTGGGAAGGGATTCGCGCCCGGTTAGTCGCCCGGCCCCGATATGTCCAGTTGCGGCTTGAATTGCTGGCCCGCTCGCCAGCCGATCAGCGCCGCGAACGCCAGCACGGCGGCGGCGATGAGGAAGGCGCTGCCGATGAAGGGCAGGGTCGGTCTTGCCCCCACCGAGAGCGAATAGATGGCGCCGAAGAAGAGCGGCGAGACGATGCCGGCGATCGCGCCGACGCTGTTGTTCGCGCCCTGCAACTGGCCCTGTTCGGATTGCGAGACGTGCCGCGTCATCAGCGACTGGATCGTCGGCATGGCGAGGCCCCAGAGCGCATTGGGGAACATGGCGGCGATGAACAGCCAGCCGGTCGGGGCGAGGCCCATGGCCGCGACGCCGATCGCGCCGAAGCACAGCCCCACCACCATGGTGGTGCGGTCGCCCAGCCGCTTGACCACCGGGGCCACCAGCAGCCCCTGCACGGCCATGTCGAGCAGGCCCACCAGCGCCAGCAGGCCGCCCACCTGCCATGCGCCCCAGCCGTAGCGATCGCCGGCATAGAGGACGAAGATGGCGGAGAAGATGTGATGGGCGAAATAGAGCAGGAAATTGCCGACGGCGAGGCTGGACAGTTCCGGGTGCGAGCGCAGCAGGCGCAGCGCGCCGAAGGGATTGGCGCGACGCCAGCTAAACGCCATGCGCTTGTCCGGCATCAGCGATTCGGGCAGGACGAACAGGCCGTAGAGGAAGGCGAGGCCGGACAGGGCGGCGGCGGCCCAGAAGGGCGCGCGGTGGGAAATTTCACCCAGCACGCCGCCCAACAACGGCCCGGCGACGAAGCCGGCGCTGAAGGCCGCGCCGATGAGGCCATAGCCCCTGGCGCGCTCTTCGGGCGGAGTGATGTCGGCCATATAGGCGAAGGTGGAGGTGAAGCTGGACGAGGTGATGCCTGCCAGGATGCGGCCCAATGCCAGCCACCAGAGATTGGGTGCGAGCGCCATCAGCACATAGTCGAGCGACAGGCCCGCGACCGAGATCAGGATCACCGGTCGCCGCCCGAAGCGGTCGGACAGCGAACCGATCAGGGGCGAGCAGACGAACTGCATCCCGGCCCACAGCGCGACGAAGAGGCCGTTCCACATCCCGGCCGCCGTGTTGGAGCCGGACAGCGTTTCTATGAGCTGCGGCAGGACCGGGATGACGATCCCCATCGACATGACGTCGAGCAGCGCCGTGACGAGGATGAAGACGATCGCGGCGTTGCGGCGGGGCAGGGGCGGGGCGGACATGGCGGTGGGGCTATAGGGATGCGCGGGGGTTGCCAAGGGCGACGGTGCCGAAGTTCACGATGTTGTTCAGTGTCGGGAAGCAATCGTCGCTGAAACGCCGCTGCGAAGCCATGGTCGAGTAAGTGATGGATATCGGACGGGTCGCGCCGGTGCGCCAACGAGGCGGCCACCAAGTGCCGGTCCTGCATCAATGGTGCCAGACGGGCGGCGAGTGCCCATCCCGCTGGCAGGCAGTGCATGGCAGGAAATCGACATTCCGGCCGCATGACCGAGACTGGCAGACCCGGCTTACCGCATCGCGACGTCGCGGCTGAGATAGACTTCCGCCACCCGGCCGTTCTTCATCGCGCAGGTGAAGCGGCGCGAGACGCCGTCATTGGCGTGATAGCTGGTGCGGGTTTCGACATAGCCGTCGATATTATAGCCATCGGCCGTGGCGAGCGGCGTTTCCATGTGGCGCACCTCGGCATAGCCGCCCTCCCGCGCCTGCGCTTCGTCGCGGGCGGCAAGCGCGCAGGCGTCGGTCAGCGCGCCGTTCCCATCGTCGGCGCCCGCGATATCGGAGAAGTCGGCGTCGTCCCGCACGGGGGCGTCATCGCGGACGTCCGCGCCATAGTCGGTGCCGCTGCTGGGCGGGGGCGCGTCATATTCGCCGCCGGTGTTCGGATCGCGAACCCTTTTGTCCTTGTTCATGGAATTGGCGACGATCGCCACCGCGCCCACGATCGCGGCGACACCGATCGCGTCGCCCAGGCCGAAGCCGTCGCCGCGGCGATGATGCCGGTCCCAGCCGCCCTGATGGCCCCAGCCACCGCCGCCATAGCCGTAGCGCGGGCGGGCTTCGGCCGTCCCGACGCTGCCCAGCAGCAGCCCCGCGCCCACCAGCGCCCCGGTCATCCAGCGAGTCTTGGTCCCGATCATGCCTGCGTCTCCATGCGATGAATGGGGCTATAGCCGCGATCGGCTGTCGCGCGGCTGAACGGCGGTGGCGCCCGTCCACCGGCCTTGCCGGTCCCCCCGCGGGACTATCAATCCGGCCTGGCCTTGATCTTCAATCCGGTGAAATAGGCCGCGAAGCTATAGCTGTCGGCATATTCGTCGATCAGCTTGTCGACCGGCTTGCCCGACCCATGGCCCGCCCGGCTTTCGACGCGCAGCAGGCGGGGGCGGGCGCCAAGGTCGGCGGCCTGAAGCGCGGCGGCATATTTGAAACTGTGGGCGGGGACGACGCGGTCGTCGGTGTCCGCGGTGGTCACCAATATCGCGGGATAATCCTTTCCGCCCAATATGTTGTGATAGGGCGAATAGCCGTAGAGCAGCGGGAAATCGGCCGCCTTTTCAGGCGATCCATAATCGTCGATCCAGTAGCGGCCCGCGGTGAAGCGGTCGAAGCGCAGCATGTCCATGACGCCCACGGCCGGCAGCGCGGCGGCGAACAGGTCGGGCCGCTGATTGACCACGGCGCCGACGAGCAGCCCGCCGTTCGAGCGGCCCTCGATCGCGAGGCCGTTCTGGGGGGTGAAGCCGTTGGCTTTCAGATATTCGGCCGCGGCGATGAAATCGTCGAAGACATTCTGTTTGTTCGCGCCGCGCCCGGCATCGTGCCACGCCTTCCCATATTCCCCGCCGCCGCGCAGATTGGCGATGGCATAGGCGCCGCCCTGTTCCAGCCAGGCCATGCGGGTCGCCGAATAGCCGGGCGTCAGCGAAATGTTGAAGCCGCCATAGCCGTAGAGGATGGTCGGCGCGGCGATCGCGCGATCGGCCAGCGCCTTCTTGCGCAGGATCGTCATCGGGATCAGCGTGCCGTCCTTCGAAGGGTAGAGGCGCTGTTCGATGCCGAAATCATTAGGGTCGAAGGGCAGGTCGGGCTGGGCGAAGATCTGGCTTTGCAGGCTGCTGGTGTCGAAGCGGTAGATGCTGGACGGGGTGACGAAGCCGGAGAAGCTGAAGAAGGTTTCGGGGTCGCCTTCCCGCCCGCCAAAGCCCGCCGCGGTGCCAAAGCCCGGCAACGGCACGTCGGTCACTTTGCGCCCGTCCAGTTCGACCAGTTCGGCCACGGTCTGGGCGTCGCTCATATAGGCCAGGATCATGCGGTTGCCGACCAGCGACCCGCCGGCCAGCGTCTCCGGCCGCTCGCGCACCAGCGACTTTGGTCGCTGGCGCGGGCGCGATGCGTCCAGCGTCACCACCCGCATATGGGGGGCGTGATCGTCGGTCAGGAAGAAGAGAGTCGTCCCCTTGCTGCCGATCAGCCGCCAGTCCTGCGCCGGTCCCTTGACCAGCAGGCGAGGCTTGATCGGACCGCCGGTGAGTTCCGCGACATGGAGTTCGCGGCGGGGGTCTATGCCCTGAAAGGAACTGATGATCAGCCAGCGGCCGTCGCCGGTCACCTGCGCCTGGTGGCTGAGCGCGGGCCGGTCGGGCGTGGCGTAGACGAGCTGGTCCTGGGCCTGGGCGGTGCCGATGCGGTGATAATAGAGCTGCTGGTCCTCGCTGGCCGACCGGAATGCCTCGCCATCCTGGGGCGCGGCGAAGCGGGAGTAGAAAAAACCCTCTGCCCGGCCGTCCCAGGCGATCTGGGAGAATTTCACCCATTCGACGCGGTCGTCCAGCACTTTGCCGGTATCGACGTCGAGCAGCTTGAGCGTGCGCCAGTCGCTGCCGGCCTCCTGCACTGCGAAGGCGAGGGTGCGGCCGTCGGGGGAGGGGGTCCATTCCGCCAGCGCGCTCGCGCCATCCTTCGCCCAGTCATTGGGGTCGAGCAGCAGCCGTTGCGGGCCGTTCAGCCCTTCGCGGACATAGAGCGGGGTCTGGTTCTCCAGCCCCTTGTTATAGCCATAGAAATAGCGGCCGCCCGCCTTGCGCGGCACGGTGTAGCGGCCGTGCGAGAGCAGCGCCTGCATCCGGCCCTTGAGCGCCTCGCGGCCGGGGAGGTCGTCGATATAGCGGCGGGTGAGGGCATTTTCCTGGCCCACCCAGTCGCGCACCGCAGGGTCGGCGCGCAGGTCGTTTTCGAGCCAGCGATAGGGATCGGCGACCTTCACGCCGAAATGATCCTCGACCAGGTCGAGCCGCCTGGCGACGGGATAGCGCAGGGCGTCGGACGCCTTCAGGCCGCCCGCATCGATGGCGGCGCCCTCCGGCCCCGCATAAGCGGGGCTGGCCGCCAGCAGCAGCGGCAGCAGGATCAGGGCAGCGACGCGCATCCTCTCTTTCGACTCTTTTCCAAACGACAACAGGCCGTGGCTCCCTAGAGAGCCACGGCCTGTTGGTAAAGCGCCAGTCCCTGAATGCGGGACTGGTCGGATCAGGCGTCTTCCTGCTCGTCTTCCGCGCTGAAGACCGGACCGCTGTCCTGGCCCTTGGCGCTGACGTCGCGGTCGACCAGCTCGATGATCGCCATCGGCGCCGCGTCCGAGGCGCGGAAGCCGGCCTTGATTACGCGGGTATAGCCGCCGTTGCGGTCCTTGTAGCGTTCGGCCAGGACTTCGAACAGCTTGGCGAGCTGCGCGTCGTCCTTCAGGCGGGCGTCGGCCAGACGACGGTTGGACAGGCCACCCTTCTTGGCGAGCGTGATCAGCTTTTCGACGTAGGGACGCAGTTCCTTGGCCTTGGCGACGCCGGTCAGGATCTGCTCATGCTTGATGAGCGACGCGGCGAGGTTGCGCAGCAGGGCGGTACGATGACCGGTGGCGCGCTGCAGCTTACGATGACCAACTCTATGACGCATAATGCATTCCTTCGTTCGTTAAGGGACCGTGCAAGGTATCCCAGACCAGGCGGCGAATAAGGGGCGCCGCCCAAAACCCCGATAAACCAGCATCCGTTCGCTTCGAGCGTGGCGAGAAGCGTCTTGCGCGAGCTTCCCGTTTCTCGACTTCGCTCGAAACGAACGGCAGTCTGGCTTTAACCCAGCAGCTCCTGTTCGAGCTTCTTGGCCATTTCCTCGATATTTTCCGGCGGCCAGCCGGGGATGTCCATGCCCAGGCGCAGGCCCATGGACGACAGCACTTCCTTGATTTCGTTCAGCGACTTGCGGCCGAAATTGGGGGTGCGCAGCATCTCGGCTTCGGTCTTCTGGACCAGATCGCCGATATAGATGATGTTGTCGTTCTTGAGGCAGTTGGCCGAGCGGACCGACAGTTCCAGTTCGTCCACTTTCTTGAGAAGATAGCGGTTGATCTGGTTGGTGTCGCTTTCGCCTTCCGAAGCCGCAGCGGCGGTGTGACCCGCAGCAGGGGCGGCGGCGGGCAGCGCGTCTTCGAAGTGGACGAACAGCTGGAGCTGGTCCTGCAGGATACGGGCGGCATAGGCCACCGCGTCTTCCGGCGTGACGGTGCCGTCGGTCTCGACGGTCAGCGACAGCTTGTCATAGTCCAGTTCCTGGCCGACGCGGGTGTTGTCCACCTTGTAGGCGACCTGACGGACCGGCGAGTAGAGCGCGTCGATCGGAATGAGGCCGATCGGTGCGTCCGCCGGGCGGTTGGCGACGGCGGGGACATAGCCCTTGCCGACATCCGCGGTCAGTTCCATGTTGAGCGTCGCGCCCTGGTCCAGATGGCAGATGACCAGATCGGGGTTCATCACTTCGATGTCGCCCACGACGCTGATGTCGCCCGCCTTCACCACGGCCGGGCCGGTGGCGGAAAGCTGCAGCCGCTTGGGGCCTTCGCCTTCCATGCGGAGCGCGACCTGCTTGATGTTGAGGACGATGTCGGTCACGTCCTCGCGCACGCCGGCCAGCGACGAGAATTCATGCAGGACGTTCTCGATCTTGATCGAGGTGACCGCCGCGCCCTGGAGCGAGGAAAGAAGAACCCGCCGCAACGCATTGCCGAGCGTCAGGCCGAAACCGCGCTCAAGCGGTTCGGCGACGAAGGTCGCCTTGCGCTTGCCGTCGCTGGTCGGCTTGATTTCGAGGGCGTTGGGCTTCTTCAATTCCTGCCAGTTCTTCATGTTGACAGTCATGTAATTCCCCTGGGGATGTGGCCGAAACGCTTATCATCCTGGACCCGACAGGACGTTGCGGCCGATGTAGACGGGTAACGGGCGGCGCGTCCGCCGCCCGCATATCGCTCAGCCGCTGTTAGACGCGGCGACGCTTGGACGGACGCACGCCATTGTGCGGGATCGGCGTCACGTCGCGGATGGAGGTGATGTGGAAGCCGACGGCCTGCAGCGCGCGCAGAGCCGATTCACGGCCCGAACCGGGGCCCTTCACTTCGACTTCGAGCGTGCGGACGCCATGTTCGGCGGCCTTGCGGCCGGCGTCTTCGGCGCACACCTGGGCGGCGTACGGGGTCGACTTGCGGCTGCCCTTGAAGCCCATCATGCCGGCCGAGGACCACGAAATCGCGTTGCCCTGGGCGTCGGTGATGGTCACCATGGTGTTGTTGAAGCTGGCGTTGACGTGGGCCACGCCGGCCGAGATGTTCTTGCGTTCGCGGCGCTTAATGCGCTGGGGTTCGCGTGCCATTTTGAGTTCTTCCTACAAAATCTGCTAGGCCTAGGCCGCGCCTTGTCGATGGCTGCCTCCGGCGGAGTAAGGCTGAAAACAGTCCCCCGGACCGTTTTCCCGGCGCCTTACTTACTTCTTCTTGCCAGCGATCGGCTTCGCCTTGCCCTTGCGGGTGCGCGCATTGGTGTGCGTGCGCTGGCCGCGGACCGGCAGGCCCTTGCGATGACGCAGGCCGCGATAGCAGGCCAGATCCATCAGGCGCTTGATGTTCATCGCGGTTTCGCGACGCAGGTCGCCCTCGACGGACAGGTCGGCGTCGATGGTTTCACGAATCTGCAGCACTTCGGCGTCGGACAGGTCCTGCACGCGGCGGCTGTGATCGATGCCCAGCTTGTCGGCGATGTCGACGGCGGTCTTGCGACCGATGCCGTGAATGTAGGTCAGCGCGATGATCACGCGCTTGTTGGTCGGGATGTTAACACCCGCAATACGTGCCATGGTAATAGTGTCTCCTGCTCCACAGGGCCGACCGGAGTCGTCCCTATCTCAAAGCGTCCGAGCCGGTTTTCCCTGGCGAGGAAAAACGGCCAATTACATAACCCCGGGACGCAAAAAAGACGGCCAGTGCCAAAAGCACCGCCGCTCGCCACGTTCAGGGGAAGGGGGCCATTAGCGATTCGGCGGAAAATAGTCAATTGCCATGCGGCCGGACGCAGCGGTTCGGCGGCTCGACCCTTTTCGGGTTGAGCGTCCGGCAAGCGTCCGGCATGGAAGGCTATGCGTCTCATCCCATCCTTCGCCGCGCTCGCGCCCTTTCTGATCCTGCTTGGCTCCTGCGTCGGCCCCGGCGCCGACCGGCCGGTGGCGCGCCCTGCGCCAGCGCCCGTGGCGGGGCGACCCGTCCGGCCTGCGCCGACGCCTGCGCCCCAGGCGCAGCCCGCGCCGGTCGCAACGGAATGGCAATATCGGCCGGTCGCGCCGGGCAACTGGACATATCGCGCCGAAGCGGCGGGGGCGTCCGCGACATTCGGTTCGAGCATAGCGGACGCGCAACTGACGCTGCGCTGCGACCGCGCCAGCCGCCGGGTCAGCCTGGCGCGGGCGGCGGTTGGGGCCGGGGGTGGCCAGGGCGCGCTGATCGTGCGGACCAGCTATGGCGCAGCGAGCTGGCCGGCGACGGCATCCGGTGGCGCGGTGCCGCATCTGGTCGCTTTTCGCGCTGCATCTGATACCGGCCTCGACCAGCTTGCCTATAGCCGCGGCAAGATCGCGGTGGAGGCGGCCGGGCAGCCGCCGTTGATCGTCCCGGCCTGGGCCGAAATATCGCGCGTCATCGAGGATTGCCGGGGTTGAACCGTTCGGCGTGATCGGCGCCGAAGCAGGACGCGAAATTATGATTCGAAAAAAGAAAATTACAAGTCTTGATCATGTCTCTCGTCTGATTCACAGTCCGTCTCGTGGCCGATCAGAGGGTACACTCGAAGCCGGTCACGCGGGCTTCAACTAGCGAAAGGAGGTGATCCGATGTCTCATGGTTCAGCATTGGGGTCGGTTCAGTCCATTCGGGAAACGCGCCGCTGAGCGACGCCTTAGCGTCGATCCCTTCACCAGAGACTGTGAGCGCCAATAGACAGGCCGTGTCTCCGGGCGGGCGATAGCGCGACAATCCGTTTTCCTTGGGCGGTGCTTCCGGCCGCTGACCATGCACATGATGGGCCGTCGGGCTTTGACCCGGCGGCCCCTCTCATGCTTGTATGATAGGGCGGGGCGGCGGCCTCGCTTCTCAAGGCCGCCCCCTCTCCGTTAGCGTTCCAGCCCCTTCGCCTTGCCCCAGGCGCGCGCGGCGGTATAGCCCAGATAACCGGTGCCGAAGAGCGCGTAGAGCGGTTCGGGGAGCGCGCCCAGATAGGCGCGCATCCCCGCGATGATCGCCGCCGCCGTGGCCGGATGGATGCCCGCGACCAGCCCCATCGGCACCGACCAGAGCAGCAGCGCATACATGACGTAAAGAAAGGCGGGTCGCGCGCGCCTTGCCCAGGGATCGGTCGAGTCGGGGTCGGTGTCCTGCTGCATCGTCACCTCCCTTAACCGATCCGGTTGGCGAGCCAGCCGTAGAGAAAGGCTTCGTTGGCTGGACGCTGCTCCGCCAAGGCGACATAGCGTTCGCCCTGCAACGCCTCCATCGCCTTGAGCAGGACCTTGTCGCCGGACGCGCCGCGCAAGGTGCGGAACGCGCGCAAGGCGGCCAGCGTCCGCGCGCCGATCGCCCGGTCCACCTTGATATCGGGATAGTCCTGCTGGTTGCGGTTGAGCGCGTTGAGCGCGCGCTGGAGGAAGCCGGTCGCGGTCGCGACGCCCATATTGACGCCGGTGTCGAACAGTTCCGCCGCGATCGGCCAGCTCATTTCCGCGACGAAGGCGTAGCCGGGCCGGTCCCAATAGAGGCGGCGGTAGATGCCCTCCGCCATGGCACGCGGCATCGCCTGCATCTCGCCGGCATAGCCATTGGCGCGCGCTACGCCCAAGGTGATGCCCATGTTGGTCGGGCCGCCGCGATCGGCAGGGTGATTGCTGTAGCCGCCTTCGCGGGCGATGACCTCGTCGATCAGGTCGTGAATGTCCATATTCGCCTCCAGTCAGGAAAGAGGCGAATCATTTATCCCATATGGTTCGTTGTAGGACAGCGGGAAATATGCGGTGCGCGGTGCGCGCAGGTGTCTGCGCGCCTGCAGGCGCGACCAAGCGGTCGGCTTTACGGCCGACTCACGTCATTATTGGAAATGCTTGATGGCCTCCCGCGCTTGCGCTTGGGAGATTTTCGGGCGTCCGTCCCCCGGACGGCCGCTTTTCCGAAAATCTTGGTCGGGACGAGAGGATTCGAACCTCCGACCCCCACACCCCCAGCCCGCCTTTTTGATGGTTCCTAATGCTCCGAAATTAAACGATAAACCTTGAAAAATGGGGTCTTTTCTGCCAGTCTGCTGACATCTCTGGTGGTGCAGATTGTCCCGTTATGTTCCGCTCTGTTGCAACAAGTTGCACCACCAGTGCACCACCAGAACGATACGATTCGGGATTTAATTTTTGGCAGGCGAGGCCGGAATTATGCGAACTGCTTTGACACAATCCATGGTCGATAAGTTTCCCATATCGGTTAAGGTCAAAGATTATAGGGATGCCCGGCTGAAAGGCTTGATCCTGCGCGTAACGCCCGCCGGTGTGAAGTCATTCTATTGCGAATATGCGCGGGGCAAGCGGGTGTGGCTGGGCAGGGCCGATGCGGTGGGTTTGTCCGAGGCCCGCGAAAGCGCCCGCGTCATACTCTCTGAAGTCTATCGCGGCATTGATCCTATCGAAGCTCGTAAGCCCAAGCGGGAGGTGCCGACCTTCCGCGCTTTTCTCGATGGCGACTATGGGCTTTGGGCCAGGGCCAATCAAAAAGCGCATAAGCAAAACCTCAACCGGCTTGCGACCGCGTTCAAGGTCCTGCTGGACAAGCGCCTTGATGCAATCACCCCTCTGGATGTCGAACGCTGGCGTGGAGGCGAGGTCGAACGCGGGTTGAGCCTCGAAACCATCAACCGGGATATTTCCTCAATCAAGGCTGCGTTCAACCGCGCGGTGGAATGGGAGTTGCTCGGGACCAATCCGCTCGCCAAGGTCAAGAAATCGCGTACCGACGATTGCCCCAAGGTCCGCTATCTCTCCTACGACGAAGAGGCCCGCTTGCGTGCGGCGCTCGATGCTCGGGAAGAGCGCCGCTGCGCCGAGCGCGATTCGGCTAACCGTTGGCGGAGCGAACGCGGGTATGAATTGCTGCCGAGCCTGCGGCAGTTGGCCTTTACCGACCATGTGAAGCCGCTGATTCTGCTCTCGATCAACACGGGCTGCCGTCGCGGTGAACTTTTCGATCTCACCTGGTCGAATGTGGATCTCGACCGGCGTATTCTGACCGTGACGGGTGCAACCGCGAAATCGCGGCGAACGCGCCATATCCCGCTCAATCGGGAGGCCATGTTCGTTTTGCAGGGCTGGCGCGCGCAAGCGGAGAGCACCGACGGGCTGGTTTTTGTCAACGACGCGGGCCAGCGGTTTGATCGCGTCAATTTCTCGTGGCGGCATTTGCTCAAGGATGCGGGCATCACCGCGTTCCGCTGGCACGACATGCGCCACCATTTCGCCTCGCGGCTGGTAATGGGCGGGGTCGATCTCAACACCGTGCGCGAACTGCTTGGGCATAGCGATTATGCGATGACGCTGCGCTATGCCCATCTCGCGCCCGAACATAAGCTGAAAGCCGTGGAAGTGCTGGTCAGCACCTCGCCATTTGCAGCGGCGGCATGATGCTGCACGCGGATTGACCTTGTTGGCAGATTTGACTACATATGGCGAAATCACGTAACACGCTCCGCACTGTCTCTTGGATCAAGGCGGCGCGAAGAGATTTTGAGGCGTTCCCTGCGCGTGCCATGGATCGGGCATTGGATGCCCTGACCGTGGTCGCCGATGGCGGAACGCCGGACATTGCCAAGCCGCTTGCCGGTCTGGGTGCCGGTGTGTGGGAATTGGCGATCAAAGAGCGCGGCGACGCCTTTCGGGTCGTCTATGCGCTACAAATGGGCGACGACATTTGGGTGGTTCATGCCTTCCAGAAGAAATCGACCAAGGGAATTGCGACGCCGCGCCACGAGATCGATCTCGTGCGCGAGCGGATCAAGCGGCTGAAGGAGATGCTCGATGGCTGACCATGGTGACGATTTCGAACTGATTCGCGGTTCGGGCAATGTCTTTGCCGACTTCGATCAGCCCGATGCCAGCATTCGGCAGTTTCGTGCGATCCTTGCCGCTGAAATCGTCAAAACGCTCGATGCCGAGCGGCTGACGGTTCGGGATGCCGAAGCGCGCACCGGCATATCGGCCGCCGATTTTTCGCGTATCCGCCAAGTCAAACTGGAGCGATTCACCATCGACCGGCTGTTACGGATCCTCGACCGGCTCAACCGGGACGTTCGGGTGAAGATTTCCGTCGCGCCGCGTGCGGGTGGAAAGCGGGCTTCGATATCAACGCTTGCTGCCTGAAACCAATTAGCCGCGATCGAAGGGAGCTGCCCGCGCATGGGGTTGGTGGGTGGGACAAGCGAAGGGGCCGCCCCTTCTTGGGGCGGCCTCATCAAAATAATCTACGCCGCTTTCTCGATCGCTTTTGTGGGCGCCAGTTGGTGCAGATAGGCAACGGCGCGTTCGGCATGGGCGGCGGCTTGCACGATGGCGCGGGTGTCGTTTTGCAGCACCTTGATCCAGCTTGCGATGTAGCTGGCATGATCGGGGCGCGGCTCGATACAAAGCCCAAGATCGGCGGCCAGGAAGGCAGCGCCTAATTCCGCTACTAATTCCTCCCGTGCATACCCTTCATCTCCCCACTTCTCGCGCCCGAATGAGCGATCAAGGCGGCTCTTGTGCCGAGTCCAATGGACAGTTTCATGCCCCCTCGTGGCGAAATAGCCGTGGGCATCATGGAAGGCGACGAAAGGTGGAAGCTGGATGCGGTCGGCTGATGGGATGTAATAGGCCTTGTCGCCGCCATGGTTCACGGTTGCGGGGATGCTGGCAAAGAATGTCTCGGCGGCTTCGATGCGCTCCATCTCCGGCGCGGGCTCCGGTATGATATGGAATCGTTCGGGCAAGCCGTCGATCTGCGCCACGTTGAACACGGTATAGGTCTTCAGAAAACGGAAGCCCTGTTCCCGATCCTCCCCACTGGCATCGTCATGCACGGTCTTGGTGCTGTCGCCATAATAGACCACGGTTGCGCCATGCTCCCCTTTGCGCACCTGCGCGCCCAAGGCTTGCGCCTGCTTGTAGGTCATCCATGACGGGCTGACGAAACCGGATGCCTGCGCCTCTATCCACAAAAGAAGAACGTTGATGCCATGGTAGGGCTGGCCGGTGGCGCGCAAGGGGCGAGCCTGACCGGACTTGGCGATGTCGCCGCCGCTCCACGGTTTCAGCCAGGGGCGGGTGCCTTGCTCAAGTTCGGCCAGGATGCGGTCGGTGATACGGCTGTGAGGGTCTTGCTTGCCGGTGTTCTGGGTCATGATGTTACTCCCTTCCAATCCGCGCAGCGGGACATGCCGCGCATGACCCCTGCCGACCCGGCGAGGGGCGGAGAGAGTGGGGGCAAGGTCCGGTGCCGGGGGTGGTGCGGGCGCAGCGAAGCGAGCCACGGCCTCAAAGCGGCACCTTGCAGGGAGAGAGAGGCAGAGCCTCTTTCTCCCTCCGGAACTGTGGAAAGGGTGCGCCGCTGGCGGCGCTCAATCGTGAGCTTAGGAAGCCATTCTACAATCGATGCACAGAAGCCGTCCTGCGGCACCGTGCCAGGGCACGCGTCATATGATATTCGACGCCACTGTAGCCGATGCCGACCTGCGCGGAGATCTCCGCATAGGTCATGCATTTCAGGCGGTGCATGAGGAAGATGCGGCGGGTCTTGCGTGGCATGGCCAGCAGTGTCCGTCGATAGACCCTCCGGATGTCTCCCTCCTCGATTCTCCAGGGCTGCTCGGGAGGCGCCGGTGCATCCCGGCCTTCGTCGATGGGACAGGTGACGATGTGTGCCGACGCCCTGCGACGCGCGTGGCTGATAAGAAGGTTGCGCGCGCATCGGGTGAGATAGGCTGGCGGATTCTCGATGTGTTCGACAACGCCCGCAGCAAACAGCTTCACGAAGACCTCCTGCGCGAGGTCGGGGGCATCGTCCCCTCCCACCCGCTTTCGGAAGAAACGCAGGACCCGCGCATATTCTGCCCGGTAAAGTGCCTCGAAGGCAGCCGGGGAACGGGAGGGGGTCATTGCCTTGCCTCCCGACGTTCGCGTTCATTCAGGGGCGCGTCGCGCGAGGCGCGGTAGAGCGTGATGCCCGCCTCGATGCGATCGAGGATGAAGGTGTCGCGCTCGATCCTGGCGATGCGGATGTCGGCCTTGGAGAATACATCGATATCGACCGCGCAACGATTGCACAGTTCGCTGTCGATGACATCGTGCGCCCGCTGCCAGCAGCGCTCATCCTTGAAGGCAGGATGGTTGACGACGATCCAGAATTCATAGTCCGAGAACTGGATCGTATGCCGATCTTCGTACCATGATCGGCGCGCATAGGGACCGATAAGGATGATTCGCCTGATCTTCCCCGGCTGGGGTGCCTGAACTCGTTCGGGCTCGAAACAGGCGCGGATGATCCGCGCGATGCGTTCGATCTCGTTCTGTTTGCGCCGGACCAAATGGTTGACGCGCGCCATCACCACTTCGCGCGCGTAAACGTCGGTAGGGGGTGTCATTTGCAGCTCGCACACCGGCGATCCGCGCATTCGGGCGCGGATAGTGCAAGCGGTGTCCACTGTGCGCCGCCATCGCGGCTTGCAGCAACTGCCCGACCTTGGCGGCCGGACCTACATGATGCCTGGCAGGATTATCCTCGAGATGGCCGCCAGTCCTTCCATCCCGTGCCGTCGAATATGCCAGAAAGGAGGGGGCCGGACAAGACGGCGGGCGGAATCGCTATTTCCCCGCGGCGGCCTCCAGTTCCGCGATCCGTTCCGAGCAGACCTGATGGACGACGCGGCCAAGTTCCTCGACCCGTTCACCGAGCCATGCCAGTTCTTCCGTGCTGATCCGGTAGTGCCGGGAATAGCGGGCCTTGGTGTAAGCCTCTTTCAGCTTCTGGAACATGGCGCGTTCGCGACGTGTGGCTTCTGGCCAGATGCCGTAGAGGCGGCGATCCAGCCCTTCGGCCAGCGACCGCAGGAAGGCGATGTTGTGGTTGTGGGGCGCGTAGAAGGTCAGGGTGAGGAGCAGGCCCTGATATAGACCTTCAACAGCTTGATGCAGATTGAAAGCGGCCTTTTTCCAGCTGCGTCGCTCCATACAAAATTTATAGATCTCGAGTTGCTCTGCCGCGCTGGCGACATGCTCTTCGAAATACTCTCTCGCCGTCGTCAGCGCCTGCTGGGGTGTCTTTGGCTTGGGCGTCGCCAGTTCGCTACCGTCCGTCTCGTAGAGCGCAATCCCGTCCTTGGCGACTTCCATAAAGAAGACGCGCCCATGGGCGAGGCCGTCATTCACCTCGTGCAGCGAATGGACGATGAAATTGACCGGCGTGCGCAGCGTCTTCTCGATCGTGTAGGCCCGGATCAGCCGCTCTTCGGCCTTGGCCCAGTATGCCGCCCGGTCGGTCAGTTCCTTCTGGCTGACGATGATGAAGATATCGTAGTCGGACTTGTACTGGTTTGCCGACAGTGGCGCATCGACCCAGTCGCCCCGCGCGTGGCTCCCAAACAGCACGATCTTGAGGATGCGCGCGCCCTTGCGAGGCCCGGTGGCATTCCCGATTGCGTCACAAAATTCTTCGAAAATGACCTCGACGATGCGCTCAAGCTCGCGCTGCTTGGCCGCAGGAAGATGGTCGATATCAGTGCGCATTGCCAAGATTCTTTCGGCATTCGCTGTTGTTTGGCAAGCGCAATCGTTGCAAGGCTATGGCTTAATGATCAAACCGTTCGAAACCCCTTGTCCGCAGTCCATTCATCGGGAAGGCGGAGTATGAACGACTGGGGCTGGGACTTTGCTGCCGTTCGCAGGCGACATTTCGGACGGCAGCTCCTGTCGGGAACGGACGTCCGGCGTTAAGGCTACCGACGTCTCAGAACGACGCGAGCTGGGCCGGAAACGGGCTGTCAGCTTCTAACCGCTCAGATGCGGGAAGCGACATTAGCTCGGCTGGCATTTCAGTGGTCTATAAGCCCCCTTCGGCGCCGACCTTGAGCAGCGCCCACGGCGAAAAGCTGTTTCGTAATTGCGTGACCCGCGATAATCAGTGCTGATGGTTGGGGGAAATTCAAACTTTGCATTTCTTCAGAAGCTTGAGCCCCAGGTCTATCGCCTGGGGCTACTCGCGGAGCGCTATTTTGCAGAAGACCCGAACACATGCCTGATCAAGCTGCGTCAACTCTCTGAACTGACCGCGCAACTAACTGCCTCGCGGTATGGTCTTGAGGTTTTCCCCAGTGACAATCTTGCCGATATACTTCGGCGTTTGAAGTTTGAATGCAGCCTGCCCGGCGAAGTCGGTGACTTGTTCCATTCTCTTCGCATCGCTGGAAATCAGGCGGCTCATGGCAGCGCGGACGATCACGCCGGTGCGCTCAATGGGCTCAAGCTCGCCCGTCAGCTTGCCATCTGGTATTCGCGAACCTTTCACAATCCAGCCGACAAGTTCGGCCCATTTGTCCCGCCAGCACGCCCCACCGACGCTGATGCCGCACTTGCCCAGGAATTGGATCGTCTCAAAGCCCAACTGGCAGCAACGCAGACCGAGGCGGAGCGACTCAAAGCGGAAGCTGTCGCGGCAGAAGCAAAGCTAAAGTCGGCAGCGGAGACCGCCGCTAACGAGCGGCAAGAGCGCGCAATCTGGGAGAGTTTGGCTGAAGAGGCGGACAAAGGACGCTCCGAACTTGCGGAGCAACTCGAGGCCGCGCTCTCGTTCGCGAAGGGCAACAACGCCCCAGCGCTTGAAATCGTGGCGGAATTGGCTAGGGATGCCGCCGATCAGATCAATCTCGATGAGGCTGGCACTCGGGCGCTGATCGACCAGCAACTTCGTGACGCCGGATGGGAGGCGGATACCCCGGCCTTGCGCTACGCGAGTGATAGCCGCCCGGTCAAAGGGCGAAATCGGGCTATCGCTGAATGGCCGACGATGACGGGACCTGCTGATTACGCCTTGTTCTGCGGGATGACCCTGGTTGGAACGATCGAGGCCAAACGTCGCAATCGCAACGTCATGGCCGTTTTGCGTCAGGCCGAACGCTATGCCTCCGACATCCATATGCAGGAGGCCGAATTTGCCGAAGATGGACCTTGGCTCGAATTCAAAGCCCCGTTTGCATTCTCAACGAATGGTCGCCCGTATCTGAAGCAAGTGGAAGCACTGTCTGGCATCTGGCGGCGCGACCTTCGCGATCCCAATAATCCGGCAGAAGTTTTGGCCGGCTGGCCTTCGCCCAAGGGCCTGCTGGAACGACTGTCTGTCAACAAAGTGGCTGCCCATAAGGAACTCGCATCGCAGCCGTTCGACTTTGGCTTTCCCCTTCGACACTACCAGCGCGAGGCCATTCAAGCCGTCGAGGCGGGGTTGGCGGACAATCGCCGCGCGATGCTGGTGGCGATGGCCACCGGAACGGGCAAGACCAAGCTCGCCATCGCGATGCTCTATCGGTTGATTTCGGCCCGGCGTTTCCGACGGGTCTGTTTCGTCGTCGACAGAAGCGCTCTCGGTCGCCAGACCAAGGATGAATTCACCACAACCAAGGTGGTCAATGGCAAGGCCTTTGCCGATATCTTCGGCTTGAAGGGCTTGGCCGATGTGACCCCTGATGACGATACCCGGGTGCATATCTGCACGATTCAGGGCCTAGTGCGCAGAGTGCTCTATTCCGCGAGCGCCGAAGACGCGCCGCCAATCGATCAATACGACCTGATGATCGTCGATGAATGCCACCGGGGCTATCTGCTCGACCGGGAAATGTCCGATGGCGATCTCAGCTTCCGCGATCAGTCGGACTATGTCTCGAAATATCGCCGGGTCCTTGAGCATTTCGATGCGGTCAAGATCGGCCTAACCGCGACGCCCGCGCTACACACGACCGACATTTTCGGAAAACCAGTCTTCACCTATTCCTACCGTGAAGCCGTAGTCGACGGCTTTCTCAACGATCACGAGCCGCCCATCCGGATTGCCACCAAGCTCTCGGAAGGCGGCATCCACTTCGTGCGCGATGATACGGTCGATTTCGTCCATCCCCCGACCGGCCAGGTGGAAACGATCACGCTTGCCGATGAGGTCGATTTCGAAGTCGAGCAATTCAACAAGGGTGTTGTGACCGTCCCGTTCAACCGGGCGGTTGCCGAAGAACTGGTCAAATACATCGATCCCGGCGATCCCGATAAGACGCTGATCTTCGCCGCCTCGAAGGCGCACGCCGATATCCTCGTCAAGGAGTTGCGCGACGCGTTCCGCAAAGCCTACGGCCCGTTGAAAGATGAAGCCGTCCAGCGGTTGACCGGCGATGTCGATAAGATCGAAAACCTGATCTTGTCCTTCCGCAACGACCCGCTGCCCAAAGTCGCGGTGACCGTCGATCTGCTGACCACAGGCGTCGACGTCCCGAAGATCACCAACATCGTTTTCATGCGACGAGTGAACAGCCGTATTCTTTATGAGCAGATGCTTGGCCGTGCGACGCGCCTCTGCCCTGAAATTGGCAAAGAAGCATTTCGTATCTTCGACGCGGTAGACCTCTACGCGCACTTGCAGGATATGACCGACATGAAGCCGGTCGCTGCAGACCCCAAGTTCACCCTGACCAAACTGTTCGAAGAGCTGGCCGGTCATGGTGATGCGCCGCACAAGAACCGCGTTCGCGAACAGATCATTGTCCGTCTGCGCCGCCGCATCAAAAAGCTGACACCCGAGATGCGTGCCCGATTCGAAAAGGAGGCTGGCGAAACACCCGAGGCCAGCCTTGACCGTTTCATGCAAGGTGATCCCGTTGATCTCTCGAACTGGATCTCGGATCGTCCCAATCTCGGCCCGATCCTCGATTGGATCAATGAGGATGGTACCCCGCGCTATGTGCCGATCAGTGAGCACGATGATGAGGTGGTCAGCGTCACACGCGGTTACGGCACCGCTGACAAGCCCGAAGATTTCCTCGACAAGTTCACCCAATTCGTCCGCGACAATGTCAACCGGATCGCCGCCCTGCGGATCGTCGTACAGCGCCCGCAGGAACTGACGCGTGAAGAATTGCGCCAGCTCCGGCTTGAGCTGGACGCGGAAGGATTCACCGACAGCAAAATCAAGCGCGCCTGGGCCGATGCCAAAAACGAGGACATTGCAGCCTCGATAATCGGCTACGTCCGCCAGGCTGCCATTGGCGACCCTCTCGTTTCCTACGCGGATCGTGTCCGCCACGCTGTCGATGCCATCCTGCGCAAGCGGCAATGGACCGAGGTCCAGCGCAAATGGATCGAGCGCATTGGCCGCCAGCTCGAACTCGAGATCGTGGTGGACCGGGCCGCGTTTGATGCCGAGCCATTTGCCTCGCTTGGTGGCTGGCCACGGATTGACCGTGTCTTTAATGGCGAGCTGGAACAGGTCGTTCGCGACATTAATGAGAATATCTGGAAAGAGGCAGGGTAATGAACGGATCTAGGGCGCGTGAGACCGTTCAAAAGCTGTGGAACGCCAGCAAAAGCCTGCAAGGCGGCGGCGTCAGCTATTACGAGTATGTCACAGAGCTGACCTACCTTCTGCTGCTCAAGATGCTCGAAGAGGTTTCACGTGACGGCAAGAAGTTGGAAGAGCGCCTTCCTGCCGATTGCCGCTGGGGTGCGCTCAAAAAGCTGGAAGGCGAAGCCCGGCTCGTTCGGTATCGCGCATTGCTGCTCGAACTTGGCACGCGGGCTGACATCAATTTCCCGCTGGTGAAACAGGTGTTTACCGATGCGAAGACATCGCTGACCAAGGCGACCGCGCTTACCTCCCTCATCACGACCATCGACAATGTCGACTGGTATGCTGCAGAGGAAGATGGCCTTGGCGACCTTTACGAGGGCTTGCTTGAACGCACGACATCGGAACGCAAATCGAAGGCTGGGCAGTACTTCACCCCGCGCCCGCTCATCGACACGATCATCGAACTGGTGCAGCCCAAGGCGGGGGAGATCATCCAGGACCCGGCAGCAGGAACCGGCGGTTTCCTGATCTCGGCGCACCGCGCGATCTTGCGCGACACCGACGATCTGATGAAGCTGAGCCCGGAAATGGCGCACTTCCAGCGCCACAATGCCTTCCAGGGCGCAGAGCTGATCACCGGCACCCACCGCCTCAATACCATGAACCTGCTGCTGCACGGCATCGACCAGCCCATCGACTGTATCGACGCGCTGACATCTGATGCCGAGAAGTTCGACAAGGCGGATCTGATCCTCACAAATCCGCCGTTCAACAAGTTCCCGGAACGCGTCACCCGTAGTGATTTCGTGATCACCGCCGGGGCCGCCAAAGGCCCGCTACCCTTCGTCGAACACGTCGTGCGCAACCTGAAAGTTGGTGGCCGCGCCGCTATCGTGATCCCCGATAACGTACTGTTCGAAGACAATATGGGCCGCGATCTGCGCAATTGGCTGATGGACCTGTGCGATCTGCACACCATCCTGCGCCTGCCCACCGGAATCTTCTATGCGCAGGGCGTCAAGACCAACGTCATGTTCCTGACCAAGAAGTCCGAGGAACGCATCGGCGCGACCAAGCAGGTCTGGTTCTATGACCTGCGGGCGCAGATGCCCAACTTCGGCAAGACCCGCACGCTGACGGCAGACGATTTCGCGCCGTTCGTAAAAGCCTACGGACCCGATCCGTTCGGCACTGCCAAGCGCGAGGACGAAGGCGAAGCCGGGCGGTTCCGCGCCTTCACGCGCGAAGACATCGCCAAGCGCAATGATTACCTCGACATTTCCTGGCTCCGCGAGGACGAGGAAGAAGTCGAGGAAGGCTTGACCGAGCCCGATGACATCGCCGCCGCCATCCTTGGCCACCTGCGCGCCGCGCTGGAGGAGATCGAGGCGGTTGCTGACGAACTGGCCGAGACCGAAAAGGTTGAGGCGTGACTTGTAACGTCTATTTGGAGACGACAGGCCTCCAGCGGGATTTGGAACCCGTCAACGATCTGCGTGAATCGGGGACGCCGTTCGTCGATCTAAACTACAGCATGAGGAAGGCCGCGCTTGAACGCGCTCATGAAATTAGGAAGTTCGAAATCGAGCTTTATTGGAAGCGAGCGAATTATTTCTGGTTGTTGCAGGCTGCCGTTTTCGCTGCAATCGGCTTGATTTGGAAAGGCGGGGCCGACGGAGTCCCTGTGACAGTGCCCGTGGCACTCGCTGCGCTTGGCACGGTTACGGCGGCGGCAGGTTGGTTCTCAGCTCAGGGATCGAAATTCTGGCAAGAGAATTGGGAGCATCATATCGACATGCTGGAAGACGACTTTGAAGGTCGACTTCACAAGACTGCATATGTCGGAAAATATGGTCTTCGTTGGTCAGTCTCTGGCGTGAACGACAGATTGAGTATCTGTTTCTTTGTTTTCTGGTTGTTTCTGTTGGCGGCAGCATCTCATGTTGCGAACCCCAACTGGACATTGCGGCCATCTGACTTTCAGGCTTCCATAAGCTTGACGGAAATCGTGAGCATTGCCTGCTGGATCGGTGCAGCGCTCGGGATTTGGGCCATCTATTGGCGTCCTACAGAACTCAAAGGCAAAAAGGTCGAATTTGAAGTTCAAGAAGAACGCCAGCCAGTGCAGACGTTTCGCCCACGCTTGACCAAGGACAAGAATGCCAGGCCCTATCTCGTCGATCGGGAGCCTAAAACATGACCTCCGAAACTTTTGGTCGTACCATCCAGCTTTTCCTCGTCGATGGCACTCCCATCGGCCTGCGCAAGGCAACCATTCATGGTTGGACTGGACTCACCTTTGTCGCCACTGGTACCACCTTTGCCGCGCTGACGGCCCGGCCAGAGCTGGACCGGACGGGCATCTACATCCTGTCTGGCCCCGATGCCGAAGCCGTTGGAGGCACGCGCGCCTATATCGGTTCGGCCAACAGCGTGCGCGAGCGGATCAAGCAGAGCGCCGCGCAGCGCGAGTTCTGGGAAACCGCGATTGCCGTCACCACCAGCGATGATGATCTGTCTAAGGGCCATGTCGAGTATCTGGAGGCGCGGCTGATCCATATGGCAACCGAGGCGAACCGCGTTACCCTCGACAATGGCACCAGCCCCGCCGGGCAGCGCCGTCGCCTGCCAGAGGCGGATCAGGCGAACATGGAGCAGTTCCTAGCCAATCTGAAAATCATCCTGCCGGTTGTGGGCCTTGATCTTCTGAAGCCTCAACCGCGCGCGGTGACGCAGACGGCCACCCCGGTGGCGCAGCGCACCAGCGGCGAGATGACCTTCGAAATCCGCCACAAGTCCGGCGTGCAGGCGCAGGCAGTGGAGGAAGATGGCGAATTCGTGGTACTGGAAGGTTCGCAGGCGCTGAAGGACACCGGCTATGTCCAGCAAAGCTATGGCGCATTGAAAGACAACCTGGTCAAGCAAGGCGTGCTGCAACCCGGTGCCGATGGCCGGTACACCTTCGTCAAGCCCTACAGCTTCTCTAGCCCCTCCGCCGCTGCCGCTGTTGTGCTGGATCGCAACAGCAACGGCTTGTCCGAATGGAAGGTGAAGGCATCTGCCGCTTTACCGTCAGGCCGAGATAATGGCCGCCCAAGGCATCGAGATCGACCGCTCGACGCTGGCAGGGTGGGTCGGGCAAGCATCCGTGCTGCTCGACCCGATCGTCAGTCGCATCCGCGAGGTCGGACTGACGGCTTCAAAGATTCACACCGACGATACGCCGGTCCCTATGCTCGATCCGGGACGTGGCAAGACGGCAACCGGCAGGCTCTGGGCCTATGCCGTCGACGATCGCGGTTCTGGTGCGACCTCACCGCCGTTGGTCTGGTATGAGTTCACCACCGACCGGACAGGCGCACATCCCCAACGGCAGCTGGCCAGTTTCACCGGCTATCTTCAGGCGGACGGCTATGCCGGATACGACAAGCTCTACGACACCAACCGCGTCACCGAGGTCGCCTGCTGGGCGCATTTCCGCCGCAAGATATTCGACATCCACGCGACCAAGCCGACACCGCTCACCACTGATCTGCTGGAACGCATCGGCCAACTCTATGAGATCGAAGCAGAGGTTCGCGGCCATCAGCCTGATATCCGACGACGAAGCCGACAGGACCGCACCAAGCCATTGATCGACGAACTGCACGAGGCGCTCGACGATGCGCTGCGCCGTCTTTCGCCCAAGTCGGAGATGGCCAAGGCGATCGCTTATGGCCGCAAGCGCTGGGTCGCGCTCACGCGCTTCCTCGACGATGGCCGACTGGAGATTGATAACAACATTGCGGAGCGCGCCATGCGCTGCGTGGCCCTGGGCCGCAAAAACTGGCTGTTTGCAGGATCAAAGGCGGGCGGTGATCAGGCCGCTGCCATCTACTCCATCATCGAGACTGCCAAGCTCAATGGCCTCGAACCGCAGGCCTACATCGCCGATGTCATCGCCAAGATCGCTGGCGACTGGCCTGCCGCGCGCTGGGATGAACTCATGCCTTGGAACTGGCAGCCAGATCAGCAACCGATCGCCGAAGCCGCCTGATCTGCGGCCTCCAGCCCACGCTTACGGAGTATGCCGGGGGCAAGGCGATCAAGGCGATCGCGCGGGATCTGCATGTGTCGCGGAAGGTCATCCGTAAGGCGATCCGAGCGCCGGAGGGCGCATTCGACTATCAGCGCAAGATTCAGCCACTGCCCAGGATCGGTCCGTTTCAGGATCGTCTGAACACGCTGCTGGAAGAGAACGAGGTGCGCGGCAGGCGTGAACGGCTGCGGATGACGCGGATCCATGACCTGCTGGTGCGCGAAGGCTTTGAGGGTTCCTACGATGCCGTGCGGCGCTACGCGGCGCGATGGAAGATCGAACGGCGCAAGGATGCCGGCGATGGCGTCACCGCCTTTATCCCGTTGATGTTCAGGCCAGGCGAGGCCTACCAGTTCGACTGGAGCCATGAGGATGTCGAGATCGCCGGCAAGCCGATGCGGGTGAAGGTCGCGCATATGCGACTGTGCGCGTCACGCGGGGTCTATGTCCGAGCCTATCCTCGCGAGAGCCAGGAGATGCTGTTCGACGCGCATGCGCGCGGCTTTGCCTTCTTTGGCGGCGTGCCGGAGCGCGGCATCTACGATAATATGAAGACGGCGGTGACGAGCGTGTTCACCGGCAAGGAACGAGTCTTCAACCGGCGGTTCCTGATCATGACCGACCATTATATGGTCGAGCCCACGGCCTGCTCGCCTGCGGCGGGATGGGAGAAGGGCCAGGTCGAGAACCAGGTGCAGACGATCCGTGGCCGCTTCTTCCAGCCCCGGCTGCGGTTCGCCAGCCTCGAAGAGCTTAATGGCTGGCTGGAGGCCGAGTGTCGGCGCTGGGCGGAACGGCAGGCCCATCCCGAACAGGGAGAGCTGACCGTGGCGCAGGTGCTGGAGATCGAACGATCCGCGCTGCAGCCGATGCTGGGGCCGTTCGACGGCTTCAATGAGAGCGAGCATGCCGTGACGGGCACCTGCCTGATCAGCTTCGACCGCAACCGTTACTCGGTGCTCTCGACGGTGGCACGGCGCACTGTGCAGGTCCGCGCCTATGCCGATCGTATCGTCGTTCGCTGCGGCGAGGAGGTTGTCGCCGAACATCCTCGCTACTTCGGGCGCAACCGCACGATCTATGATCCCTGGCATTATCTGCCGGTGCTGGCCCGCAAGCCCGGCGCGCTGCGGAACGGCGCCCCCTTCCAGGGCTGGGATCTGCCACCGGCGCTTGCCCGCCTGCGCCGCAAGCTGGGTAATGGCGACGATGCTGATCGCCGGTTCGTCCGTGTGCTGTCGGCTGTGTTGACCGATGGCCTGGAGCCTGTCGAAGCGGCGGTGCGCGAGGCACTGGCGACGGGCACGGCAAGCGACGACCTGATCCTGAACATCCTGGCGCGACGCCGGGAACCGCCGCGTCCACTCACGATCATCACCTCCGAGGACAGCGCGCTGCGCCATCCTCCGATCGCCGACTGTGCCCGTTACGACCAGCTGAGGACCTTCGATGCAGCGGCATGACATGATCGAGGCCATGCGCGGGCTCGGGCTCAAAGGCATGGCAGGCGCGTTCGACGATGCGGTCACCACCGGCCTTCAGCGCCAGCGCACCACGATGGAGATATTGACCGATCTTCTGAGGGCGGAAGCGACGCATCGCCACGCCGCGTCGATCCGATACCGGATGGCGGCCGCGAGGCTGCCGATCGTGAAGGACATCGACGCCTTCCGGTTCGAGGGCACCCCGATCAACGAAGGACTGGTGCGTTCATTGCACAGCGGCGCGTTCCTGCCCGCGCGGCGCAATATCGTCCTGGTCGGCGGTACAGGCACCGGAAAGACCCATCTGGCCATCGCCATCACCGCTAATGTCGTGCGCTCGGGTGCGCGGGGCCGCTACTTCAACACCGTTGATCTTGTGACCCGTCTCGAAGAGGAGGCCAGGATCGGCAAAAGCGGCACACTCGCCGCCCAGCTATCCCGCCTCGATCTCATCGTGCTCGATGAACTGGGGTATCTGCCGTTCGCCCGATCGGGCGGCCAGTTGCTGTTCCATCTGATCAGCAAGCTCTACGAGCAAACCAGTGTCATCATCACCACCAACCTCGCCTTCGGGGAGTGGCCCACCGTGTTCGGTGATCCCAAGATGACCACCGCGCTCCTGGATCGCGTCACCCATCATTGCGACATAGTCGAGACCGGCAATGACAGCTGGCGCTTCAAAAACCGGAGCTGATCCTCCCCATCGGCCCTCAATTAAAAGATGCTTTGCGCTGCGCGCGCCTTCGGTCGGGCTACGCCCTCCCTACGCCGCGCGCAGCGCAGGAGAGCGCGTCAGATCAACCTTGCGCCATCTTGAAATGGGGTCCCTTTTGCGCGCCGATAGGGGGTCCCGTTTGCACGCCGATTGACAAGCCGGTAGCTACGGCCTGAGCCGCCGCCATAGCCGACGTTGAAGCCGTAGTTCTGCGGCCGTAAAAGCCGCCGCTCGTAGCTGAGTCCTGAAATCAGATATAGAATTTGAACGGAAGCTTTGGCTCGCCATCCATCGGTGCCGATATCAGCACGTCGCCCACTGCGTTGGCGAACCGGATTGTGACCGGCAGTCGATCGTTGTGAAGACAACTGTTGAAGTTGATTTTGGTCAGACCCATAACATCCGCAAGCACAGTATCAAGGGAACAAATGCCCCGCGCGACTCGCACAGAAATGGGATTGGGTGTCTCGGGTCCCATGTAGGTATCGAGGCGCGGCGCGTAGCCGGATGTCCACAGGAATGCGTGGCGGTTGGAGGTCTCGAGCGCCGTCCCGCGAATGACCGGATAACCGCCCGGCCGGTAGAGTTTCACATTGTCCTTTGCGTCGGAGATCTGGACGCCGACCAGATTGGTTTCTTCTCCGCAGGCGGACTGGAACCCCAGCCACTCTTCGTCGGTAAAATTGGAGGGCGCGTGGATGAAGAGCTCGCGCGGTGGTGCGTTATGGAGTCGCTCATATTCCCCGACGACCATACTCACTAAGTTAGCAGCCGCCGGCTCATCTAGGTGGAACTGCCGGGAATCAGTGTGAAACCAAGGCCCCAGCGCGCCTCGGAACACGACACCCTCCCCATCGGAAAGGAACATCTGCGCGGCGCAGCACGCATGGCGGGCGTCCGCGGACAATTCGCTGCGTTTGTAGACTAAGCCGACATAGCAGACGCCCGGGCGGACATTGGCGAGCTGCCAAGGTTTGCCGCCCGCCTTGTAATAGGCGCCAGTGCAAAGCTTCCACGCGATCGTAGCCGGATCCTCGACACGACGTATTGGCATGCCGCTCTCTCGCTTGAATTCGTCAGGCGTCAAGGTCGTTTCACGAACAATCTGAGTAACGATCCGCTTCGAGAGCAGCCTTGCCTTAAGCTGTCGCCGGAAATGGGTGGCATATTGATAGACCGCCGCTTCCCGCTCATCGTCCCCGAACAGGGTTGGCTGCCTCTGCAATTGGCGTGCCCGTGCAACCGTTATCGAGACGACGCCGGCGCTTCGTTCGGACTTGGGGACGGAAGACTTGGGACGCCCTAGTGAGTAGACAATTTCCGGAATGATGACGAACCAAAAGGCCGGCGGATTCTCCATGCGGTCTGCTTCCGCAATGAGGCGCGCCACATAAACATCGACCGCGCCGCGCACAGCTTCGTGCCGATTGTCGATCTTGAGAATGCGCTCCAATTCACCTTCGTCTAGGTCGTCGATCACGCGTACCGGCTCATCAGGCCAAGCCGCGTGAAAGGCCTGCTCGAAGCCAGGGAAGGGGACATGCTGGGGCTCGACCTCGCGGGAGCGCAGCCCGGGCTTGGGAATCTCGATCACCCGGGTGATCGAAGCCGACCAGCGGCGAAACCGTTGGACGCCCTGCGCAGTGCCGATGACCCCATAGCGAATGCTCGGCAGGTCCCGGGGATCGCCAACCGGCCCATAGAGAAAGAGACCATCACGTGGATAGGCCAGCTTTTGCCCCATCGCGAATTCAAGCGTAGGTTCGCGCATATAGCGCACCCGCGGATAAGTCGGCGCGCTACGCTGCGTCCGACGCGTCTTCGATTTCGTCGAAGCCATCATCGTCATCCTCATCAATGGTAGGATCGTCTTCATCGCTCATCTGGTCGTCGCCGGCGAGCGGGATGCTGACGGGCGCGGTCCACTGCATTGGCGGAATTTTGAGAGCGATGCTTTCGCTGCTGCTCATAGGTACTTCGAGGACCGCTTTTCCCTCCGCCATCCAGTGCAGGAACGCCAGCAGCATGTCCCGCCAGCGTGCGTTGCGCCAGCCCTTGGCAAACGAGCGACGTTGGCGATGCATCTTCTTCACATCGTCCATCGCATTCTGGCCATCGGTACTAAAAATAAGGCGGCTGAGCACCCGCACATGGCGAACTGGTGCAGTGCGCGCGGCCACGGAAATACCGAAATGCCAATGCAGGCCACGCTTCGAGGAGTAGCCCTGAATTTGCCGAGAGCCCGACCATTGACCCATCTGGAACGCGACCTGATTGGATGGCGCCACATCGGCGCGCGCCCACCAGGCCAGCTGAGTGCCAGACAGCTGGTAGGGTTCCAGCTGCCGGCTCCGAAAAGCGGCTTCCAAACCTTGGCGTACAAGGTCGGCAAATATGTTGCGGGAGACCCAAGGCTCGATCGCATTTTCTTCCCAACCCTTGTCGAGAAAGGCTCCCAGCGATAGCGAGCCCGCTGCGCGTAGGGGAAGGCTTGGCCCGAAATGATCCTGCAGGTCATGCGCGGGCGCGAAGGTCAAAAATCCCTCGCGGAACGGGACCAGCGGCCACGGCGCACCCTTGAGGCTCTTGTCGATCGCGGCCTGAGGCACACCATCTGGAAAGCGAAACTGGCGGATGCGCTTGGGTACTGCGTCCATCAGCAACCAGTTGGAGATGAGGGCCTCTGGCTGCGACTGGATCCGCCTGGCATTAATAAGATGCACGTCGCGCCAGACGCTGCCATTCACGGGTTCGGTTCGGGGGATGCGGTAGGTTAGCCCTAAGACATCTAGCAACTCGGCCAGACCTGCGGCCCAGCTCTTCTCAAAATCGATATATTGGGCATGGGCGATCAGAAAGGGTGCTTCGAACGGCGCCAGCTTCAAGGGGATGATGAACTCCTCGTCACCAATCCGGCGTGCGATGTCGGACGCAATCTGTATCTCGTTGCGGACGCCCTGCTTGTCCACCGAGACCGGATCCGCGACCAGGAGCACTTTGGCCGCGCGATGGCGTAGGGCATGTTCGAGCTTGCGCTGCCAATCATCGCCGCCCTTGAGGCGCAGGACGTCAGCCCAGACCTCATAGCCCATCGCCGCCAGCTTGGCGCCGAGCCAGAGCGTGAACATGTTCTGCTCCGGGCTTGCGTGGCTGATGAAGATCGCTTCGCGTGGTTCCTCTTGGTCCAATGCAGCTCCTCGCACCTGTTTTGTTCTCCACCCATACCTTGTCTGGACGCATGACGCGACCGCCAATTGAGCAGGGTTCCGTGAGAACCGAGGCTACGAAAATGTGTTGGCTCGTCCTGTCGCAAAGATCGATCTTGAAAAACTTCACTCTCGATTCGTGGTCATTGCGCTGATTAAGCAACCGAGCCAAACTCATGGTTGCAAACCGGGGAGGTATCAATGGCGGAGCCACGCGCGTTCATCAGCTTTGACGTCGACAATAACAGTAACGAGAAAATGCTCTTCGCAGGGCAGGCCTGGCATTCAAAGACACCGTTTAGTCACGAGGATTGGTCAGCGAAGGAGCCAATGGCTCAGTCGCAGTGGGAAAATCTCGTAAAGGCGAAAATCAATAAAACTCACTTGATGATTGTCCTTGTTGGAAAACACATGAGCACAGCCACGGGCGTCGTGAAAGAGATTGCGATGGCGAAAGCTCAAGACGTTCCATATTTCGGCGTGTATGTCGGTGGTGCCGATGCAAATAGCACGCTTCCGGTCGGATTGGCGCGGAATCGCACGATCCCTTGGACTTGGGATGGCGTCGCCGCTGCGGTCACTCAGATGATGGGTGAAGGCAAGAACAAGAAATGAGATGCTGGCTGCGGGTACGGTGGGTAGCGACGCTGCCCCAGCAGGATTGCCTCTGGTGAAAGGCCAACAGTATCTACAAGGCCAATCCGTCTCTGATCGGCGCAAAGTCGAGCAAGCTGAGCGCCTAGAACAATACAAGTTGATGGTCGAAATGGCGGATAGGGTTAGCCAGCGGCGGCAGGTGGCTAACTCATTCTACCTTTCGATAAACACGATTCTGGTTGGCGGATCAGCATATTTTGGAGGCGGCACCCCTCCCCTCAAGACAGCGTTGTTGGTGTCGCTGGCTGGCGTGCTGGTTTGCCGATATTGGAGCCGATCTATCCTCAGCTATAAAACGCTCAACACGGCCAAGTTTGGTGTGATCAACGACATGGAACGGAAGCTGGTCGAGCAACCTTTCACGGAAGAATGGGCAAGGCTCGATCCAGATGGTGACGGCAAGAAGCACAATTCCTTCTACGAGACTGAGAAGTTCGTGCCGCGCGTGTTCGTTGGAATCTACGTCTTTCAGGCTGTGACCGCGATCCCCTGGCAATCGCTATGGCAACGCTTGCTCGCGTTCGCCTGTTAGGAGGGTAGGAAATGAAAATCGGTGTAACTGGCCATCAACGGCGTGAGGGTATCGACTGGCGGTGGGTTAGGTCGCGCATCGACCAATATCTCGCGGGAAAATCGATCATCTTCGGTTATTCCAGCTTGGCGGCGGGCACCGATCAAGTCTTTGCAGACGCCGTGCTGGATGCGGGTGGCAAGCTGATAGCTGTCGTTCCCATTGAGGGCTATGCTAGCCAGTTCGAAGATGAACCGCTCAAGGAGTATAAGAGACTTCTCGCAATGGCCCAGATTGTCGATTTGCGATCGAAAAAGCCCGACGAGGGTGCCTTCCTAGATGCAGGAAAATGGATCGTCAGAGATGTGGATCGCATGGTTGCCGTTTGGGATGGTGAGGACGCGGTCGGACGGGGCGGCACTGCTGACATTGTGGCATATGCCATGTCCCTGGGACGGCAGGTCCATCACATCGATCCCATCAAGCGAACGATCACAGATATTTAGCGCGCAACGTCCGATCCGCTAGCGCCTCGGAAACTTACCTGAGTATAAGCGGCCTTAGCGCGATTTAGTCCCAGAATCGCTCCGCCCCCCAAAGTCGACAAGCCGGCACCTCAAGGCCTATCTGAACCAAAGGCGGCTTGCCCCGATCAACCAGCCCGAAGCGGACTTTCGGGAACGTCCGCAGCCCCGGTCATTCCTTCGATGAAGCAAACAAACAAACGGTGGGTTAGAAAAACGGGACAAGGCAACTGATTTACGCCGCCCCTTTAGGCTTGTGGGCGTAAGCCAAGCCTCACCCAAGACCAGCTCCCTTCGCGGTGCCAGCCGCCAACCCGGATGCCGCCGCCTGAGCGATAGCAGTCTGCACCTGGCCGGCCCGTTCACTGATCGCAGCGACCAGCTTGCCGCGATCGTTTGTGAAGATGGTCGCGGATTCCTTTGCTCGGGATATCCCCACATAGAAGGATTTTTGATCGACCAGATTGACCGCCTTGCTGTCAGCATGGATGATGACATGATCGGCGGTGCGCCCCTGCGCGGCAAAGGCGGTATCGACATAGCCATGGGTGATATGCCGGTCGCGGGCAGAATCGAGATGAAGCGTCTCGGTCGTTCCTTGCCCGATATGGATGGTGGCGGTGCGAGCCTGCTGATCCACGGCGATTACCTCGGCGCGCGCGCCATTGATCCGGCCTGCCTCCCGGTCATTGCGGGTGAAGCGGATGGCATCGCCGGCTTTTAGATCGATCGGCTGGGCTGAGAAGGCCTGGGCATGCCCCGCACCCCATTGCCGCGAGCGCCAGTCCACCTCGCGCCCGTCCTCCGCCTTGAGCGCTATGGCAGCCCTGGCCGGGTCGATGCGCTCGACGCGATAGGCTTCACCCCGCACGACGCCCTTGTCGGCATAGTCGCGGGTGAAGCGGACAACATCGCCCATGTCGTAACTCAAGGGATCGCGCGCCTCCGCGCGGGTCAGTCCCTTGTTGACGAGAGCTTCCACCGGGACGGCAGGCCCGGTCAGCGCCCCCGACCGGGTAAGCGCCGTACGAATGTCGGCTGTCAGCGCGTCGCGCCCCTCGCGCGACGGCTCGATAACGAGGGTGCGGGCGCGCCCCGCCTTGTCCAGCCTGGCATACTGCGCGTTTCGCGTGATCGCGGGCACTGATTTCATCTGATCGCGGGCAGCGATTTCACGGGAAGCCGGGCACCTATTTCACACGATCGCGGGCACTGATTTCGCGCGATCGCGGGCAGGCATGACCAACGAACTGCAGTTACTCCGCCTCCTGAAACACAGGAGGATTGGAATGCCGACAGGACGTTTGACCATGCGCCGTATTCGCGACGTTTTGCGATTGAAGTTTGCCCAAGGGCTGAGTGAGCGGGCGATTGCGTCCTCGCTTGGGCTTGGGAAAGGGAGTGTGGGCACGTACCTGCGGCGCGCCCGGGATGCTGGACTGGGCTGGCCCCTGCCGGAGGGGCTGGATGATGACAGCCTTGAGCTGCTGCTATTCCCGAACGCTTCAGACGTGGCCGATCCAGACCGGCCAGTTCCGGATTGGGCCGTAATTGATCAGGAACTGCGCAAGCGCGGGGTCACGCGCATGTTGCTGTGGCAGGAATACCGGGCACAGCACCCCCACGGATTTGGCTACACATGGTTTTGCACCCACTTTGACGCGTGGAAAGGCCGTGTACGGCCGAGCATGCGGCAAACGCATGTGGGCGGCGAAAAGGTGTTTGTCGACTTCTCCGGCGACACGATCGAGATCGTTGACCCGGCAACCGGTGAGGTGAAAGCGGCCAAGCTGTTCGTCGCAGCGATGGGGGCCTCAAGCTATACCTACGCCTTGGCTGTTGCCAGCGAAGGGCTGGAGGATTGGATTGCGGCCCATGTGGGGATGTTTGCCTATCTGGGCGGTGTGCCGAAGGTGGTCGTACCCGACAACCTGAAATCGGCTGTGATTAAGCCGGACCGCTATGATCCCGGCTTGAACCGGACCTATGCTGAAATGGCCGGGTACTACGGCACAGCAATCCTGCCGGCGCGCGTGCGAAAGCCAAAAGACAAGGCCAAAGTCGAGGTAGCCGTGCAAGTCGCCCAGCGCTGGATCCTGGCAAGGTTGCGCAATCGCAGGTTCTTCTCACTAGCCGAGCTGAACACTGCCATCCGGCCATTGCTCGACGAATTGAACATGCGCGTCATGCGTGACTATGGCGCCAGTCGCGCTGATTTGTTCGCCACATTGGATCGTCCGAACTTGCAGCCGCTGCCCGCCGATCCCTATGTCTTTGCGCGCTGGAAACGGGCCCGTGTCGCCCCCGATTATCACATCGAGGTAGATCGCTGCTGGTATTCTGTGCCGTTCAACTTGATCCGGCAGGACGTGGACGCGCGGGTTACTCATGCCACGGTAGAAATCTTCCATCGTGGCAAACGCGTCGCTAGCCATCTGCGCGATCCCGGACGGCGTAGTCATGTCACGGCGGCCGAGCATATGCCGTCGGCGCACCGCCGCTATGCCGAATGGTCCGCGACGCGCATTCTGAACAGCGCCGCAAAGCTGGGGCCCTCCGTGGCTGCGTTTTGCGATATCGTAATGCAGGACAGGCCGCACCCCGAACAAGGCTTCCGAACCTGCCTGGGCGTGCTGTCGTTGGCCAAAAGCTTCGAGCCCCGGCGGATCGATGCCGCATGCCGCCGGGCCGTCGCCATCAAGGCCCGATCGGTCGCATCCATCCGCTCGATCCTGAAGACCGGTCTTGATCAGGCTTTCCTGGAACCAGACCCCGAAGAGCTGCCGCTGCAACACCGCAACATCCGCGGCCAGAACTATTACCACTGACAGAGGAGATTACTGTTGCTGTCCCATCCCACTTGCGACCGTCTGGAGGCTATCGGGCTTTCCGGTATGGCAAAGGCACTTCATGAACAGCGGCGCGTTGGCGCGACGTTTGAAAGCCTCAGCTTTGAAGAAAGGCTGGGATTGCTCGTCGATCGCGAAGCTGCAGAGCGTGACGCCAAGAAGCTGGCTACGCGGTTACGTTTTGCCGCCCTGCGCCACGCGGCCTGTGTTGAAGATATCGACATGCGCAGCCCTCGCGGCATTGATGTCGCGGTGATGGCGCATCTGATCGATGGCAGCTGGATCAACCGGCACGAAAATTTGCTGATCACAGGGCCAACAGGGTTGGGCAAAAGCTGGATCGCCTGCGCACTGGGCAACAAAGCTTGCCGTGATGGTCGCCGGGTTGTCTATCATCGCGTGCCCCGCCTGTTCCAGATGTTGGCCATAGCCAAAGGCGACGGACGACATGCCCGCGTTCTCAAAGCCATCGAACGTACGGAACTGCTCATCCTTGATGATTGGGGGCTCTCAGTCCTGACGGCAACAGAGCGACGCGATCTGCTGGAAATCCTCGACGATCGACAAGGTCGGGGCTCCACCATCGTCACCAGTCAGCTTCCGGTGGATCAATGGTTCGAGGTTATCGGCGATCCCACCCTGGCAGATGCGATCCTCGACCGCCTGGTCCACAACGCTCACCGCCTAACCCTGAGCGGCGACAGCATGCGAAAAAAGATGAGCACCATGAAATTGCTTGACCAAAGCCTTCAGCCCTGACTCAATAACACCCGTTGGCCAGCCTGCCCGAGGGCGCGAAATGGCTGCCCGCGATGCCGTGAAACGCGTGCCCGAGATCGCGCGAAATCACTGCCCAACTTCCGCGAAATGCGCATGGCATACCGCTCGGCAATGGCGGCGAAGCGTGTGGCCCGATCGGCGCTTTCGACGATTTGCCCACCACCCCGGTCCAGCGCGGCCATGGCCTTCCTGGCATCTCCCTCGATCGACGCCAGCACGGCCTCCTTGGTGGCAAGATTGGTCTGCCGCACGATCTCGGCCAGCTTGGCGGTTTCCATGCCAGCGCCCTGCAACTGGGCAAAGGCCGCACCCGCGTCGACCGAACCCAACTGCTTCACGTCGCCGACCAGCACAATCCGGGCGTCATGCTTCGCGGCCAGATCGAACAGCCGCGCGGTATCGCGCGCCGACAACAGGGATGCCTCGTCCACGATCCACGCGGCGGGCCGGGTGGGATCGCCACGCTCTGGCGACAGCAGGTGCCGAGCGACGGTATCGCCGCGCGTGCCCAGCGCCTCGCCCAGCACCATCGCCGCCGACGCGGTCGGAGCCAAGGCCTTCACGGCTATCCCCCGCGCTTTGGCTTCGCGGGCGAAGGTCGCCAGCACGGTCGTGGTCTTGGCGGTGCCGGCATAGCCCTGGACGGCGGTGATCCGGTTGCGGCTGGTCAGAAGCTGCTCGGTGGCGGCGCGCTGATCGGGATTCCAGCCATGGCCTGCGCGCTCGGCCTGCGCCGCTGCGCTGGCGACAGCCTTGGCCGCGGCAAGCGGCGAGGCGATGGGGGCAAGCCCGCCGCGCCCCTCGGCCTCGATCCGAAGCATCCTGGCTTCAGTCTCAACATTCTGCCGGGTGGTAAACCCGGCGAACTCCGCCCCACGCCGGTCGATATGGGTGCGGTCAATCAAGCCGCCCTGTTTCGTCGCGGCATCGATGGCCGCCCCGATCTGGGCGTACCCGATCTTGCCCAGCCCGATTCGTCCAGCCTCCTCTTGCAAGGCGGCGGCTGAGAATACCGACTGCCGCTCGCCCAGCTTGTCGGCGGCATGGACGACGGCGCGGACGGCGGAGCCGTCGCCCTGCAATTCGAGGGCGGCGCGATGGGACGGATCGGCGGCTTTCGCTTCGGCCTCCCGGACCATCGCCGATCTCGCTTCGGCACCAAACCCCGCTTTATTGGCCGTCTCCCGCCACTCCGCCACAAGGGCGGCAGGATCAGCGGCCACCTTGGCTTCGCGGGTGTCAAGCGTGGCGACCTGCTTCTCGATGGCGCTGGCCGTGTCGCGGGACGTACCGCGTTCCACAAGCGCCGCCTCGATCTCCGCGCTGCGGGTGCTGAAAGTCTCGAGGACTGCGGTGGGGACACCCCTGATCTCGAACAGGGACTCCTTGCCCGCCTCGATCTCATAGCCCAGTTCCCGGACCTTCAACGCCAGTTCCTGCCGGTAGATCGCCCCGATCTGCTTCTGAAGCTGGTAGAGCGCGCGCGGTTCGAGGCTGCGCCAGGCTCCGTCCTCGCCTCGCGTCGCGTTCAGGATGACATTGTGGGTATGCAGCTGCGGGTCCTGGGCACGGCTGGTGTTGTGCTGGAAGCTGGCGATCACCAGGTTGTAGGTCGCCTCGCGGGCGACGGTGCCGCCATCGCGGATGCGGGTGGCGGCCATATGGCGTTCGACATGGGCCATCGCGGTTTTCACGGCTTGCCCATGCGCCTCGATCAACCGCCGGTCGCCCGCCACCTCCGCCATGATCGACACCGACTTGGGCACGCTCAGGGTCACGTCCCAGCCGGGGCGATGCTCCAACTGCCCGTCGCGGAACGTACCAAGCTGCTGGTCGGCAACCTTGCCGTCGAGCAAGGCGCGGAACTGATCGCGATCCACCTCGCCGGACAGGCCCAGCGCCTCCGCACCCTGGCCCTGCCATTCGGAGGGCGATAGCCCGCCCTCGGCATAATAGTCGTCGGCCTCATAATAGTTGCTGGCCTGCGCTGAACTGGTGAGGGCAGAAACGGAAGCTACCATCACACCGGCCCCTGACTGTCGGGCTTCGGGGACGGTGACGACGACGGCTCCGGTGATGGCGGCACAGCTTGCGAGGCCTGCCCCCCGAGCATGGTCGACGGATCGGCGGCGATGAACCCCGGCTGGTGGGGATCGCCGCGCCGCGCGATATGATCGGCGGTCAGCCTGATCCTGGCCACCGGCAAGCCGTCGGGCAGCAGCAGATAGCCCTCGTGCCGTGCAAGGCGTAGCTGGCTCTCCATGACAGCTGGCCGCACCTCGCGCATTCTGCCCAAGTTGATGCGGTGGCCCTCGTCGCCGTCACCCAGCATGTCTGTCTTGGTGCGGATCTCCATCTCGCAATCGCCAATGGTCTGGCTGGCCCATTGCCGTGTGTCGCTGTCGATGGTTTGCAGGAACAGCTTGGTGTTGCAGCAGCCCAGCATGGATTCGGCGATCTGCGGCCCATAACGGTGCTGCATCTGCCCCAGCGCCTGGAAGGTCAGCACGACCGCAGCGCCGAACTTGCGGCCCTCGGGCAGCAGCCTCGCCAGATTGTCGACACGGGGCAGGTCGGCCAGTTCGTCCAGCACGAACCAGATGCGCCGCTCCTCGGAAGGGCGTAGGCCCAGCACGGCGCCGGCCGCGCATTCCAGCCAGCAGGCGAGCAATGGTTTCGAGGCCTCGAAATAGTCCTCCTTCCTCGGCACGAATATCCACGGCCGCGCGCCGGGATGCCGGTCCAGCGCTTCAATGAAGCTGCGGAAGGCAAAGGGCCCCGCCTTGCCGTCCTCAGCGCGCAGGAACTGGATCAGGTCCGCTGCCTTCGCCAGCATGAACAGCACGCTGCCCGTGGCCCGGTCGGCATCGTCGGCAAAGGTGCGGGCCGATGAACTGGTGGCGAGCCATTCCTTGAGGTCGTCCTTGGGGCGGTTCTTCAGGGCATGGAGCAGGTCGGGCAGGGTGCGCCTGTTCTCCTGCCACAAGGCCCGGATCATGTTGGCGACAAGGATACGGCTGGTATCGAGCCACACGTCGCTGTCATGTTGCCCGGTCTCGGTGATGAGCTGGTGGGCGATGCGGTCGGCATCGGCCGGATGGGCGATCTCGGCGAAGGGCGACCAGAAGGCGCAGCGGGCGTCAAACGGATTGAGGATCACGTCGCCGCGCGACGGATCATAATAGTGCGCAATGAACTCGCCGCTGGTGTCGTAGACCAGCGCGGCTTCGCCCCGCGCCTCGATGCCGTCGAGCAATTGCCGCAGGGCGGTCGTCTTGCCGCTGCCGGTGGTGCCGATCATCGCCATGTGGCGGGTTTCCAGACGGGCGGGGATCAGCACCTTGCCGATCGACAGGGGGCGTGCGTCAGCCTCCTTCCCGGTCAGCCTGGCAAGCTGCTTCTCGTCCACCACTTGCGTTCCGCCGATCCAGCGATCGGCCAGAAGGCGCTCGCGTCGCCGCGCCATCGCGCCGCGAAAGGCGATCAGGCCCACAAGCCAGGTGCCGAAGCCCAGCACACTGCCCCACTTTCCATAGGACCAGACAAGATCGACGCGCCGCCGGAAATAGGGATGGGCGATGATCTGGCGCGCCGATCGGCCTTGTTCGATATGGTCGGGATAGTGAACGTCGATCCCTGTGTCCGCCTCCCAGCCGGAAACGGCCCAGAGCTTGGTCCTCGCCCAGTAGTAGGTGCCGGTGGCGAGCATCGCGTCGCGGCCTAGCATCATGTTGGGCAGTGTCAGTCCGCCGAGAGCAACGGAGGCGAGCATGACCAGGGCTTGCCGCTTGAGCCGCGCGCCCTGCGTGCTGAGATGATGCTTGCGCAGGGCATCGGCATGGTTGCGGCGATCGTCGGGGCGGGTCATGGCCGGTTCTCCCGCGCGAGGCCCCGCTGGCGATTATAGGCGGCGGTGATCTCCTCGGTGAGGATCGCGTCGCTCTTGCGCGCGCCACTAGCGGCGCTGCGGGCGTAGCAATAGGCAGCGCAGGCGGTGAACAACGCGCGGTCCAGCATCCGCTCCACATCCACGATGCGCGTACCGACCGATGCCAGTTCGGTGACGATCTCGCGGGCGTCGATCGCGCTGCTTGCCCCCTGAGCGAGGGCGGCCAGCCCCGTGTCCACGACGCGGGCGAGCATGGCATATTCGCTGAGGCCGCGTTGTCTCGCAAAGCCGGCAAGGGTGCGGTGCTGGGCCGGAGAGAGCCGCACGGTCTGGGCGCGGGCGCTCATCGCACCGCTCCAGCCGAGATGCTATTCGCCATCGCGAGGAACGGCGCAATTGCGCCGTTCCCGTGTCCTCCCGTTTGACGGGATGCTATCCGCATCGCGTCAAACCCGCAGAAATGCTGGATGCACCCGTGCGTGAGGTGTGTATCTGAATTGTCGGCTCGATGCGTAGCATCGCAGCCCAGCAACCTTGCCCTTTGGGCGACCGGATCAGGCATGCTCCGATCCTTCCCGGCAGGCTTCTCCCGAAGCGTCAGCGGTGGCATCGGACACCCAGGCGGCGATGATCCGCTTGGCTTCGCGGTCGGCCCTGCGGCGGTCGATCTCCCGGCGCTGACGGGGTTGGTCGTAAAGGCCGTGTTCGATGATCCAATTCTGGATCACTTCGTCGATGGCATCCTGCAACAGGTTGTCGAGCTGCCTTGCCGCGATGGGATCGAGATGCGCGGTGACATGCGGGGCTTCGATAAGTCCGCCCAGCGGGAGACAGGTTCTGCCTGCATCCTGCAGGGGACCATCCACCCGCAGCGTCGATACGACGCCCCGGTGGGTGTGCAGGACAGGGCGTTCGTTGAGGGTCCAGTGGCTGATCGAACAGCGGTAGGTCTCGCCATCGTCATCGAAGAGCAGCAGCCGCTCGATCAGCGGCTCGACGATGGGCGCAAGCCGCTGATGGACCGTGAAGCGCAGCGTGACATGGGACCGGCCAGCCAGCCAGGCGGCCAGCCGATCGATGCTGTTGCGGATGGAAGGCATGGGGCATCCTTTCGTGAAACCACGATTGTTTGGGGTGTTCGGGTTGGGGGATGCAGACGCGACGGGCCCGCCCCCGCCATCAGGCCGGAGCCGGGAAGCGTCTGCGGTTCAGTTCAGTAGCGGCGGGGCTGAAGGCTGTTCAGCCAATCCTCGACATCGCCGGATCGCCATCGAATTTTGCCAGAGCCAATGTGGCAGGGACTGGGAAAGCTGCCGTTGCGGGCGCGGCGATAGAGGGTGGTCCGAGATTTGAAGCCGGTGACGTTGAGCACGTCCACGACAGTCAGAAGTTGGTTGCGATCAGGGGGCATGAAGGCGTCCTTTCCACTGGTTGGAGCGGAGGACGTGGCTTTGGGAGGCGCTGGACGCTATTCAGTTCCGCATTCACGGGAATTCATGCATGGGCAATTGGCGCAGATAATTGTTGAAGGCTGGATAGACGCCAGCATGGATTTTCTCCATCCGGCTATCGCTAATCCTCTCTTTGCCAAGGATTTCCTTCTTCCGTTCGAACGTCAGTCCGTCGAGTTCGGGGCGGCGCAAAGCTATGATGATCTGGATCGCCTCGCGGAAGGAGTTTGCACGTGGGTCTGCTTCGGAATGGGCAAGAAGCCACTTTATGCGGCGGTCAAATAAGTCGCGGTCGGCGGTGTCGAGCAATGTTCTGGAGGTGACGAGGGCAGGGGCAACGCGACCGCCCAGCTTGACCAGCAATTCGCTCATGGGAATTGGACGGTGCGGGATGCATTGCCAAAGGTTTTGATCCCGGCTGACAATGAGAAGCGTGCCATGATCGGCAAGAAATGCGCGAAGGGCGCTCTTCGTAACGGGCTTAAGGTTCCCATCGGGAAGTCGCTCGACGCATGGGATGTCGCCGCTGGCGATCTGTTTTCGAAAGTCGTCAAGTGCCCGCAGATTACGCGCCAGCGTTTCATCCGGCTCGGTGAGGATTTCCTCGATTTCCGGTTCATCGCGCACCTTGGCGCGTTTGCGCGCCCATATGAAGGTGCAGCCTCCAGCAAAAAGGAGGACCAAACCGCCGCCGTGTGCGATCCGATCCTGAGCAGCGATCAGGACCACAGCTAGCAATACGACGACTACCGAGGCCAATTGCGCTAAGTGGAGCCCGTTGCGACGTTTGCGTCCGTGCTTCGCCGCCGATGCCATCGCGCCGAGCACACTTGTCGGGATGATGGCGGTCAAGGCCGTTCCTGCTGGTCGTTTCAGAAACGCAATATAGCCATCCCGAATTTTGACGAACTCGGCGGGGCGAAGAGGCAACTGCTCTCGCATCTATCGGCTGGCATAAGCAGAGTGAGGCGAATCTTCAATCGGAAGGGTGCCGGGCGAGTGCGATGTCGAGGCGTTGAGATGCACTGCGTGGCAATCGCCAAAATTAAGTTTGCACCACCAGCGCACCACCAGAGCGAATTTGGTGGCCCCCGGCGGGGTAAAAATATTGGCTAAGTCATTGAAATATTGGTCGGGACGAGAGGATTCGAACCTCCGACCCCCACACCCCCAGTGTGATGCGCTACCAGGCTGCGCTACGTCCCGACCGGAGGGCGCCCAATATAAGCACAAATGGGAAGTTGCAAGCGCTCAATCGCATCTCTTTCCACCGGCCGTCCGAATCCCTAATCATATTGCCTCTATCCCCCCATCTGTGTTAGCCGCCCGCCCTTGATCCGTGGACGCCGACTGGGCGTGCGCGACCGACAGATACAAGGCAGTCCCACCCATGTTCATTACCCCAGCCTTTGCCCAGACCGCGGGCGGGCAAGCCTCCGGCGCCGGAATCCTGGTGCAGATGGCGCCGCTGGTCCTGATCTTCGTCGTCTTCTATTTCCTGCTGATCCGTCCGCAGCAAAAGAAGATGAAGGAGCATAAGGCGAAGATCGACGCCGTGAAGAAGGGCGATCAGGTCATCACCGGCGGCGGCCTGGTCGGCAAGGTAGCGCGCGTGGACGAGATTTACGCCGATATCGAACTGGCGCCGGGCCTGAAGGTCAAGGCGGTCAAGTCGACCCTGACCGAGGTGATCGATCCGACCGCCGCCAAGCCCGCGAACGACTGAGCGCCTTCATGCTGAACTTCTCGCGCTGGGCGATCTTCGCGATCATCCTGCCTCTGGCGATCGGCGTGCTGTGCGCCATTCCCAGCTTCCTGCCCGACGCGACCGTCGCGCACCTGCCGCGCTTCATGCAGACGCGCGTCAATCTGGGCCTCGACCTGTCGGGCGGCAGCCATCTGCTGCTCGAAGCATCGACGCAGGATGTCGCCAAGCAGCGCCTGACCAACATGGAAGAGCAGGTCCGCACCGAATTGCGCCGCGGCGATCCGAAGATCGCGATCGGCGATATTTCGGCCCGCGACGGCAAGCTCAGCTTCATGGTGCGTGACCCCGCACAGGTCGATGCCGCGGTCGAGCGCATCCGCCCGCTGACGCAGGGCGCGGGCCTGACCGGCCAGCGCGATTTCAATGTCGAGGTGGTCAACAGCTCCACCATCGTCATCACGCCGACCGAAGCGGGCATCAAGAACGCGGTCAAGAGCGCGATGGAGGTGTCGACCGAAGTCATCCGCCGCCGCATCGACGAAATGGGCACGCGCGAGCCGACCATCCAGCAGCAGGGCGACAATCGTATCGTCGTGCAGGTGCCGGGGTTGCAAGATCCCAAGGCCTTGAAGGCCCTGCTGGGCCAGACCGCCAAGCTGGAATTCAAGCTGGTCGACACGACCGCCAACCCGTCCGAAGTGGCGCAGGGCCGCGCGCCCGTGGGCAGCGAAGTGCTGCCCTATGTCAACAACCCCTCTGGCGTGCCGTTCATCGCGGTCAAGCGCCAGGTGATGGTGTCGGGCGAGGATCTGACCGACGCGACCCAGGGTTACGACCAGAGCAACCAGGCGATCGTCAACATCCGCTTCAACAGTTCGGGTGGCCGCAAGTTCGGACAGGTGACGTCGCAAAACGTCAACCGCCCCTTCGCCATCATCCTGGACGGCAAGGTGCTGTCGGCGCCCAATATCAACGAACCTATCCTGGGCGGCAGCGCGCAGGTCAGCGGCAGCTTCACCGTCGAAAGCGCCAACCAGCTCGCCATCGCGCTGCGCTCGGGCAAGCTGCCGGTGAACTTCGTCGTGGTGGAAGAGCGCACCGTGGGGCCGGGGCTGGGCGCGGATTCGATCCGGGCGGGCCTGATCGCATCGGTGGTCGCGGTGGTCGCGGTCGCGGTCTTCATGTTCGTGAGCTATGGCCGCTTCGGCATGTATGCGAACCTGGCCGTTGCGATCAACGTGCTGGTCATCCTGGGCGTCATGGGCATATTGGGCGCGACGCTGACGCTGCCCGGCATCGCCGGTTTCGTACTGACCATCGGTACGGCGGTGGACGCCAACGTGCTGATCTACGAACGCATCCGCGAAGAGCGGCGACGGGGGCGCAATGTCGTGGCGGCGATCGAGCATGGCTATAAGGAAGCCAGCCGCACGATCTTCGAAGCGAATGTGACCCACGCCATCGCCGGCGGCATCATGCTCGCGCTGGGGTCCGGGCCGGTCAAGGGCTTCGCCATCGTGCTGCTGATCGGCATCGCGACCAGCGTGTTCACCGCCGTCACCTTCACCCGCATGGTCGTCGCGAACTGGGTGCGCCGCACCCGTCCGACCGACATTCACATTTAAGAGGGGCGGGAGGACACACCCATGAAACTTCTCAAGCTCGTCCCCGACAACACCAATATCGGCTTCGTTGCGATCCGCAAATGGGCCTTCGCCCTGACCGCACTGCTCACCGTGCTGGCCGTGGGCGCGACCGCGCACAAGGGCCTCAATCTGGGCGTCGATTTTGTTGGCGGCCTGATGATCGAGGCGAAATTCCCGCAGGCGGTGGATACCGATAAGGTGCGCTCCACCATTGGCCGGCTAGGCGTGGGCGAAAGCTCGCTCCAGCAGTTCGGCGACGCCAACACCGTGCAGATCCGCCTGCCGCTGCCCGAACAGGGCGGGGCCGGCGCGGCGAACGCGGTCGTCGAAAAGACCCGCAAGGCGATGACGGCGCAATTCCCCGGCGTCACCTTTTCCCGCTACGACACGGTGTCGGGCAAGGTGTCGGGCGAACTGATCCAGAATGGCGTGCTGGCGGTCGTGCTGGCGATCCTGGGCATCGCGGTGTTCAGCTGGTTCCGCTACGAATGGCAGTTCGGCGTCTCGACCTTCGTCGCGATTGTCCATGACGTGCTGATGACGCTGGGCTTCTTTGCGATCACCCAGCTCGAATTCGACCTCAACATCATCGCGGCGGTGCTGACGATCGTGGGCTATTCGATCAACGACAAGATGGTGATCGACGATCGTATCCGCGAAAATATGCGCAAATATCGCAAGATGGACATGAAGGCGTTGATCGACCTGTCCGTCAACGAGACGCTGCCGCGCACGGTGATGACGTCCGTCACCATCCTGCTGGCGCTGGGCGCGCTGCTGCTGCTGGGCGGCCATGTGCTGCGCGGCTTCACCGCCGCCATGATGCTGGGCATCATCGTGGGCACCTATTCGTCGGTCTATGTGTCGTCTTCGCTGCTGATCTCGCTGGGTCTGACCCCGCAGACGTCGGAGAAGAAGGCGACCCGGAAGGGCGACTATGCCGGCACCGCCGAGCGCGTAGGTCCGCGCGACGATGGGGCGAAGCCCTGAGCGATGTCGGGATAAAGGTCCGCCGGGACGATGACGGTCAGGGACCGATCGTCACCGGCTTTCAGGGCCGCGGCTTTCGGGTGCGCGACGACGTGTTTCCCGACGGCCTGCTGCTCAGCCCGGTGCGGGCGCTGGCCTGGGCCGATGCGCCGGGCGTGGATGGGCTGACGGTAGCGTCGCTGGGCGACCTGTTCGATACCGAGCCGCAGCCTGAATTCCTGCTGCTGGGCACCGGCGCGGCGCTGCGCCAGCCGCCGCGCGCCTTTGTCCGCGCGGTCGAGGCGCTGGGGATCGGCGTGGAGGCGATGGACAGCCGCGCCGCCGCCCGCGCCTGGGGCGTGCTGCGCGCCGAGGAGCGGCAGATCGTGGCGGCGCTGCTGCCCTTGTGAAGCGTGGCATGTTGCCGCCTGCGCGGGAACAGGTCGTGCCGGAAGTCTTGCCCTCATCCCGCCGCTCCGCCAAGCTGGTCGCCTCTTCCATCCAAGGGGCTTTTCCATGGCATTTCACCGTCCCGCCGCCGCGCTGATCGCGGCGCTTCTCGTCACCACCAGCGCTCATGCCGCGACCCCGGATGCGCAGGCGCGCGGGGACGAGGCCGCTTTCCGGGGTCTTTACAAGGAACTGGTCGAAACCGATTCGAGCTGGCCCGACGGCAGTTGCACGCTGGCGGCCGAACGGATGGGCGCGCGGCTGAAAGCGGCCGGCTATGCCGACGGCGACGTGGCGATCATCGTCGATCCGGCGCATCCGAAGGAAGGCAATCTGACCGCGATCCTGCGCGGCAGCAACGCCAAGCTGCCGGCCGTGCTGCTGCTCGCCCATATCGATGTGGTTGCGGCCAAGCGCGCCGACTGGGTGCGCGATCCGTTCAGCCTGATCGAGGAGGGCGGCTATTTCTATGGCCGGGGTACGTCGGACGACAAGGCCATGGCGGCGGCCTTCACCGACCAGATGATCCGCTACAAGACGGAAGGCTATAAGCCAAAGCGCACGATCAAGCTGGCACTGACCTGCGGCGAGGAAACGGAGAAGGCGCTCAACGGGGTCGAATATCTGCTCAAGACCAAGCCCGAGGCGCTCAAGGCCGGATGGGCGCTGAACGAGGGAGGCGGCGGGTCGCTGGACGAGAGCGGCAAGCCGGTGAGCCAAGGCGTGCAGGCGGGCGAGAAAGTCTATCAGGACTTCACCTTCACCGCGACCGCGCCGGGCGGCCACAGTTCGCGCCAGACGCCGCATGTCAATGCGATCGGCTGGATGGCGGCGGCGCTGGCGCGGATCAACGACTATGATTTCCCGGTGAACCTGACCCCGGCGGCCAAGGCCTATTTCGGTGCGTCGGCGCCGCTCTACCCGGCGAAGGTGTCGAGCGCGATGGCGGCGATCGGCGTGGGCAAGGCGACCGAGGCCGACTATGCCGCAGTGTCGGCCGAGAGCGCGAGCTGGAACGCGACGCTGCGCACCACCTGCATCCCGACGCTGATTTCCGGCGGCCATGCGCCCAATGCCCAGCCGCAATCGGTGACTGCGAACGTCAATTGCCGCATCATTCCCGGCGAGAGCGTGGTGTCGGTGCTGGCGCGATTGGGCGAGGTCGCCGCCGATCCGAAGGTGAAGGTGACGCTGGCCGATCCGCCGCAGCCCAAATCCTCCGCGCCGGAACTGACGCCACAGATCATGGGGCCGATCGAAACGCTGACCAAGGAGATGTGGCCCGGCGTGCCGGTGATCCCGCGCCTCGCCACCGGGGCAACCGACGGGCGCTTCACCAATGCGGCGGGGATTCCCACCTATGGCGTGTCGGGCATGTTCGCCGACCCGGACGGGCAGGGCGTCCATGGCCTGAACGAGCGCATCCGCGTCAAGTCGCTGCTGGACGGGCGGGCATTTCTCTATCGGCTGGTGAAGCTGTATACGCAGTGAGAGAGGGGGGGGAGCCGCTAAGCCGCCTCTGCCCGTTTTCGAGCGTGTCGAGAAACGAGAAAGGCGGGCCACCCGATCCTTGACCAGGCTCGAAGCGAACGGAAGTGCGTAATCCTATCCAATCCCGACACCAACGAAAAGGGCCGCCCCATCGGGCGGCCCTTTCCTTTCGGCTGGGAGCCGGAAATCAGAAGCGGAACTTCACGCTGGCGCGATAGCTCTGATATTTCACGTCCTTGCGCCACAGGGTGGTGTCGGCCGACAGGCTGAGATCGACATTGCCCGTGGTGACCGTCAGGCCGCCGCCCGCCTCGCCCCAGTTGCGATCCGAACCGCCGAGCGCGAAGGGCGCCAGACTGCCGGTGCCGCCGACCAGATTGGCCAGGAAATAGGCCGGCTGGTCGTTGAATTCATGGACGAAGTTGGCGGTGACATAGGGTTTGAAGCCGCCGGTGTTGGCCTTGACCGTAGCGCCCAGGCGACCCTGCGCGCTGCGGATGGCGTGACGCTTGATCACCAGCGCGGCGTCGCCGCCATATTCGGCCAGGTTGCCCGAGCTGATATAGGCGCCGCGGATCGAGGCGCGCGGCACGATGCTGAAGGCGTCGCCGCCCAGCGCCTTGCTGAGGCCAAGTTCGCCCGACAGCGCGAGTTCCTGGTCGCTGCCATAGAGGGTGTAGGGCGTGACGCCGACGGCGAAGGCGCGGCGCGAGCGGGTGGCAAGCGTGCCGGCGCTGCCGACCGCGTCCAGCTTGACGCCGGAGAGGTCGAAGGCGCCGTAAACGGTGCCCTGATAGAGGCGCGCGCGCGCCCAGTCATTGGCGCCGGTATTGCCCTTCAGTTCGCTGAAGGACGCAGCCAGGCCGATGACGCCATTGTCGCCGAACGCCTTTTCGACGCCCGCCGCCGCATACCAGCCATCGAACTGGTCACGACCGAGCGGCACGGCGGTGCGCATCGGCGCGCTCTTGCCGTCGAGATAGCCGCCCGCCAGGAACGCGCTCATATCGTCGGGCAGCACGCCTTCGCGGGTCGTCGTGTCGTCGCCGCCGCCCTGGTCCATGCCCAGATCGATATTGTTGAGGCTGGCGGAGGCGAGCTGGATCGGCTGGCCGGTCATGGTCAGCGTGCCGCCCATCGATCCGGCGTCCAGCTTGGTCAGGCGATCGCGATAGAAGCGCGCCATATTGTCGTTGAGCACCTCGGCCATCGACGTCTTGAGCGCTTCGGTGCGTGGCGCCATCGCCTCGAACGTCGCCTGCACGCCGGCGACGCTCAGCAGGTCCGCCTCGCCATAAAGGGCGGCGTAATTGGCGTAGAGCGAGCGGTTCTGGTCGAGCAGTTGGGCGAAGCTGGTCTGGTTCTGGGCAGCCGGGTTCACCACCGAGGCATAGAGACCGGCGTCGATCTGGACGCTGACGCTGTTGTCGCCATAGATCAGCACGGGCTTGAGTACCGCCGACAGCTGTGCCGGGGCAGTGAAGGTGCCGTCGACGCCGCCTTCCGCCGTCACGAACGTATATTGGTTGCCATAGCGGATCTTGGTGCCGGCGGTCGCGCCGAAGACCACCTGACCGCCGACCGCAGCGATGCCGTCGATCGGATCGCCGGCCGCGAGCAGCGACACGTCGCCGTCGGCCTGCGCTGCGGTGATGGCGGCGCCGGTGCGCTGCTCTGCGGTGCTACCGCCGCCATCGCCTTCGCTGCCGGTGGGCGGGGTTTCGACTTCGCCGTCGCCGTCATCCGCGACGAATTGCGTGGCCTTGACCGCCAGCACGTCAGACACGCCATTGGCGCCCAGGTCGATATGCAGCGTGCTGCCCGAGGTGAGCAGCGCATTGCCCTCGACGGTCAGCGTGCCGATCTTGCCGATGCCGCCCGGCGCCACCACGCCCAATATGTTGGTGAAATAGGGCGCGCGCACGGTGCCGGTGCCCGACAGCAGGCCGGTCATCAGGAAATAGTCGCCCGGGGTTTCGACCGTGCCATCGACGTTCACCACGCCGGCGAGATGGGAAATGTCCATCAGGCTGGTCAGCGATCCGTCCGCGGTGACGTCCAGTGTCGCGCCCGTGCCAGAAATGGTGAAGCGGTCCACGGTGGCGTCGATGTCCAGCGTGGTCTTGCCGGCGGCGCTCAGCGTCACGTCATAATAGCGGCCGACCACGCCTGCCGACGCCTGCGGATCGATATTGTCGGGCACGAAGCCGGTCGCGCCGGGCAGGCCGTTGGCCAAGGTGGGGCTGGGCAGAATGGCGGCTTCCACATCGCCTTCGGCCTGCGCCTCGTGAATGGCGCCGCCGGCAAGCGTGACGCTTTCGCCATCAGGGCTGCGCTCGGCGATTTCCACCTTGCCCTTGTTGTTGGAAACCGTCCGTGCGCCGGTGGACGAGGTGGCAGGGGCCGTGCCGTCCTCCGTGACGGGCACGCCGTCCACGGTCAGCTCGCCGGTGCCGACATCATAGCAGATGCCGTCGGGCGTATAGCAGAGCTGGCCGAACTTCTGCGTATCGTCCTGCCCAAAGGCGCCGGCGCCCGGCGTGGTGGGCACGCCGTTCACCAGCTTGCCGGTGCTGTCGATGATGCGATAATTGGGATCGAGCGCGGTTACCCAATGTTCGGCGTCGCTCCATTTGCCGTCGCCGGCCTTGGCGGTGGCATAGCGATAGGGGTTGTTCTGCGCGATCCAGTCCCAGAAAAGATAGAGCGGCTGATAGAAGGACGAGCCGCCATAGGAACTGGCCGGTTGTTCGAAGAAGTAACGGCTGCCGCCCGACAGGACGCCGATCACGGTCTTTTCATCGAACGCCTGGTCCAGAATCAGGGGACCGCCCGAATCGCCGCCCGCGGTGCTGCCTTCGTTGGGCAGGGCGTCATCCTTGAACAGGTTGAAGTCGAAAGGGTTTTCCCGCGTCGGATCGTCGAAATCGGTGTGGTAGAGATTCTGCGTATAGCCGCCGGCTTCGCCGAAGAGGAAGCTGTCGACATCGTCGAGCGAGCCCAGCATACCCAGGAAATTCTCGGCCGTCTTGCGACGGAAGTCGATGCCATAGCTGTTGCCGGTGCTTCCGCTGCCGCTGCGGCCATAGCCGGTGATCGTCACATGATAGCCGGTGCCGCTCGTTTCGCTGATCGACGACGGGGCGGGCAGCGCGGAAAAAAGCACCGCCCAGGTCGGTACGTCGGATGCGGGCGTGTCGAGCGTCGCCATCGCAACGTCGCCATAGAGGAAGCTGAGCGCCGGCGGATCGAGCGATTCCGGATTATAGGCGATGTTGTTGACGTTATAGACGCTGAGCGCCGTATTCGTGCGGTAATTGTTCGAAATCCAGTCGATGAGGCCGGGCCGTGCATTGTTCTGGAAGGCGAAGGCGACGGGCACGCCGCCGTTGACGGTGCTGTAGTCGGCGGACGTCAGGTCGTTGACGCAATGCGCGGCGAAGATGACCGTGCGCGGGTTGATCAGCGTGCCGGTGCAGACGAAACCGTCGTCGCGATACATGATGCCTACGCCGTTGACGTCGCTGCCGTCGATGATGTCGCTGGGACTCTTGTCGTCGGTCGGCACGACGGCCTGCGCCACGGGCGCGACGGCAAGCGCGGCTATGGCAGCGGATGCCAGCAGTGCGGGACGACCGACGCGCGCCAACAGGCCCGCACCATTCTTGCGAATGTGCATGATATAAACTCCCCAAAGACCGAATGGGAGGCTAATCAACTGTATTGCCCAAGACAATCGTACAATCATGAAAACTTGCGTCATGTATCCAAAACGTCACAGCATGTCTGTTTTATCCTAAAGGCGATGACGTCGACCGAGCGATCTTGTTCTTTGCTGATCCGAAACGAACCCTGCCTTTGCGGGACGTGCAAGACGTATCCTTAATCATTCTTAAGTCTTGCGCTGGCGGCGATGCCGGCCGCGCCTTGCGCGATGCGTCATATCTGCTTAAGCATGGGGGCAAGTTCCGGTCGCCCTTTGGCGGCTGGCGAATGTAGAAGCGAGTTACGGCATGGTGCAGCAGAGCCGCCCATCGCCGCAGAGTTCCGGCCCGGCCGGCCGTTATGCGGGCAAGCGCGCCCGTTCCGGTCCGGGCGATGGGAGCAAGGCTGCGGCCATTCCGCCCCCGTCGACGCAACGGGGCTTTCCGCCCCATGGCGCGCGTGAGCGTCGATCCTATGCCGCGATCGACCTGGGCACGAATAATTGTCGCCTGCTGATCGCCAAGCCGTCCGCCGACGGCTTCATCGTCATCGACGCCTTTTCGCGGATCGTCCGGCTCGGCGAGGGACTGGCGTCTTCCGGTCGGATCAGCGATGCGGCGATCGATCGCGCGATCGCGGCGCTGTCCGTGTGCGCTGACAAATTGCGTCGCCGCCACGTCACGCTGGCACGATCGGTCGCGACCGAAGCCTGCCGCCGTGCGTCGAACGGGGCGGAGTTCATCCAGCGGGTCTATCGCGAAACCGGCATCGCGCTCGACATCATCAGCGCGCAGGAAGAAGCGCGGCTGGCGGTACTGGGGTGCCATGCGTTGCTGGAGCCGGGCGATGGACCGGCGCTGATCTTCGACATTGGCGGTGGATCGACCGAACTCGTGCTGGTCGATTCGCACGGAACGACGGGCGCGCCGAGGATCGTCGACTGGGTCAGCGCGCCCTGGGGCGTCGTGTCCCTGACGGAGAGCGAGGCGTTCGACCATGGCGACAAGGCGGAACGGCTGGCCGCCTATGACCGGATGCGCGCGCGGGTCAGCGAGGCTTTCTCGCCGCTCGCCCGGCGCCTGCCGCAGGGGGCGGAGGATATCCGCCTGCTGGGCACGTCGGGCACGGTGACGACGCTGGCCAGCCTGCACCTCAACCTGCCGCGCTACGACCGGCAGGCGATCGACGGCCTGATCGTGCCATGCGAATCGATGCGCGCCATTTCGGAGCGGCTGTCGACCATGGCGCTGGCCGAGCGGCAGAAGCTGCCCTGCATCGGCACCGAGCGCGCCGATCTGGTGGTGGCGGGCTGCGCCATATTGGAATCGATCCTCGACATCTGGCCGGCCGCGCGACTGGGCGTGGCCGACCGGGGGATTCGCGAAGGCATATTGCGCGGCCTGATGGACCGCGACGGGAGAGAGATGTGAGAGGGTCTGGTGTCGGCAAGGTGCGGGTCAAGACCGCCAAGGGCCGCACGGCGCAGTCGGTGCGCTGGCTGGAGCGGCATCTGAACGATCCCTATGTCCGCAAGGCGAAGGCGGAAGGGTGGCGCAGCCGCGCCGCCTTCAAGCTGATCGAACTGGACGAGAAATTCCATTTCGTGAAGGGATCGAAGGCGGTCGTGGACTTAGGGGTAGCGCCGGGCGGCTGGGCGCAGGTGGTGCGCAAGATGGCCCCGAAAGCGGCGGTGGTGGGTATCGACCTGCTGCCGGTCGATCCGATCGCGGGCGTGACCCTGTTCGAAATGGATTTCATGGACGACAAGGCGCCGCAGATGCTGCGCGATGCGCTGGGCGACGCGCCGGACCTCATCATTTCCGACATGGCGGCCAACACCGTCGGCCATGCCGCGACCGATCACCTGCGCACCATGGGGCTGGTCGAGGCCGCGGCCTGGTTCGCGGTGGAGAATCTGCGCAAGGGCGGCACCTTCGTCGCCAAGGTGTTCGCGGGCGGGACCGACGGCGAGTTGCTGGTGCTGCTCAAGAAGAATTTCACCACGATCAAGCATGCCAAGCCGCCGGCCAGCCGCAAGGGCAGCGTTGAATGGTATGTCGTGGCGCAGGGGTTCAAGGGGCGGCCGGACGAGCCTGCGCGGGACCGGACCGGGGAACCGGTAGAAGAATAGTGCGGCAATAGACTGGCGGGGCAGCGGGAAAAGGCGGGGGCATTTGGTCGCAACGGTATCGACGGTCGCTTATCTGGGGTTGGAGGCGCGCGCCGTGGAGGTGCAGTGCCAGCTCGTGCCCGGCCTGCCCAATTTCATCCTCGTCGGCCTGCCCGACAAAGCGGTGGCCGAAAGCCGCGAGCGGGTGCGCAACGCGATCGCCGCGATCGGCCTGTCGTTGCCGCCCAAGCGGATCACGGTGAATCTGTCGCCCGCCGACCTGCCCAAGGAGGGATCGCATTTCGACCTGCCGATTGCGCTGGCTTTGCTGGGCGCGATGGGTGTGATCGATGCCGAGACGCTGGCGGGCTATGTCGTGGTCGGCGAACTGGGGCTGGACGGGCGCACCGCGCCGTCGCCCGGCGTGCTGCTGGCGGCGCTCCATGCGGGCAGCCAGGAAATGGGGCTGGTCTGTCCGGTCGCGCAGGGGGCGGAGGCCGCCTGGGCCGGCGAGGTCGAGGTCGTCGCCGCGCCGGATCTGATGGGTTTGCTCAATCATTTCAAGGGGACGTCGGCGCTGTCGGCGCCGCAGCCGGGCGTGGTGGAGGCGCCGGTGCGGGGCGCGGACCTGAAACAGGTCAAGGGGCAGGAGGTCGCCAAGCGCGCGCTGGAGATCGCCGCGGCGGGCGGGCATAATCTGCTGATGTTGGGTCATATGACACCAACTGCAGTTACGCTGTTACGTGATCCAGCTGTGCTAGACGCAGCAGCCACTTCCTTTTGTTTCAGCCGTCGACGTCCGTCGAGTACATCGCCCCGCTGCCGGCTACCAAAGGCACTCGGACAGGGCCTTACTATCCCCTCGGCTCCCAAGACGGCGTCGTCCCGCAGCGAATACAATGTCGCCCCTCAATTCCGATTCTTGCGGCGAATGCGATACGGTCCAACCCGTTCCGCCAGCGGCTCGCCCTTCCAGCTCAGCTGAATCAGGCCACCGGCGCGGAGGCGGTCTACAGCAGCGTGGACCGTAGGCATCGCGTCCCGCCATGCGTCTGGTGGAGCTATGGCGCGGGCAACTTCACTCGGGCAAACGGTCGATCCAGGCGCGCGGGCGGCGAGTAGCGCAGCGTAGCGTCGCGGGCGTTCGTCGCCATCACTTGCGATGCCCGACATGTGAGGGTGTGCCCGTGGTCATGGGATCGGCTTGGCAGGCGGCTTCCAATCCGGTGGGGAGTCGCTCGCTGCCGGCTGGTTCCCAGGCCCATCGCGCCCGGTTGCTGGCGCTCCATGCCTGACAGATCGGCCCGCTCAGCCTCGGCCGCCGTGACGCCGCTTCTCATCAGGCTGATCATGTCGCGGCAGCGCTTGGCCTCTTCAAAGTCCGATGCGTGAACGGCAGCATCCATTTTCGCCTGCAAGGTCGAAATTGCCTTCGTCATCGCGGCGCAACGCTTCAAGGCAGTGTTTGGTGGCAATGCGCCACTTCCAGCTCGCGCAAGATTTTCGCTGCACAACTTGCCCTTGGATTGCGATAGTGCATCGACGAATTGGCAGTGCTGTCGGTACAGCGTTCCTAAGCCGTCTGGAGAACCTGTAAATTGTAGGGCCCAAATCCATTGCGGCGCGCCGCGATTTCTGTTGAGACCATCCGATGACCCCGCATGATTTCATCACCAAATGGCGTAATGTCGAGCTGAAGGAGCGGACGGCATCGCAAAGCCATTTCAACGATCTTTGTGCGTTGCTGGGCATCGAAGACCCGATCAGCGCTGATCCCAAGGGCGAATGGTTCACGTTCGAGAAGGGCGCGTCGAAAACTAGCGGGGGTGAAGGCTGGGCGGACGTGTGGCGGCGCGAATGTTTCGCGTGGGAATATAAGGGCAAGAACAAGGATCTGGACAAAGCGTTCAGCCAGTTGCTGCAATATAGCATCGCGCTGGAAAGCCCGCCGCTGTTGATCGTGTCCGACATGCAGAGGTTCCGCATCCATACCAACTGGACCAACACGGTGCAGGTCCGGCATGAATTCGGCATAGAAGACCTGGCCGACGCGGCCCGGCGCGACCTGTTGCGCGATGCATTCTTGAACCCCGAGGCGCTTAAACCCAGCAAGACGCGGCAGTCGCTGACCGAGGACGCAGCCAAGGAATTTTCGACGTTGGCGCAGCGATTGCGCGATCGTGGCAATGAGCCGCACCTTGTCGCGCATTTCGTCAACCGGCTGATCTTCTGCATGTTCGCCGAAGACGTGAACCTGTTGCCGAACAAGATGTTCACGCGCATGCTGGAACATAGCCGGAGCGCGCCCAACGATTTCGCCACCCATGCGCAAACGCTGTTCGCGGCGATGAAGTCGGGCGGCGCGGTGGGGTTCGAGCGGGTGGATTGGTTCAATGGAGGGCTGTTCGACGATGACGGGGCGCTGCCGCTGGACCGGGCCGACATCGACAACCTGCTGACCGCCGCCCATTTGGACTGGTCCGAGATCGACCCGTCGATTCTGGGCACGCTGTTCGAGCGCGGGCTGGACCCGTCCAAGCGCAGCCAGCTGGGCGCGCATTATACCGACCGCGACAAGATTATGCAGATCGTGCGGGCGGTGCTGATCGCGCCGCTGGAGGCGGAATGGGCCGATGCGCTGGCGCGGATGACTGCGCTGGTCGAGGGAGCGCCGCGCGCGACGGCGGAAAAGCTGCTGCGCGGCAAGGAATTGGCGGCGCGGACCAAGGCGGTGAACGAGGCGGAGGCAATCCACCGCGCGTTCCTGGAGCGGATTGCGGGTTTCCGGGTGCTGGACCCGGCCTGTGGCTCCGGCAATTTCCTGTATCTGTCGCTGCTGGCGCTGAAAGACATCGAGCATCGCGCCAATCTGGAGGCCGAAGCGCTGGGGCTACCGCGCGGCTTTCCGCGCGTTGGGCCGGAATGCGTGCTGGGCATCGAACTCAACCCCTATGCCGCCGAACTGGCGCGGGTGTCGGTGTGGATCGGCGAAATCCAGTGGATGCGGCGCAACGGATTCGACGCGGCAAAGAACCCGATATTGCGGACGTTGGATACGATCGAGAATCGCGATGCGGTGCTGAATGCGGGGGGAACGCGAGCGGAGTGGCCGGCGGCAGACGTGGTGGTGGGGAACCCGCCGTTTCTGGGCAACAAGAAGATGCTCCGCGAACTGGGCGAGGATTATGCGGTCGCGCTGCGCAAAGCGTGGAAGGATGTGCCGGGTGGGGTCGACCTAGTCTGCTATTGGTTCGCCAAGGCGTGGGCGCAGATGGAGGCGGGGGTACTCAAGCGGGCGGGACTGGTTTGCACCAACAGCATAAGGGGCGGCGCGAACCGAGAGGTGTTGAAGCCGATAGTGGAGCAGGGGCGCATCTTTGAAGCATGGAGCGATGAAGGCTGGACAGTTGATGGCGCTTCCGTTCGAGTATCGATGATTTGTTTTGATTGCCTCCACGGCGAACCAGCGTATCTCGATGGAACATCTGTCACGGCTGTCGCCGCAGACCTCAAGCTTGGCGGCGATGGGACCGATTTGACTAAAGCGAACAAGTTGCGGTTGAACGCCAATCTCTCGTTCATGGGCGTTACTAAATCAGGGCCTTTTGATCTGGAAGGGGAAACAGCACGCGCACTTTTGCAAATGAAGGGCAATCCGAACGGATTGCCAAATTCTGGCGTGATCAAAAAATCTGTCAACGGACTGGAAATAGTTCGCCGTCCTACAGATCGATGGATATTGGATTTTGGCCCTAAAACGACGTTGGCAGAGATATGTCTTTTCGAAGGGCCGTTTTCCTATGCTGAGCGAGTAATTTACCCTGCTCGGCAACTCAGCAAGACATTGAAAAACAGAGAGACGTGGTGGCGATTTGAAAGAGCGCGGCCGGAAATGTACGAGGCTATTCGACCTCTGAAGCGATACGTCGGAACAGCGATGGTCGCAAAGTACCGGATTTTCATATGGCTCACCCCAGACTATTTGCCCGAAAATCTGGTAATCGTAATCGCCCGCGACGATGACACAACCTTCGGCATCTTGCATTCGCGCTTCCATGAAATCTGGTCGCTGCGCATGGGCACGTTTCTGGGTGTCGGCAATGACCCGCGCTACACGCCCTCCACCACCTTCGAAACCTTCCCCTTCCCGCAAGGCCTGACGCCCGACATCCCCGCCGCCAACTATGCAGACGATCCCCGCGCCATCGCCATCGCGGCCGCCGCGGCGCGGCTCAATGAGCTGCGGGAAAACTGGCTCAACCCCGCCGATCTGGTGCGGCGCGAGCCGGAGGTGGTGGTCGGTTATCCCGACCGCATCCTGCCAGTCAGCGACGAAGCGGCGAAGATATTGGCCAAGCGGACGCTAACCAACCTGTATAATGCGCGGCCCGCTTGGCTGGACAATGCGCATCGTGCGCTGGACGCAGCGGTGGCGGACGCCTATGGCTGGGGCAACGATTGGCGCGCAGGGTTACTGAACGAGGACGAAATGCTGGCCCGGCTTTTCCGCTTGAATCAAGAACTCGCATCTGCGAGTCCAATTTAAGCTGCCGATATGATTCCGTTTTTGTTTGCAGAAAAGCCGCTTGTCCGCTTTTGGCCATCATTGGTCCCCACCGCCCCATCCCGCTATCGACTATCCAGCATCACCCAGCCGGTCCGGACCCGGCCGCCTCACGCCCAGCCCCTCCGGCCCAGCTGCCCAACAGCAGGAGCCCGAGAATGTCCCTCCCCACCGGCCTGTACAAGATAGCCTTCACCTCCACCTACGGCACCGACTTTGGCGTGCTGGTCCTACAGGAGGGCGGCAAGCTGCGCGGCGGCGACAGCGGCAACGCTTATGTCGGCACCTACGAGGAGGACGGCGAGGTGCTGACCATGCAGGTCAGTGTGACGCAACATCGCCCAATCCCCGGCGTGGTGAGCGTCATCGGATTTAATAACGTGGTCGTAGAGATGGCGGGCAGGGCCAACGACGGGGCGCTACGGATGCGCGGCACGTCAAAGCAGGTGCCGGGCGTTCGGTTCGAGGCGCGGTTGACGCATATAGCTGATTGATCCGCGAGGCCCCAAAGCGCGCAATCACAAACGTCTAATGCACTTGAAACGGATAACGATATCGTGACCCAAGGTTGACTTAAACTGCTGACCTCGTCTCTTTGTACGTGAGGCGAGAAATTGGGGTGATTTTATGGGCCATTGTACGGAATGCGGAGCTCAGGTTCGCGACACTGACAAGTTTTGTGGTGAATGCGGGAAGGCGGTAGGATCTACAATTGTTACCGGAGCGCATGATCGTCTTTCCGATCAAAGCGGAATAGCCACGCTAATGGGAATGGCGCAGACAGCGGAGTTGGGGGCAAACAACGCAGAGGCACTGGATTATTACAATCGTGTCCTAGAGATTGATCCTACTATAGCTGATGCTTGGATCGGGAAAGGGCGAGCGGCGTCGTGGCAATCGACCTTAATAAATTTCCGAGTGTCAGAAGGCTTGATTGCGTTTCGACATGCCATTTCCAACGCTGGAGAACGGCGAGAAGCCATTATTGCCGAGGTTACTGGCGAACTGAATAAGATCGTCACAGCCCTCTACCGCATGGCGCGCAACCACATGGAGGAATTTGCGGCGCTTGATCACACGTGGCCTTCTTATCTGAATCAAGTCGCTCAAATGTTAGATGCTTTGGAGCAGGCTGAAAAATGGGACCCTCAAAATAAAGTTATACTAGAAAATATCGTTCACCTTACGAAGGACAATATCGAAGGATACAAATATTGGGATTCTATCAATCGCGTTTCAGGTGTTCATGGAATAACTCCAGAATATGAAAAGACGCTGCGCGGAATGATGGAAGCCGCAGTTACGGCTTTACGTGATATGGACGAGACTTATGTGGCTCCCGCCGTCGAAAAGAAGCAAGCCGATGCCTGTTTCGTTGTTACAGCGACAATGGGAGATTTCAGTCATCCCGACGTAACGCTTCTCCGCCAATTTCGCGATGAGTGGATAGTCGAAAAGCCGGGCGGCCGACGCTTTGTACGATTGTATTATCGAATAGGCCCTGGGTTGGCGGCTTGGATCGAGGGGAAGCCCAGCCGACGACGTCTCGCGTATAGGCTTATTGTCAGACCGGCGGTCCGCTTTGCCATGCGTATGAAGGATCCTCAATAACCAGGGACCCGGTCGAAAAAAGCCAAGCATGAGTTTTTCTGATCATTCTTCGCAGGCATTGAGTTCGTGCCGCTGCCAGCGTTAGCGACGCCGGATCGGGAAATTCAGTCAGTTGATTATTGCAGACAAATTCGTGACGATGGTTGTTCGTTTGCAGGTGCCAGCCATAAGGTAACCTTTAGTTTTGGAAGAACGACACATGTTGCCGCTTCGACGTTCTGGACTAGCGGCAATCGGAGCTGCAATTGTGGCACACTTACTTTCCGCGCCTTGCGCCTTTGGCCATCCAGGAGGCCTGAACGCTGAAGGCTGTCATAACGACCGGAAAAATGGCGGATACCATTGCCACCGAACGAGTTCCAGCGGCGCTCCCGCTCCCAGGCGGCAAGCCGGCACGGGCAGCGGCGGCGGAGCGTTCGCAAACTGTTCCGCCGCAAGGGCTGCGGGTGCCGCGCCGGTACGGGTAGGCGATCCTGGGTACGGGCGGCACTTGGATCGCGACGGTGACGGGATTGGGTGCGAGTAATCGCCACCAACCCCGTCAATTTGTCAATTTCCGTTTATAACCTTCGCCCGCTCAGCAGGGGTCAGCGCTTCAGCGTTGATGTCAGAGTCGTCAATTGCCTCTTCCTTGGCGTCGCCGGCCTCTCGGGCGGCGTCAGCCTTCGCCTGCATCAGGTCCTCGGCTGTGCCGCTCATGTTGTCGGCCATGGCGTCCATCTTGTCGGCCTTGTTCTCGGCCGCTTCTTGCACCTGCTCGCCTAGCTTGTCGTCGCCCTTGCCGCCGCAAGCCGCCAGCGCCAGGCTCAAACCGATCGCCGCTTCTATTGTGAATGTGCGCTTCATTCCGTCTCTCCCTGTCGTGAGAGGGAATAACGGCCAGGGGCAGACTTGGCTCCCCCGCCTACTGCTAACGGTCAACGGCTCAGCCGCCTGCCAATGCTGCCACTGGTCTGGCACGCCCATACCACGGCTCGGCATCCCTATGGGGGCGATGGCCATGAGGCTGCGGCAGGAGGACGGCCAACGGGCGGAAACGAATAGTCAGCGCTGCCAGCGATAAGGCTCGCACGCGATGCCGTCACCATCGCCGTCCATGTGGGGTCCGTATCCTGGCTGTCCAGCGTACAGCGGCGCAGCACCTGCGGCCCGCGCCTGGGCGCAGTTGCGGTACGACCATCCGCTTGCGGCGGGCAGTGGCCGGGCGCGGGGCGTAGTTACCGTCGCAACGCTGCCTGACCCCGGTTGTTGCGCATCAAGCTCGGCGGCGGACATCAGCGGCGCGGGCGTGTACGGCACGGTATCGGCCGTCATCACCTGCTCGACAGCTGAGCGATCGTCGGAGGGGGCTTCATTACCCATGTAGATTGAGCCAGCGCCAACCGCCGCGCAAATCAACAATCCTGCCAGAGCTTGCGCCACAAACCTCTCCTGCCGACGCTTGCGGCGCTGGGCTGCGTAATAGCTGCCGGGGCGAACAGGTACGGCGCGGAAGGGCTTCTTAAAAGTCATGGGGCGGCATCGTGCCGCCCCAGTGTAAAGGATTGGTTGCCAACCGCGTCAGGCTGGCTCGGCTTCAACCTTTGGCTTCGGCTTCCGTCCACGCGGCGCGGGCGCTTTTCCGGTCTGTTCAGCAGGGATGGCCGAAGCCGCCTTGGGTTTCCTGCCCAGCCCGATCTTGACTGCCAGGTCCTTGCGCTGCTGGGCGTAGTTCGGCGCGGTCATAGGATAGTCAGCAGCAAGGCCCCACTTGGCCCGGTACTCGTCCGGCGTCATCTGGTAGGCCGTCTTTAGATGCCGCTTCAGCATCTTGAGCTTCTTCCCGTCCTCCAGGCAGACGATATAGTCTGGCTTGACCGACGCGCGAATGGAGACGGCAGGCTCCTGCTTGGGCGCTTCAGGTTCGGCAGGCGTGCCAAGGCCGGACAGTGCGGCGTGGACGTTCGCGATCAGGCCTGCAACGTCACCGACGCTGACCGAGTTGTTCGACACGTGCGCTGCGACAATGTCGGCAGTCAAAGCGATGAGGGTGTCTTGCGATATAGCTTCTGTGGACATGCGACCTGTCTCTCTATTTGGGAAAAGGGATTTTTGATTGGCTTGGATTGCTTGATGCAGGGCGCACATAGCATGGACCACGCGGAAAGGCGACCGCCGTACTTTAGGACAAGCGGTCAGGCGGCGAAAGTTTGGTCAGGCAGCTCGCGATCTTCTTCCACATCGCGACACCGTCTGCGTCGCCTGCCCGCTTCATCTCCTCGACACGCGCGGCGGCAACAGAGGCAGCGCGCTCCCCATGCTGACGCAGCAGCATGGAAGCAGCGCCCCACGGCACCTGATCCAGGGTTAGCGTCACGCGGGAGTGATCCTGTCTACCGCTACCACGTCGTGGCCCTGACGGGCACCCTCGACGCGCGCCTTGCGGCCCAGCAGACGGTCATGGCGGCCTAGGGCAAGCAGCCGCCACTGCCCGCCGTCTGGCATCTGTAGGATCAGCTGGCGGCCGTCGAGCAGCAGCAAGCCTTCAAGGGTGATGGGGCGTTCGCGGGGCATGGGTTGACGGGCCTGTTACGTTGTTACGTTAGGTCAGGAGATCGAAGCACGTCTGTAAACATAGGCGGCTCCCTCATAACCTGATCTCCTCATTAAAATCGAATGTCGATAGGGGGTATTAATGTAACAACGTAACAGAGAGCCGGGGTGGGGCATTTTTGGAATAGCTGGTTTGCGCCAATAAGCCACTCGGCTCGGCAGCGTCCCATCTCGAAAGCCGACGTTCGCACTGGTGCCAACGTCAGTTTGCATGCGTTCGCAATCGGCGCTCAACAAAGAAAAATTGAACAGTTAAGGCGCAACATTAGGTGAGCACCTTGCCATAAGCATCTCATTCGATATGCATACACCCAGAGAGGGGATGAGCGTGAAGCCGAACATCATAACAATATTTAATAACAAGGGTGGCGTCGGAAAAACGACATTGACCTATCACCTCGCCCATGCCCTCGGCGAAATTGGGCAAAAAGTTTTACTCATAGACCTCGACCCCCAATGCAATCTCACAATTGTGTCGACTGAAATGGAAAACATCCATGAAGTCTGGGCGGCTGAGGATCCCTTCATTGAGGATTTCCAAGCTGCCCGCACAGCTATGGGAGATGCGACGTTCGCGGCCATGATTGGTACGCCGCGCTCAATCCACTTTCTTTTAAAGCCAACCGAGGATGGCACCGCTGACCTTGATAATTTGCCACCACCGTTGAAGCTCGCGCGGAATGTCGATCTGATTCCTGGGCGCCTGACCTTACATCTCTTTGAAGCCAAGATCGGCGAGCGATGGAGCGGCATCTATCAAGGGGATCCCCTTGCGATCCGCACTGCCACGCACGTTCGGACGATGGCTTACGAATACGCGGAGCGGGAGGGCTATGACCTCGTTATATTCGACACATCCCCAAGCTTAGGGGCTCTCAACAGGCATCTTCTTTCATTAGCGGATGGTTTTATCATCCCCTGTTCTCCTGATCTTTTCTCAGTGTACGGCATCAGAAATATCGGTGACGCACTTCGTACTTGGCGAAAGCAGTTTGAAAGCATTTTCCATTTCATATCGGATCAGAAGCGTTCAAGCTTTCCACAGTCTTTTGTAAAGTTCATGGGTTTCACGCTCTACAATGCCAAACGGTACAGCAAGTATGAAAATGATCTAAATCTGGCAAAAGCTCACCAGAATTACGCTGTACAAATACCGGGAACAATCCACAGCTCAATAGATCGCAGCAATATGATAGAATTTCCCAATGTAGCGGAGGCTTCTATAGGGGATAATGCGATAATCCACAGCCACAATACATTCCCGAGCTTGTCGCAGAAGTATCATATGCCGATGTGGAAGTTACCAGATAGCGGAATTCTGGATGCCGAAGATAGAGGGACTGTCGCAGGAAATCAGAGTAAATTTCGCGATACCCAGGGCGCGTATCATCAGTTCGCGAGGGATTTCTTGAACCGAGTACAGTATCTGTGACCGCTCCTCTTTCGCCTGGTGAGGAGGGCAATCCTGCAGATATCGCTAATGAGGATGAGGATTCCTTGGTTCGATACGATGCAATGACCCACGAGCTGAAGATTTTTATGGATGGTGTACTCCACTACTTGGGAGATCACCCGGATCTTCGCGTTGACGGCAATCAGATCGTACACTCCTATAAAAGCCGCCTTAAAGACCGGGAGCATCTAAGGGAAAAGCTGAAACGTAAACGATCTGAAGGTCGGCCGATATCAACAGAAGATTTATTTTCCAGAGTGACTGATCTTGCCGGAGTTAGAATAATTCATCTTTTTCAGGAGCATTTTGGTCATATTGATAGCCTAGTCAGGCGCAAGGTGGAAGCTGGCGACTGGGTACTTGGAGAAAGAGCAACGGCCTACACTTGGGACCCTGAAGCTGCTGAATTTTTTAAAGGTTTTGATTTAGAAGTCGTTCAGAAGCCGACGGCATATACGAGTGTGCATTATCTTGTGCGCCCCCGAGCAGATTCTCCACTCTGCTGTGAAGTTCAGGTAAGAACGTTGTTTGAAGAGATCTGGGGAGAAGTTGACCATCAAATCAATTACCCAGTCCCTACAGAAAATCTTGCTTGCAAGGAGCAGATAAAGGTTCTTTCGAAAATAGTTGGAGCCGGAAGTCGTCTCTTAGACTCACTGCATCGAGTTCATCGCTCTTTGGAAGCGGGCAATTGAATGCCGCAAATTAGTGGTCCGCTTATTGAGCTTCGTCAACCATTACCTGACATTCCGCTACCGGCCAATTCCGCTAGTGGGACCTAACCACCGGAGTGATGCCGCTTTTCGACACCCGGTAACAAAGTAGCAGCGTAGCTAATAACTGCCCCATGCCCCCGAAGCATCGCCCCCGAAGCATCGCCCCCGCCTGAACAACCCTTGGCCCCGCGCGTCCCCTTGCCATGCCCAATCCCACCGTTATCGACATTCCCCACAACCTCGGCCGCGAAGAGGCCCGCCGCCGCATGGCGAAGGGCGTTGGCAAGCTCGCCTCTCACATCCCTGGCGGCGCGGCCACCGTGACGCACTCCTGGCCCAGCACCGACCGCTTGGCGCTGACCGTGGCCACCATGGGCGTGGAGGTGCCCTGCACGGTGGACGCGGAAGAAGAGCGACTGCGCGTCACGCTGGAGCTGCCCGGCATGCTCCGCTTGATGGCGGGGCCGATAGCCGCGATCGTCAAATCACAAGGCGAGCGGCTGATGCTGAGCGACGGGACGGCAAAGGCCAGCCGACTGCAGAGTTAAAGCGGGGCGCACATCCCCGCCCCCAAACGTCAGGCCCGTTTTCTCCTTGCGTAAAGCAGCGCCGCGACGATCGCCGCTGACCCGATGCCTACCGCCGCGCCCAGAACGCTGACGGGTCCGGGCGATGGCTCTCCCGTCCTGCCGTTATCGGCGTCCGTCGGCAGCGGATCGGCTTGCACGCTCTCGGCATGTGGCGCGGGGTGGGCTGGATAGGGCGGCGTGCTGCCGGGCGGAACTGCGGGCTTGTGGGTCATGATGCCTCTCTTGTTATGGAGAGGGTCAACGATCCGGAAAGCAGGCGGTTGCCAGCGTGTGTTTCAGGCGGTCGCTCCATGCGCGCGCTACATCACTGTCCCGGTCTCGGCGTTCATGTAAATCTTGTTGGCGGCGGTCATGCCTCCGCAATATGTAAAATAGACAGGCTCGTCACGCTGGTTCACCGACTTAACCCAGCCGCCCTGCTCCTTAAAGTCCTCTGCGGTGCAACGGCCGCTGGCGATCAATTCCCGCGCTACCTTGGCGAACGTTGTGCGATACTGAGTGAAGTCGTCCGAGTCGGCGACGATGCTCTCGTCAGCGCTTGCCGTCTCGGCCGGGTCAGCCGGTCGCGCGACCGAAAGCTGGCTCTCCTTTACCCACTCAGCGAACTGCCCGTTCGTGATGCCATTGGCAGTGGTGCAGGCGGCATTGCCCTTGTCCACATACTGGCTCTCGCCGTTCTGGCACGAAGCGTCGTACGTCTTTGTGATCCTTACCCAGCCGTCCTTGGTTTGCATCGGTGTGGCTGCCTCCCGGAAAAACAGCCGTCCTACAATGCCGCACTCGTCGGAGGGACAGGAGTGGCGGTCTGCATATTGCGTAGTCACCCAAAGCTTGCCCGCGTCCGGCGTCGATTGCGTCGCTTCGGTCGACTCGACCGCTGTGTTGCTTTGCGGGGGCTGACTGCAGCCAGCCAACAAGACGCTTGTAGCTAAAATCACAAATCCACGCATTATCCGCTCTCCCCGCTTTACATCAGCGTCGCCATAGGGGCTGTCCGCGTCAACCAGGCTGGCCAAGATTTCGGTTGCAGCCGGGTAATATCGCCCTACTTCGCCCGCCCTTTGACCGCGCGCCAAAGCGTGGCCACGCTAGTCAGCACTGCCGCCACTCCAAGAAGAAACGATCCGTCGATTATCACCATTGCCGACTCCTTTCTTGTCCTGCATGTTCGCTATATGTTCTCATGTAGGAAAGAGTGATTCTGCGATGTGCGTTTCGATTCGTCCCATTCCAGATAGCGTGCGGCTGAGGGTCGCTGGCGACGTGGAGACGGTGCTGACCGTGCCGTACGAGACCGACGAGCGTTTCTTGGTCGGTCTTAGTGACGGCACACTGTTGCTGGGCTGGTACGACGACGACATGCGGTGTCGATGGGAAGTGGCGCGCGACGGAGCGGGTATCGTCCGCTTCGACGGCGATCTGGCCCGCGTGGAATGGAGGGTCGAGTGGGTGACGGTTGCGACCTTCGATCCGCGCGTTGTCGAGCCTGACGTTCCTCCAGCGCTGCCACTGTTTCCAGACCTGGACCGGTGGGCGGCTTAGGCCTGCTACGTTGTTACGATACGTCAGGAGATCGACAAGCGTCCCGTAAGGGGTGGGCCAGCTAAGCTTTCAGGTCTCCTCATTAAAATCGAATGTCGATCAGGGGTAATAACGTAGCAACGTAGCAGCAGTGGGCGGTTTTGCCCTTTTGCCTCCTCCTAACGTCATGCCCGCCACGCAGACAAATATTCTGTCAACTGCCGTCACTTGCCAAGCCTGCGGCCAAGCGGCAAAAGGTCCGCGCCCTGGAGACAGGGCGGGGCGTGGAAACCCTTCAAGCAATGCATCTCGGTCGCCAGTTTCGGTGGCCGGGTGGCATGCGCGCATGTCCAGCCGGAAACGGTAAAGGCGCATGCGCTCTGTGCATTGCCAGGGTTTCCAACATCCGGCTCATGGCCGTCGCCCCGGACAACATAGGGCGGCGTGCCAGGGATGAATGTGGCGCGTGGTCCCGTAACAGGGGACGAGCATGATTAGAATTTCCATGGTTGCTATCACCATCGCCGCTCTGGTTGGCGCACAGCCCGCTGTGGCCGCCGCGCCTAAAAAGGCCGCACCGAAAGCGCCGTCGTCGGCCTGCGCGAACCTAGCGACCAAGTATGAGAACTTCAGCAAGCAGCTATCCGTGAACAAGGCTGACGGTCGCGGCGGCAGCGCGGCCGTGATGACGGAAGCTGGCCTTACGCTGGACCTGATGCGGTCTAACGGTTGCACGCTTCCCACCGACACGCCGTCCGACATGCGCTATATCCTCAAGGCGTACGAGTGCAGCAATGCTCGCAAGCGGGCGGTGCTCGCGATCGTGGAAGGGAAACCCGCTGCCACCAGCATTCCGCAGTGCGACTGGTCCACTTGGACGCCCGACCTGTGAGCGCCCGAGCCCTCCTTTTGGCCGCCGCCATCCTGTCGGCAGTCCCCGTTACCGCCGCAGAGCGGAAGGTCGGCCAGCGCCCTGACGCTGGCGTGGACACAATCGTCACCGTCGGCACGCCGCTGCTAGAAAAGTTCAACATGGTCACCGTCACGGTGCCGCGCCTGCGCGACGACCTTAAAGTGCCGCTCGGCCTACAGGGGCAGATCGTGGTGCCCAGCGGCGCTCAGTTCCGCGTGGTGCGCGAAAAGCCACTCAAGGCCTGCACTGTCGCGGAAGATACCTATGTGGACCACTTTGTCGGCCCGCGCGGCGCAGCCTGCCTGCAGGACGCTGACGGCGACGGCGCGTTCGACAAGGCGTCTGCCGAGAGCGTCATGTTCACCACCAAGAAGATTCAGCCGCCAGCGCCATACGACCTTGTGGATATGCCCGCGGCAGCGGGGAGCGACTATTTCCGCCAGAGCCTTGTCTATCTGGGCGCGGCGCAGGGCGTGCTTCGACTCAACTACCGGGAGTTCTCGCACGACATGGCGCGGCCCGCCTTCACGGAGGAATTGTCGTTTCCGCTGGAGGCAACGTACCCGCAGGTGATCGCTTGGCGGGACACGCGCATCACCCTGCTGGGGGTCAGCAATGCGGGGCTGCGCTATCGTGTAGAGCCGCCTCAGTGATCGGTCTGCTGTTCGCAATCATGGGCGCGGTACTGCTGTTTTGCTTCCTCGCGCTCCGCTCGACCAATGACAGTCGAAGCAGGGTGGTCGCCCGTTCGGACGAGGCCAAGAGCGATGAGGCGCAGCATCGCTTGTTTGAGGAGAGTGTCAGGGAAGAGTGGCCGGTCGTCCATGCAGGGCGCAGCCGTCCCGACCGAGAATACTTCATGATCAGCGCGGATCGATCGCGGCTGCGGTGGGCGCGCGTTCAGCTTCGACCGGCCTATACCGTCGTGGAGGAGCGCGTGGTCGCCCTAGACACGGTTCTGTCTGTTGAGCTGCGACAGTCGAGCCGCACGGTCATGCGGTTGGAGACGCAGGCCGTGACCAAGAAGACGGGCGCATTGGGACGCGCAGTGGTGGGTAGCGTCCTGCTAGGCGGCGCTGGAGCGGTGATTGGGGCGGCGACGGCTGGCGGGCAGACCACCGCCACGACAAAGAGCAAGAGCCTGACACGCGACGGGCCGACCTATGTCGTCATCGGCACAACCGACCTTGAGCGCCCTATGCTTAAGGTCAAGATGAGCGGTGTCTCGGCTGGCGAGGAATGGCTCCATAGGATCAAGGCGTCGCTAGAGTTGCAGAAGGGTAACCGCCTTTGAACGTTTCGCGCGTCGAGAAAATCGAAAATCGAGATCGGATCGGGAGAAGCTGAGCCGCGCGCAGCGAACAAACCGCTTAGGCTTATAGCTGTCCCAGTACGTCACAGAGGCACCACGCGTCCCGCGGCCGTAAACCACCTTGTCCACCTCTCTGCGGTGATCGTATCGCAAGCGGAACCCCTGGCACTTCCGGCAGCGCCAGCTGTTGGCAGGTTGGAGGAGAGCGCAGCCATGCCAGACAAGGTCGTGTCGATAGGGTTACTGACGGAGCGGGACTTGGAGCGGTTGGGCGAGGGCTTCCGGCGGCACATCCCTATAACTAGCGACGACCTGTTCGCCGACCTGATGGCGAAGCTGGACCGGATACCCTTCGACCCAAGCCATAAATCACGATCCCACAAGGCAAAGCGGTGAAAGCTGTTTGCAAGTCACAAGCTAAACGCGACTGAAATATTCGATATTTTTCTGACCAAAGGTGACTGAACCAAAAGGTCACCCACAGCCCAATACCCCGACAAGGTACCATACGGAATTTTCCAAGAGAAACGCGGCGAGCCGTTCCTGTGCCTGATCGTCGTCACTTTACTTGTCATAAAGTCACAATGCATCGAGTTGTTCGTCAACGAGACTTTGACGCAACATAGACTTGGAGCAGACTTATGACGCAGGCCGATAACGCTTCCGCACGCAAGACCCTATCCACTCGGCTGGGCACCAGCCCGAAGACCTTGCACCGCAAGGCCATGGCGAAGGCCGCCGCAGCGCCAGCGCCCGAGGGGGAGGGCTTAGAGGACATGTTTCCCGCGTCGCCTCTGGATGCCGACGTTGCCTCAGCGCCCGGCAATGCCGCGCCATTGCCTATCGCCACGGCCGTAGGTCAACACGCCGCATCGCAGTCCGACGACAGCGCCACCGTGACCGATGGGGTGGTCGCCGGCGACCAACAGACAGCAGCCGCACCCGCCATCGATATAATAGAGTCGAGCGCCGCCCCCAAGCAGGCCGACGAGCCCGTCGCCACTCCGCCCTCGACCATCGTTAAGAATCAGTCGGCACCGGCAGCGCCCGCCCAATTGCCAACGGTGTCGCCTTGGTCTGAGGCTGACGAGAGGGCGTACCAAGCCATGGCCGCGCGTCGCAAAGCGGCTGGCTTCCAGCGGCGGGGCCGGAACGTGTCGGCGCAACAGGTTATTCTTGGTGCCGTCACGCCGAATCCCGGCACGGTGTATGCAACAATTGCTGCCATAGTGGGCGCTGCTGGCAACATCAGCAGGGGCGAACTGATTGACCTAATGGCGACCGCGACCTTCTCCAACGTCAAGGCCAAGCCGACCGATCGCAATTGGTGTACCGCGTATATCGCGGGCGCTGCGCGGGACGGGGTGCTGGCCTGGACTGATAGTGGGCAGATACTCGGCGAGCATTCGCCCGAAGCAAGCAATGGTGCAGACCTGTGAATCTTGTGGTCTATCTCCGGGTAAGCACCCAAGCTCAGGGTCGAAGTGGCCTCTCTGTGGAAGCACAGCGTACCGCTGTCGAGAGTTACGCTCTCGGTGGCGGTCACCGCATCGTGGCAGAATATGTGGAGGTCGAGTCGGGAAAACACGACGATAGGCCCTTTTTGGCGGAAGCCCTGGCTGCATGTCGGCTCCACCGCGCCACGTTGTGCATTGCCAAGCTGGATCGACTTTCCAGGTCAGTCAGCTTCATTTCTCGGCTGCACGATGGTGACGTGGACTTCGTCGCATGCGACGCGCCCTATGCAAACAGGTTCATGATCAACCTCTTTGCGGCAATCGCCGAGCATGAGCGGGAGATGATCAGTCAGCGGACCAAGGCGGCGCTTGCCGCTGCCAAGGCACGGGGCGTGCGGTTGGGCAATCCTAATGGCGGGGCAGCCCTGCTGCCTGGTTGCAAAATAGCGGCGGCAAAGGCCGGAGCCTTGCTTGCCCAAAGGGCGGATCAGCGCGCCATCCAGGTCATGCCGTTGCTGCAGCAGCTTGAGGCGGATGGTTGCACAAGTGCCAGGGCGATGGCGCACGCGCTAAATCTGCGGGGCGTGCCCGCACCCAGCGGTCGCCCGCTCTGGTATCCAGAGCAGGTACGGCGCGTGATGCGACGGGGCGCAAATCTGGATCGCACCGGGTGAGGCGTCTGCTGTTGGGCACCGTCGCACTATACGCTATTGGGTGGATCGCGATCGGCTGAAGCGGATATGGGCAACTGCATCCGTTAATCCACGTCCCAAATCAGCCTACCTCCACACCCTTCCAAAAGGCGACACGACCGAGGATATTCTCCGCCGCGGATTTCGGATCAGGGTAATACCACGCGGCGTCGCGATTCTCCGCTCCCTCAACCTGGAGGCTGTAGTAGTGCGCTGTCCCCTTCCACGGGCAGACGGTTGTCGTCTCGCTCGGCTGCAGGAACGCAGAATTGACGGCGGCGGCGGGAAAATAGTGATTGCCCTCGACGACGACCGTCTCGTCGCTGGCGGCGATCACCGAGCCGTTCCATCTTGCTTCGACCATTGTCACTCTCCTGCAAACTTCCCAGGTCGGGCGCGCCGCAGCGTGTTTCAAGGAGTGTCGTTCCAAGCCAGTACCCAGCCGCGAGAGCGGACGGTCAAGAGTCGACCAATTGTGTTCACTTGCGACGTGTTTTATCTCTCCAATAGTGGACGGTCGCTCAAATGGCGCACACGTATCGCTAGCGATCGTTTGATGGCGCGAATACCCCTTGCGCGGATGCTAAGTTATGCGACTCCGACGCCCGCACTGTTGCGCATGGTTGGCCCCGAACGCGTTGTTGATGAAGAGGCGGCACGGGTCTAGAGCGATGGTGAAAAAGGGAAACGCAATGCCTTACTATTCATTAAGAATTACAAGCGGAGAAGATGCCGATTTGGTAGAATTGAAGGGCATGTATCCTGATTGGCAGCCGGCCGATTATACCGATAGCCCAATGATTTACATTCAGCGGTCGTTAGATATTGCGAGCCTTCAACGAAACGTGGCTGGCGTCGGTGAGGATGGCGGGACCGTAGAAGTGAAGAAAATTACCAAGCGCGAGTTTGAATGGAAGAAGCATCAGTGAACGGGGGGATCGCTTGAAACCTCGAATGCTAACGCGGGGAGCAATCGCCATTTGCATATTGGCTTGTACGCGGACTGTCCCAATGGCGATTCGCCATCCCCGTACAAGTTAAAACGGCGTTGCGGATATGCAGAATGCGGTGGTCATCCGCATCTTCCGCGTGCCGCTGTAAACTGACTTTCTGCTATCCACCAAACGTAGCCTTGCCAGCGACCGGGGATCGAACCCTGCACCCCGTCCGTCGAGGAAGACCATTACAATGGTGCGTCTACCAATTCCGCCACGCTGGCTTGAGGGGAATAGCACATGTTCACCCTTTGGGGAGCGGGACCGTCTCCAGATCGCCAATCAGCAATTGTTTCGCTTACGGAATATTTTCCCGCGTCGGACGTTTCGGCTGGTGTGTCTGAGAATTGGCGGGTTCACGATCGGAAGCGGAAGGGCCATTTTTTGATAAGCTGTCGGGTAACCGCGTGTCGCGCTCCGTCGCAAAGCTGATTTGACCGCATCTCAGTACGCGAGTAAGCGGGGTCTGACGGCCGCCTTGCATGCCGGGCATTCGCCGGGATGATTGCCGCTCTTTGAGCGGGGTGGCGGGTGTCGGACGAGATCGGGGATTCAGCGAGCTGTGCAGCGACTACTCATACGAGCGGTCGTATGAGTAGTCGGATAGAAGTCGTTAGCCGGGTGTCGGGCCGGCGGCGCTGGACGGTGGATCAGAAGCTGGCCGTGCTGCGGGATGCATTTGGCCCGGAGGGCTGCGTGCGCGCGGCCTGTGAACGCCATGATGTCGGCAGCGGATCGATCTACACGTGGCGGCGACAGGCGATGTCCGGTGAACTGGCCGGGGTACGCAAGCCGATCGAGCCCGTTTTTGCGGAGGTGCAGATCAGCGAGCAGCCAGCCTTGCCCGCCCCAACGCTCGCGGCGCGCAGCGGCAGCGTGATTGGCATCGAGCTGCCGTCAGGTATCAGGGTGAGCGTGGATGCCACGGTCGATGCCGATGCCCTGTCGCGGGTGATCGGTGTCCTGACACGATGATCCCGCTGCCACCATCGACGCGGATATTCCTGGCCTGCGGCGCGACAGATATGCGCAAGGGTTTTGACGGCCTTGCCGTGATGACGCAGCAGGTCCTGGAGCAAAGCCCGCATTCCGGCGCGCTATTCGTCTTTCGCGGCAAGCGCGGCGATCTGGTGAAGCTGCTCTGGTATGACGGCCAGGGCATGTGCCTGTTCTCCAAGCGGATGGACCGAGGGCGCTTTGTGTGGCCGTCGACGAAGATGGGGTCGGTGGTGATGACCGCAGCCCAGCTTTCGATGCTATTGGAAGGCATCGACTGGCGGCGACCGGAACGCACTTTCACCCCTTCATTGGCGGGGTAAAGCGCCCATTTTCTGGCACTTTTATTAGCATTTTTGCTGCTGATCTGCTATGTAAATGCAGTGTCGGACCCAGGCCTTTCCACCCCTGATAAAGACGCTCGGATCGCCGAGCTTGAAGCCGCATTGGCCGCCGCCCATGCCGATATTTCCGCCCGCGACATCCTGATCGACACGCTGCGCGTGCAGATCGCGCGCCTCAAGCGGATGCAGTTCGGCAAGTCGTCTGAGAAGCTCGATACCCAGATTGCTCAGCTTGAGCTGGCCCTTGAAGAGCTCGAAGGCGAGGCCATCGTCGCCGCCGCGCGTCGAGGCGATCCGGTAGCCGTCGATCGGCCATCACCGGTTCGGACGCTGCCAGCTCATTTGCCGCGCGAGGAGCAGCGGATCGAGCCCGATCAGGGTAACTGCACCTGTCCCGACTGCGGCGGCGCGTTGCGGCCGCTGGGGCAGGATAGCGACGAGATGCTCGATGCCGTGCCGGTGCAGTGGCGCGTCGTTCGGACCATCCGCCCCAAGTATAGCTGCCGGTCCTGCGAGAAGATCGTGCAGGCGCCCGCGCCGGTAAAGGCGATAGCGCGGGGCAAGGCGACCTTCGGCACGCTGGCCCATGTCGTCGTCTCCAAGTTCGACCATCATCTGCCGCTTTACCGTCAGGCCGAGATAATGGCCGCCCAAGGCATCGAGATCGACCGCTCGACGCTGGCAGGGTGGGTCGGGCAAGCATCCGTGCTGCTCGACCCGATCGTCAGTCGCATCCGCGAGGTCGGACTGACGGCTTCAAAGATTCACACCGACGATACGCCGGTCCCTATGCTCGATCCGGGACGTGGCAAGACGGCAACCGGCAGGCTCTGGGCCTATGCCGTCGACGATCGCGGTTCTGGTGCGACCTCACCGCCGTTGGTCTGGTATGAGTTCACCACCGACCGGACAGGCGCACATCCCCAACGGCAGCTGGCCAGTTTCACCGGCTATCTTCAGGCGGACGGCTATGCCGGATACGACAAGCTCTACGACACCAACCGCGTCACCGAGGTCGCCTGCTGGGCGCATTTCCGCCGCAAGATATTCGACATCCACGCGACCAAGCCGACACCGCTCACCACTGATCTGCTGGAACGCATCGGCCAACTCTATGAGATCGAAGCAGAGGTTCGCGGCCATCAGCCTGATATCCGACGACGAAGCCGACAGGACCGCACCAAGCCATTGATCGACGAACTGCACGAGGCGCTCGACGATGCGCTGCGCCGTCTTTCGCCCAAGTCGGAGATGGCCAAGGCGATCGCTTATGGCCGCAAGCGCTGGGTCGCGCTCACGCGCTTCCTCGACGATGGCCGACTGGAGATTGATAACAACATTGCGGAGCGCGCCATGCGCTGCGTGGCCCTGGGCCGCAAAAACTGGCTGTTTGCAGGATCAAAGGCGGGCGGTGATCAGGCCGCTGCCATCTACTCCATCATCGAGACTGCCAAGCTCAATGGCCTCGAACCGCAGGCCTACATCGCCGATGTCATCGCCAAGATCGCTGGCGACTGGCCTGCCGCGCGCTGGGATGAACTCATGCCTTGGAACTGGCAGCCAGATCAGCAACCGATCGCCGAAGCCGCCTGATCTGCGGCCTCCAGCCCACGCTTACGTACGCGAAAGCCGGGTGGCGTTTGAACATAGGTATTAACGCGCAACACACTCGCAGCCGACAGCACTCGCGCGGCATTCTTAAGAAATTAAAGTGCGTATTACCAATCCGTGGTAATCGATCCGGAGCTATGCCCGCTTTGGATTGCCTCTCATCAGGATTTTATCGAACGTACTCTGATCAGCTTCAAGTTCATCCAGCGCGTTGCGGAGTGGGGCGAGAACCTCGCTCCAATCTTCATTCTCCCACGCAGAGACTCTGAGATCGGCCGCCAGCGCGATGGGGCGAAAGAAGATACCCTTGCCTTCGTTAATCCAGCCCTTTTTTCCTAATTCCTCGGCTATATCCGCGATCGTCTTAGAGAAAGCATTCCATGTGCTCTTCCCGCCAAACCAGCTGTATTCCGGTTCGAACCAAAATCCGAAATCCGTCTGACCAAGGTTGAGCAAGTCTGCGATCTCGTAAGAGCTGGTGGCTTCCTCGTTTCGATGACCTAGTGTGAAGCGCGCCAGTGGCTCTTCCTCAGAATCATTTTGCCAAGCCCCTGGGCAGACCCAAATAGTGGTGAAGGTATCCGGCGCGTCGATTTCGCCCTTCCATAATTTCTCCTCGACCCATTCTCTGATGAGCGTCTCCACTGCATTTGTGATTATCGGAACGACTTGCTCTTCGTAGAAGATTGTGGCCCTGTTCAGCACCGCTAAATCCCGAAGAATGATCGCGCCCGCTCGAATGAAGTCGTCATCGGCCATGGATAAACCTATAAGTTGGAGATATGGGTAGCAAATGAGGTAGCCAGGAAACGGGGCACGGGCGCTGTATCTCGTGCCGCCGCTCGCAAACTACGCGCAATCTGCTTCCAGGAAACCGAAACGACGCGGTCAGTCCAGTCGCCAGCAGTTGAAGGAGTTCGCCCCGAAAGCGTTAAGAATATCACAGCCCAAGGCCGCATGGCTGTCGCGCGCGCGGCTGCGATTTCGCAATACCTCGCAAGCTGGCCGGGTTGCTCCTGCGCATCCAATTTCACCTCGATGACAAAAAAGAATCCCGGGTCGTTAACCTGAATGTCAACGCGGCTCGCTCTGTCACCGTCAGGGCATTCTTCGACAGAAACGGTGCAAGTGGAGGACGGACGGCTAGGAAAGTCGCCTGGCGCAGTTCTATTTGCGCGCTCCAGCAGGTCCGTAAGAAGGCTGCCAGCGCAGCCATGGCCAGCGCGCGGGTCTAGAAACCAACGAAGGACGGATGCATTGCGTACTTCGTCGCGGCGAAGTCCGGACGCCGCCCAAGGATCGCTTAGCAAGCCGGAGGCATCAACGCTCTGCAAAGGAGCACGCACGCTATCGAGAAAGTCGATCATTGCGCCGGTAGGAGGTGGTCGAGAGTGTTTCGGTGGGGTTTGCACTGCGCCGATCAAGGCAACGCCACGGAGCGCGTCGAACAGGTCCGACAAATCATTTGCCAACCCACTTGAAGGGCCTGCGAAACAGTCTCGCAACCCACTGATCATTTCTGCCAGTGCCTCAGGATCTGGCACTTCCACTTTCAAGGGTGTGTGTAGCCCAGAGCGACGAGAGGACAAGCCCGACCATCGGCAAATCGAGAAACGCCTGATGTGAGGCCAAAGTGGCAACCGCGATCCATATCGCAACTGTCATCTATAGCCTCGTTCTTTGCAACCGACATTTAATACCGGCAACACTAAGAGCCTTGGCGTGCTTGGCAGACGGATGCGCGTGTGGCAGCTTTTAAGATTACTTGCACGCTATTGGAATGACTGAAATTGGCGCAATCCAGTCATGCGGAACGACCAGCCGCCATCGGCGTCTTAGCCGCATGACCCTCGACCCTCATAACTTCCATCGCTTCCTCGACGCACAGCAGGACACCTACATGTCAGCCCTGGCAGAGTTACGAGGGGGCCGAAAGACAAGTCACTGGATGTGGTTCGTTTTCCCTCAGCTGGCGGGACTGGGCCGCAGCCCGGCAGCGCAGCGCTTTGCCATCACGTCGCTGGACGAGGCGCGCGTATCTCGATCACGCGACGTTAGGCCAGCGGCTGCGAGAATGCGTGCGGGCGCTGCAGGACTTGCCGCATGGCAACCGCGCTGCGGTCGCAATCCTTGGCGACGTGGACGCCATTAAGCTGCGGTCGTCCCTAACCCTGTTTGAGGCGGCCGGCGGTGGTGATCTGTTCAGCGCCGCGTTGGACCGCTGGTTCGGCGGCGTTCGCGACGACGGCACCCTTACGATACTGGCCCGCATATCGTAGCAGTATAGCTCGAAGCGCCGTCGCATCATTGGTCAACGCTGCCGCCAGAAGGTAAACTGCGACCATGACAAGCCAAGACACATCCCGCGCCGTCACCTTCGACGGCATCAACCTCCAGGCCGAGCGCGTCTGCAACGACCCCGACGGTTACGACCGCATCGCGGCCTGGGACCCTGATACCGGGCAACGCCTGGTCGAAATTAGCTGGCATCGCGACACGCGGAAGCTCGGCGTAATACTGCATGGCGACCGGCGCTGGTCGTTTGAGGCGGTGGAGGAGATGCGTCGGCTGGGGATGGAGGCGCTGTGGTGGTCGGCGGAAGCGGCTCAAGTCGAGGGCTGCGAGAAAAATTCCGTAGAGTCCGCTGCGGCCGGGTAAATCCGTTCTGCTCGCAACCGATATTGAGTTATCCCGCAGCAAAGCACGATATTTGCGGAACTGCCGAACCGTTCGCGCATTGAAGCTATGTCGGACGGAACAATCTTTGCCCCCCGCTCAGTCCGTTCGGCTCCCATAGAGGCCCCGCTGCTCCCCCGCAGGCGGGGCCTCATTTGCAGTGGGCCAGGTAGGTGTTGAGCGCATGCATTGTGGCGGGAAGAGATGGCATCATTTTGCTGGTGTTGTGCTCGATCCTCTTGGCGTCGGCTAGGGCATTGCCGTCGTTCTCGCCCCCGGGTCAAATGGCAGCTGTCGGCCTGGCACCGGGCATGCCGAAAGGCGGCAAGCAGCGCGGGAAACGGGAATCTGGCCGGAAGGGGAATGGCAGTAGACACCTACAGTCTTGGTTGATCCGTAGCCGACGGCTTTGAGGCGATGGCCGGTTTCGGGACCATTGGAACGACCGGGATATAGCTCATTCCCGAGGTGCGATCAGCGGCGGGTTGGCCGATCTCGGACCATTTAGGGGCATTTCGGTCAGATGAACTTGTCGATACGCTCGAAGGCAGTCTCGAAGCGCGCGAGTGTTTCCTGAACCGGCTTGCCTTTGCCAGAGAGTAACTTCGGGTTCTGCAGCAGATACATCGATGGGTCGAAGTGACTAAATTCCGGAATCTCCTGGGGCAGAAGGCGGAAATACGCTTCGGCCTTCTTTACAAGGCGGGTCGTGCCAGTGTCTGCCGCTTCGAGCTTTTCAACGGTGAGCAGGTGTTCCCCCTGAAGCCCATAGGCCTTGTTCACAAGATCGACGAACAGCGCGGGAGCGAAGAAATCCTCGATGTCGGCCTCGTCCTTCCCGGCCACCTCGGTCGCGAGGATGATTCTCTCCTCCTGTAGGAGCGCCGACTTGTGAAGGTCGTCGAGCTTTCGCTTTTGACCACGCTCAAAATCCGTCAGCACGGCGATATTGAGCTTGTTTCCATAGAAGAGACGCACGAACGGCAGCACCTTGTCGATGCCGCCCGACGGGCAGATCGCCCAGTGCGGAGATAGGTGTGGACGGCCGGCCGCCTTCAATGCCGCTGACGCAACCTGAAGATAGAGGATGTCGCTCGGCCCCTCCACCAGCAAAGTGTTCTTACCGATCACAAGCGTCTGCGTCACTTCGAAGCCCATAGCTCCAAAGATCGGGAAATTGGTCTGCGGGTCCGTCGTCAGCACATCCGATCGGATTTTCGTGCCGATCGACTTTTTGCGGTTGCGCTGATCGAGCTGAACCACGTCCTCGACCGTGCGGACCGAAGACAGATCATCCGGCGGCACCATGAAAGGCGAATGTGTCGACCAGATCAGCTGGTGATGGGGCGCGATCTCCTTGTAGAAATAACGCAGCAGGTCGAGCTGCGCGGTACCGTGTAGCGTCAGCCCGGGCTCATCCAGAAGAAGGATCACGTTGCCGTGGCTCTTCTTGATCTGGGCGAATTTCACAAGGAACGAGAAGAACCAGATGAATCCGGCCGAGCGCTCCGAGAACGGCACCGTGACGCCGTGCAGACTGTTCTCTACACGTGCGCGTGCCACCGGCCCGCTATTGAAGGGCGCCGGGTCCCCGGATTTGCCTTCTGAGAGCACGACCTTGATCTTCAACTCGTCATTCTGAGTCCAGTAGTCGAAGATCTGATCAGTGATCTTCAGTGCCGCTGCTTCACACTTGGCGTTCAGCTCTTCGAACTGCTTAGTCTTTACGAGGTCATCCAGGGTGGTACCGGCATACTCGAGGAAATCGAGGAATACGCGGTCACCGCTTGGCATCGGGCGACTGTTCTGACGATCCTCGTTAAGCTTGTTGATCGACATCTCCCCGCTCATGCGATCGTAATGGGAGAAATACATGAACTTCGGCATCCTTGGGTATAGGATGTCAATGATACGAAGGCTGACGGAATTCGATCGGAATTTCTTGATTGCGTCTAGAAGCGCCTGCTGCGCTTCGCTGCGCGCGCTGAGCGCTTCAAGCAACGCCGCCGCGCGAAGCGCCGTCGTCGCATTATTTAGCGCTGCCCGATCATCGCTGGTCAGTTGATGATGTGAAATCAGGTGATCAAGCGCGGCCTTCTCGCTGAACTGCACTGTCCAGCTCGTGCCTTCCTGTTCATACGTCTTTTCCACTACGACCGTGTCGCTGGTCAGGGTATCGTTGCCGAACTCCATCGCGATGAGCTTCTTGTCCACGGCATCCAGCTTCCACCGTGTCCGCATGACGCGCGCCTCATTCTCGCCATGGTCCGATTGATATTCGGCCAGCATGCGGCGTGGGTAGTTCGTGATCTTACCATAGTCCTTGAAAGACGCATCTGTTGAACGTATGCCTTCAAGCGCCTTCAGGAAGGCCGACTTGCCTGCTTCGTTCTTGCCAACAAGGCATGTGGTCTGCCCGATCGCCACGGGATCCGCGTCGATGATGTTGCGGTAATTGGTCGCGTGCGCTTCGATCAGCTTCAACTTCATCCTCCCGGAACTAATTCTTCATCCAACGGTATCAGCATCACTATCCATTCGCGATCGAAACATTCAACTGCTTAAAGTCTAGTCGCCGAACTTTCTGAGTCTTTGCATGCCAATTTAAGTCGATGGCTGGTGGCCACTCGCAATGCGCAAATGATAATCCGGTGTGTTGCATCAGCTGGACGGCAGCTTACGTCCATGGATTTAGTGGCCGCTTCCAAGTGCAGGAAATCGCAGTCGGACGGCAAAAAGTGGCTCGTAGCCGATCGGCGGAAGTTCAGTTTTTAGAAGACCGGTTTTGGTGTAAGATGAAGCTCCAGAGGCCGCACCAGAACAGCTTGAATAGGTCGCCTTCGGACTCCCTACGCCGATCAATCAACCCCCTAGACCGTCGCGAACCACTCCGTATAGGCCGTGTTGCGCGCCATGTGCCTTTGCCATTCGAGCGCGCCGTCCGACCACCACACCGGGGCGCGCTCGCCCAGGGCGTGCTTCGCCGCGTCGACCGCTGCTCGGACCCTGGCCACGCCCTCCGCCTCGCCCGCCCGATTGGCAGCGCTCACCGCGCGGCGCGTCCATGGGCGCGCTGATCAGGACAGCGCGCTTGTCGTCGGTGAGCGCGGGGTTCGCCATGCGCCACAGCCGTCCGCGCATGACGAAGTAGCAGCCGTCGGGCGTGACCGGATGCTTGCCGGCCATGCGCGCCGCCTCAGCCACCGGACCTTCGGCAGAGACGCCAAAGCAACCTCAGCCCCAATATCACAAGCATATAGAAGGCGACGTCTGCCACGAAGGGCCAAGGCGAAATTCGTCCTCCAGAAAGCCGAGCCGGTCCTCCACGAATATGCCCGGCCGGTCGAAGGCGAACGGCGCGGGCCAGCCGCCATTCAGCACCGGCTTGGGACAGTACATGTCGTAGCCGTCCGCGGACTTGCTCAGCGCACAATAGACAGCCTGGTCGGGACCGTGCCGCTGCACCGCGCATGATCCTATTGCCAGCGTGACGGCGAGCGATGGAGGAACGGCGCTTCTGATCATCTCGACACCCTAAGTACAGATATCCAGATAACGGTAGCGGCGGGCAGCTCACATGCGAAGGGCCGCCCCTCAGCGGGACGGCCCTTCCATTGTCAGCCATTCGCGGACAGCTCAGACGAGCCGGACCCCCGCGTTGGAGGCCATGCCCAAGACTGCCGCGCGCGGCGCGTGACAATGAGACATTCGACCACCTCCTTTCCGTTGTTGACGATAACGCGGACGTGGTGCGCACCGTTCAGCATTGCAAGTCCAGCGGGCGCGGTGGCCGCCGGGAACCGTGCTAACCTTTGTTAGTTCGTCACAGTGGACGCGGCCCGCGCACGGATATCCGGGGACGGCCTGCGACCGTTAGGAGCGTCCCGTCCCGCCCTTCAGGGAAGGCGGGACGCTTTTTACGTTCAGATGGGCTATCGCCGATCACTCTCGCTGGTTCGCCAGCCGCTGACCCTTGCATGATAGGCTGCGGAACGTAACCGACCAGCGCGGCTGATCCATCTCGACAATGCTGTGCTCCCAGTCGTGGCGCGCTTCGCCGCACATATGGTAGAGCGACCGCGGGACCAGTGGCACCGATGCCCGGTCGAATTTCGCTGCGTTACGCCTCCGGAACCGCATGGTCGCGGGCGCGGCCAGCGATATGCCCACCACATGCTCGAACACTGGTCGGTCCTTGTGCCAGCCGATGCCCGCGCCCGAATCGTAACGGATCACCAGCGCTTGGGCGAGGTCGCCAGCGACAAGGCCCGTAAACAGCGCGGCGCGCTCCCGCATGTCCAAAAGCCACTCCGGCATGGGGTCGGCCGCGTCGAACGCGCCGTTGGCAAAGTCGTAGCTCCAACCGAACGAACGGGTCAGGCGCTTGCCGGTCCACTGCTGGAAGCGGAATGGGGTTAAGCCTGCGTTGTCGATGTGGCGAATCAACGCGGCTTCCTCATCCGGCGTAACGATGCCGTCCGCCGTGGCGAGACCTGGCAGGGCATGGGTGTCGAATAGATCCAGGAAATGACTCACTTCTGCCATCCCCTGCCACCTTGCTCACCACCTTGGCGACGCAGCCGCGTCCCCAGCGGCTGACCCTTCAGCGCGCAATAGCCGATCACCCGGTCATAGCTGCGTTTGCCCGCGCGGCAGGTCAGCGGTTGGCCAAGCGCAATCCGCTCCAACCTGCGCTTGGCGTCCGCGCCGCCCGCATCGCGCAACTCCGGCGCGTAGAAATCGCCCAGCCTGACCTCGATCCAACGGTCGGGCTGGCCAGCGGGGCCAACGCACAGACTGTCGCCGTCGCCGACATAGCGCACAACGCCGGAGAAGGTAGCGCCCTTGGCCGGTAGCTTACCCTCGCAGGGGTCGGCATGGGCGGGCGCACTCCAGCCTACAATGAGCAATGCGGCCAGGGGCAACAGGGGACCATAAGGGCTGGGCAGAATGTGCATGAGGCGGTGATCGGTTCGCTGCGTGGAATCAGTGACGTGACCGATAGCACGGAACGAAAGCGGAACGTCAAGTCAAAGCAGCGGACGCCTCTGGTCCAGCAGCGCCAACAATTCTGGACCGCTGGGCAGGGGTGGGAGCGCTAGCTCCTCTGGCAGGACGTCGAAGGCGAAGGACAAGTGCGCGCCCTGCCCATGCCCTAGCCGACGCGCGCCGTCGTCGACCGCCCGCTCGAGCGCGCGCAGATCAAAGGGCACGTAATAGGCGGCCGGGGCCAGCACACGCAGGTACAGCCTATCGGCCCGCAACAGTTCCGGCCGCCGGGCGGGCGGGTCGGCGCTGGCCAACAGCCAGGCGCTGGCGTAGCCCAGCAGCTCCACTACCGCGTAAAGGGGCGTGTCGCTGGCGATCTTCAGTTCGATCAGTTCTACCGCGCCGTCCGTGCGCCGATGCGCCAAATCCACTGCCCGCCTGCCGTCCGTCGATCCCTCTATAAGACCGGACGCCACTGGTATCTGGTTAGCCCAGTCGTTCCGACCAGCCGCGTTGCACGCCGACGCGATTGCCCGCTCCAGCACCACCTCAGGGCTGCGATTGCCCGCGCCGATCTGCGGCTGCAAGGTCCAGCGCCAGTTTTGCTGCGACCGCTCCTTGTTGTCGCCAGCGCGCCCCGCGTCCCAGTTGCCACTGACCACGCTATGGACCAGGGCCGCGACGTCGAGGCCAGGTGGCAGGCGCAGGGACCGCAGCGCCGAGCGATGGCGCAGCCGGGCGATGCCAAGGGCGTCGCAAATGGCGGACTCCAGGCCGTGCATGATGGACGAAGGATGGTTCGCGACGGGCGGGGGGCTGGGCATAGCGGGGTGATAGCAAGGTTGCGGGGCGGGGGGCAGACGCGCGGCGGAGATTGTCGGCGAGCCATGGGCACGCGCGCCATGCCGTCGATAAACGAAGGCTGATCCGATCGAAAATCTTCGTCCAGTCAGCTGCGACAGGGTAAAACGCGGCTTTGTCGCACATACGGCCGGGCGGCGGGTACTGTGCGGGTACCCCGGCCGGTCAGTGCCCGCCCCAAAAAGCGTAGCAAATCCGCCGTTTGCGGGTGCAGCGGGGCCTGCGGGGACTCGACGGGGGTTTTGCATAGGGCAGGGGGCACGGGGGCGGGCATGCCGCAGCAGGCGAGCGTACCGGGGGCGTGCCCCTTTTCTCTTACTCAATATCAAAAGAGTACCCGCTGTCCCCGCCATACCCGCTGACCGCAGTTTTGCGTCAGTTTCGACGGCGGGTACTGAATGGGGGAGTACCCGCCAGTACCCGCTGATCTGCCGTGTTGAAGCGGCGCCGTCAAAACGGCATCGGCTCGTCGTCAGCTGTGCCCCCCGTGTTCGCCGAACCACGCGCGATGCTATCGGCAGCCAAAGTCTCCGGGTCGAACGCGTCGTTGGTCACGATGGTGAAAGTCGCGACTTTGCGCTTCTTGTCGAAGGCCTCAGTCACGTCGAACCCCGACGTGCGCAGTCCGTCCGCCAATCGACGGAACATGGTGGAGAACTGGTTCACGGGCGGGAGGCTTTCAAAGCGCGCATGGGCCCCCAACATGTCGCGCAAGTCCCGCGCCGTCCTATCGACGATCGTCGCCCCCGGCTTTTGGAAATAAGTCCCCAGCGCCTCGATCAGCGGATGCCCCTCCACCGCCTTGCGCTGCATGCTCTCCTGCTCCGCGTTCAGCAGCGCGGCAAATCCCCCCGCCTCCAGACGCATCGGCCCGCCCGCCGCCTCCACCCATGCGGCAAAGTCGGCTAGGCGCGGCAGTACCAGCTCGCCCGCCTCCACGCGGGCGGCCACCGCCGCTCCGTTGCGCAAGCCCGCCGACACGCAGTCCAGCAGGAAGCCCACCATCTTACCGGCGTCAGCGTCGAAGTCGCGCCAGACCGCCGCCTCCGTCCGCCGCTTTGCCAGCGTGGTGGCGGTGATCCGTAGCGAACGGCTGAGCAGGTCGCCCCGGTTGCTGGGCGTGGCGATACAGCTGACGATGCAGGGGCGGCGGACGAAGAACAATTGCTCATCGGCGCTCGAATAGAGAACCCTGTGCGAAGATGCCGCGCCCGAAGCCAGACGACAGAGCTGGTCGGCCACTTCTGCGGAAAACACGGATATATTGTCCAGATACAGCATGGAGCAGCGCGACGCCTGAATGTGCAAATTGCGCTCCTCTTCCGCCATGCTGAAGCGGGCCGCCTGTCGATCGCCGATGGGCGGATCGACCAGCGCCAAGGCTTTGTCGCCCAGATTGCTCTTGGCTGATCCGGCCACACCCTCGATCAACAGGATGGGATAGGCCCCCTCCGCGTTGAATATCGACAGCAGGAAGCCGATCACACGGTTCAGGTCATCGGCACTGACGTTGAAATGCTTGCCGAACGTCTCCAGGGTGCCCCCCGCAACGGGCATGGGGAGCGGGCCGCGACTGCCGACGACGAAGTGCACCGGCGGCTCCTTGTCCATAATGCGCCAGCCGGACGGATCGATCTCTGCGACGACGCCCTGCTGGGGATCGAGATTGACGTACACGCGGCCGTCATGGTGCGCGACGCGCAGGTGCACCGGATGGCGAACGTCAGCCTGGCGCGCACGGGCGTGCAGTATGCCCACGGCGGCGCTGACCTGATCCTTGGGCGCGGTCTTGACGATCTGCTGTTCGTGATAGCGCAAGGACAGGATACCACGATAATCTTGACCGTCTAGTGGCAGGGTAACATGGCGGGGCTTGCCGCCCGCCTGCGTCTGCTCCACCCGAACATAGGCTTTGCCGTCAGGCGACAGGAATACCTCGTCGCCCGCTGCCGCTGCTTGGTCGAGGATGATCGAGGCTGCGTCGGGCTTGGCCTTACCGCCACCGCCGCCACCCGCCGACTGCTCGGCGGCGTCCACCCACCCGGCTTCCTTGGCCTTGGCGATATAGGTGGCGATGGTGAGACGCTGGCTTGCCGGACGGTCGGTCTTGACGCCGTTCCAGTGCTTGCGAACGTCATCCTCGCCATTGAACGAATCGTCCTCGGACGAAAGCTTAAGGAACAGCGCGAACCCGTCTTCGCCATAGCTATTCTTCAGCGCGATACCCAAGCGACTCCAATCGCTATAGTCGTCGATTGCCAGCCCATCCTTGCCGATCAGATGGCGTAGCGCCGCCTCCGTCCGCGCAAGCTCGGCTTTGCCCGCCTTAGGCTGAGCCAGAGCGGCTATGGTATCAGCCCTGCTTCTGCCTTCGGATGCGCCGGTCCCGTGCGCTTTTTCTGCCTCAGCAAGCGCCATCATAAATTCTGAGATGGAATAAGGTGCCAGCCCGTCTGTCACGGTGCAGGTAACCAGGGTCGGTGCGTCGGGGTTCTTTTGGTGGAGAAAGCCGGGCAGCCGCATGATGCGCGGCAGGTCGTGGATGCTCTTGTCCGATCCAAACAGGGCAATCAGCCGCTTCTGCACGGCCGTGAACTGATCCAGTGCGATGCCGATCACCCGCCAATAATAGTGGCGCTTGCCGGGCGACGTTTCCACGACAACGTGCGGCGCGATGCCCAGCCGATCCACATTCTCCAGGGGGGTACCGTCAAAGTCGGCAAAAAAGCAGGTGGCGGCGGAGATGTTGGCGGCGGTCACGCCCTGCCCGTCCGACGCGTTGACCTGAACGAAGATGCCATAGCCCGCGTCGTTCCAGCGGCGCAGCGTCTGCATGGCCTGATCGAACGGAGCGGTCATCTGTTGCGCGCCCATGCCCTTGCGGGCTTTGTCGTCCATGATGGCACGGAATGCGAGGGGGCTGGTGCGGCCGATGGCAGCGAGGAAGGTGATGGCCTGCGCACTAACCTGGCGCGGCGCGTCGTCCATTTCGGTGGGGATGGTCGGCATTGGGCATAGCTCTGGCTGCGCGCGAAACCATGATCGCGCGTGGGGATAGATCAGACCCCGTTTGCAGCCAGGGCGGTGGTGGAATGCAGCGACCAATCAGCCGCCGTGCGGCTTAAGCCGTGGCGATCAGGCTCTGGATGGCGCTGGCACGCCAGCCGACCCTGCCACCAATGCGGACCTTGCCGGTGATGCGACCGTCCTTAGTCCAGCGATCGACCGTAGCGGGATGGACGCTGAGGCGATCGGCAACCTCCGATTTGGAGAGCAGGCGGTCGTCGGACATGGGCATGTTGTTCTGCATGTATAGACCCTTGTTGCTTGCCGTCGTTGCGGCATATGGCGCTATATATACAACAGCTAAAGCATGTTGACCATGTTGCCGCGCTTGCGCTGCTCCTTATCGGCGAACAAAATAGGTGCTGGTTACTATTTTCTGAACGGCTTGGCGCACAGTCATGAACGCTCTACCGCAGGTAGAGCCTGATCTGATATTAAAAAAATATTTTTTGCACTTACCCATTACGTTGCCCACGACCTGACGGTCATCATGGTGCATGCGGTGCTACATACCGCTCGCCGCCACCAACAGCCTCTCAACGCAAAGGGGTGACGCGGTGCGCCGCCCCTTTGCGTTGTCGATGCCAACTGGTCGGTACCCGTCAGCCGACCTCTCGATCTCGGGCTGCGCGCCAGGCACTCGCCTCCGCCCGCTCTTCACGGGTCCGCCGCAGGCCGCACTTTGAAGCGCGCTCGCCTTCGAACTGCGCGTCGACCATCTGTGCGATCAGCCGCACGTCTGCGGACGTGTAGTGCCAGCCTAAGGTGCGGACGACGGCGATCAGGAACGGAAGGTCCTGCCATTCCCCGCTATCGTCCATCCGCGCGCTGCTCTTCCGATCGTGCAGGAAGAGCAGATAGTGCATGAGCGATCGAATGGTTACCCAAGCGATCGCGTCAGCGACGCACCGGCCGGGGGGCATTTCCCAGCTCTTCCAGCGGGCGCGTTCGTGGCCAGCATCATCTGTTAGGCAGTAGGGGTCGTGCTGACCGCGATATGCGCGATACAGAACGCGGGCGAGCATGTAGGCGCAGGCGAGATTGAACCCCGTGACCAGTTCCTCTGCATCAAGCACGGCGCGCTCCCAGTAGTCTGAGCGGCCGTCGTCATAGGCGTCGGGCAGTGGCGACAGGCTTTCGAGCCAGTTGTGCTGGACAGTCCCGCTCACTTCCCACCTCCCCGAACGGCTTTGATGGGCATATGGTTGACGTGGATGAAAAGGTTCATCGCTTCTCGCGCATTTTGAAAGCCCACCAGGTGATTAAAGGCCCTCAGTAACGATATTTCGGATTCCAGGTCTTCGGCCATCGCCCAGATACCCTCAGTTTCCATCTGCCAGTCTTCAATGGCTTCGATCAGATCACGCTCAGTCGGCACGGCGGGGTTTTCTGGTAAGTCACTCATTGCACACTCCTTTTGATTAAGTGCACAACTCAAATATGACGTTTACAAAAAAGGGGGCAAATGCACCGAGCGAGCCGAAAGATTGCTACCCTTTTTAATCATAAGCGGCGGGGCCTAAGGCACCGACGCAACGCGAGCATCCCGCCACATGGAATTCACGTTGTTGAAGGTGAACGGAATTTCGGTGGCTGTCAGCATGTCGATTACGAAACGCTCCGCTGGGCGCTGCAAGCCGTTCACATCTGCGGATGCCCGAACGTTAGGGTCGTTTAATCCATACTTGCTCCAGCCGGTGCCCGTAAGGGCAAGCGCAGTGCGACAGGCATGTAGTGATTTCAGCAGAAGCTCGTTCTTCATGCTGCCCGCCTTGCCCGGTTTGAGCGGGATGGCTGCGACGCGCCCAAGAACAATAGAAAGATCTTTAAGGCGCTCATCGGTCAAATCAGGGTGCCAGATAGGGAAGAAATCCGCCGGAAGATCTAAGGCATCTTCCACAATGGTAACGTCGTACACCGCTCGAAGAAGGCTTATGCTTGCGCCGCCGTCCCCTACGATTTCATGTCGGAGGTTATTGATAGTATAAATATAATTTTTGATCTGCGAAATTAATCTATGCGAATCAGTCTGGAGCTGTCTTGCTGCACGTGCAGCCTCGCCCCTAGCTATATTGATCTCCCATTCTTCTGATGGAAGGGACATGTCTCTTATTTTGTAGCCCTCGAGCTGGTCAAGCAAGTCACGTATAATTATAGCCAGTGCGTGTCGGCCGACAGTCTTACCTATCTTAGTCTGGATAAACTTATCGGTTAAGTGGGTGCACAGTTGTGGCCAACCTATACCCGTTAGATGACCTCCTGGTCCGTCAGATATAAAATTGTCGCTGCCCATTTTTCCAGCGCCTCCCGTTTCTCTGCGGCGTAATCGTAGCGGTTATAGATGGCGTCGACCTTCCCGTCAGCATGATTGACGACGGTGCGCGCGACGTCTTTGGATACGTCAAGGGCCGCTAAGCCGCTGCGTGCCGAACGGCGAATATCGTGGATCACCCATCCGTCCACTCCCGACACCTCGTCCAGCTTGGTCTTGCTCTTGTGGAGGTTGCTGCTGGCGCTATCGCCGCCGTCGGTGCTGAATACGTAACCCTTGCCGCGGTGGGGATGAGCGAACGTCATACATGTTCCGCGCGGCGGGGATCAGCGGTAACATGCGCGGCAGGTCCGTCTTAACGCGGTCCCGTTGAAGCAGGTTATAGTCGCAGTCCTATCCGGGCGGGCTAGCCAGCTTGACTTGCGCGGCAAGCGCCGCCTCGTCCTTCCCCCTTTTCTGCCCAGCCGCCGCTGCCCGCCGCGCGACCCGCGCTACGTCGTCTGCACGCCTGCCCCAGGCCGCCGCAAGGTCCGGCACCGCAGCGATCTTATCCATGTCCGACGACCGCGCGATGACCTCGCCGCTGATGGTGAAGCGAAAGGCCGCTATGCCACCCGCCAAGACGACAGTGACATACTGGTGGTGCGCGTCGAACGTGATGCGATCGATGACCGACCGGGCCGCCTGCTGAGCGTTGAGGCGAATGGCGAGCCGGTCTGGTCCATCGCCTTGGATATTGTCTCTAACTGCCCGAAGCCTGACGGCGTGCTCTTGGGTCGGGAGTTCGGACTGGGCCAGGAGTACGTCCTCGCCTGCCGCCTTCGCGCGCTTTTCCATGTCCGCTAGCTCGTCCCGAAGCCGCCGAAACAGAGCTTCCGCTTGATCGTCTGGTCCGCGCGAAAGGAGGTCCAGGATGCGGTCACGTCGCGCACGAATATCCTCAGTCTTGGCCTCCAGGCTGGCACTGTAGTCAAGGAGTTGCTGCAAGCGGTCGTTTCCGGGCTTTTGGTCCAGGTCTATCAGCATCGATAACGACTCCGTCAAAATGCTGTTTTCCACGACATGATAGTTCCAATGCCGCCGTGACTGGCATCCTCGGCTGCGTAAGGCACCGTCGCAGACAAGATATTGCTCGTTCGGTTTTCCTTTATTCCTATAGGTGAGCGAGCCACCGCACTCCGAACATTTGATCAACCCTGTGAACAAGTTTGATATTTGCGCCCCACGCCGTCCGCCTTTCTGGGTCCGCGCGCGGATCGCGGCTTGTGCGCGCCGATACAAATCGTGGGGTACAATCAGCGGGAAGTAGCCATTCAATGGCGCGCCCTGTGGTACACGCCGCCCTGCTTCCAGCGTGTGAAGTTGCGCTTCACCTAAAACTGCTCTGCCGCCCAATATTTTTTGGACATATGAGGGATGCCAGCCGTTGGCGCGCCCACTTATAGGAGGAACGCCCTCTTTATTTAGGGTTTGGGCAATCAGACTGCGGCCATGGCCAGAAGCCGCCATCTCAAATATGCGGAGAACGACACCAGCTTTATCAGCATCGACTAGATATCGCGTTCCATCCTCGCTTTTTCGCAGCCATGCAGGACATATTGATGTTAGTGGGACGCCCTCGGCAGCGCGACGACGCTTGCGTGTCCAGGCTGCCCGCAAGCGCTCTGACTTTTTCTCGCTCTCCTCGTTCGATAATTTTGCCGTCACAACCATGTCGATGAGTTGGTCAAACGGTACGTCTCCGACGTAAAGCCGATCATTGCTGGCTATGGCGATAGCTATATTTGCTTCGAGCATGCTGGATACGAACCGAACCACAGCGTGGGGTGACTCTCGGCTGATGCGGTCAAGGCGCTCCACAACCAAAACGCTGCCGTCCGGAATATCACCCGCGTGAGCCATCCGCTCGAATTTCGCCAGCGAACTATGACCAGAGCGGTTAGAACCGTCATAGGCAGAGATGCCCTCGTCTACCAGTTCGCGCGAGGGGGAATGGCTCCAGCCTTTGGCTTCACAGAAAGTGCGACAGTAATGCAGTTGCCGTTCCAGCGAACTGCCTTTGGCCTGTTCGGCTGAAGAGAAGCGGGCATAAATATAAGCGTTCATGCTACCCGTATAGCCGTGGGTGTAATATGTCACAACCTGCTCATGGTCGGGCCGCCGGGCGCAGGCAAATCGCTGATGGCGAGTTGCCTGCCGGGCATATTGCCTGAGATGACGCCTTCCGAGGCGCTGGAAAGCTCCATGGTGGCGAGCGTCGCCGGGACGCTGGAGGGTGGACGGATCAGTCGGGCGCGGCCGTTTCGCAACCCGCATCACAGCGCGTCGATGGCGGCTTTGGTCGGCGGCGGGCTGAAGGCGCGGCCGGGCGAGGTCAGCATGGCGCATCTGGGCGTGCTGTTTCTGGACGAGTTGCCGGAGTTCCAGCGGACAGTGCTCGATTCGCTGCGCCAGCCGCTGGAGACAGGCGAGGTCACGGTGGCGCGGGCGAACGCGCATGTGACCTTTCCTGCGCGGGTGCAGCTCATTGCGGCGATGAACCCGTGTCGCTGCGGCCATCTGGGCGATCCGGCGCTGGCCTGTTCGCGCGCGCCACGATGCGCGGCGGATTATCAGGCCAAGGTGTCCGGGCCATTATTGGATCGCATCGACCTGCATGTCGAGGTGCAGGCGGTGACGGCCGCCGATCTGGTGCTGCCACCGCCCGCCGAAGGATCCGCTGAGGTCGCGGCGCGGGTCGCGGTGGCCCGCCGCGTCCAGACGGCGCGCTATGCCGGGAGTAAGGTGCGTACTAATGCCGAGGTGGATGGCGAGCGGCTGGAGGAGGTCGCCGGGCCGGACGAGGCCGGGCGACAGTTGCTGGCGCAGGCGGCCGCGGCGATGAAGCTGTCGGCACGGGGCTATACGCGGGTGCTGCGCGTGGCCCGCACGATCGCCGACCTGGCGGGCGCGGAGCGGGTCGGGCGGGTGCATGTGGCGGAGGCGCTGAGCTATCGGCGACGGGCGCCAGTGAATTGAGGGGGCGTGTGGCAGTTAACGACTTGGTGCCGCTTATGCGTTGCCTTAGCGAGAAGACTGTACGCCTGAGAGTTGAAGGTGATATTCTAGAAGTTTATGTCGAATAGTGCGTCGTGACGAAGTTCGCGAATGCTGGTGAGATCAGGGGCGTTCAATGCTACGATTTATTGCCTACGCTGCGTTGGCGATCGGTTCATTCTATGGGGCTGCGGCCGAAGCTGAAGATCTCTACGCGGCGTATCCTAATGCAAAAGATGAATTTTCAAAATGGGCTATCTGTCGCGCAGGTTATGTCGGTCAGCACTTTCAAGAAAAAATATCGGAGGCGCTTGTTGCTGAGCATTCTGCGGATGCATGTTTGGCTGAAGGTCAGGCATTATCTGTAAAGATTATTCAAGCAAAAGGCGATCCCTCTGTTTTTATAAGAAAAGTTGATGCTGTTGTGCGAGCAAAGGTCGCTCAGCTTAGGCAACGCGGATTGCCTACCACTCCTTCGGGAGAATGGGCCAGATGCGTAACAACAAAATGGAAACCTCCTGCCTCACGTGCGGGTGCCGATGCGGCTTTGAATGCCGCCTACTTTGAGTGTGACGCCGAAGAAGGAAAATTGCGAGCTTACGTTAAGCTTGGGGCCGGAGATGCAGAGGTGCCACGAGTGATCGGAGCCTTAAAGGACGGCATGAGGAATCAGCTTTTGCTCTTGCTGGAGAAGAGCCAGTAGTTTTTCAGCGATCGTGGAAGTCCGCTTTTCAAATTAAAATGGGTCAAATCTGCTTTTTCACCACCTATCTAAGTTGGAAATGCGCCTCTTCAAGGCAGCGGCTGAACGCTGACCAGCGTGTAGAGGCCGATCAGGAGGCCGCTGCCGGTGAAGGCGAGCAGGAAACGGCGGATGTCGGGCCAGAAGTCGGGACGTTCCATGGCGCACCTCTTCCTATTGGGGATGACGGTGCGGGGCGTAGGACCGTGGCCGCGGCGGGGCCAGTGACAAATATGGTTAGGGTGGAAGCGCTTCCCCTCGACCGTTCGCCCTGAGCGTAGTCGAAGGGCCACACTGAGCGTTAGCGAAGTGCCTTCACTGCGTTCAGGCAAGGGCTTCGACTTCGCTCAGCCCGAACGGAGGAGGGGTAATGCCCCCTTGTTCTCAGTGCGGATTCAACCCGCGCTGTCGTTGGCGATCAGCTTCAACTCGGCGGCGGGGGCGTCGCTGTCCCTGGGGCGGAAGCGGCCTTCGATGCGGCTGCCCGGTTCGATGGTGATGCGTTCATAGACGACGTCGCCGGTGATCCGGGCGCTGCTTTCGACCACCAGTTCGCCCGCGGCGATCGACCCGTCGACCAGGCCGGCGAGGCGGGCGCTTTGCGCGGTGACATGGCCGGTGATGCGGCTGTCCGGCCCCTGCACCAGGGCGGCGCAGCTTATGTCGCCCTCGATGGTGCCATCGACATGCAGGTCGACCGACGCGGCGAGGTTGCCGGTGATCGTCACGTCGCCGCCGATCAGCGAGAAGGGGATGGACTTACCCCCGGTCGCGGACATCGGCGAAGCGGGCCGTGGCGATTTGCTGGACTTGGAGAACATCTTTGCGGGCCTCCAGGAAAGGGCGGGGATTGACGGCCTGGCCGTTCAGCCGGACCTCGAAATGGAGATGGGTGCCGGTCGAACGGCCGGTCGATCCCATCCGGGCGATGGTGTCGCCGCGCGCGACCTTCTGGCCGACGCGGGCGGAAAAACCGGACAGGTGGGCGTAGCGGGTCATGATGCCATTGCCATGTTCGACCTCGACGACATTGCCATAGCCCTGGCGCTGGCCGACATAGCTGACCTTGCCGTCGGCGGCGGCGGTGATCGGCTGGCCGTAGCGGCCGGGAAAGTCGAGGCCGGCATGGAAGGCGGCATGGCCGTTGAACGGGTCGCGACGGTATCCATAGGAGCTGGTCAGCATCGGCGATCCGGTCGGGCGGCCTGAGGGAATCGTGAGCAGGCTGCGTTCCAGAAATTCCATGCGCGACATGGCGTCGGCCAGATTTTCCAGTTCGTCGGTCAGCGCGCCCTTGTCGCCCTTCCATGGGACGAAGGGGCCACCCTGGGCGCGGGCGGCGCTGCGGGCGAGATTGTCGGGGTTGAGGCCGAAGCTGCGGATCGCGGCGGCGGCCTTGTCCGCGCGGCGCTCGACTGCGGCGGTCAGCAGGGTGGCGAATTGACGCTGGCGCGCTTCCAGCCGGACCAGCGGTGCGGCTTCGGGCGCCAGGCTGATCTTGGCGGTCAGCGCGTCGGATTTTTCCGCCCTGGTCGGGGCGGCCATGTCGCTGCCCGCGGACTTATCGTCCTGATCGCCGAAATGGGTCTTGTAAAGGTCGTCCATGAAGTCCTGGCGGGCTTCGAGATCCTGCGCCAGATCCTCGACCGACTTGCGATAGCCCTCGACCTTGGTGGCGGCAGTGGCGACCGAGCGGCCCTGCTGCGCCAGCGCGGCGCGTTCCTGCGCGACCGATGCGCTGCCGGCGAGCATCGACAGAGTCATGCCGCCCCAGCCGAGCAGCGCGGCGGACGTCACGCCGATCGCGGCAAGCTGCGCGCGGCGGGAGATGCGGAGGAATTTCACCTGGCCGCCGGAACGGAGGAATATCTCCCGTTCCGGGCATAGGGCGAGCAGCCGTTCCCGGAGGGGAGCGACCCCCTTCTTCTTCTGATGCGACAATGCGACCCCGACTCTTATATAGCGAGGGGGCCGGTAGCAAAGCTTTGCCTTTCGCGCGAATCCGTCGTTGCGGAGTCGTGACGAGTCGAGCGATCGATGCGGCGAAATGATCGGTCTGGCTTTTTGTTCCCTGCTTCGGTCGATTATTTGCGGATTTATTTCAGCTCTGGCGGAATTGATCCTGCCGGCCGAGCATGGCTTCGACATCCGCGGCGCGGATGGCGGCGCTGAAATGATAGCCCTGCCCCATATGGCACCCGCCGGCCCGCAGATAGTCCACTTGCTGCTGGTTCTCCACGCCTTCCGCCACGGTACGGATGCCCAGGCTATAGGCCAGGTTCAGCACGGTGCGGACGATGGCGGCGTCGTCCGGGTCGGTTTCGAGGTCGCGGACGAAGCGCTGGTCGATCTTGATGACGTCGATCGGGAATTGCTTGAGGTGCGACAGCGACGCATAGCCGGTGCCGAAATCGTCCAGGGCGATGGCGACGCCCGCGTCGCTCAGCCGTTGCAGCAGGCGTCCCACCCGGTCGGCATTGCGCCCCAGAAATACCGATTCGGTTACTTCCAGCTCGATGATCGAGGGCGGAAGATCGGCGTCCGCCAGGCGGCGCAGCAGGCGGTCGGCGAAATCATCGTCGTTGAGGTCGGCGCCCGACACGTTGAAGGCGACATGGCCGAAGGGCAGGCCGGCGTCGCGCCAGCGGCGGCAGTCGGCCAGGATGCCGTCGATCATCTGCGCGGTGATGGCGGGGCCGAGTTCGGGATGTTCGAAGGCGGCCGCGATGTCGGCGGGCATGATGACCGCGCCGGCGGTCGTGGGGCAGCGGAACAGGGCTTCAAATCCCACCGGCGCGCCAGTGGCGAGATCGATTTTGGGCTGATACCACGGGCAGGGGCGTTCCTGCGCCAGAATGTGCCGCGCCCGGTCGAGCATGGTCGCCTCGCGCTCCCAATTGGCGAGCAGCGCCGGCTCGAACAGGGTCGCGCGCCCGCGCCCGCTATTCTTGGCGTGGTAGAGGGCGATGTCGGCATGTTTGACCAGCGCGGTGACATCGCCGCCATGGTCCGGGAAGAGCGCCACGCCGATGCTGACCCGCGCCTCGATCGGCCGGCCGCGATAGCTGAGCGGCGCATGGAGATGATCGGTGATGCGCGCCAGGATCGGCATCAAGGCGTCGATGTCGCGCAGGCGGGTCAGCAATACGGCAAATTCGTCGCCGCCCATGCGCGCCACCAGGTCGCCCGGTCGCAGCGCCAGGCGCAGGCGGTCCGCTACGGCGCAGAGCAGCGCGTCGCCCGCATCATGCCCCGCGGTATCGTTGACCCGCTTGAATTCGTCCAGATCGATCAGCAAGATCGCCGATTGGGCCGAATCCACCAGTCGGCTGGCCGGGCCGCTCGTCGCCTGGGTCACCGCCGCCATGAAATGGGCGCGGTTGGCAAGGCCGGTCAGTGCGTCGGTCATGGCCAGCCGCTCGAGATGTTGTTCGGCTTCCTTGCGTTCGGTGATGTCCACCACGCTGGTCACGATGCAGGGCGTGTCGTCGACGACGATCGGGCGCGAGGACAGCAATGTGTCGCGAATCTGTCCGTCCGCCCGGCGCAGGCGGCATTCGAAATTGTCGACGCGCTCCTCCCGCTGCAACATCCCGAACAGCAGGTTGCGGATCGGCAGGTCGACATAGGTCTGCTCGACATGCGCAAGGGGGATGTCGCTGCCGGCGGCAAAGGCGTCCTGCGCGGCCTGGTTCAGGCGCAGGATGCTGCCGTCGTGCCGGGTGACGAGCAGAGGGATGGGCACGGCCATGAACATCCGCTCCAGCGCGTCGAGGCTGTTGGCCAGTGCCGCCTGCGCCGCCTGCGCCAGTCGGCCGGCCGTCCATTCCTGCCGTTGCAGCCGGTTGTGCCGGGTGATGGCCATCCACATGCCGCAATGCAGGATCAGCATCGCCAGGACCATGCCGATCGCTGTCTGGCTATGCGGCGCAGGGGCAAGATAGCCGGTCAGCATCGCGGCCGCGCAGGCCAGGCCGCCGCCGGCATTGCCGCGGAAGCTGGTGGGCACGACGAGGTAGAAGACGAGCGGCAGCATGACCAGCACGAAGAGGGCAATGTCGCTGCGCGAACTGACGAGCAGCGCCACGCCGATGGCGGTGATCCCCTGCCACAGGAAGCAGAGTCGCTCCAGCGCGGAGAAGCTGCGGGTGTAGCGCCACAGGGCGAGGCACAGCAGCGACCCTGCGACGACGGCGAGGCGGGCGGGAATGGCGACCCAGAAATGGGGGGTGCCGGCAAAGCGCCAGTCGCTGATCAGGAAGATGGCGTTCAGCAGTGCCGACAGGGCGAACAAGGTTCTGGCATGGCGGCGGGTTTCGGGGAGTCGTTCGGCCTGAAACGCCGATTCCCGGTCGGGATCGCGAAACTCGCCGGTGAAAGGGGATAATATCGTCACGTCGCGTCCAGGCTGAGCGGGCCGTCATCATAGGACTGTTAAGGTTATCAATTTACTAAGTGCCTGAAAAAGCGTGTACCTGAAAAGCGCCGATCGCCGCCTCCGCTGCTCGCTTGACCGGCCGGGCGTCGATGGCTATAGGCGCGGCTGCCCAGCGGCCTTGCCGTGCGAAGACTCGTCTCCTCGCGTCATATCAACTGGGCGACACTAGAGCTGAACATTACCGGGTGCTCTTGCGGCTCCAGGGGGCTTATGCCCACCGGGGCCTTTGCCGTTTGGACGAATCAGTCCTCCAGGCGGTGCGAGACGCGGGGATGCCCAGGTAAAGTAACTGAAAAAGGTGAAGGGCTTCATGCCAACAATCAACCAGCTGGTCCGCAAGGGCCGCGAGCTGCAGAAGACCAAGAGCAAGGTCCCTGCAATGGATGCAAACCCGCAGAAGCGCGGCGTTTGCACCCGCGTCTATACGACGACCCCGAAGAAGCCGAACTCGGCGCTTCGCAAGGTGGCCAAGGTTCGCCTGGTCAACCAGCGCGAAGTCATCACCTATATTCCGGGTGAAGGCCATAACCTGCAGGAGCACAGCGTCGTGCTGATCCGCGGTGGCCGTGTGCGAGATCTTCCGGGCGTGCGCTACCACGTTCTTCGCGGCGTTCTGGATACCCAGGGCGTCAAGGATCGCAAGCAGAGCCGTTCGAAGTACGGCGCGAAGCGTCCGAAGTAAGGGGAGAACAATAATATGTCACGTCGTCGTCGCCCCGAAAAGCGCATCATCCTGCCCGATCCCAAATATGGCGATCAGGTTCTGTCCAAGTTCATGAACAGCATCATGCAGGACGGCAAGAAGGCCGTTGCTGAATCGATCGTCTATGGCGCTCTCGAAACCGTCGAGACCCGCGCCAAGAAGGATCCGATCGGCCTGTTCCATGACGCGCTGAACAATGTGAAGCCCGGCATCGAAGTCCGCAGCCGCCGCGTCGGCGGTGCGACCTATCAGGTTCCTGTCGAAGTCCGCCCCGAGCGGTCGCAGGCCCTGGCGATCCGCTGGCTGATCACCGCAGCGCGCAACCGCAGCGAAACCACGATGGCCGCGCGCCTGTCGGGTGAGTTGCTGGACGCCGCCAACAACCGCGGCAATGCCGTGAAGAAGCGCGAAGACACGCACCGCATGGCGGAAGCGAACCGCGCCTTCTCGCACTATCGCTGGTAACAATGATGAACGGGAAGGTCGCCGCAGGGTGTCCGTCCCGTTTTTCGCTCTAAAAATCCATCCGTTCGTCGTGGGTCTACCCATGGCGAACGGATTGGTTTAGGGGCCACGCCCAGATCAAACGAATCCCCAACCGCCGGCGCACCGGCAACGGAGAAGCATCATGGCCCGCAGCCATCCGCTCGAGAAGTATCGCAATTTCGGTATCATGGCGCATATCGACGCCGGCAAGACCACCACGACCGAGCGTATCCTTTACTACACCGGCAAGTCCTACAAGATCGGCGAAGTCCATGACGGCGCCGCCACGATGGACTGGATGGAGCAGGAGCAGGAGCGTGGGATCACCATCACGTCGGCTGCGACCACGTGCATCTGGAACGATCACCGCCTGAACATCATCGACACCCCCGGTCACGTCGACTTCACCATCGAAGTCGAACGTTCGCTGCGCGTGCTGGACGGCGCGGTCGCCGCGTTCGACGGCGTTGCCGGCGTTGAGCCGCAGTCGGAAACCGTGTGGCGCCAGGCGGACAAGTACAAGGTTCCGCGGATGTGCTTCATCAACAAGCTCGACCGCACCGGCGCCAATTTCTATTATTGCGTGCAGACGATCATCGATCGCCTGGGTGCGATCCCGGCCGTCCTCTATCTCCCCATCGGTGCGGAGAGCGAGTTCAAGGGCCTGGTCGACCTGGTCGAAAATCGCGCCATCATCTGGAAGGATGAGAATCTGGGCGCCGAATTCTCCTATGAAGAGATTCCGGCCGACCTCGCCGACAAGGCTGCCGAATATCGCGAAAAGCTGATCGAACTCGCCGTCGAACAGGACGACGAGGCGATGGAAGCCTATCTCGAAGGCAATCTGCCCGACACCGCGACGCTCAAGGCGCTGATCCGCAAGGGTACGCTGAACCAGTCGTTCGTGCCGGTGCTGTGCGGCTCGGCGTTCAAGAACAAGGGCGTTCAGCCCCTGCTCGACGCCGTCGTGGACTATCTGCCTTCGCCGCTCGACATCGAAGACGTGCAGGGCATCAATCCCGACACCGACGAACCCGACAGCCGCGCGACCGCGGACGACGCGCCCTTCTCGGGTCTGGCGTTCAAGATCATGAACGATCCGTTCGTCGGCTCGCTGACCTTCCTGCGCGTCTATTCGGGCACCCTGACCAAGGGCACTTATCTGAACTCGGTCAAGGACAAGAAGGAAAAGATCGGTCGTATGCTGCTGATGCATGCGAACAGCCGTGAAGACATCGACGCGGCCTATGCCGGCGACATCGTTGCGCTGGCGGGCATGAAGGAAACCACCACCGGGGATACGCTGTGCGCCGAGCGCAAGCCGATCATCCTGGAGCGGATGGAATTCCCCGAGCCGGTCATCGAACTGTCGGTGGAACCCAAGACCAAGGCCGACCAGGAAAAGATGGGCGTCGCGCTCAACCGCCTGGCCGCCGAAGATCCGTCCTTCCGCGTCTCGACCGATCACGAATCGGGCCAGACCATCATCAAGGGCATGGGCGAGCTTCACCTCGAAATCCTGGTCGACCGCATGAAGCGCGAGTTCAAGGTCGAGGCGAATGTCGGTGCGCCGCAGGTGGCCTATCGCGAATATCTCAAGAAGGCCGTCGACGTCGACTACACCCACAAGAAGCAGTCGGGCGGCACCGGCCAGTTCGGCCGCATCAAGGTGAAGGTCACGCCGGGCGAGCGCGGCGCGGGCATCATCTTCAAGGACGAGATCAAGGGCGGTAATATTCCCAAGGAATATATCCCGGCGATCGAGAAGGGTATGCGCGAAACCGCGGCGACCGGTTCGCTGATCGGCTTCCCGATCATCGATTTCGAAATCAACCTGTATGACGGCGCCTATCATGACGTCGACTCGTCGGCTCTGGCGTTCGAAATCACCGGCCGTGCTGCGATGCGCGAAGTCGCGCAGAAGTCGGGCATCACGCTGCTCGAACCGGTCATGAAGGTCGAAGTCGTCACCCCGGAAGAATATCTGGGCGACGTCATCGGCGACATGAACAGCCGTCGCGGCCAGATCCAGGGCACCGATACGCGCGGCAACGCGCAGGTGGTCGAGGCGATGGTTCCGCTGGCCAACATGTTCGGCTATGTGAACTCGCTGCGTTCGTTCACTCAGGGGCGTGCGAACTATTCGATGATCTTCTCGCACTATGACGAAGTGCCGCAGAATGTGGCGGATGAAGTCAAGGCGAAGATGGCCTGATGACTTTCCCGTGCCGAGCCGTGCGAACGGCTCGGTTAGGGGCTGGTAATCTGTAAATTTGCTGCTATGGACGCGCCTTCGCGAGGCGCGGCCGAGCGGTCAGACCCAAGCTGATTTTGATTAGAAGGTAGGATAAAATGGCTAAGGCTAAGTTTGAGCGGAACAAGCCGCACTGCAACATCGGCACCATCGGTCACGTCGACCATGGCAAGACCTCGCTGACCGCAGCGATCACCAAGGTGCTGGCCGAGACCGGCGGCGCGACCTTCACGTCGTACGACAACATCGACAAGGCGCCTGAAGAGCGCGAGCGCGGCATCACCATTTCGACCGCCCACGTCGAATATGAGACCGAAGCCCGTCACTATGCGCACGTCGACTGCCCGGGTCACGCTGACTACGTCAAGAACATGATCACCGGTGCCGCCCAGATGGACGGCGCGATCCTGGTGGTGTCGGCCACCGACGGCCCGATGCCCCAGACCCGCGAGCACATCCTGCTCGCCCGTCAGGTCGGCGTGCCGCAGCTTGTCGTGTTCATGAACAAGGTCGACCTGGTCGACGACGCCGAAATCCTCGAGCTGGTCGAGCTGGAAATCCGCGAACTGCTCAGCAGCTACGATTTCGACGGCGACAACATCCCCGTCATCCCCGGTTCGGCCGTTGCCGCGCTGCAGGACAAGACGCCTGAAATCGGCCATGACGCCGTTCTGGCGCTGATGGCGGCCGTCGACAGCTGGATCCCGCAGCCCGAGCGTCCGGTCGACAAGCCCTTCCTGATGCCGATCGAAGACGTGTTCTCGATCTCGGGTCGCGGCACCGTCGTCACCGGCCGTGTCGAAACCGGCATCATCAAGGTTGGTGAAGAAGTCGAGATCGTCGGCCTCAAGGACACCACCAAGACGACCGTCACCGGTGTGGAAATGTTCCGCAAGCTGCTCGACGAAGGTCGTGCAGGCGACAATATCGGCGCCCTGGTGCGCGGCACGAAGCGTGAAGACGTGGAGCGTGGTCAGGTTCTGGCGAAGCCCGGCACCATCACCCCGCACACCGAGTTCGATGCCGAAGTGTACGTCCTGTCGAAGGAAGAAGGCGGCCGTCACACCCCGTTCTTCGCCAACTATCGTCCGCAGTTCTACTTCCGCACCACGGACGTGACCGGCGAAGTGATCCTCCCCGAGGGCACCGAGATGGTCATGCCTGGCGACAACGTGAAGCTCGGCGTGAAGCTGATCGCCCCGATCGCCATGGACGCCGGCCTGCGCTTCGCGATCCGCGAAGGCGGCCGCACCGTCGGCGCAGGGGTTGTCGGCACGATCTCGAAGTAATATAGGACCGCAGCGGCGCGAATCACCCGATTCGTGCCGCTGAGGATTTTAACCGCCCCGGATCGCCTTTCTCCGGCTCGCAAGAGCTAGAAGGGCAGTTTGCGGGGCGGATATTTTTTGGTTGGCGCATTTTCACAAATCATCGGCTGCTCCGGCTGATTTTTGAAAATGCTCTACGTTTTTGGCTCTTTCGCATCGGTACAGGAACTATGGACAGCAACATCCGCATCCGCCTCAAGGCGTTCGATCATCGCGTGCTTGATCAGGCGACCGGCGACATCGCCGACACCGCCCGCCGCACCGGCGCCCTTATTCGCGGTCCCATTCCCCTTCCGACGCGCATCGAAAAGTTCACGGTCAACCGTGGTCCGCACATCGACAAGAAGTCGCGCGAGCAGTTCGAGGTCCGCACCTACAAGCGTATGCTTGACATTGTGCAGCCGACGCCGCAGACGGTCGACGCGCTGATGAAGCTGGACCTGGCTGCCGGCGTGAACGTCGAGATCAAGCTGGCCTAAGCCGGCAAGTCCCTGCTTTCTGAAAAGAGAGCAGGGTATCGGGCATTTCGGGAAACCGGAAGCTCACACGACACAAGGGATACCGCACAGCACTGGGCAACCAGCGGGTCTGTGGTTCTGGTCCCCCGTCGCTATTCCCGAGCAGGGGGTGGCATCCAACCCGGACGGGGTGATCTATACATTGGGTTGGGCCGCGAAGCAGAGATGCTGAGCGGTTTTTTCGTTGGATACGCCCGTTGCTAAGACGGGCCTCTATGGGAGTAATCAGTGATGCGCACAGGCGTGATCGCTAAGAAAGTCGGGATGACCCGTCTGTTCCAAGAGGACGGACGCCATATCCCGGTTACGGTTTTGGCCCTTGAGGGCAATCAGGTCGTGGCCCGCAAGGATGTCGACAGCGACGGCTATGTCGCCGTCCAGCTCGGCGCCGGTGTCGCCAAGGTGAAGAATGTCGCCAAGCCGCAGCGTGGCCACTTCGCCAAGGCGCAGGTCGAGCCGAAGGCTCGCCTGGTCGAATTCCGCGTCGCCGAGGATGCGCTCCTCGACGTCGGCGCTGAAATCGCCGCAGACCATTTCATCGACGGCCAGCTGGTCGACGTGTCGGGTCACACGCAGGGCAAGGGCTTTGCCGGTGCGATGAAGCGTTGGGGCTTCGGCGGTATGCGCGCCACCCACGGCGTGTCCATCAGCCACCGTGCGCATGGTTCGACCGGTAACCGCCAGGATCCGGGCCGCGTCTTCAAGAACAAGAAGATGGCCGGCCATATGGGCGACCGCGAGCGGACCCAGCAGAATCTCGAAATCGTCCGCACGGACGTCGAGCGTGGCCTGATCTTCGTCAAGGGCAGCGTTCCGGGCGCCAAGGGCACCTGGCTGACCATCAAGGACTCGGTCAAGGTTCCCCGTCCGGCCGACGTGCCGTACCCCGCCAGCCTGAAGAAGGCTGACAACAGCAATGACGCTCCGGCGAACACCCCGGCGGAAGACGCCGCGGCGCCTGAAGCGACCGAAGGCCAGGAGGGCTAAACCATGAAGGTCAAGGTACAGACCCTCGACGCAGCGGAAGCTGGCGATCTGGAGCTTAACGATGCCGTGTTCGGTGTCGAGCCCCGCGCCGACATCCTGCACCGCGTCGTCACCTGGCAGCTCGAAAAGCGTCGCGGCACCGCCCGCGGCACCCGCGAGCGTAGCGATGTTGCCCGCACCGGCAAGAAGTTCGGCCGCCAGAAGGGCGGCGGCACCGCCCGTCACGGCGATCGCCGCGCGCCGGTGTTCATCGGTGGTGGTAAGGCGCACGGCGCCCGCGTCCGCGACTTCAACCCCTCGCTGAACAAGAAGGTTCGCGCGCTGGGTCTGAAGATGGCGCTGTCGTCGAAGGTCAAGAGCGGCACGCTCACGATCATCGACAGCCTGGACGTCGCCGAAGGCAAGACCAAGGCGCTGGTCGCCAGCCTCGCCAAGCTGAACCTCACCAAGGTGCTGTTCATCGACGGCGACGCGGTCAACGTCAGCTTCGCGAAGGCTTCGGCGAACATCATCGGCGTGGACCTGCTCCCTGCCGTTGGCGCCAATGTCTATGACATCCTGAAAGCCGACTCGCTGGTGCTCACCCGCGCCGCGGTCGAAAAGCTGGAGGCCCGTTTCAATGGCTAAAAAGCAAGCCGGGACCGTCGACAACCGTCATTATGACGTGGTTGTCGCCCCCCACATCACCGAGAAGTCGACTCTTCTCAGCGAAAACAACGCCGTGGTCTTCAAGGTGGCGGGCGATGCCTCAAAGCCTGAGATCAAGGCCGCTGTCGAAGCGATCTGGGGTGTGGACGTCAAGAGCGTCAACACGCTGGTCACGAAGGGCAAGACGAAGCGCTGGAAGGGCAAGCCCTACAAGCGTTCGGACGTGAAGAAGGCGATCGTCCGCCTGGCCGAAGGCCAGTCGATCGACATCACCGAGGGAGTCCGCTGAGATGGCTCTGAAGCATTATAACCCGACCAGCCCGGCCCGCCGCGGCCTGATCCTGGTCGACAAGTCCAGCCTGCACAAGGGCAAGCCCGTCAAGGCGCTGACCGAAGGCAAGCGCAAGACCGGCGGCCGCAACAACAAGGGTCATGTGACCTCGCGCGGCATCGGTGGCGGTCATAAGCAGCGCTATCGCATCATCGACTTCAAGCGCCGCTTGTGGGATGTCGAAGGTACGGTCGAGCGTCTGGAATATGACCCCAACCGCACCGCCTTCATCGCGCTGGTCAACTATCCCGACGGCACCCAGAACTATATTCTGGCGCCGCAGCGTCTTGCCCCCGGTGACAAGGTCATCGCCGGCAAGAAGACCGACGTGAAGCCGGGCAACGCGATGGAACTGGGTCAGATGCCGGTCGGCACGATCATCCACAACATCGAGATGAAGCCGGGCAAGGGCGGCCAGCTCTGCCGGTCTGCGGGCACCTACGCCCAGCTCGTCGGTCGCGATCGCGGCATGGTGATGGTGCGTCTGTCCTCGGGCGAGCAGCGCTACATCCGTTCGGATTGCATGGGCACCATCGGCGCCGTCAGCAACCCGGACAATGGCAACACCAACCTCGCCAAGGCTGGCCGCAACCGTTGGAACGGCATCCGCCCGCTGACGCGCGGCGTCGCCAAGAACCCGGTCGATCACCCCCATGGCGGTGGTGAAGGCCGCACCTCGGGCGGCCGTCATCCGGTTACGCCATGGGGCAAGCCGACCAAGGGTGCGCGCACCCGCCACAACAAGGCGACGGACAAGATGATTATCCGTAGCCGCCATGCGAAGAAGAAGAGGTAAGCGAGATGGCTCGTTCCGTCTGGAAAGGTCCTTTCGTGGACCTCAGCCTTCTGAAGAAGGCGGAAACCGCGCAGGACGCGGGTGGCCGTGCGCCGATCAAGACCTGGTCGCGCCGTTCCACCATCCTGCCGCAGTTCGTTGGCCTGACGTTCAACGTCTATAACGGCCGCAAGCATGTTCCGGTCTCCGTGAACGAGGATATGGTGGGTCATAAGCTGGGCGAATTCGCCCCGACCCGCTTCTTCCCCGGCCACGCCGCCGACAAGAAGGGCAAGCGCTGATGAGCAAGGAAAAGGCTCCCCGTCGCGTCGCCGACAATGAGGCGCTGGCCGTTGGCACGCAGATCCGTGGTTCGGCCCAGAAGCTGAACCTGGTCGCCACGCTCATCCGCGGCCGCAAGGTCGAGGACGCGCTGAACATCCTCGCCTTCTCCAAGAAGGCGATGGCGGTCGACGTGCGCAAGGTGCTGGCTTCGGCCATCGCCAACGCGGAAAACAACCACAATCTCGACGTCGATTCGCTGGTCGTCGCGGAAGCATCGGTGGGCAAGAGCTTCACCCTGAAGCGCTTCCACGCGCGCGGCCGCGGCAAGTCGACCCGGATCCTCAAGCCCTTCAGCCGCGTGCGCATTGTCGTGCGTGAAGCTGGCGAAGAAGCGGAGGCGTAAGCACATGGGCCACAAGAGCAATCCGATCGGTCTGCGTCTGCAGATCAACCGCACCTGGGACAGCCGCTGGTTCGCCGAAGGCGCCGACTATGGTCGCCTGCTGCTGGAGGATCTCAAGATCCGCCAGTTCATCTTCAAGACCCTGCCGCAGGCCGCGATCTCCAAGGTCGTGATCGAGCGTCCGGCCAAGCTGTGCCGCGTGTCGATCTACGCCGCCCGTCCGGGCGTCATCATCGGCAAGAAGGGCGCGGACATCGAAAAGCTTCGCAAGAAGCTGGGCGCGCTGACCTCGTCCGACGTGTCGCTGAACATCGTCGAGATTCGCAAGCCGGAAATCGATAGCAAGCTCGTCGCACAGGGCATCGCCGACCAGCTCGAACGCCGCGTGGCGTTCCGCCGGGCGATGAAGCGTGCGGTGCAGTCGGCCCTGCGTCTGGGCGCCGAAGGCATCAAGATCACCTGCGGCGGCCGTCTGGGCGGCGCGGAGATCGCGCGCGTCGAATGGTATCGCGAAGGCCGCGTTCCGCTGCATACGCTGCGTGCGAACGTCGACTATGCCGAAGCCACGGCACACACCGCCTATGGCGTGTGCGGCATCAAGGTCTGGATCTTCAAGGGCGAAATCCTTGGTCACGATCCGATGGCCACCGACCGGCTGATGCTGGAGGCTCAGACCTCCGGCGTGCGCCCGGCGCGCTGAAGATAAGAAGGTAATAGCGTCATGCTGCAACCGAAGAAAATGAAGTTCCGCAAGACCTTCAAGGGTCGGATCAAGGGCGATGCCAAGGGTGGCTCGGCCCTGAACTTCGGCTCCTATGGTCTCAAGGCCATGGAACCCGAGCGCGTCACCGCACGCCAGATCGAAGCGGCTCGCCGCGCGATCACCCGCCACATCCGCCGTCAGGGCCGGTTGTGGATCCGCGTGTTCCCCGACGTGCCGGTTTCCAAGAAGCCTGCCGAAGTCCGTCAGGGCAAGGGCAAGGGTTCGGTCGAATATTGGGCCGCCCGCGTCAAGCCGGGTCGCATCCTGTTCGAACTGGACGGCGTGCCCGGTCCGCTCGCAGCAGAGGCCTTCTCGCGCGCCGCGATGAAGCTGCCCATCAAGACCAAGGTCGTCGCCCGCCTCGGCGACACCTCGCATCTGGAGGGTTAAGCACATGGCGAATGTTGCAGACCTGAAGACCAAGACGGACGACGAACTGTCGACCGAACTGAACAACCTGAAGCGCGAGCAGTTCAATCTGCGTTTCCAGGCGGCCACCAACCAGCTGGAAAAGCCCAGCCGCGTCAAGGAAGTCCGTCGGTCGATCGCGCAGATCAAGACCCTGCAGACGGAGCGTAACAGCTCCGCCGCGAAGTAAAGGAAACACACGATGCCCAAGCGCGTGCTGACGGGAACGGTGGTTTCCGACAAGACCGACAAGACGGTGGTGGTTCGTGTAGAGCGCAAGGTTAAGCATGCGCTCTACGGCAAGATCATCCGCCGTTCGAAGAAGTACCATGCCCATGACGAGGGCAATGTCTACAAGGAAGGCGAGACGGTCCGAATCGAAGAGACCGCCCCGATTTCCAAGCTCAAGACCTGGAAGGTGATCGAGCGCGTGGACACCCACAAGTCGCCGGAAACGGCGGCCTGAGGGACGGCTCGCTGAGCCTTCGGTGAAAAATGCGGCGCGGGGCTGGCCTTTTCCTTCGGAAAGGGTTACAGGCCCGCGCTTCGCGTAGAGTCACCGAGCTCTAGGCAGATGAATTCGGAACCGCCGGGAATTGCCCCGGTAGGCCAAATAAGAAGGAACCGGATCCAATGATCCAGATGCAATCCAATCTTGACGTCGCTGATAACAGCGGCGCCAAGCGCGTCCAGTGCATCAAGGTGCTGGGCGGCTCGAAGCGTCGCTTCGCTGGCGTGGGCGACATCATCGTCGTCTCGATCAAGGAAGCTGCGCCGCGTGGCAAGGTGAAGAAGGGTGACGTGCATCGCGCCGTCATCGTGCGTACCGCCAAGGATATCCGCCGTGCAGACGGTTCGGTCATCCGTTTCGACGGCAACGCCGCTGTGCTGATCAACAAGAACGAGGAGCCGATCGGCACCCGTATCTTTGGCCCGGTCGTTCGCGAGCTGCGCGCCAAGAAGCACATGAAGATCATCAGCCTTGCTCCCGAGGTGCTGTAATGAGCGCTGCTAAGATCAAGAAGGGCGACAAGATCGTCGTCCTGGCTGGCAAGGACAAGGGCCGTACCGGCGCCGTCCTGCAGGTGATGCCCAAGGACGACAAGGTTCTTGTCGAAGGCATCAACGTGCATGCCAAGCATCGCAAGCCCGACCAGGCGAATCCGCAGGGTGGCATCGAGCGCAAGCCTGCGCCGCTGCACATTTCGAACGTCGCTGTCGCCGACAAGGATGGCAAGCCGACCCGCGTCCGTTTCGAGGACCGCGACGGCAAGAAGGTCCGCGTCGCCGTCAAGTCCGGTGAGGTGCTGTAATGGCCGACAAATATATCCCGCGCTCCAAGGCGCAGTATGACGCTGAAATCGCCAAGGCGATGACCGAGAAGTTCGGTTACAAGAACGTCATGGAAGTCCCCAAGATCGACAAGATCACGCTCAACATGGGCGTGGGCGAAGCGACCCAGGACAAGAAGAAGGTCACGCAGGCCGCCGAGGAAATGGAACTGATCGCCGGCCAGAAGCCGGTCATCACCAAGGCGAAAAAGTCGATCGCGCAGTTCAAGCTGCGTGAAGGCATGCCGATCGGTGCCAAGGTCACACTGCGCCGCGAGCGCATGTATGAATTCCTTGACCGCATGATCAATATCGCGCTGCCCCGCGTGCGCGACTTCCGTGGTCTCAACCCGAAGAGCTTCGACGGCCGTGGCAATTATGCCTTCGGCATCAAGGAGCAGATCATCTTCCCCGAGATCAGCTATGACCGCGTCGACAAGGTGCGCGGCATGGACATCATCGTCACCACCACCGCGAAGACGGACGACGAAGCGCGCGAACTGCTGCGCCTCTTCGGCTTCCCCTTCCCGCAGGAAGAAGAGAAGCAGGCGGCCTGATAAGGCCCCGCTTCTCTCCCAACGCTTAAGCTAAGGAAGAGAACTTAAGTCATGGCGAAACTGAGTTCGATCAACAAGAACGAGCGCCGCAAGAAGCTGGTGAAGAAATATACCGGCCGTTATGCCAAGCTCAAGGCGATCGCGAATGATACCGCGGCCGATGACAGCGATCGTCTGATCGCGCGTCTGAAGATGGCGGAGATCCCCCGCAACGGCAATCCGACCCGCGTTCGGAACCGCTGCGAACTGACGGGGCGTCCCCGCGCTTATTACCGCAAATTCCGCCTCTGCCGCGTGCAGCTGCGTGATCTGGCCAACAAGGGCCTGATCCCCGGCGTCACCAAGTCGAGCTGGTAAGGATCATTTGAGATGGCATTGACCGATCCCCTGGGTGATATGCTCACCCGCATCCGCAACGGGCAGCAGGCGAAGAAGGACAGTGTTATGTCCCCGGCGTCCAAGCTGCGCGCCCGCGTGCTCGACGTGCTCCAGCGCGAAGGCTATATCCGTGGTTATTCCGAGGAAGCCCTCGGCAATCACCCGGGCCTGCGCATCGAGCTGAAATATTTCGAAGGCCAGCCGGCGATCAAGCATGTCGCCCGCGTTTCCAAGCCTGGCCGCCGCGTCTATTCGGGTTCCAAGGAACTTCCGGTGATTCGCAACGGCCTGGGCATCACCATTGTCTCGACGCCTCGCGGTGTTCTGTCCGACGCCGAAGCGCGCGAACAGAATGTCGGCGGCGAAGTGCTGGCGGAGGTGTTCTAATGAGCCGCATCGGTAAAAAGCCGGTCGCGATCCCCGCAGGGGTGACCGCAACCATCGAAGGCGGGCAGCTGTCGGTCAAGGGTCCCAAGGGGACGCTGGCCCTGCAGATGCGCGACGAGATCAGCTACACGCTGGAAAATGACGGCATCTCCGTGCAGCCGGCCAACAAGACCAAGCAGGCGCGCGCCTTCTGGGGTATGCAGCGGACGCTGGTGCAGAACCTGATCACCGGCGTGACCGAGGGCTTCTCCAAGAAGCTGCTCATCACCGGTGTCGGCTACCGCGCCAACTCGCAGGGCAAGAACCTGAAGCTGCAGCTTGGCTACAGCCATGACGTCGATTTCGCGATCCCCGACGGGATCGAGATCAAGACCCCGGATAACACCACGGTCGAGATCAGCGGCATCGACAAGCAGCAGGTCGGTCAGGTAGCGGCCGAGATCCGTCGCTGGCGCAAGCCCGAACCCTATAAGGGCAAGGGTATCAAATACGCCGGCGAATTCATCTTCCGCAAGGAAGGGAAGAAGAAGTAAGATGGCAAAGCTTTCCCTCTTCGCGCGGCGTCGTCGCCGCGTTCGCACCGCGCTCAAGGCTGTTTCGGGCACCCGCCCGCGCCTCAGCGTTCACCGTTCGGGCCGTCACATCTACGCCCAGGTCATCGATGACGCGCAGGGCAAGACCGTTGCCGCCGCATCGACCCTGGACAAGGACGTGCGCGGCAAGACCGGCGCCACGTCCGAAGCGGCTGCCGATGTCGGCAAGCGCGTCGCCGCCGCGGCGACCGCTGCCGGCGTCACCCGCGTCGTGTTCGACCGTGGTGGCTTCCTGTTCCATGGCCGCGTCAAGGCGCTGGCCGATGCGGCCCGTGAAGCCGGGCTGGAGTTCTGATCATGGCTGACGAAAACACCAACGAAGTCGTCGCACCCGTCGAGGGCGCCGAGGCGACTGCACCAACCGAAGGTCGTGGTCCCGGCCGTGGCCGTGGCAACCGCGGCGGCGGTGGCGGCAATGATCGCAACCGTGGCGAGCGTGGCGGCCGTGGCCGTCGCGACGATCGTCGTGGCGGCAACCGCGACGAGGATCAGGGCGAAGAACTGATCGAGAAGCTGGTTCACATCAACCGCGTCTCGAAGACCGTCAAGGGCGGTAAGCGCTTCGGTTTCGCGGCTCTGGTCGTCGTCGGCGACGGCAAGGGCCGTGCGGGCTTCGGTCATGGCAAGGCACGCGAAGTGCCGGAAGCCATCAGCAAGGCGACCGCCGCCGCCAAGAAGGCGATGGTCCGCGTTCCGCTGAAGGAAGGCCGCACGCTGCATCATGACGGTCTCGGCCATTTCGGCGCCGGCAAGGTGACGGTCCGTTCGGCCCCGGCCGGTACGGGTATCATCGCCGGCGGTCCGATGCGCGCCGTGTTCGAAAGCCTCGGCGTCGCGGACGTCGTGACCAAGTCGAACGGCACGTCGAACCCCTATAACATGATCCGTGCGACCTTCGCGGCGCTGGTCGAGCAGACCAGCCCCAAGTCGGTGGCGCAGCGTCGCGGCAAGAAGGTCGCCGACCTGCTTCGTCGCGGTGGCGCTTCGGTCGAAGTCGCGGCGGCTGACGCCGACGCGATTGTGGAGTAAGCGACATGGCGAAAATCAAGATCAAGCAGATCGGTTCGCCGATCCGTCGCCCCGCCGACCAGAAGAAGATTCTGATCGGCCTGGGCCTAGGCAAGATGCACCGCGTGGTGGAGCTTGAAGACACGGCGGAAGTCCGCGGTGCGATCAAGAAGCTGCCGCACATGGTGGCGGTGGTCGAAGGCTAAACCCTTCGCCCTGCGGCAAGATTGAAAAGGGCCGGTTCGCGTTCGCGAATCGGCCCTTTCCTTTTTGGCGGCGTCGTCGGTTGCTTGCGCGCTGTCCTACAACGCTCGGCCATGGCAAACTGGCGTGGCGATGGATGCAAAGGGCGCAAGCAGAGGCGCAAGATAATAGCCTATTCTAGCCATGAAATGTCTGAATGGGCGGGAAATGTGCGAAGTTAAGCGGCCATGCCCCAACGCCGCCCCGCCGGTTGCGATGCTGGCGACGGCCTGGCTGCCATGACGCATTAGGGGGTGACAAGCCTCCCGCATCCCGCTATGGGCCGCGCTTCCCAATTCAGCGCGAACCAAGCGAAAGCGAGTGCACGATATGAAACTCAATGACATCCGTGACAATGATGGCGCCCGCAAGGGTCGTATGCGCGTCGGACGCGGCATCGGCTCGGGCAAGGGCAAGACCGCCGGTCGCGGCCAGAAGGGCGCCAAGGCGCGCTCGGGCGTCGCCATCAACGGCTTCGAGGGTGGCCAGATGCCGCTCCACATGCGCATCCCGAAGCGCGGCTTCAACAACATCTTTGCGAACGACTATGCGATCGTGAACCTGGGCGCCGTGCAGAAGGCGATCGACGCCGGCAAGCTGGACGCGGCTGCAACCATCGATCAGGCGGCGCTGAACGCCGCCAACCTGACCCGTGGCGGCAAGGATGGCGTCCGTCTGCTCGCCAAGGGCGAACTGACCGCCAAGGTCAGCTTCCTGGTCGCCGGCGCGTCGAAGAGCGCGATCGAGGCGGTCGCAAAGGCGGGTGGCAAGGTCGACGTGATCGAAGTCGTTCCGGCGGCGGACAAGGCCAAGGCGAAGAAGGGCACTACCCTGGCCGCCAAGAAGGCCGCCCAGAAGGGCTGATCCGCCTTTCGCAGACTTGCAAGCGCGGCCCCGCTGCCCGATATGGGTTGGCGGGGTCATGCGTATCGGGGGGAATCCATTTGTCGCACCGGCGACAACTCCCCGTTCGACACGCCGGACCCGTCCCGCTAAGGGATGAGCGATTCCGCTCCGGGGCTTGATACCCCGGCAAGAGTGATTTGAAGGGCAGCCACCATGGCATCGAGAGCCGACCAGCTCGCATCCAATCTCAGCCTCGCAAAGTTCAGCCAGGCGACCGACCTCAAGAAGCGCCTGTGGTTCACGCTGGGCGCCTTGATCGTCTTCCGTTTCCTCAGCTTCGTGCCGCTGCCCGGCGTCGATCCGACCGCCCTGTCGCAGCTCTACAGCCAGACCAATGGCGGCATCCTCGACATCTTCAACACCTTCTCGGGTGGGTCGCTGTCGCGCATGAGCCTGATCGCGCTGGGCGTGATGCCCTATATCACCGCGTCGATCGTGGTTCAGCTCGGCGCCAGCCTCTCGCCGCAACTCGCGGCGATCAAGAAGGAAGGCGAAAGCGGCCGCAAGAAGCTGAACCAGTGGACGCGCTATGGCACCGTGGGCCTGACTGCGGTGCAGGGCTATTTCATCGCCGTGGGCCTTGAAAGCTTCGGCGCCCAGTCGGGTGTCGCGGCGGTGATCGAACCGGGCCTGCTGTTCCGCCTGACCGCGGTCGTGTCGCTGATCGGCGGCACCATGTTCCTGATGTGGCTGGGCGAACAGATCACGTCGCGCGGGATCGGCAACGGCGTGTCGCTCATCATCATGGCGGGCATCGTCGCCCAGTTGCCGGTTACGCTCAGCAATCTGTTCAAGTCGGGCAGCGAAGGGTCGATCTCCGGCCTGCTCATCATGTTCGTCATGGTGATGGCGCTGGGCCTGATCCTGCTGATCTGCTTCATGGAGCGGGCGCAGCGCCGGGTGCTGATCCAATATCCCAAGCGCCAGACCCGCCAGGGCCTGATGCAGGCCGACCGCAGCCATCTGCCGCTCAAGGTCAATACCGCGGGTGTCATCCCGCCGATCTTCGCCAGCTCGCTGTTGCTGATGCCGCTGACCATCTCGCAATTTGCGGGCCAGACCGTGGCGGGCGAAAGCAAGTGGGGCGATTTCGTCCTGACGCTGAACCAGTATCTGTCGCATGGCAGCCCGGTCTATATGGGGCTCTATGGTCTGGGCATCGTCTTCTTCTGCTTCTTCTACACCGCCGTGGTGTTCAATCCCGAAGAGACGGCCGATAACCTCAAGCGCAATGGCGGCTTCATTCCCGGTATTCGTCCGGGCAAGAATACCGAAAATTATCTGGATTATGTGCTGACGCGCATCACCGTCATCGGCGCGGCCTATCTGGCCTTCATCTGTCTGGTGCCGGAATTCGCCATCGCGCGGGCGGGCATTCCCTTCTACCTTGGTGGGACTAGCCTGTTGATCGTCGTCAATGTTACGGTGGACACCGTGACCCAGATTCAAAGCCATCTGCTCGCTCACCAATATGGCGACCTGATCAAGAAGGCGAAGCTCAAGGGGCGCCTGCGCTAGGCGACCACAGATAGGGCGCACAACAGGGGAGTATGCGCGCAATGAACATCATTCTGCTTGGCCCGCCGGGGGCCGGCAAGGGAACGCAGGCGAGCCGACTGGTCGAGCAACGCGGCATGGTGCAACTGTCCACGGGGGACATGCTGCGCGCTGCGGTGAAGGCCGGAACGCCGGTCGGACTTCAGGCCAAGGCGCTGATGGAATCCGGCGCGCTGGTTCCCGACGAAGTGGTGTCCGGCATCATCGGCGAGGCGCTCGACGCGCTGGCGCCCGAGACGGGCGTTATTTTCGACGGCTATCCGCGGACCGAGGCGCAGGCCCATTCGCTCGACACCATATTGTCGGATCGCAGCCGCACGCTCGACCATGTGATCGAGCTGGAAGTGGACGAGGATGCGCTGGTCGAGCGGATCACCGGTCGCTTCACCTGCGGCACCTGTGGCGCGGGCTATCACGACCTGTTCCACAAGCCCAAGGTCGAAGACACGTGCGACAAATGCGGCGGTCACGAATTCAAGCGCCGGCCGGACGATAATGAGGACACCGTGCGTACCCGCATGGCCGAATATCGCGCGAAGACCGCGCCGATCCTGCCGATCTACGAAGCGCGCGATATCGTGTCGCGGGTCGATGGCATGGCCGATATGGGCGAGGTGAGCGCGGCGATCGCGGCCATATTGGACGGCGACGCGGCCTGAGCTAGTGTCCGCCCTTCGGACGAGGGGAGGGCGGATATGCGCATTATCACATTATTGGGATGGGCTGGTGCGGCGATGGCCGCCCCGGCCCATTCCGCCGTTACGGCCACCGGCGATGTCGGTTTCGTCATTGAAAGCAGCGTCGAGATCGCAGCCGGTCCCGATGCCGTCTATGCACTGCTGCTGACGCCGGGCCGCTGGTGGAGTGACAGTCACAGCTATAGCGGCGATTCGGCCAATATGACCGTGGATGCCCGCGCCGGCGGCTGCTTCTGCGAGACGATCCCGGCGGCAGGCGGGGCGTCGGGGTCGGTCGAGCATGGGCGCGTCGTCTATGTCGCGCCGGGGCGGCAATTGCGCCTGTCCGGCGCGCTGGGGCCTTTGCAGGCCGATGCGGCGACCGGTACGCTCGACCTTGTGCTCACGCCGGCGGGGAAGGGGACGAAGGTCCGCATGACCTATGTGGTGGGGGGCTATCTGCGTACGCCTCCGGCCCGGATTGCGCCGTTGGTTGATCGGGTGCTGGATGAGCAGTTGCAGGGGTTGAAACGGGCGGCGGAAGCGCCTGCGCCCTGAGCCGCGTGGCACGACGCGGCCGATCGAAGCTGTCGGGAAAGAAAACAGCAAAGAAAAGCGCATCGGCCGCGCCCGTTAACCATGATCGTAGCAGATTCATTGCTCCGCTGTTGCTATGGAGGCGCATGGACGGATCGCTGCGCGCTCGTGGCCGCTTGACGGAATTGGACGCTTTACGCGGGATCGGCGCGCTGTGTGTGCTGATTTTCCATTATTCGACCCGCTTCCACGAACTGTTTCCGCAAGCCTCGCATGTGCCGTTCAGCTTTCCCGGCGGCAATTATCGCGTGCTGCTGTTCTTTACTATTTCGGGCTTCGCGATTTTCTTCACGCTCGATCGCATCCGTACCGTCGCCGACTTCATCGTCAATCGCTTCGCCCGTCTCTATCCCGCCTATCTGGTGGCGATGCTGCTGACGCTGGGGATCGAATATCTGGCGCAGGCGACGCAGTTGCTGGTCGGCCCGGTCGCGATCCTCGCCAATTTCACGATGCTCCAGGGCTTCGCCTTCATGCCGGAGGTGGATGGCGCCTATTGGACACTGACGGTCGAGATCGCCTTCTATTTCTGCATGATCGCGATCTGGAGGTTCTTCGGCATCCGGCGGCTGGAACCGGTGCTGGCGTTCTGGCTGGCGGTGCGCTGGCTGTTCTGGCTGTGGCCGGACATGCCGGAACGAATCATCATGCTGCTGGTGTTGCGCTATACGCCCTTCTTCGTGATCGGGATGCTGGCCTATCGCCTCTGGTCGGGTCAGCGGACGTTGATCCAGCAGGCCCCCTATGCGGCGCTCGCGCTGCTGTCGATCGCGACCATGGAGACGTGGGACGTGACGATCGTAGGCTGTGTCCTGATGATCACCTACCTCGCGCTGATCCATGGATATTTGCGCTTCCTCAGCCTGCGTCCGCTCTTGTGGCTGGGAGGGATCAGCTACAGCTTCTATCTGATCCACCAGCATGTCGGTTTCGTCGTCATGCTGGAGTTCGCCAAGGCGGGCTACAGTCCGTGGCTCGGCTTTGCCGCCGCCTTTACCGTGGCGCTGACATTGGGCACGGTCATCAACCGGGTGGTGGAGCGGCCCGTCGGCGAAGCGATCATCGCCTGGTGGAAGCGCCGCCGCGACGCCCAACTGGCCACGACGAGTGCGGTGACCAGCGAGGGCTGAACAAAAAGGGCGCCGCCGTCGTCGGCCGCGCCCCGTCTTATAGCTGCGCTATCGCCTTATTGCGCGACGGGCGCCGCAGCGGCCGCATTTTCGGGCAGGCCGCCCATCTGCGTCACCATCTTGGTATAGGCGTCCAGATAGGCCAGCACGATCACCTGACCGATATCGGTATTCTGGTAGCCGCCACCCCCGACCGCGGCGAGGCCGCCCATCCAGCCCAGGCCGCCGCCGCCGCCGAAGCTCAGGTCCGACTTGCGGAAATAGCCCTCGGCCATCACTTCTTCCTCGGTGGTGCGGGCGTTGACGACGGAGAGCATGACATTGGCCTCGCTCTTCTTGACCGAGATGCCGCCGGCCAGTGCACCCAGCGTCCGTCCGCCCAGGAAGCCGCCGACCAGCCCGCCAAGGGCGTTGCCGCCGCTATTCTTGTTGGTGGTGACGATATCGGGCTGGATGAAATAGTCCGCCGCCTTGACCTGGCCCTTGCCCAGGTTCGACCCGGCCTGCAATTCGCCCGAATCCGCCATGGCGCGTTCCATGTTGCGGCTGGCCATCGACCGGCCGCGATTGACGATGCCGAAACAACCGGACTGCTGGACGAACAGCTTGATGATCGCTTCCGGGCTGCCCAGGTTCAGTTCGCGCCACCACTGATTGTCCGGCTCGACGATGGCGACGGTGCCAAGGCGCTTGGTGCAGCGGGGAATTTCCATCTGCTTCCTGGTCTGGGCCTGACGACCCGACGATCCCTTGTCCGCTGCGATCGCTTGCGGCGTCGCCATGGCCAGGCAGACCATGGCCGCCGTCAGCTTGTTCAATCCACGCATTTCAAGAACCCCGTTTGTTGCTTGATCGAGAAAATGTCGTGCGCCCCGTCTTTTGCGAAAGCGTATCACAGGGCAGGGACGCTTCCAAGCAATGTGGGCCATGGATGACGGGCTTTGTCATCCTGTGCGCGATCCTGCTGACAGGGGGCGCAACTGCTGCTATCGGCGCGCAATGACCGATCTCAGCCATATCCGTAACTTCTCGATCATTGCCCATATCGACCATGGCAAGTCGACGCTCGCCGACCGCCTGATCCAGCGCACCGGCGGCCTGACAGACCGCGAGATGAGCGCGCAAGTCCTTGATAACATGGACATCGAGAAGGAGCGCGGCATCACCATCAAGGCCCAGACGGTCCGGCTCGACTATGTTGCCAAAAATGGCGAGACCTATGAGCTGAACCTGATGGACACGCCGGGCCATGTCGACTTCGCCTATGAGGTGTCGCGCAGCCTGGCCGCGTGCGAGGGCGCGCTGCTGGTCGTGGACGCCGCGCAGGGCGTGGAGGCGCAGACGCTGGCCAATGTCTATCAGTCGATCGAGCATGACCACGAGATCGTGCCGGTGCTGAACAAGATCGACCTGCCCGCCGCCGAACCGGAAAAGGTGCGCGCGGAAATCGAGGAGGTGATCGGCCTCGACGCGTCCGAGGCGGTGCTGGCCAGCGCGAAGTCGGGCATCGGCATCGACGATATATTGGAAGCGATCGTCAAGAAGATCCCGCCGCCCAAGGGCGACCGCGACGCGCCGCTGGAAGCGATGCTGGTCGATAGCTGGTACGATCCCTATCTGGGCGTCGTCATCCTGGTGCGCGTGATGAACGGCGTCATCAAGAAGGGCCAGAACGTCAAGTTCATGATCGGCGGCACCGAACATCTGGTCGACCGCGTCGGCTGCATGCGGCCCAAGATCGAGCAACTGCCCGAACTGGGGCCGGGCGAGATCGGCTTCATCACCGCGCAGATCAAGGATATCAGCCAGACCCGCGTCGGCGACACCATCACCACGGTCAAGAACCCGGCGGCCAAGCCGTTGCCGGGCTTCAAGGAAGTGCAGCCGGTGGTGTTCTGCGGCCTGTTCCCGGTGGATGCCAACGACTTCGACAAGCTGCGCGACAGCATCAGCAAGCTGCGGCTCAATGATGCCAGCTTCTCCTTCGAGATGGAGAGCAGCGCGGCGCTGGGCTTTGGCTTCCGCTGCGGATTCCTGGGCCTGCTCCATCTGGAGATCATTCAGGAGCGACTGACCCGCGAATATGATCTGGACCTCATCACCACCGCGCCGTCGGTGGTGTACAAAATCCAGCTCACCTATGGCGCGGGCGAGATCGAGCTGCACAATCCGGCCGACATGCCCGATCCCACTAAGATCGACGAGATCGAGGAGCCGTGGATCGAGGCGATCATCTATTGCCCCGACGAATATCTCGGCTCCATCCTGAAACTGTGCCAGGATCGGCGCGGCATTCAGAAGAACCTGACCTATGTCGGCGGCCGCGCGCAGGTGACCTATGAACTGCCGCTCAACGAAGTGGTGTTCGACTTCTACGATCGCCTGAAGTCCATCAGCCGGGGTTATGCCAGCTTCGACTATCACCAGATCGGCTATCGCGAGGGCGATCTGGTCAAGATGAGCATCATGGTCAATTCAGAGCCGGTCGATGCGCTCAGCATGATCGTCCATCGCGGCACCGCCGAATCGCGCGGCCGCGGCATGTGCGAGCGGCTGAAGGACCTGATCCCCCGCCATCTGTTCAAGATCCCGATCCAGGCGGCGATCGGCGGCAAGGTGATCGCGCGCGAGACGATCGCGGCGATGCGCAAGGACGTGACCGCCAAATGCTATGGCGGCGACATCAGCCGCAAGAAGAAGCTGCTCGACAAGCAGAAGGAAGGCAAGAAGCGGATGCGCGAATATGGGTCGGTCCAGATTCCGCAGGAAGCCTTCATCGCCGCGCTGCGCATGGGCGACGAAAGCTGATCCCATGAACGACCGCCGCGCCGCAGGATCGTCCCGCCGTTGAACGGGAACGATCTTGTCCTGTGACGGCGCAACGTCCGGGCCGTTGACCGGCAAGGGTCAACCGGACAATGGGCTGGCCGGGCAGGTCGCACGGATCGAGCGGGCGGCGGCGTTTCTGGCCAATGGCCTGTCGCTGGGCACCTGTCCCGACGCGGCGGGGCGACGGCGCGACGCCATGCCGGCCAAGTTGATCGGCAACGGTTTGCGCGAACTGGACCTGTTCCTGACCGACCTGATCGTGGAGGCGGGGCGGGTCCACCGGCTGGGCGCGGCGGCCGGGGGCGATCCGGGCGTGCATCCGGGTCGGCGCATCTATAGCGCGGCCGAGGCCTGGCGGCGCACCGGGCCGCAACTGGGGCTGGCGATGGACGCGCGCGCGCGGTTGCGCGAAATGCGCGCGGCGCAGAACCGCCATTGTTTCGGACGCCTGCGCGGGGAGGGCGCCGAGGCCGCGATGCAACGCGCCTGCGCCGACTATGCGCGGTTGGCGGGCGAGGTGCTGGCGGCGGTCAGGGGACGGGCGGGAGCGCCGAATTTCGACACCGCCGCAGGAAAATGATGCTTCAACAGCGCGGTTTCATGCTTCCGCGGTTGCAGGAAGGTTGAGGATTGGCGCCACGAGCAAAGTCCGACGCAATCCTGACTATTGGTAAAAGAGAACCCTGTTTCGACCGGATTCCTTGGCGCGGTACATCATCCCATCCACCAGGGACAATAGCTTGTCCTGATCGTCCATTTTACTCTGCACCAGCAGCGCGCCGATGCTGGCCGTAACGTTGATATGCTGGTCCGCCTCGGGAATATAGACGGATTCTATGGCTTTTGTGAAACGGTCGAGCACAGTCAGCATTCCCGGCTGGCTGATATCGGGTATCGCTACACAAAATTCCTCCCCTCCCATTCTTGCGATCAAATCGCCATCGCGGCAACTGTCCGCCAAGGCTTCCTTGACACGGATGAGCACCCTGTCCCCGGCGGAATGTCCATAGCGGTCGTTGATGGCCTTAAAATGATCGAGATCGATCATGGCGATGCCCAACTGCGCCTTTTTCGGGTCGCCGCGGGCGTCCCAGTCGGCCGACATGGCCGCGAATTTTCGAGCAAATGCGCGCCTGTTCAGGGCACCGGTCAGCGGATCAATATCCGCCAATGTCCGCATTTCGTCCACCTGATGATGAATGCGGAGCGACGACGCCACCCAATGGGCCATAGCCTGTAATCGTATTAGGTCCGCCACATCCTGCGCATTTCTATGGCAATGACCGATGTTAATTGTACCAAAACAGCGCGACCCGCTCAGCAAGGGAACATCCAGGCATGACTGCAGCCCCTTGCTGGTCAGCATTTTACAGTCCCAATCCTCCGATAAGGTGAGGTCGGGGCATATTTCCGCTTTCCCCTGCGCAAAGACGCGTCCGACCATCGTGCCGGCAATAGGGACCGGCATATCCAAAGGAATGGCGTCATTCCCCTCCATGGCCACCAGGCGAAGATGCGTAGCGTCAACCGGCAGAGCGATTGTTACGCGATCGGCACGGAAAATCGCGCGCGACCAGCGCGCTATCACTTGCATAATGGTATCGATGTCCGGAGCTACAGATAGCTCTACGATAAAACGAACTGGAAGCTCGATCGACAAGTCGTTGGCGCAAGCTTCGTCTACGGATCTCTTCAGATCGCCGTCGCTGAGACTATAATGGTGAGGATTAGCGTTATTGCTCGTCACGACCCTCTATCTTCGACCCGTTTCTCTTGTTTTAGCGCCATATTTCCCAATGGCAAATAAGGAGCGCATGAGAGGGGAAGATACTGTATCCCCTATCTGTCTCTAGCCCGTAGCCGACTGGCCCGGCATCGATCCAACCTCTTTTTCTGCGCCGGGGGGATGAAGGCTCTCGGGCGTCCAGCCGCACCGGTGGGATTGCCCTGCAATCGGGATACCGCGCGACCGGGGCCGCCCCATCGGCGGCGGGGCGCATAGTCGATGGCGGAGCAATGCGTTGCTTGCAGGTCCGCATAAATATCCCGTACTGGTATATGCAGAGCGGCGAAAATATGGCGATCAGGACGCGCACCAGTCGATCGGGTTGCGCGACCAAGCCCTGGCATGGCCCTTAAGGATCATCAACTGGCCGATCGACACGCCGTCGCGCAGCAGCAGCCGGGCGGAGGGATCGGGATCGGCGGCGTCGGGCCGGGCCTCGAACGCGCCGCCGTTCAGCATCGCGGCCAGCGCGGCGCGGCCCTTTTGCGCGCGCGCGGCTTCGGCCGAGCAGCGGGGGGCGGTGTCGCTGGGGACGCTGATGTCGGAGAGATGATAGCGTGTGCCGCGCCAGGCATAGGCGTTGGCGGACAGGATGCAGGCGTCGCCCCGGACGTCGTCGCACAGCGCGAACCGTGCGTTGATGCTGGTGGGCGCGGCGACGTCTTTCGCGGCGTCGCCGGGGGCGGGCAGAATATGTGCGATGAGCAACGCCACGGCCCCGGCAATGCCGAGCGCGGCAAGCAGCAGGCCGATCGGGACGACGCGCGTGCGCTGTTCCTGCTTGTCGTTCAGCCAGGCGCCGGCGTCATCCGGGTGGCGATCGCCGACGTCGTACAGATTGCGTGCCATGGTGCATCCCAAATGGAGCGGATGCTTTACCATCGCTTATGGAAAATTTCGGTTAACCAGCCGGAGCGCCGCTTTGCAACGGCGTGCGGCCTCACGGACTGGCCGGTTGACGGATCGGCCGGGCCATGGTCAAGTCGGCGGGCTGTAGCGACGGAGGCGGCGTGAGCGATACCTGGTTGTATGACGAGCATCCTGCGATGTTCCGGGCGCATCCCGTCCTGTTCCTGCTGCTGCTGGTTTCGGTGGTCGGCATCGTCGCGATCGCGATCTGGTGGGTGCTGCACAAGGGCGAACGACTGGCGCTGAGCGAGCGCGAAGTGCTGATGGAGCGCGGATTGCTGGCCAAGCAGCGGACCGAGGTCGCGCTGTCCTCCATTCGGTCGGTGCGCATCACTCAAAGCCTGGGCCAGCGCATCTTCGGCGTCGGCCATGTCGAGCTGTTCAGTGCCGGCGATATCGCCGAAATCGCGATCAAGAACATGCCGCGGCCCGACCGCATCCGCGCGATCGCCGCCGCGCGCAACCTGGACCTGCTGCCGCAAAGATAGACTATTTCGTCCAGCCCCTTGACTTGAGCCGATTTATTTCAACGATAGGGTTAACAAAAGAGGGGCCGCAGAGCCTCAATTCGCAAGAGGACGCCATGTCAGGAACGTCCGTTCACAAAGGGGTGAACGGCGGGATAAGGGGTCGTCTTCCATGGTTGGTTTGCGAGTGATGCCGTCTTTGCCGGACCTGACGGCCGAGCAGCGCGCCGAAATCCGCCACGCCTGCGGCTTTGCCTGCGTGCGGTGCGGCGTCACCATCTACCGCTATCTGGGGCTGCCGGACGGGCCGGGGGCGACCTTGCTGTGCCCGACATGCCACGGATTGGTGGAGGAAGGGCGGCTGACCGCGACCCAGGTCCACAGCTTCCACGCCAATCCGGTGGTGCGCCAGCGCCATTTCGCGCGCGACCGGCTGCCCTTTTCGGCGGAATTGCCGCAACTGATCGTCGGTGGATCGCGGCTGCTGCGCGACACGCCGATCCCGATCACGCTGGAGGGCGAGCCGATCCTGATCTTCGCGCCGCCGCGCCGGACCAATGGCGCGACGCGGATCAGCGTGCGGCTGGGCTCGCCCGACGGGGTGGCGACGCAGATCATCGACGGCAATGAATGGAAGCCGACCGATGGTAGCTGGCATTTCCTGCTGCGCGGCGACCGCTACAGCATGATGGCGGCGCGGGGCGATGGCCTTGCGGTGCTGCGGATCGTCGCGCGCAACCGGATCGCGGTGGAGCATCTGCGCACCACGATCAACGGCCGCCGGCTGGAGGTGACGCCCGACTGGCTGGAGATTGACGGCAAGCGGCATGTCGACCAGATCGGCAGCGGGACGCTGATCGGGCTGGAGCTTTAGGGCGCAACCTGCGGTTTCGGGCGGGGGCGGAAGTCCAGCGCGACCGGGCGCATGACGCCGTCGGCGCGGACCCGGACGCGGACCAGCCCTTGCAGGCGCGGATCGGCCAGCTTGCGGGAGAGGGCGATCGCCTGGCCCTGCGAGGCGTAGAATATCCCGCTTTCAAGCCTGCGGACCTCCTGCCGCGCGCCCAATGTCGCACGGAGGATGATGGCGCAGTCCCCGGTCGCATCCGTTGGGGATACAGGGCGCACCGTTCGGATGTGCGGCGCGATGCCGGTGACGCACAGGGCGCTGGCATAAGCGGGGTCGACCCGGCTCTCCCCCTCGCGCAACGGCGCGGTCGGCCAGGCGTAGCGATAGCGCACATAATGGCCGCGCAGCAGGTCGCGCGGGTCATAGCCCTCGATCGGGATCAGCCAGTCCTCCCCCTGCTGCGCCTGCCGGTGGATCATGGCCCAGCTTGCCAACAGGGCGGCGAGCGGCAGCAGCAGCGCGGCGGCAAGGATCAGGCGATGGCGGGCTGGCGTCATGCGCCCTCTCCGCGCGCAGGGGCATAACGGCGCGACAGGCGGATCGTGGCCCAGGCGACGGCCATGGCGAACAGGCCCGACAGAATCAGCCCCACGCCGCTGCCCAGCAAATCGTCATTCAGTTCGAAGCTGAGGATGATGATGCGCAGCGCGACCAGCGCGACGGCGGCCTGGAAGATGCGCCGCCAACGGGCATGGATCGCACCGGCGGCGACCGCGCCCCAGAGCGCGAGGAAGAACAGGCTGGCGATCCAGGTGCTGGCGTAGTGGCTCAGACCGGGCAGCAGCGCCTGGCCCAGATGCAGTACCGCCGCGACGACCAGCAGCGCTGCGGTCGCGCGGCCGGACGCGGTGCGCCGGGCATAAGCGGTCGCCGCGGCGGCGCAGAGCAGGGCGACGCTCTGGATCGCGGCGCTGCCGGGCAGGATCGCGCTGTCGCTGTCCCAGCCGCGCAGCAGCAGGACGATGCTGACGCCCGCGAAGATCGTCGTAGCGGCCATTTGTTCGATCAGCCGCCAGAAGGCGGGGCGATCGCTCCTGTCGCGCATCAGGGCGGCGGCGCCGGCGACCAGGATCGGCGGGCAGGCGATCAGTCCCCAATAGAGCGACGGATGCGTCGGCGAGACGCGACCGAATAGGGACCAGACACGGTCATGATCGTCGGCGTGCGCCCACAGCGTGCCCAGCAGCCCTGCCATCCACAGGCCCGCAACCGGCCAGCCGCGCCCGAACAATAGAAGCAGCGGCGAGAAGAGCAGCAGCCAGGCGAGCAGCGGCTGCCACAGCGGCGAACTGGTCTGGTAGACCTGCCCCAGATGGCCGAAAAAGGTGAGGCCCAGCACCGCCGCCACGAAGAGCAGGGCGTCGCAGACTATTGGGTTCAGATCGCCTTTCAACAACCGCCACCCGATCCATGCCGCGAGCGCGGCCATGATCGCAAAATGGATCGCCAGCCGCGCCGTGCCGGGAATCGCCTCCCAATTGGCGGCGACGATCGACACCAGCCCCAGCCCGATCGTCAGCGCGCCCAGCCCGACGATCGCCCAGACGCCGATCGGCCGGCTATGCGCGGCTTCCCACGCGCCGATCGCGCTGGCGGTATCGGCGTCGATCAGCCCCGCCGCCTGCCACGCCCTGAGTTTCCGTTCCGACATGGCGGGGAGAGTAATGGGGCCGGCGCGGAGGGCAATGGGGTTGTGAGGGTGGGGCAACGAGGCGATTGCTTATTGGCGCAGTCTGCGAGCGGTCAGAAGCGGGCGCTAGGTAGACGGATTTTTACGTCGCCTTTCGCGTGAAGTCTCGCGCAAAGCAGACCGCGCGAAATCGCCCAAAAATGGACATGTTCCCCCTGCCGCTGGCAGGAGTGGAATGGAAGGAACCACCCATCCGCGCAACCCTCCCTTACGCTATCACCAATTCCATCCCCGCCTTCACCCGGTCGAGGGCGAGGAAGCTGTGGAAGCTGGCGACGAAGTCGGTGTCCGACAGCAGGCGGCGGGTGGTGGCGTCATAATGGCGCATGTCGGGCGATACGATCAACAGGATGAAGCTGCAGCCGCCCGTCACATAATAGCATTGCTGCACAGCCGGATCGGCGCGGAACAGCGCCTTGGCGCGGTCGACCGTGGCGGAGCGTTCGTCGGTCAGATGGACTTCGACGATCGCGGTGATGTCCAGGTCCACTGCATCGGGATCGACGATCGCGGCGTTGCGGGCGACGATCCCGGCCTTTTCCATGGCGGCGATGCGGCGTTGCACCGCTGCGGTGGAGAGGTTCACCGCCTGCGCGATGGCGCGTTGCGGCGTGCGATTGTCGCGCTGGATGATTCGCAGGATCGCGCGGTCGAACGGGTCTGGAGTGCGCATATCGGGCATGGACGAGTAATTGTTGCATTTTCTGGGGCAATCAAGAGCATTTTTCCCGCTGTTGTGATGATAATATTCGGGATCGACAGGCGGTCGGGCGGGAAAGACGGACGGGTATGACCAAGGGATCAGGCGGAACGATGCTGGCGGGCATCGCGTGCGGTGTGGGCGCGGGGGCTCTGTGGGGGCTGGTGTTCGTGGCGCCCGAAGTGGTGCGCGGCTTCACCCCGTTGCAGCAGGCGGTCGGCCGTTATCTGGCCTATGGCGCGCTGTCGCTGATCCTCGTCGCGCCGCGCTGGCGGATGCTGGCTGCGCGGATGACGCCGCGCCTATTGTGGGCGCTGGCCTGGCTCGCGCTGGCCGGCAACCTCTTTTACTATGTGCTGCTGGTGAGCGCGGTGCAGATGGGCGGCGTCGCCATGACATCGCTGGTGGTCGGTTTCCTGCCGGTGGCGGTGACGATCATCGGCAGCCGGGAGGCGGGCGCGGTGCCGCTGCGACAATTGGCGCCCTCGCTGCTGCTGTGCGTCGCCGGCGCGCTGTGCATCGGCTGGCAGGCGGTGGTCATGCCCGGACCGGGGCCGGTGGCGACGCGGCTGCTGGGCTTTGCCTGCGCGGTCGGGGCGCTGATCTCCTGGACCGCCTTCGCCATCGGCAATAATCACTGGCTGCGGCGGCAGGGCGACATGCCAGCGCAGGACTGGAACCTGCTGATCGGGCTGGCGACAGGATGCCAGGCGCTGCTGTTCCTGCCGGTCGTGCTGTGGCTGGGGCTGGGCCGGCATGACGCCGCCGCCTGGACGCAGTTCGCCACCGTCTCGGTCGCTGTCGCGCTGCTGGCCTCGATCGTGGGCAACGCGCTGTGGAACCGGGCGAGCCGGTTATTGCCGCTGACCATGGTCGGGCAGATGATCCTGTTCGAAACCGCCTTCGCGCTGATCTATGGCTTCGCCTGGGAAGGGCGCTGGCCGACCGGGCTGGAGAGCGCGGCCTTCCTGCTGGTGGTGCTGAGCGTCGTGACCTGCATCGCGGCGCATCGGCGGCCGGTGGCGCAGCTCGTCACAACCGCCTGATTGCGCGCTTTCCCCTTCGACGGATTCGCTATAGGGCGCTTTGCATGACCAATATGTTTCTTGTGATGGGCGGGGGCGCCGTGGGCGCCGCCTTGCGCTATCAATTGGGGCGCTTCGCCGGGCAGATGGCGCCCGGTACGGCCTGGCCCTGGGGTACCTTCGCCGCCAATCTGATCGGCGGTTTCGCCATGGGGCTGCTCGCCGGATGGCTGGCGCGCGGGGGCAGCGTGTCGGGCGAACCGATCCGCCTGTTGCTGGGCGTGGGCGTGCTGGGCGGCTTCACCACCTTTTCCGCGTTCAGCCTCGAAACCATGCTGATGATCCAGCGCGGCGATATCCTGCTGGCGAGCGGCTATGCGCTGGCGTCGGTGATCGGCGCGATCGTGGCGCTGTGCGTGGGCCTGACCGTGATGCGGAGCGTCGTGGCATGAAGGGGCGTCCTCCCGCCAGGCCCGGCGCGGGCGCGACCGGCGGCAAGAGGCCGCGCGACGGCAAGCCTGCGGGCCGATCCGCAAGCGGCAAGCCGTCGGACAAGCGCTTCGGCGACAAGAAGCCGGGTGATAAAAAGCCCGCTGACCGCAAGTTCGACCGGAAATCCGCCGACGGCAAGCCCGGCGCGCCCGGCCGCGCCCGTGGGGGCGCGAAGGCGGCAAGTGCGCGCAAGGGGGAGGGCGGCAAGCCGCCGTTCAAGCCCCGCACGAAAGCCGCTGCGCCCGCCGCGGCCAAGGCCGCACCGGCCGCAGCCAAGCCCGTCGCCGCCAAGAGCAGCGCCGCCAAGGGCGTGTCGCTCGACGTGCGCCAGTTCCGCGTGGCCGCCGACGATGACGGCATCCGCCTCGACCGCTGGTTCCAGCGGCATCTGCCCGATGTCGGCTTCAATATCGTGTCGCGCTGGTCGCGCACCGGCCAGTTGCGGGTCGATGGCGCGCGCGCCGCGCCGGGCGACCGCATCGTCGAGGGGCAGACGATCCGCGTCCCCCCCGCCGAAGCGCGGCCCGATATGCCCGAAAAGGCGAAGCGCGTCCGCGTCATCGACCTGACGCCCGACGAGATCGCCTATGCGCAGGAGATGGTGATCCATCGCGATGCGCAGGCCATCGTCATCAACAAGCCGCCGGGGCTGGCCACGCAGGGCGGGACCAAGACCGACGAGCATGTCGACAAGCTGCTCGACGCGCTGCTGTTCGATTCCGAATCGCGCCCCAAGCTGGTCCACCGGCTGGACAAGGACACGTCGGGCGCGCTGCTGCTGGCGCGGACCAGCCGGTCGGCCGCGCATTTCGCCAAGACTTTCTCCAGCCGCACCGCGCGCAAGGTCTATTGGGCGCTGGTGATCGGCGTGCCGTCGATCAATGACGGCATGATCGAGCTGCCGCTCGCCAAGCAGCCGGGCACCGGCGGCGAGAAGATGCATGTGGACGAGGAAGAGGGGATGCCCGCCCGCACGCGCTATCGCGTGATCGAACGGGCCGGCAACCGCGCCGCCTGGGTCGAGCTGCAACCCTATACCGGCCGAACGCACCAGTTGCGCGTCCATCTGGCGGCGATCGGCCACCCGATCGTGGGCGACGGCAAATATGGCGGCAAGGACAGTTTCCTGACCGGGTCGATCAGCCGCAAGATGCACCTGCATGCGCGCCGCATCCGGGTGGATCATCCCGATGGCGGGCGGGTGGACGTGATGGCGGACCTGCCGACCCATTTCGCCAACAGCCTGGAGGATCTGGGCTTCGACCTCTCCCTGGGCGACATGCCGCTGGACGACGAGATCGACCGGACCCCGACCCGCGAGGACGAGAAGAAGTTCGCGCGCCAGCACGCCAAGCAGGTGCGCAAGGATCGCAAGGGCGAGCGCCGGTCGCGGGGTGGCGGCCGCGGCGAATGACGCCGGGGGCGCCCTATCGCTGGACGGATGAGGCGGCGATCCGCGATTTCGTGGGACAGGCGGGCTTCGGCCTGCTCTGCGTCGCCGCGCCCGACAGGATGCATGTGGTGCATCTGCCTGTCGTCTGGCTGGACGATCGGCGGATCGGCCTGCACATCCATCGCGCCAATCCGATCGTGCGGCATCTGGACGGAGCGGACGCACTGATCGTCGTTACCGGGCCGCATGGCTATGTCAGCCCGGACTGGTATGGCCTGCCCGACAAGGTGCCGACCTGGAACTATCTGTCGGCCGAATTGCGCGGGCCGATGGCGCGGCTGGACCGGGACGCGACGATTGCGCAGATCGATGCGCTCACCCAGGAGCAGGAGCGGCGGCTGGCGCCAAAGCCGGTCTGGACCCGCGACAAGATGGGGGCGGGCCAGTTCGACCGGCTGCTCGGTGGGCTCGTCGGCTTCGCCATGCGGGTGGACGCGCTGCACGGCACTGCCAAGCTGGGGCAGGACAAGCCGGAAGCGGCGCGGATCGGCGTGGCCGATGCGCTGGACGCCGGTGGCAATGCGCCGCTGGCGGCGCTGATGCGGGCGACTCTGGGCGAAGGGGACGCGGCATGAGCAATCGCCTGGTCGTCTTCGATTGCGACGGCACGCTGGTCGACAGCCAGCACAGCATCTGCACCGCCATGGTCCGCGCCTTCGAGGATGTGCAACTGCCGCCGCCCGAACGGCTGGCGATCCTGTCGGCGGTGGGCCTGTCGCTGCCGGTCGCGATGGCGCGGCTGCTGCCCGATGCGGAGGCGGATTTCCACGATCATCTGGCCGATCGCTACAAGCTGGCGTTCCAGGCGATGCGGCGCGAGCAGGGGGTGCAGGAACCGCTCTATCCCGGCATCGCCGATCTGGTGGCGGAACTGGACGCGGCGGGATGGTTGCTGGGGGTGGCGACCGGCAAGTCGGACCGCGGCCTCAACCTGTGCCTCACCCATCATGGTATCATCGACCGGTTCGTGACGCTGCAGACCGCCGATCGCCACCCGTCCAAGCCGCACCCCTCGATGCTGATGACCGCGATGGCGGAAGCGGGGGCGGCGCCCGACACCACGGTGATGATCGGCGACACCAGCTTCGACATCGCCATGGGGCTGGCCGCGGGCGTGCGCAGCATCGGCGTGGCGTGGGGCTATCATCTGCCGGGCGAACTGGTCGCGGCGGGCGCCCATGCGGTGGCGATGGACAGCGCGGAATTACGCGGCCATATCGGCGCGCCATGACCGATCTTCCGCCCGCTCCGCCGCCCAAACCCAATCCCGATTCGGTCGCGCGCCAGCGCCATTTCGCGATCGGCCTGTTTCGCCTGTCGGGTGCGCTGATCGTGATGTTCGGCTTTCTTGCCATCATGCAGCGCTTCGCCTGGGTGCAGGGCGACAAGGCCAAGGCATTCGGCGCGATCATGGTGGTGACCGGCCTGTTCCAGTTCATCGCCGTGCCGCGCATTTTGCTGGCGCTGTTCCGCACGCGGCCGCCGCAATGAAGCGTTTCTACACCGACGTGACGATGGTCGCCGAGGATGGCGGCTTCGCCATCCGGCTGGACGGCCGCGCCGTCCGCACCCCGGCGCGCGCGCTGCTGGTGCTGCCGACGCCCGCGCTGGCCGAAGCGGTCGCGCAGGAATGGCGGGCACAGGGGGAGACGGTCGATCCGCCGTCCATGCCGATGACCGGCCTCGCCAATGCGGCGATCGATCATGTCGCGCCCAGGCCGGCAGCCTTTGCCGACGGGATAGCGCAATATGCGCAAACCGACCTGCTCTGCTATCGCGCCGACGGGCCGGCGACGCTGGTCGCGCGGCAGGCAGCGGCGTGGGAGCCGCTGCTCGACTGGGCGCGGACGCGCTACGACGTGACGTTCGCCGTTACGCAGGGGATCATCCCGGTGCCGCAGCCGCCCGAAACGCTCGCCCGGCTGGGCGCGGCGGTCGCGGCCTGCGATCCTTTCACGCTGGTCGGCCTGTCGACGCTGGTGTCGCTCAGCGGATCGCTCGTCTGCGGGCTGGCGATCGTCGAGGGGGGACATGACCTCGACCGGGTGTGGCAGGCGGCCGAAATCGACGCGGCGTGGCAGGTCGAACTATGGGGCGAAGATGCGCTGGCCGCCGCGGCCACGGCACGGCGCACGGCCGATTTTGCCATGGCCGGCGCCTTTTCCGCGATGAGCCGGTGCTAAAGCGTTAGGAACCCGAACGCTGTTTCGTTCATTCTGTTGTTGGCAGGGGCGCATAGCGTCCGGCCAACTATCCAATGCCGTGACAAGGGAGACCCAGACGTTGGCATCAACGTTCCGCAACACCGCTTTGACCCTCGTTTCGATGCTCGCCGCGCCGCTGGCGCTGGCGCAGCAGACACCCGATGCCGCTCCGCCCGAAGCGCCGTCGGCCGAAGCCGCGCCCGCCGCCGCTGAAACGCCCGTCGCGCGCGAACTGACCCCGGCCGAAATCGCCGCCTTCAACAAGGCCGTGACCGACTTCACCGCCGGCCAGGCGGCCCAGCAAAAGGGCGACAATGCCGGTGCGGTCGCCAAATATGACGCCGCCATGCCGGCGATCCGGACAGCGGTAGAGGCCGACCCGTCCAAGGGCGACAATGTCAATTTCCTCGCCAATGCGCTCTATGCCGATGCCGCCGCCTATGGCGCGCTGGGGCAGATGGACAAGGTGATCGCGCTCTATGGCGAATCGCTGCCGCACTGGCGCAAGGTGGTGGAGGCCAAGCCCGCCGATGCGGCCGGCCGCAACATCCTGGCCGGCATCCTGATCCAGATGGGGAACCAGGAATTGCGCGACCATGACCGGGGCGCGGCCGATACCTATTATGAGGAAGCATTGACCCTGGCGCGCCAGACCGTAACGGATCAACCGGGCGACGCGGTGAGCAGGAACGTGCTGCTGTCGGCCCTGATCGGCGCCAGCCAGACCTCAACCGAGGAGGGGTTACGCGACGAGGCCATCACGATGGGCAAGGCGATGATGGCCGACGGCACGATCGACGCCATGAACAAGCCATCGATCGAAACGATGACCGGGCCTGCGGGCACGGTGGGGTAGGTTCCATCCCCGACAAGACGAAAAAGGCCGGGGCGATGCTTCGGCCTTTTTCGTAGGCCGGTTCGGTTGGCTGGAATGACGGCTGAGGGAGTGCGCTTCGCTTCGCGACCGCTGCGTCAGCCGTTCCCGATCTTGTCGGCGTAGAGCATCCGGCCCGGCCCCAACAGGCCCAGCACCTGCGGCACGATATGGGGGGCGACAGCGAAACAGCCTTCGGAGCGACCGCATTTGCCCCAGGCGGCGACATGATCCTCGCTCACATAATCGGCGCCATGGATGACGATGGCGCGCGGTTCGGCATTGTTGTTCTGGGGGTCGAGGCCCAGCAGGCGCATCGACCGGCCATGCTGGCCGAAATACATGTCGCCCGTCTTGAACGCGCCGGACGAACTGGCGAGCGAGTTGAACTCGTTCGAGAAACTGTGCAGCCAGCCGGAATGTTCGGGGTCGGAGCCGCGGCCGTGCGAGACCAGATAGCTGCTGGTCTGGCCGCCAATCAGGTCGACGATATGCATGCGCGGATTTTTCGACGGGGCGTCGAAATCGACGATCGCCAGCCGGTCGCGCAGGGCGAAGGCGTCGGCATGGCGGTCGAGCGCCGCCTTGGCGCGTTCCAGCAGCGCGGCATAGGGCTTTTGCGCCACTGCGCGCGGCGTTGCAGGCACGGTGGGAACCGGCGCCGGACTCAATGGTTCAGGCCCTGTCGAGGACAGCGCGGCGCGACCCATGCTGTCCGACAGAAACGAAAAGGCGAGTCCGCTTAAAGCGAACTTCGTAAAATTGCGGCGATCCATGGCCGCAATATAGCAAAGGCGACGCCCCGGTCCAAGAGCGGGGCGGGCGCTTTCACTCGCCTGTCGTGCTCGTCCCGTCCGCTGGCTGGCTCTGTTCGCCGCCTTCGGGCAGGCGCGAGGTCATGCCGGTCGCTTCCGCATCATCCTGAATCTGCTGCTGTTCCGACACCGAAGGCGGCGGCGCGGCCGGAGTCGCGACGGCATTGTTCTGCGGCTCGGGCTGCGGCGCTTCGGGTTCGTCCACGATCACATTTTCGACCGGCGGCTCGACCAGATTGTTGGTGACGGTCGGGGTGTCCTCTTCCTTCTTGCCGCAGGCGGAGAGGAGCAAGGCGCCGGCGAGGGCGGCGAAAGCGAGTGTGCGCATGGATCAGTCCTTCGATGCGATAGCGGGAGAGGGGGCGGCGGTGGGATCGACGCGGCGGCTGGACGCCTCGATCTTCTGCGCGAGCAGCTTGTCCCAGCCATAGGGGTCGGCGCGGAAGCTGACCGTGCCGTTATTGCCGGCGAAAGCCGTCCAGTAGAGCAGATAGACCGCCACCTGGCTGGGCAGCGATACGCGCTGGGTCTTGCCTTCGTCGATCAGCGTCTGGATCTGGCCGTTCAGATTGGGGTCGGCCGCGACCATCAGTTCGGCCAGCGCCACCGGCTTTTCCAGGCGGATGCAGCCATGGCTGGCCAGCCGGTCATAGCTGGAGAATTTGCCCCGCGACGGGGTGTCGTGCAGATAGACGGCGAAGGGGTTGTTGAAGTCGAACTTCAACCGGCCGAGCGCGCTGCCGGGGCCTGCCGGCTGGACGATGCGTTCGCCGCCTTCGGGCGTCTTGACGATCTTGTAGCCCTGTCGCGCCAGCGCCGCCCGCCCCTTGGGAAACAGTTCGCGATTGGCGATCGACATCGGCACGTTCCAGGGCGGATTGACCACGATCGAATGGATGCTGGAGGTCAGCATCGGCGTCTGGTTGGTCGGGCTGCCGGTGACCGCGCGCATCGAGGTGACCGGCTGGTCGCCTTCGAACACGGTCAGCACGGCGGCGGCGATGTTCACCTGCACCCGATTGACCGGCAGGCTGCGCGGCATCCAGCGCCAGCGTTCCATATTGGCCATGATCGCGGCGATGCGGTCATCGACGCCGACATTGAGTTCGGCCAATGTGCGCGTGCCGAGCGTGCCGGTGGGTTCGAGACCATAGCGGCGCTGGGCGCGCTGGATCACGTCCACCAGTTTTTCATTCTGGGTGACGGCCGGATCTTCCAGCGCGATGCGCGCGCGCACCACATCGGGCGCGCTGGACGCGGTCAGCGTCGGCCAGCCGCCCTTGTCGCGGATCGCCTCATATTTGGCGAGGCCCTTGCGCAGCGTGTCATAACCCGACCAGGGCGGGGTGAGGCCGGTGGACCATTGCGACAGCCGATCCTCGCTCACCGCCTTGGCGAGGCCGGGGCGCGGGTCGAAGGCGCCGGGGCGCAGCGCCCAGATCTGGAGGAAGTCGGCGGTGTCGACGCGGCCGGTGCTGAGCGCCTTGGCGCGATCGAGCAGGGCGCTCACGAGCGCATCGCCGCTCAGCGGGCCGCTCGCCTTCTGCCGGGCCATCAGCCCTTGCGCCGCGCCATTCTTCAGCCAGTCATTGGCCCAGGCCTCCTGCGCCGGGGACAGCGCCGGGATCGGCACGGGCGGCGGGGGGACCGGGACGGGCTGGATGGTCGGCACAGACAATGTGGGCGCCACGGCGGGCGGCGGGGTCTGCGCCACGGCGGGGAACGCGGCGACGCCAAGCAGCGCCAGCAGCGGGATACGGATCAGATCGGGACGGTTCATGCTGGACCAGATAGCGCAAAGCCGCCACGGTTCAAATCGCCATAGCGGAAAAGATCATGCTGCACGTTGTTCACCATCCCGCCTATGTCTCCCCTGCAACAGATGGCGGCCGATTTCGTTTCGACAAATATGGGCTGGTGATGGATGCACTGCGCGAAAGCGGCCTGGATTTCCAGACGGTTGAGCCTGTGCCGATGCCGCGCGCCTGGATCGAGGCGGTGCATGATCCCATCTATGTGGAAGAGGTCGTAACCCTGACGGTGCCGCCGGAAAAGGCGCGGCGGATCGGCTTTCCGGTGACGGAGCGGGTCATGCGCCGGTCGATGCTGTCGCCCGGCGGCACCTGGGCGGCGGCGAAGCTGGCGAGGGCGCATGGCTATGCCGCCAATGCCGCGGGGGGCAGCCATCATGCGCTGCACGATACGGGGGCGGGCTATTGCGTGTTCAACGACCTGGCCATCGCCGCCCATCGGCTGATCGCGGAGGGCGATGCGGGGCGTATCCTGATCCTCGACCTCGACGTGCATCAGGGGGACGGCACCGCGTCGCTGCTGGCCGGGCGCGGCGATATCTTCACCCTGTCGATCCATGCGGAAAAGAATTTCCCGGTGCGCAAGGCGCGCTCGACGCTCGATGTCGGGCTGGAGGATGGGACCGGCGACGCGGCCTATCTGGCGGTGCTGGCGGAGGTGCTGCCGCGCGTGCTGGACGATTTCGCGCCGGATTTGATCCTCTATCAGGCGGGGGTCGATCCGCATGGGGCGGACCGGCTGGGACGGCTGGCGCTCACGGATACCGGACTGGATATGCGCGACCGCTATGTCATGCGGCAGGCGCGGGGGCGGGGCGTGCCGCTCGCCAGCACCATGGGCGGCGGCTATGGCGAGGATCGCATGGCGATCGCCCGGCGCCACGCCGCCTGCATGATCCGGCTGGCGGAGGAAGCGTCCGTTTAATGCAACGTGCCGGCATCCGCCGCGGCCGTGGCTTCGGCCTTCGTCTCCATCAGCCTGGCTGCGATCAGGCCGGCGAGCGCCAGCGCGACGAAATCGCTGAAGGCGAGATAGAGAATATAGCCCCAGGGCGCATGGTTGAAGACCGCCTGGCCGATATGCAGCCATAGGACGGCCGCCAGCGCGAACAGGATGGAGGCGCGGGCGCGGCTGGCGAAATCGGCCAGTGCGAAACGCAGGGCGAGCGCGATCAGCACGCCCACGACCAGCGCCAGGATCAGCCCGCCGATCAGCGCGCCGCTATCCATCACCGGAAAGCCGCCTTCATTGTAGAATATCTGCGCTACCGGCCCCTTGCCGTAGAGGATGGTGCCCTGCGCCGTCGCGGGGTCGGGGATGACATAGACGCCGGTGCCGGTCGGGGTCAGCGCCTGCGCCATCGCGGCCTGCAGGTTTGCGCTGGCCTGTTCGTCGGTGCGGCTGAGCGCCAGCGCGGACAAGGGCGTGCCCCAGAAGATGAAGCCGGTGATGAAAATGGCAAAGCCGCCCAGAAGGCCGCCGACAAGAGTGCGAACCATGATGCCTCCCCCTTTTCCTGATATGAAGCTGACGCATCAACGCAGGGCGGGCAACATCTTTCCCCAATGGGGCGTCAATCCACCGGGCGCGCGGCCTTTTCGGCGATGCCCGACACGCCTTCGCGCCGGTCCAGCTCGTCCAGCACCGCGTCGAGCGGCACATCGACATCGGCCAGCAGCAGCAGCAGATGGAACAGCAGGTCGGCGCTTTCGCCGATCACTGCGTCGCGATCGTCCGCCATGGCGGCGATCACCGTCTCGACCGCTTCCTCGCCGACCTTCTGCGCGATCTTGGCGCGGCCCCTGGCGGTCAGCTTGGCGACATAGGAGGCCGACGGGTCGGCGCTCCGCCGCTGGCGGATGGTCTGTTCGAGGCTATGAAGGGTCGCGCGCATGGCCGCCATCAAGCGCCGTGCGCGCGACCCGTCAATCGATTATTTGCGCTTGCGGGCCGCAAAGAACATGCGGCCGGCCAGAACGGCCGCACCCATGCCGAACAGCGCCATCTGTTCCGGCTCCGGCACCGGCGTGGGCGTGCCGCCCGACGAGCCGCCGCCGCTGGTCGAACCACCCGACGACGAACCACCGCACTTTCCGAACCAGCACCAGAAAGTGGCGTTGGCGGGCGCCGGCACGGCAGCGCCCATGAGGCCGACGGCGCCGGCCATGAGAAGCATCTTAGGAAGTTTCATATCAAATCACCCCGTTTGCGTTGAACCTGTAATGGTTGAACGCGACCCGGACTTGGTTAAGCAGGGTCCATGCCATGGGGTAGAATTCCCAGTATTTCAGGGAAGAATGATGGTTAACATCGCAGCGGAAATCATGGTTGCTGTAAAGTAAATCGACATTTTCAGGCCGACCGTACCGGCACGCCCGCCGCCGCGAGCGCGCGATGGGCCTCAGCGATCGTGTGTTGGCCGAAATGGAAGATGGACGCGGCCAGCACTGCGCTGGCATGGCCCTGCACCACGCCCTCGACCAGATGGTCGAGTGTGCCGACCCCGCCGCTGGCGATCACCGGAATCGATACCGCGTCGGCGATGGCGCGGGTCAGCGCCAGGTCGTAGCCCGCCTTGGTGCCATCTCCATCCATCGAGGTGACGAGCAGTTCGCCCGCCCCCAGGTCCGCCAGGCGCAGCGCATGTTCCAATGCGTCGATGCCGGTCGGCTGGCGACCGCCATGGGTGAAGATTTCCCACCGGCCTTCGCTCACTTTACGCGCATCGACGGACCCGACGATGCACTGGCTACCGAAGCGGTCGGCGATGTCGGCGACCAGTTCGGGCCGGGCGACCGCCGCGCTGTTGACCGCGACCTTGTCCGCGCCTGCCAGCAGCAGCGCGCGCGCATCGTCCGGCGTGCGCACCCCGCCACCCACGGTGACGGGCATGAAGCAGACTTCGGCGGTGCGGCGCACCACGTCGAGGATGGTGCCGCGCGCTTCATGGGTGGCGGTGATGTCGAGGAAGCAGAGTTCGTCCGCCCCGGCCGCGTCATAGAGCTTGGCCTGCTCGACCGGGTCGCCGGCATCCTTCAGATCGACGAAATTGACGCCCTTGACCACGCGCCCATTGGCGACGTCGAGGCAGGGGATGACGCGGGTGCGGACGGTCATGCGACTGGTTTCCAATACCCGTGGGATGTCACGTTACTCACGCCGCCGCCTTGGCGACCGCCAGCGCGGTCTTGAGGTCCAGCCGCCCGTCATAGAGGGCGCGGCCGGTGATGACGCCTTCGATCCCCTCGTCGGCATGGAGGCTGAGGATGCGGACGTCCGCGATCCCCGCCACGCCGCCGCTGGCGATCACCGGAATGTCGGTGGCGCGGGCGAGATCGACGGTCGCGTCGATATTGCAGCCCTTGAGCATCCCGTCGCGGCCGACATCGGTGAAGAGCAGCGATGCGACGCCGGCATCCTCGAACCGGCGGGCGAGGTCGATCACTTCCATATCGCTCTTTTCCGCCCAGCCGTCGGTCGCGACGAAGCCGTCGCGGGCATCGACCGCGACGACGATGCCACCGGGAAAGTCGCGCGCCGCCGCCTTGACGAAGGCGGGGTCTTTGAGCGCTGCGGTACCGATCACGATGCGCGAGACGCCGAGGTCGAACCAGCGCTCCACCGCTTCGCGATTGCGGATGCCACCGCCCAACTGGACATGGCCGGGAAAGGCGTCGACGATCTTCTCGACCGCCTGCGCATTGACGGCATGGCCGGCGAAGCTGCCGTCGAGGTCCACGACATGGAGATGCTGCGCGCCCGCTTGCGCGAACAGCAGCGCTTGCGCGGCGGGATCGTCGCCATAGACGGTGGCGCGGTCCATATCCCCCTCGGCGAGGCGGACGACCTGGCCGTTCTTCAGGTCGATGGCGGGAAAGACGATCAGGGACATTATGCGACTTCCAAAATTCCGTTCGGTTCGAGCTTGTCGAGAACCTGTTGCGCGAGGGTTCTCGACAGGCTCGAACCGAACGGATGTTGCATTATATCACGGCTTCCAATCCAGAAACCGCGCTATAAAGGCCAGCCCGTAACGCTGGCTTTTCTCGGGGTGGAACTGGCAGCCGATGATGGTGTCGCGCGCGACTGCGGCGACGAGAGGCCCGCCATGGTCGGTCGTCGCGGCGACATGGGCGGGATCGGCGGCCTCATAATGATAGCTGTGCAGGAAATAGGCCTCACCCGCCTCGATGAGCGGCGGCGCGCCGTTCAGCACCACATCGTTCCAGCCCATATGCGGCACCTTGACGGCGGCGTCGGTCGGTTCGATCCGGCGGACGGTGCCGGGAATCCAGCCCAGCCCCTCATGCCGGCCGAACTCTTCGCCGGCATCGGCCAGCAACTGCATGCCCACGCATACGCCCAGGAACGGCGTGCCGCGCCCGTTCACCGCCTCGTTCATGGCGTCGACCATGCCGGGGATCGCGACCAGCGCATCGCGGCAGGCGCGGAAAGCGCCCACGCCCGGCAGGACGATGCGATCGGCCCTGGCCACGACATCGGCGTCGGCGGTGATGGCGACATCGTGCGCGCCAGCCTTGCGCAGAGCATTATGGACCGAATGGAGATTGCCCGCGCCATAGTCGATCAGGGCGATCATGCGAGCAGGCTCTCCAGAGTGACGCCCGCCGCCGCGCGCACCGGGTTGAATGCGATCACCTCAGCCGTAGCGGCGCCGTTGACGACGAAGGGATCGGTCGCCGCCTTCGCCTCGATCGCCGCGCGATCGCCACGGGCCAGCAATATGCCGCCGGTGCGCGGCTCACGGCGGCCGGCCAGCAGCAGCCAGCCATCGGCAATGCCGCGGTCCAGCCAGGCCCGGTGGTCCGCCAGATGGCCGTCCAGAATATCGGCCGGAGCCGTATAGGTCAGCGATATGATGAACATGGGTCCAGCCTTTCGTTGCGCTGTTACAACATGCCCTTGGTCGAGGGAATCGCGTCCGCCTTGCGCGGGTCGATCTCCACCGCCTGGCGCAGCGCGCGGGCCAGACCCTTGAACGCGCTTTCGACGATATGATGGTTGTTGCTGCCATAGAGCAGCTCGATATGCAGCGTGATGCCGGCTGCCTGGGCGAAGCTGTGGAAGAAATGCTCCACCATCTCCGTGTCCCATTCGCCGACCTTGGTGACGGTGAAAGGCAGCTTGCACACCAGCCAGGGGCGACCCGAAATGTCGAGCGCCACGCGGCTCAGCGTCTCGTCCATCGGCGAATAGACGCTGCCATAGCGGCTGATCCCACGCTTGTCGCCCAGCGCCTTGCCCAGCGCCTCGCCGATCGCGATCGCGGTATCCTCGGTCGTGTGATGCTGGTCGATATGCAGGTCGCCGACCGTCTTCACATCCATGTCGATCAGCGAATGGCGCGACAGTTGCTCGATCATATGATCGAGGAAGCCGATGCCCGTCGACACCGTATAGAGGCCAGTCCCGTCGAGGTTGACGGTGACGTCGATCTGGGTTTCCGCCGTGTTGCGGTGAATCTCGGCCGTGCGCATGGCCGCCCTATAGCGTGTAGCGCCCATCATGCAATCTGCTCATGCAATCCGCCTGCGGGGGTTGACCGCCTGTTTCGGGCCGTTAGGACATTGCGCCATGAGCGAAGATCTGCCCGACAGCCTGATTCCCTATGACGAAATCGTGCAGGAGGCCCTGCGTGCAGTCGTCGGCCGCGTGCTGGGCGAGGTGCAGCAGTCCGGCGGCCTGCCGGGCGCGCATCATTTCTACATCACCTTCAAGACGAACGCGCCGGGCGTCGACATCCCCAAACATCTGGTGGAGCGCTTCCCGGACGAGATGACGATCGTCCTCCAGAATAAATATTGGGACCTGAAGGTCAGCGACCATCATTTCGAAGTCAGCCTGACCTTCAACCAGGTCGCGGCCCACCTCAACATTCCCTTCAGCGCGATCACCGCCTTCGTCGATCCCGCGGTCAATTTCGCGCTGCAATTCCAGGTCGCGGCGGATGAATTGCCCGAACCGCATGACGAAGCGGAGAATGACGGGCCGCAGGTGACGGCCGAAGACGGCTCCAATGTCGTAACGGTGGACTTCGGGAAGAAGAAGTAAAGCTGTCCGTCGGCGGGGCAGGTCACCCCGTCGGTCATTGGAATTTTCCAGCCTTACCTTACATGACAGTCTCTTGAGATTCCTTCTCAAAAGGAGACTGTCTTCATGCCCGCCACCACCCGCACCGAAACCGACAGCATCGGCGCCATAGAGGTGCCCGCTGCCGCCTATTGGGGCGCGCAGACGCAGCGGAGCATCGAGAATTTCCCCTTCGGCGACACCGAACGGATGCCGCTCGGCATCGTCCATGCGCAGGCGATCGTGAAGCAGGCGGCGGCGCGGGTGAGCGGGACGCATGGGCTGGACGCCAGCCTCGTCGCCGCGATCGAGGATGCGGCGCAGCAGATCGTGTCAGGGGCGCTGGACGACCAGTTCCCGCTCGTCATCTGGCAGACCGGGTCGGGCACCCAGACCAATATGAACGTCAACGAGGTGATCGCGGGTTTCGCTAATGAGCAACTGGCGGGCACGCGCGGCGGCAAGAGCCCGGTCCATCCCAACGACCATGTGAATATGAGCCAGTCGTCCAACGACAGCTTCCCGACCGCGCTGCACGTCGCGACCGTGATGGCGACGCGCGACCGGCTGATCCCGGCGCTCGAAAAGCTGACCGGGGCGTTGACCGCGAAGGCGCAGGCCTGGAGCCATATCGTCAAGATCGGTCGCACCCATACGCAGGATGCGACGCCCTTGACGCTGGGCCAGGAGTTTTCCGGCTATGCCGCGCAACTGGTCAGCGGCCGGGCGCGGATCGAGGGGGCGCTCAACGGCAATATCCGCAAGCTGGCGATCGGCGGCACGGCCGTCGGCACCGGCCTCAACGCGCCCGAAGGCTGGGCCGAGGATATGGTCGCGGCGATCAGCGATATCGCGGGCACCCCGTTCGAAAGCGCGCCCAACAAGTTCGAGCAGCTCGCCGCCAAGGATGGGCTGGTCTTCTTTGCGGGCGCCTTGAGCACGCTGGCGGTGTCACTGACCAAGATCGCCAACGACATCCGCTTCCTGGGATCGGGGCCGCGATCGGGGCTGGGCGAACTGGACCTGCCCGCCAACGAGCCGGGCAGTTCGATCATGCCGGGCAAGGTCAACCCGACCCAGTGCGAATCGCTGACCATGGTCGCGGCACAGGTGATCGGCAATGCGCAGGCGGTGACGATCGGCGGGATGCAGGGCCATTTCGAACTCAACGTCTTCATGCCGCTGATCGGCGCCAATGTGCTGCGCTCCATCCACCTGCTGAGCGTCGGCATGGAGAGCTTCGCCGAACGCTGCGTCGAGGGTCTGGTGGCGAACGAGGCGCGGATCGCCGAGCTGGTCGACCGGTCGCTGATGCTCGTGACCGCGCTGGCGCCCGAGATCGGCTACGACAATGCCGCCGCCATCGCCAAACATGCGCACAAGAAAGGGCAGACGCTGAAAGAGGCCGGGCTGGAGCTGGGGCTGGTGGATGAGGCGACCTTCGACCGTCTGGTGCGGCCGGAAAATATGGTCTGATCCAGATCAACATGGCGGAACCGGCCGGGCTTCGATACATTAACCCTGTATGAAGAAAACACCCCTCACCCCCTCCGCCCCGCTGGTGACGATCCGTCCGCCGAAAAAGGCGGGAATGCTGCGAAAGGCGGCGCGGGTCGGGGCGACGGTGGTCGCCGCCCGGGTCGCGGCGGCGACGGGAAAGAAGGGCGTGTTCGGCCTGATCGCAGGCGCGGGCGCCAAGCGGATCATCATGCGCTACCCCGCCGGCGCGCTGTTCGTAACCGGGGCCTATATGGCGGGCAAGCTGTACGAGGCCAAGCGCGAGGCGGAGCGCAAAAGGAACCTGAAACTGCTGCCAGACAAGAGCGGCGAGCCGATCCCGATCGAAACGGCGCGGAAAGCCAAGGGTTAAAGCGCCGCCTGCCAGTCGCGCACCGCGTCGATCGGCCAGGTCAGCATCAGGACGTTGAGCGTCAGATTGTCGCGGATCACCGCGAGCGCAAGCAATTCCAGCGCGACGGCGAGCGTGACCGTCACCCAGACCGGCGCGCGGGCGGCGAACAGGAAGCCCAGCGTCATCATGCCGATATCGCTCATCGAATTCAGGATCGTGTCGCCCGAATAGCCCAACGCGATCGTCGCCGTGCGATAACGGTCGATGATGATCGGCGAATTCTCCAATATCTCCCATGCCGATTCGATCAGGACGGCCAGCGCCAGCCGAGGCCCGATCGGCCGGCGTTTCAGCAACAGGCGCGCGCCCGCGTAGAACAGGAAGCCGTGGATCACATGGCTGAGGCTGTACCAGTCGGCGATATGCTGGCTGTTGCCGCTGTCGAGCGCGCCATGCCACAGTTCCACATGGCCGCAGGTGCAGATGGGTGGGCGGTGCATCAGAAACAGAATGATGCAGGCGGCCAGCGCGATCAGGGCGGCGGCGATGAAGCCGCGCCGGTTGGCCAGTCGTCTGCGTCGCATCGTCTCTCCCCACCGCCCTCTTGCAAAATCGCGTCTCAGGCGTCACTAGCGGCCATGGCCGACACCATTCCTTCAGAGACCCCCGATTTCAAGCGGCGGGGCGTTCTTTTCGTCCTTTCCTCCCCTTCGGGCGCGGGCAAATCCACCATTGCGCGCAAGCTGCTCGCCGCCGAACCGGACCTGTCCATGTCGGTATCCGCGACCACGCGGCCGATGCGACCCGGTGAAGTCGATGGGAAGGATTATCATTTCGTCGATCTGGAAGAATTCCGCCGGATGACGAGCGACCATGAATTCCTGGAATGGGCGCATGTGTTCGGCCAGCGTTACGGCACGCCACGCGGCCCGGTCGAGGCGATGCTGAAGGCTGGTCAGGACGTATTGTTCGACATCGACTGGCAGGGCGCGCAGCAGTTGCACCAGATTGCCGGCGGCGACGTGGTCCGCATCTTCATCCTGCCGCCGTCGATGGAGGAGCTGGAGCGGCGCCTGCGCGGGCGGGCGACCGACAGCGAGGCGGTGATCGAGGGTCGCATGGCGCGCGCCGCGGGCGAGATCGCGCATTGGGACGGCTATGACTATGTGCTGTGCAATGTCGATGCCGACGATTGTTTCGCGCGGGTCCAGACCATCCTCCACGCCGAGCGGATGAAGCGCAGCCGGCAGACCGGCCTGATCGGCTTCATCCGCAAGCTGGGCCGCTACCACCAGGAAGATTAAAGCCGGTCGAACCCGGCCGGGTCCGCCCAGTCGGGATGGGTCCAGGCCATCGCCTTGAACAGCGTCCCCATCTCCGCCGCGTCGGTCAGGCGATGGCGGGCCGCCTCCACCTCCGCAGCGCGGGCAGGGGCGGTGCGGGCGAGCTGGTCGGCGCGGGCGTCGATGCCGAGCTTGCGCAGATAATCGCCCTGGCCGACCGGGCCATGAACCCGCAGGCCCGCCTGGCGCGCCATATTGCCCAGCACGTTGAAATCGACATGGGTCGTCAGGTCCACCTCGCCCGGATCGGTGAAGGGATCGGCGAACTGGTGCGCCTTGACCGCCTGCAACGTGTCGCCCAGCGCCGGGCCTTCATGGCCATAGTCGATGATGATCGCGGCGCCGCCCTGCCTGGCGATGCGGTGGGCCAGGGCATAGGCGATGCCGGCGCCGACGATCGGCGATTCGAGGATCGCGCCTTCGGGCGCGTCCACTGCAAAGGGTGGCAGGCCCGATTCGATGCGGCGATAGCCGGGGACGGGGAGGAAGCGGCCCTCCGCCTCGCGACTGACGACGACGCGCTCGCGCCATTCGTCCCCGACGCGGATGCACTGGCGGACGGGCAGGGCATCGAAAAATTCATTGGCGACCACCAGCAGCGGGCCGGTTTCGGGCAGGCTGTCGATGCTGTCATGATGGATGGCATGGGGCAGCAGGGCGAGCTGGCGACCGCGCAGCGCGGGGCTGGTTTCGACCAGATGCACTTTGGGCGCGAGCGCCGCCCGCTCCATCGCCCGCAGCGCGTCGGCCGCCAGCGTGCCGCGGCCCGGCCCCAGCTCGGCATAGACGGTTTCGGGGCGGCGGCCCGACCGCATCCAGACGTCGGCCAGCGCCAGGCCGACCAGCTCGCCGAACATCTGGCTGATTTCCGGCGCGGTGGTGAAGTCGCCGTCCGCGCCCAGGGGGTCGCGGGTCGCGTAATAATGCTGGTTCGCCTCCGATATATAATGGGCGACCGAGATCGGCCCGCCCGAGGCGATCTGCCGCGCCAGCCGATCCGCCAGCGATGCTGTTTCAGGCGACACTGTTCGCCCCGGCGATCGGTTCCACCCGCACGCGGCGGCGGCCGGCGGTGCCGATCAGGTAGAGGCCGCCCAGGATCATCGGCACGCACAGCCATTGGCCCATATGCAGGCCGGTGCGCGCGGCGAACTCCATCAACTGCGCGTCGGCCTCGCGGAAATATTCCACGCCGAAGCGGAAGCAGCCATAGCCCAGCAGGAAGATGCCGACCAGCATCCCCGGCTTGTAGCGGGCGCGGGTCTTCCAGAAGGCGAAGGCGAGGATCAGGAACAGGACGACGCCCTCCAGTCCGGCTTCGTAGAGCTGGCTGGGATGACGGGGGTAGGGGCCGCCGGTGGGGAATATGATGCCCCAGGGGACGTCGGTTTCCTTGCCCCACAATTCCCCGTTCACGAAATTGGCGAGGCGGCCGAAGAACAGGCCGAAGGGCACGACGCAGGCGACATAGTCATGGATGCGCAGCCAGCTCAGCTTTTCCTTCCAGGCCATGTAGAGAATGCCGAGCGACACGCCGACCGCGCCGCCATGGAAGGACATGCCGCCATGCCACAGCTTGAAGATGTCGAGCGGATGGGCCAGGATTTCGGGCTGGTAGAAGATCACATAGGCCAGCCGCCCGCCGATGATGATGCCGAGCGTCGCATAGAAGATCATGTCGTCGGCATGGCGCCGGCCCATCGGCGACCCCGGCTGCGCGACCAGCTTGAGCAGATACCAGTAGCCGATCAGGATGCCGGCCAGATAGGCGAGGCTGTACCATTTGAGCGTGAAGAAGCCCAGATTGAGGGCGACGGGGTCCAGCCCCAGATCTTCAAAGCGAATGGCGCCCGAAGCGGCGGCGGCAAGGTCCAGGATCAAAATGGCGTCCTCTTGGGAATTGGAGTGCGGACATAGAACAAGCGGCGGCCAAGATGAAGGGGGGACGGGGATTTGATGGTGCCGGCGGGTCGCGACGGGGCCGGGTGGGCGCCGCGGCCGAAGTTCACGCCGTTGTCGGGTGATTTGCGCGAAAAGCGCCGCCGACGCGCCTGCGACGCTATCGCGAGGCTACAGGTGGGTGAAGGGACGGTCATGATCGGTTCACACCAACGCGACGGGGACGCGACAGGGACGCGCCGGGTTCGCGCCATCCACGCGCCACGGACGCCATGGGCCAGCGGCTGGCAGGCGTGGGGGGTGACGAGGGGAGGGGCTGGTCCATCGGTGAGGGTAAACCAGAGAATGGGGGAATAGGAAAGACGGTGGTGCGGAGGAGCGAAAGCGGACTGGATGCCTGTCCGCTGACGGGGTGAGCGATGACCGCTGACGACCATTTTAAGCCTGTCGCCCCTTAAAATAACTTTCTCAATTGCTGCCGTTCTCTTCGTTCCGTAGCCCTGGCTTAGTTGGAGGACGCAGGATGAAATTTAAGAGCATCGCAGAAAACATTTCGGTTGAGAATGGCGTCGCGCAAATCGCATTCGACCTAAGTGGGGCGCCAGCCGCTTACATTATAATCTCACGTCCCTGTGACGGAAACGTGGTGGCAGAGTTCTTTGGTGAAGATCATTATGTTGAGGTTAAAGATCAGCTTTACGGCGGCTACGGGCAAATTGAGACGCTTCTTATCGAAGATACCTGCCGGTTTCGTATACGGCTCAGGAACACGATTCCCGATATTGGAGCCGATCTCACTATCATGACGTGCCTGCCAATGCCGGAAGCGATCTTGAACCAATTGCGAACCTTGGAGCGCGGCTGACCGGATTGTCTGATATCCCGCACTCGAGCTTGAAAGCCGACAGTCCCCTATCCACCCAAATCAGTCCACCGCGCCCGCATCCTCCAGCCCCTTCGCCGCGCGCACGCCCTGGCGGCCGCGCTGTGCCAATGCTTGTTTCAGCGCGGTCGGATGTGGAGCGATCAGGAAGCCGAAGCTGACCGTGCCATGCTTCGTTTCGACCGCATGGTGCAGGCGGTGGGCCTGGACGATGCGCTTCATGTAGCGCGAGCGCGCGACATAGCGGTGCGTCACCCGCTGATGCACGATGATGTCGTGAAAGCCCAGATAGATGGCGCCATAGGCGGCGATGCCCGCGCCCACCGCGGTCGCCCAACTGCCCCAGCCCCATTGCACGCCACCGAGCAGCAGCAGGATGGAGGGCAGGGCGAAGATCACGAAATAGAGGTCGTTCGCTTCCCAAAAGCCGGTGCGCGCGCGGTGATGGCTGGCGTGGAGGAACCAGCCAGGGCCGTGCATCACCCAGCGGTGCATGACATAGGCGAACCCCTCCATCGCGGCGATCGTGGCGAGGAAGAGGAGCAGGAGGGTGAGGGGCGACATCAGGGCAATATAGGGGCGGCGGGGGGCGGTGGCGACCCCGTAATGATCCATGAGCGCCGTCCTTCATCCGTTCGTTCGAGCGACACCATGTCGCCCCGTTCGGCCCGGACGGATTCGCAGCCTGTGTCGCGCACGCGAAAAGGGCCGCGATCGCTGGCGCGGTCGCGGCCCTTTTCACCTCCGGAAGGCGTGTCGGATCAGAAGGCCGCGGTCAGCGTGCCGACGACGCCGGCCTTGCTGATATTGTGGCCCGCCGGCGAATAGAGCGACTTGTCGGTGTCGACATAGGAGACGCCGAAGGTCAGATGCTGCCAGGTGTAGGTCGCGCCGATATTCCAGTCGGTATAGCCCTTGCCGATGGTCAGGTAGCTGGGGCCGAAGCTATGCGCCAGATGCGCCGACACGCCCAGCGGGGTGTTGGGGATCGAGGCCGACAGGTCGCCTGCGACGTAGAGATTGTCTTCCTTGCCGTTGCCGACGGACAGCGCCTTCGCCTTGGGGGCGTAGTTGACGGTCAGCTTGGCGGTGGCGGGGCCGAAGGTGCCCTTGACCGAGGCATAGGGCTCGACGAAGTCGGTGTTGAGGCCGGCATTGCCGGGATAGTAATAATAGAGCACGCCGACGTCGATCGTGGCGGCGCCGACCGTGGTCGTATAGCCGCCGATCAGGTCGAGTTCCTGGTCGGAGCCGGCCGCGACATAATCGTCGATCGAGCTGCCCCAGACCGACGCGTAGAAGCCCGAAGCGTGGCTGACGGTGATGCCGCCCTGCAGCGCGAACTTCTTGTTGGTCTGCGAAATGCCGCGGAAGCGATAGTCGGTGACGACGGCCGCGTTGCCGGTGACGGTGATCTCGGGCGTGGGCTCGTCCTGGGCCATGGCAGGCGCCGAAACGGCGGCGAGCGCGCCGACAAGAGCGCCGACAAAGACGGGGGCCGAGAGGCCGAGAATGGACTTACGCATATTAATCCCCTTGATGGTTCTGCGATCGTCCCGCCTGCGTCCAGGCGCCCGCCTCTATGCTTCCCCCGCTCGGGATGGGCCGGCTGCCTCAACATGTGTGGAAATGCCTGTCCTCATTGCGCTGCACAAGATTTTATTGCTCGCCAATGTCTTTTGCTGCCCTAATGTTGCTGGACTGCAACAAAATTCCGTTAGGGCCACGCGCGATCAAGCCCGCCGACAGGTCAGAAGCGCGCAATTGCTGGGGGTAGCCGCTTATGGTCGCCCTGTGTCGGGCGCGTGGTGGATGACGCGCTGCGGGTAGGGAATGGCGATGCCATTGTCGCGGAACAGCTGCCAGACGCGACCCAGCACGTCCGACTTCACATTGCCCACGCCGCCTTCGGGGTCGCTGATCCACACCAATATGTCATGTTCGACGCGGCTTTCCCCGAAACTGGTGAGCCAGACATTGGGCCTGGGATTGCGCAGTACGCGGGGGCTGTCCTGTGCGGCCTGGAGCATCAATTGCTGGGCGAGCTTGAGGTCGGAGTCGAAGGCGATGCCGACAGGGATGCGAACGCGGACGTTGCGGTCGGAATAGGACCAGTTCTCCACCTCCTGCGTCATCAGATTCTCGTTGGGAATCAGATGTTCCTTGCCGTCGCGAGTGATGACGGAGACGGCGCGGACGCCGATCTTGTTCACCCAGCCGAAACTGTCGCCCACGACGATGACGTCGCCCGGCTTGATCGAGCGGTCCATCAGCAGGATGATGCCGGCGATCAGATTGCCGAAGGTCTTTTGCAGGCCGAAACCGATGGCGAGGCCGAGCGCGCCGGAGAAGACGGCGAAGGCGGTCAGGTCGATCGACAGCAGATCGACGCCGATGAAGAAGGCGGCGACGATCACCGCGATGGCGGCGAGCTTTTGCGCCAGCAGCTTCTGCGTCGGATCGAAGCCGTCGGTCTTCTGGATCGATCGACCGATGAGGCGATTGGTCAGGCGCACGGCGGCGAAGAGCGCGACGCAGGTGGCGGCGATCGAGAGCAGACCGAGCAGGGTGATGCGGCGCTTGCCCAGGGTGAAGCCGATGCGATCGAGCATCTCGCCCACCGGGACGATGCCGCCGCTGCTGCCCGACACGATCAGGATGAAGAGGATGAGCGCGAGCGGCGCGACCGCCCAGCGGGGTATGGCGAGGCCGCGCAGGATGTGGGTGGCGAGCAGCGCCACCGCCCCGCCCAGCGCCGTGCCGACGACGAGATGGGCGAGCGATCCGGTCGGCCAGAGGACGAGCGCCAGCGCCAGCAGCAATGCGGCGACGCCATGGCGCAGGATAGCGCGGACATGGCCGGCCAGCGCGTCGCCCAGCGGCGGCAGGCGATGACGCAGGCGCGGGGCGAGGGCGCGGCCGATGGCCCAGGCGGCGGCATAAAGCAAAATGGCGAGCAGCAGCGCGACCATCGGGTGGACGATGTCCGGGTCGCCGGGCAAGAGCGCCAGCAAATGGGTGGCGCCAGGGGTCATCGGCGGGGTCATTTTCTAGCCGGCATCCCGTATCGCCCGGAAGCGGGCGAGGCCGGCGTCGAGGTCCGCGATCAGGTCGGCCGGGTCTTCCAGGCCGATATGGAGGCGGACCGCCGGGCCTTCGGCGTTCCATATCGTCGCGCTGCGATAGCGGGCGGGATCGACGGGCAGGGCCAGGCTTTCGAAGCCGCCCCAGCTATAGCCGATGCCGAAATGGGCGAGGCCGTCGATCAGGGCGGCGCGGGCGGCCTCGTCGCCGCCATCGAGGATGAAGGTGAAGAGGCCGGTCGAACCGCTGAAATCCCGCTGCCACAGGGCGTGGCCGGGGCAGTCGGGGAGCGCAGGATGGAGGACGCGGGCGACATCGGGCTGGTCTTTCAGCCAATGGGCGATGGCGAGCGCGCTGTCCTGATGCTGTTGCAGCCGGACGCCCAGCGTGCGCAGGCCGCGACTGGCGAGCCAGGCGTCGTCGGGGCTGACCATCTGGCCCAAGAGATAGGCGGTCTGGCGAATCCTGGCGAACCAGTCGGCGGTCGCGGTCACGCTGCCCATCATCACGTCGCTATGGCCGACGATATATTTGGTGCAGGCGAGGATCGCAATATCGACCCCATGGCTGAGCGCGGGGAAATAGAGCGGCGTCGCCCAGGTATTGTCGAGCAGAGTGACGATGCCGTTCGCCTGCGCCCAGGCGGTCAGCGTGGGCACGTCCTGCACCTCGAAGGTCAGGCTGCCGGGGCTTTCGAGGAACAGGGCGCGGATCGGGCCGCCTTCAAGATAGACATCGAGCGAGACGGTTGCGGGATCATAATAGATCGTTTCGATACCGTAATTATCGAGCAATTGGGTGCAGAAATTGCGGGTCGGGTCATAGGCGCTGTCCACCATCAGCAGCCGGTCGCCGGGCTTGAGGACGGCCATCAGCGCGCAGGCGATCGCCGCGACGCCCGACGGGTAGAGCATCGTGCCTTCCGCGCCCGGCTCCATTTCGGTGAGCGCGTCGGCAAGGGACCAGGCGGTCGGCGTGCCCTTGCGTCCGTAGAAGAGCCGTTCATGCGTGCTGCTGCCCGCGGCTTTGCGCAGATGGGCGACATCGTCATAGAGGATGGTCGAGGCGCGCCAGACAGGTGGGCTGACAATTGCGCCGGGCTGGCCGGGCATCCCGGTCCATTCGGGCTTGCGGCCGGCTTGCGCGAGTTTGGTGAGGGGCCTGCGCCCATCCTTGCCGGAAGCGTCTTCGCTCATGCTGCGCCCGTCGCCTTGGGCGTGGCGGGGTCGAATCCCCATTCCGACCAACTGCCGTCATAGAGGGTGACGGCGTCGTTGCCGAGCGTTTCGAGGCCCGCGAGCAGGATCGCGGCGGTGACGCCGCTGCCGCAGGTGGTGATGACTGGAGCGGCCGGGTCGATGCCTGCGCCCTCGAACAGCGCGCGCAGCTCTTCGCCCGCCTTCATGCTGTTGTCCGGGTTGAACAGGGCGGAGGAGGGGAGATTGCGCGATCCGGGGATATGGCCCGACGCCATGCCGGGGCGCGGTTCGGCCTCTTGCCCGGTGAAGCGGCCTGCGCCGCGCGCGTCCAGCACCTGTTCCGCGCCGCTCGCGACATTGGCGATCAGGTCCGCCTTGGTGCGGACCTGACCGGCTGCGCGACGGGCGATGGCGGTGCCGGGGGCGGGCGTTGCCGCGCCGCTCTGCGTCGGCCGTCCCTCCGCCACCCATTTGGGCAGGCCGCCGTCGAGAATCATCGCGGATGCGCCAAGGCCATAGAGGCGCATCATCCACCAGCCGCGCGCGGCGCTGTGGGTGGGGCTGTTGTCATAGACGATGATGCGGCTGTCGGGATGGATTCCCAGCGCCTGGACACGCTGCGTCATGAGATTGTCGGGCGGCAACATGCCGGGGGTCGGGTCGGCCGGATCGTTGAGGGTCGGCAGGTCGAGAAAGACGGCGCCCGGGATATGGGCGGCTTCATATTCGGCGCGCGGGTCGCGGGGGGTGCCGGGCAGGAACAGGCTGGCGTCGAGGATGACGAGGTCGGGCTGGCCAAGCTGGGCGGCGAGGTCTGCGGTGGACAGGAAAATGGTCATGCGGCGTCCTTCGGCCCTTGTTCGCCCCTGTCTTAGAGCGGGACGGCAAGGGATTAAAGGGCGTTGCGCCTATCAGGCCGGCGTAAGTTCCGCCGCGGCGCGGGCGGCGGGGCGGCGATATTGGCGCGGCCCCTGGTCCAGGCGGAGCGGGGCGAGGCGCTCGGCCGGCGGCTCCTGCTCCTGCCCGACGATGAAGGCGCGGGCGGTGCGGCCCTGTTCGACCGGATCGGCATCCTGCGGCCCCCAGCGATAGGCGGCGTCGAAGGCGGCCAGCGGGATCAGCAGGCTGCGCTGGCCCATCGTCACCGGCACGATCTGGTCGGGCGACAGGCGCAGCTCGCCCGCAAGCTGGAGCGTTTCGCCCGATGCGATCGATACGGCGCTATGCAGCGGCAGGCCGTCGTCGCCGGTGAAGAAGCCGTTGAGCAGGGCCTGCTGCTGCGCGCCGCCATTGCCCAATATGCCGCGCACCAGCACGTCCTGCGCCGGGCGGTCGCCGCGATTGTGCAGGATCAGGCTGTAGCTGATTGTGACGCCCATCAGGGAATAGCGCGCCTGCGACACGGTCATGTCCATGTCGAGCCAGGGACGCTCGGCCGGGGCGGAAGCGGGTGCGCGCGCGGTGGCGGGGGCGGCGGGGGTGAGTCGCACGGTGTCGGCAGGCGGTGGTGGCGCGGCGGGCGGGGCGACCGGATCGGCTAAGGGTTCCGCAGCCGGTTCGGCCAGCGGTTCCGCGGTCGGACGGCGGCGGCGTAGCAGAAAGGCGGCGGCCAGCACGGCCAGGGCGAGTAGGCCGCCGATGATCCAGGGCAGGGACAGGGGGCTGGCGTCTTCCGCCGCCGAGGCGGGCGCGGCGGCCGGTTCCGGACTGTCCGTGGCGTTGGTCGCGGGCGCGGGAGGCGGCTGGAGCGTTGGCGCGACCGCGGCGCTGGCGTTGGCCGGGGCGTCGTCGGGCGCGGGCTGCGCCGGCGTGGCGGCGGCGGGTGCGGCTTCGGGCTGGCGCGTCGGCTGCGCGGGCGGCGGCGTCGCGCGATCGGTGGGACGCGGCGCGCGGGGCGTTTCCGACGGCGTCGCGGGTGGGGCAGGGCGCGGTCGGCTGGGCTGCGGCGTCGGCTGCACCGTGGCGGGCGGCGGCGTCACCGTGGGTGCTACGACCGGGGGCGTAACGCTGGGCGTGACGGGATCGCGATAGACGTTCAGTTCCGGGCCCTGCCGGTTGGGATTGGGCGCGGGCGTCGTATTGGCGGGCGGTAGCTGGAAGCCGGGGGCGGTTTCCGCCGCCTGTTGGGCATGGACGGGCGCGGCGGAAAGTGCGGCAATTGCCAGCAGCGGCGCCGCGAACGGCAACGGACGAATATGAGACCCCATGGCCCTGCCAAGGCACAAGAATGGCTGAACCGCAAGTGAACAATGCAGGCCGATGACATCAGGCGTGCAATCGCGTAGATGGCCGGGCATGACCGACCTTCCCACCGCGCCCCTGCATCTGGGGCAGAGCAGCGCCCTTCCCGCCAGCCCGGAAGCGGCCGTGCTGGATTATGTGCCCAATCCGCGCCCCGGCAAACCCTATCTGGTGCGCTTCACCGCGCCCGAATTCACCTCGCTCTGCCCGGTGACCGGCCAGCCCGATTTCGCCCATCTGGTGATCGATTATGCGCCGGGCGCGACGATCGTCGAATCGAAATCGCTCAAGCTGTTCCTGGGCGCGTTCCGCAACCACGCCGCCTTTCACGAGGATTGCACCGTGGGCATCGGCGAGCGGTTGTTCGCCGAGATGGACCCGGTCTGGCTGCGCATCGGCGGATACTGGTATCCGCGCGGCGGCATCCCGATCGACGTCTTCTGGCAATCGGGCGAGCCGCCGGCGGGCCTGTGGCTGCCGGCGCAGGATGTGCCGGGATATCGCGGGCGGGGGTAAATCCCGAACGGAGATGGGGCGGGTCGGCCCTGTTTGACAAACGGGCAACAGGGTTCGACCAACGACATGCCGGCCGTACGCCATCGCTTGACCGATGCAGCGAAACGGCCGATCCCGCGTTTATTGCGCGTGAGACATGATTTCATGCGCTCCCAAGACGTGTCGGAGTCTTCATCCTATGCCCCTCAAGACCATTCTGCCGCTGCTGATCGCGGCTGCGCCTGTCGCCATTGCGGCCCCCGCCCTGGCGCAAAGCGCGCCAACGCCCGGTTCCATGCCCACCGGCCCCGCCGCCGGGATCACCACGCAATTGCCGCGCGGCGCCGCGCCCAGCCATTATGCGATTCAAGTGACGCCCGATGCGGCGAACCTGAAGTTCAGCGGCAAGGTGACGATCGATGTCAGCGTCGCGACCGTGCTGCCGGCGCTGGTGCTGAACGCCGCCGACCTGACCGTTTCGTCCGTCATGCTGACGCCGGCAAAGGGCAAGGCGATCAAGGGCACCGCCAGGATCGATGCGGACGCCCAGACCGTCAGCCTGGATTTCGGCAAGCCGGTCCAGCCGGGCAGCTACAAGCTCGACATCGTCTATGCCGGCGTCATCAACCAGCAGGCGAACGGCCTGTTCGCGCTCGACTATACCGACAATGCGGGCGCGGCGAAGCGCGCGCTCTTCACCCAGTTCGAAGCGCCCGATGCGCGCCGCTTCGTGCCGAGCTGGGACGAGCCGAGCTACAAGGCGACGTTCGACCTGTCCGCGGTCGTTCCCGCCGACCAACTGGCGGTCGGCAACATGCCGGTCAAGACGAGCAAGGATATGGGCGGCGGCAAGAAGCTGGTCACGTTCGGCACCAGCCCCAAAATGTCCTCCTACCTGTTGTTCTTCGGCCTGGGCGAACTCGACCGCGCCACCAAGATGGCGGGCAATACCGAAGTCGGCGTCATCACCGGCAAGGGCAATACGGGCAAGGCGCAACTGGCGCTCGACGCGTCGGCCAGCATCCTGCCCTATTATAACGATTATTTCGGCGTCCCCTATCCGCTGCCCAAGCTGGATAATGTCGCGGGACCAGGCCAGAGCCAGTTCTTCAGCGCGATGGAGAATTGGGGCGCGATCTTCACCTTCGAGCGCGCCTTGCTGGTCGATCCGCGCTTCACGTCGGAAGCGACCAAGCGCCGCATCTATGAAACCGTCGCGCATGAAATGGCGCATCAGTGGTTCGGCGACCTCGTCACCATGGCCTGGTGGGACGATCTGTGGCTGAACGAGGGGTTCGCAAGCTGGATGGCGACCAAGGTGACCGACAAGCTGCAACCCGACTGGGAAATGCTGCTGACCCGCGTGGACGGGCGCGAGGCGGCGATGAGCCTCGATTCGCTCGCCACCACCCATGCCGTGGTGCAGAAGATCACCACCGTCGATCAGGTGAACCAGGCGTTCGACGCCATCACCTATCAGAAGGGTGAGGCGGTCATCACCATGCTGGAAGGCTATGCCGGCGAGGATGCATGGAAAGCGGGCATCCAAGCCTATATGAAGGCGCATGCCTACGGAAACACCGTGACCGACGACCTGTGGAAATCGGTCGAGGGCGCGGGCGCCACGGGGCTGGTTTCGATCGCGCATGACTTTACGTCGCAGCCGGGCATTCCGCTGGTCACCGTCGACAGCGCGGTCTGCAAGGGCGGATCGACCGTCCTGACGCTGAGCCAGGGCGAATTTAGCCGCGATCAGAAGAGCAAGACGCCGCTGCGCTGGAACGTGCCGGTCAAGGCGCAGACCATCGGCGGCGAAGCGCAGCGTCTGATTTTGCAGGGCAAGGGCACGGTGACGCTGCCGGGCTGCGGCGCCTATGTCGTCAATGCGGGGCAGACGGGCTATTATCGCTCGCTCTATCCGGCGGCCAATGTGAAGGCGCTGGCGAAGGATTTCACCAGGCTGGCCAGCATCGACCAGACCGGCTTGCTTGCGGACAACTTCCAGCTTGGTTTGGGCGGGTATCAGCCGATCGGGCTGGCGATGGACCTGGTGGACGCGGTGCCCGCGACCGCCAGCCCCGCCGTGCTGGCGGAGGTCCCGGAATATATCAGCGGCGCTTATGACATGCTGGAGAGCGACAAGGCGGCGCAGGCGAAGGTGGCGGCCTATGGCTCGGCCAAGCTGGGGCCGGTGCTGGCGGATATCGGCTATGACGTGAAGCCGGGCGAAGCGGCGCAGGCGCCGGTGCTGCGTCAGGCGCTGGTGGCGACGCTGGGCGATATGGGCGACAAGACGGTGGTGGCCGAAGCCAATCGTCGCTTCGCCCAGCCTGCCCTGCTCGATGGGCCGCTGCGCAACACCTGGCTGTCGATCATCGCCAAAAATGCCGATCAGGCGACCTGGGACAAGCTGCGCGCCATGGCCAAGGGCGCGACGACCGACCTGGAGAAGAGCAGCACCTATGCGCTGCTGGGCGGCGCGAAAGACGAGAAGCTGGCGGCGCAGGCGCTGGACCTCGCTTTGACCGACGAGCCGGGCAAGACGACGAGCGCGGCGATCATCAGCGCGGTCGGTTACGAGCATCCGATGATGGCGGTCGATTATGTGCTGGCGCATCGCGCGCAATATGAGGCGCTGATCGACGTCTCGGCGCGCAGCCAGGCGCTGGCGCGCCTCGGTGGCGGGTCGGCCGACCCGGCGATGGCGACCAAGCTGGACGCCTATGCCACCCAATATCTGACGCCCGAATCGCGCAAGGTGGTGGATCGCGCCATTTCCGCGATCAAGACGCGGATCGAGACGCGGGGCCGGTTGCAGGCGCCGCTCACCGCCTGGTTCGCGGGCAGGAAATAAGCAGGAAGGGCGGTGGCGCGATCCACCGCCCTTTTTGATTCAGAGGATTCGCCGTTCGCGCGCGGCGCGTTCCAGATCGTCGCGGAAGGCGGGGTGGGCGATGGCGATGAGCGCGCGGGCGCGATCGGCCAGGCTCTTGCCCTTCATGTCGGCGGAGCCGAATTCGGTGACGATGATATGGGTATCGGTGCGCGGCGTCGTGACCGGGCCGTCGAGCCAGGGGACGATGCGCGATATCGTGCCTTTCGCGGCGGTCGCATGGCAGGCGATGATCGACCGGCCGCCCTTCGACGCATAGGCGCCGCGCACGAAATCGAGCTGGCCGCCGGTCCCGCTATATTGGCGGCCGTTCACGAATTCCGAATTGCAGGCGCCCGACAGGTCCAGTTGCAGCGTGGCGTTGACCGAAAGCATGGCGTCATTCTGCGCGATGACATGCGGCGCGTTCACATATTCGACAGGCCGGGCGTCGAGCGTCGGATTGTCGTGCAGGAAATCGTAGAGCGGCTGGTCGCCCATGGCGAAGGTGAAGACCGATTTGCCGGGGTGCAGGCTCTTGGCGCTGTTGTCGACCACGCCTGCCTGGATCAGGCTGACGAGGCCGGGCGAGAGGAGTTCGGTGTGGATGCCCAGGCGCCGATGGCTCATCAGCGCGGCGCAGACCGCGTCGGGCACCGCGCCGATGCCCATTTGCAGGCAGGCGCCATCCTCCACCATGGCGGCGATGATCGCGCCGATCGCGTCGTCCGTGGCGTTGCGGGGGAGGGACGGGGTCTGGCAGAGCGGGACATGATGTTCGACCAGCGCAGCGACGTCCGACACATGGATCAGGCAGTCGCCATGGACATAGGGCATGGCGGGGTTGACCTCCACGACTAGCCGCGTGCCGCTGCGCGCGACCGCCAGCGCATAGTCGGTGTCGGTGCCGAGGCTGAAATAGCCATTCGCATCCATCGGCGAGACGGTGGTGATGAAGCTGTCCACGCCGATATGCTCGGTCAGGGCGCGGGGTATCTGGTGGAACGGGACCGGCAGCAATTCAGCCAGGGGACCGGAGCTGGGGTCGGATTCGGTCGCCGACAGCGCGTCGTTGGCGCGCTCCACGCCGCCATGGAACAGGCTGATCCGGCGGATGCGGTCGGCGAGGTCCGGTGCGAGGATCGCGGCGGCGGACGCTGCGGGCGCGAGCATGGCGTAGAGGGTGGCGTCGCGCAGCGCGCCGGCGCGCACCCGATCGGCCAGCGCCGCCGCCAGCGCGGGCGGGAAACTGACGGCGAGGCCGGCAGCGATCTGCGCGCCATCCGGGATCAGCGCGACGGCCTGCTGCGCCGACATCCGCTTCGCGTCATATAGTTCCTTGATGGTCATGCCCTCTCCCCGGCGCTTTGGGGCCTTGTCGCCCGGCGCCGCGGAGAGGGCAATCCACCTTTAGTGGGAAGTCAGCGTGGCAGCCCCAGCGCCTTGCCGATGTCGTCCCAGGCGACCAGTTTGAAATTCTGGGCGGCGGTCGCATTGTGGCTGTCCTGCGCCACGAACAGCCCGCCGGGATAGGCCGGGCCGAAATCGCCGAGCATCAGGTCGATGCCGTCGGTTTCCTCCGATCCGCCGATGGCGCCGTCCACCACGCGGAAGCGACCGACATAGGAGTCGTCGCTGATCCGGTAGACGACATAGGCATTGTCGCCCTGGCTGGACACGAGGACATAGCCGTCCTTCGCGCCGATCGGCGCGATGGCGACGCCTTCGGCATCCATGACCAGATTCTTCCCGTCGGCCGCGGCGATCTTCGTCGGCGTGGGCGATCCGGCGGCGCGCGCGTCGAAGCGCCACAGGCCGACATCCTCCTCCGCCACATAGAGGGTGCCGGTGCGATCATCGACGGCGCAGCCTTCCGACTGGGTGCCGAGCTTCATGGTGCGGACGATCGTGCCGGTCGGCATCGCGCCCGATGCGTCGAGCGCGACCTGATGGATGGTGCCGTCCTTCAGCACGATGAAGCCGTAGGTCGCCGCGCCTTCACGCGACAGGCAGACGCCATAGGCCTCGCCGGTCCCGGCATCGACCTTGCCCAGCGCCGTGAGCTTGGCCGTGGCGGGGTCGAGGCGGAAGAGCGCGAGCTTCGCGTGGGCGACATCGCTGCGGTCGGACGCGACGACGAGGATGCCGGGCTGGCCGCCGATCGTCACGCCGTCGCGCAGATCGACATTGTTGACCCGGCCCGCGTTCAGGAAATCGCGGGTCTTGCCGTCGAGGCCATAGACGTACAGCCCGGCCTTCTTGTCGGTCCCCACGATCAGGCTCTGCGCCGGGTCGGCGGCATTGCGCCAGATCGCCGGATCGTCGGCCGCGTCGGCATTGGCCGTGCCGACCGGGGTGGTTTCGCCGCGCGCGGTGACGTTCACCGCCGGCGTGGTGTTGGCGATGCGGGTCGCGACGGGGACTTCGGTTTCCGTCGTGGCGCAGGCGGCGAGGGCGAGAAGGCTGGTGAGGCCAAGGGTCAAACGGATCATGCGGGTTCCTCTTATTTGCCGCGGGCGACGCATTTGCCGCCGTCCGGGCCGATCAGGCCGGTGCAAGTACGCTGGGCGATAGTCGGCTCGGTCGTGTCGGTCAGGTGATTGCCGTCCGCCCGCTTTTCCAGGTCGAAGCCGTCATAGAGCTTGCCCGATGCGGTGAAGGTGCGAAATGTGAGCCGGTCGATACCGCCGTCATTGGCCACATCCACCACCTGATAGAGTTCGGTCGCTTCGGCAGTCTTGTCGGGCTGGGTGCGGGCGCGGTCGTTGAGGCCGTACATTTTGGCGCCGGTGACCGAGACAAGATAAACCGGCCCCTGGATCGCGCCATTCCTGCGCGTCGTGGCGGAGGCTTCGCGTCCCGCTTCGGAGGTCAGGCGGCTGTAGCAATGGTCATGGCCTTGCAGCACCAGATCGACCTTGCGCTTGTCGAACACCGGCTTCCACGCGGCCTTAATCTCCGCCGTGTCCTGCGGCCGGGCGCAGGTGAAGACGGGCTGGTGGAACAGCACGATATTCCATGTCGCCTTGCTGGATGCCAGCGTGGCGTCGAGCCATTTGGTCTGCTGCGCCATGGTGCCGAGATCGATCGCCGAGGTGCCGTCGAGGATGATGAAGCGTACGCCCTGATAGTCCACGAAATAGGTCGTCTTCAGGCCCGGCACGCCATTGTCGGGCAGGGCGAACTGGAGCGGGAAATACGGGCCGAGCCGGCGGCTTTCCGTGCCGTCCGGCAGCGCCACGTCGACATATTCATGATTGCCGGTGGCGGGCAGTTGCGGGACGATCGACCAGTTATAGCCGCCCGCCTGGTTCCATTCGCCCCATTCGTCGTCATGGTCGAGATCGTCGCGCTGCGCCGCGAGATCGCCGGCATGGGCGACCAGTTCGATGCCGCCATTGGCATGGAAGGCCTGACGAATGACGCGGCTGGCATAGGTCAATATGCCGTTCTGGATGTCGCCCAGATAGAGGAAACGGAAAGGCTTCGCCTCTGTCGAAGCCGTGCGGAATTGCAGCCATTCGCTCCAGCCCGCGCTGCCCTTGAGCCGATAAGCGTAGACGGTGTCGGGAGTCAGATTGTCGAAGCGGATCTGGTGATAGAGGGCCGGGCCGTTGGCGCTGTCCTTTGCCGTTCCAGGCGAACCCGCGATGGTCTGCGCCTTTTCCTCCAGCGTCGGGCCGTCGACCGCGATGGCGATCTGCGCTTCGCTGGGCGACTGGGCGGCGTCGGTGCGATAGGCCACCGCCATGCCGCGGGCCGGATCGGCGGCGGGCGTCAGGATGATGCGGTCGGGCAGGCTGCGCGCGGCATAGGGCGTGCCGGTCGAGCGCGGGACGGGTGGCGTCGGTGTCTGGGCATGGGCGGGCGCCGTGCCGGCCAGCAGAGCGATGAGGGCGAGGCGGATCATGGCCTGGACTCCGGTAAAAGCAAAAAGCCGGCCGGGTAAGGGAACCCGGCCGGCAGAGGGGAACAAGGGGCGGATCAGAAGCTGGCGGTGACGCCGAACTTCGCGGTCCAGTTATATTCTTCATATTGCAGGATGCGCTTCGACCCGGCGTAGTTCTGATAGGCGAAATAGGGTTCGTTGGTGGCGTTGATCCACTCGGCGAACACGCGCACGCCCGGCGCGACCCGGTATTTGGCGCTCAGGTCGAGCTGGAAGTGATTGTCGACATAGCGGTCCTGATCGGCTTCGCTGCCCAGTTCGTCCAGATATTTGTCGCGATAGGTGCCGGCCGCGCGCAGCGAGACCGGACCCTTTTCGTAGCCCAGCACCAGGTTGAAGGTGTTCTTGGACGAGGACATCAGCGGGATTTTGCGCGGATCGCTGATGTCGCCGTCGGTCGGCACCGTGCCCTTGGCGTCGGTATAGGTATAGTTGGCGTTGAGCAGCAGGCCGTCGAACGGCGCGGGCAGGAAGCTGAACACCTGGCTGTAGGACAGTTCCAGTCCCTTGATCTTCGCCTTGTCGCCATTGATGTAGGTGGTCAGTTCCTCATAATCGACGCCCATGATCGTGCCCGGATCGGTGATCCGCTGTTCGACCACGAAGTCCTTGACCGACTTCCAGAAGAAGCCGGCGGTCAACGCCGCATTGGTGCCGAAATACCATTCGGCCGACAGGTCGGCGTTCCACGCCTGATAGGGTTTGAGGTTCGGGTTGCCGAAGGTCGCCTCGCGATCCTCGTTGATGTCGAAGCGCGGCGCGAGGTTGGACAGCTTGGGACGCACGAGGCTCTTGTAGCCGCCCGCGCGGAAGACGAGGTTGCGGACGGGTTCGTAGCGGACCGTCAGGCTGGGCAGCCAGTTGGTGTAGTTGCGGATGAAGCGGTTGGGCGTGATCGTGACATTCTCGTCCGAGTCCGTTTCGGTCAGGAAGGCGCGGATGTCGTTGCGGGTCTGCTCCATGCGGACGCCACCGATGACGCGCAGCGTCTCGCTGTCCCAGCGGCCCAGCAGGTAGGTCGCGAGGATGTCTTCCTTCACCGAATAATCCGATGTCGCCGAATTGAGCGTGGAGTCCAGCTCGTTCCGTTCGAAATTGGCGATGTTGTCGTAGAAGAAGTCGGTCGGGCCGGTGTGGCTGGGCAGGGGCAGGATGTCCTGGATGCGGTAGGTCTGGCCGCCCAGCACGTCGGCGAGCGTGTAGTCGCCGTCATAGTCGTCATAGACGTCGGCCTGAAGGTCGTAGCTCTTCTTGCGCCAGCGCGCCTTCATGCCCGTCTGCACCGTGAAGGTGCCGCCATCGCTTGCAAAGGCGCGCGAAATGTCGCCCTTGATCATATATTCGCGGTCCTTCGAATTGGACAGCGTGGTGCGCTCCAGTTCGTTGAAACCATAGCTTTCGGGGTCGAAGAAATCGGCGGTGTTGCCGCTGACCGTGAAGGTCGGCTTCATCGGGTTGGAATAGTCGAAATTCACGTCGACGCCGTCCCCGTCGAAACGGGCGCGGAAACGGGTGGGATCAATCGAGCCATTCTCGCGCTCGCTCGATTCGGACCAGCTGCCGGCATAGGTGGCCTTCCACGGGCCGGTTTCGGTGACGCCGCCCAAGGTCAGCGACTTGATCCGCTGGCGCTCGAACCGATCCTTCATGCGGCGGCGTACTTCGATGCGGCCGTCTTCGTCGCTGAACTGGACGGTATCGCCCGAAGCCGATGCGGGAGGCTCGCTCATGATCAGGGTCACGTCGCCGCGATATTCCTGGTCGTCGAACTGGCTGTAGATGCCGCGCGCATAAAGTTTGGTCGTGTCCGTCGCGAGCCAGTCGAGGCTGAGCGAACCACCGAGGCGCTTCCGCTGCACGTCATAGTCGCGATACTGGACTTCTTCGGCATAGGCGGTGCCGTCGTCGGTCTGGTTCCAGTCGGCCGCCTCGATATTGTCGGTCTGGAACTTGCGCTTATAGTAGCTGACGCCACCGGCGATGCCGAACCGGTCGGTGATGCGGGTCGAAAAGTCGAAGCTGCCCTTGGGCGTCAGTGCATCGGCATAGTCGTTATAGCTGCCTTCCAGCTTGACCGTGTAGAGATCCTTCTTGCGGTCGAAGGCGCTGGTGGTGTTGATCTCGATCGACGCGCCGATGGTGTCGGCGTCCATGTCCGGCGTCAGCGACTTCTTGATTTCGATCGATTCGATCAGTTCCGACGGGATGACGTCGAGCGCGACCGAGCGGACGTCGCTTTCCGGTGCGGGGATGCGCGTGCCGTTGATCGAGGCGGCGTTGAGTTCGGGATCGAGGCCGCGGACCGAAACGAAGCGGCCCTCACCCTGGTCGTTCAGGATGTTGACGCCGGGCAGGCGGCGGATCGATTCGGCGACATTCTGGTCGGGGAACTGGCCGATGGCGTCGCGGGTCAGGACGCTTTCGACACCGTCGGCGGCGCGCTGACGGGACAGCGTCGAGGCCTGGTTGGCGACCTGGCCGACGACGATGATCGATGCGTCGATATTCGATCCGATCCGGATGTCGGCATCGACATCGCCGCTGGCGGGCACGATGACGGTGGTGCGGACCGGATCGGCGCCGACATAGCGGGCCTCGATCGTGTAGGTGCCGGGCGCGACATCGGGAAAGCGATAGCTGCCGTCACGGCCCGCTTCGGCGATGCGGCCGGTTTCCACGATGCGCAGTTGCGTCGATTGTAGCGCGCGCGTGCCGGTGCCGTCGGACACGGTGCCGGCGATGGTGCCGGCAAAGGCCGCTGCGGGGGTCGCGAGCGCGAGCATGATGGCTGCGCGGCTCGCGCCGCGAAGTAGGTGGTTCATCGATATTCTCCCTGTTGGCGCGGCAATGCGGCGTCGTTCCGCCTGCCAGTCGTTGAGGCGCGCAGTGGGAGATTGATGTTACGACTTCATTCCAGAGCCGTGACAGATCCGTGAATATCGCAGATATTAGACAGGGAAAAAGCGCGCGGCCCGGATCGGGCGGGCGTCCGAAGGTCGGAGGCTATTCCCGTTCCCGGCCCTTGCCCACGTTGAGATAGGCCGCGACCGCATCGACGCTGTCGCCGACGATGTCGACGGCCTCCTCCAGTTCATCGGGCGACACGTCGAAGCGGCAGGTCCAGTAAAGCAGCGCCGCTTCATCATCCAGCGTGACGCGATCGACATCCCGATCCGGTTTCATGATGCGTCCTCCTGTCCCATCGGACAGGCAGAAACGCATAAATGGCGGCGCTTTTCCGCTTCCCTTTGGGACAGGTGACCGGGAAAGGCTTAGCTGAGCGGGCTGCTGGCCCAGTTTTTGAGCTTGGCGTAGAGCGCGGCGATAACCCCGGCGAAGATCAGGATCGCGAGCGGCACGGCCCAGGGATTTTCCGCCACCAGCGCCAGCGGCGCGTCGCTGTCGGTGCTGGCGACGATGCCGGCGAAGGCGACGCCGAACAGGCTTTCGCCGACGATGAAGCCGGTCGCCATCAGCACGCCCATGCGTTCGGCAAATTCCGGGTTCGACTGGCGTAGCGACCAGCGGTTGTAGAAATGGCCGATCACTGCGCCGACCGGGATCAGCAGGGTCAGCGCCATCGGCAGGTAGATGCCCATGCCGACCGCGAGCGGGGGCAGGCGCAGCTTGCCGGCGCGGCCGAGCAGTTCGTCGACCAGCACCACGACCGCGCCGATCCCTGCGCCGATGCCGATCAGCCCCCAGTCGAGATCGCCGCCCAGCACGCCCTTGGCCAGCGCGGAGATGAGCGCCGCCTGCGGTGCGGGCAGGGCGTTTGGCCCGGCGCCGGGCGCGCCGGCGAAGCCGAAGGCGCTGTTGAGCAGGTCGAGCACCGGCGGGATCACCAGCGCGCCGAACAGCACGCCCAGGATCAGCGCGATCTGCTGCTTCCACGGCGTCGCGCCGACCAGCTGGCCGGTCTTGAGGTCTTGCAGATTGTCGTTGGAGATGGTCGCGATGCCGAAGACGATCGCCGTCGTGAACAGGGCATAGGCGATCAGCGCCTGCGTCTGCTTGGGATCGCCGCCGCCCGATCCGTAGATGGCGGCCAGCATCAGCGAAGCGCCCAGCACGGCGAGGATGCCGACGCCCGAAATCGGGCTGTTCGACGCGCCGATCAGGCCCGCCATATAGCCGCAGACCGACGCGATCACGATGCCCGCGACCAGCACATAGGCCAGGGTCAGGCCGATCACGGGCACGGGGTTGGCGGCGATCGGGCCGCCCTGCGCGAAGACCCAGAGCAGGAAGCCGATCGGCACCAGCGCGGCGAGGATGGTGCCGCCGACGATGGAGATAGGCAGGTCGCGCTCGGTAATGTCGAGGTCGGCGGCGTTGCCTGCCTTGCGCGTGGCGTTGGCGACCAGTGCGGAGCGGATGCCGCTGACGATGGGGCCGAGGATCTTGAGCAGGGTCCAGATCGCCGCGACGCCGATCGTGCCCGCGCCGATGAAGCGCGCCTTCATGCGGAAGGTGGTGCCGACGAGGTCGGCCAGGTCCGCGCCGGCGGGAACAGGCGTGGTCAGATAGGGCACGATGCCGACCCAGCTGATGAGCAGGCCGATGAACATGGCGACGCCGACCGACAGGCCGACGAGATGGCCGACGCCGATCAGCGCCATCGAAAAGCTGGTGGAGACCGACGTCGCGCCCGCGCCGAATTTGAAGAAGGTGGCGGCTTCTTCGGCCAGGATCTTCGTCTTGGCGATGATCGAGAAGCTGGCGGCGGCGATCGCGCTGGCGACGATCGCGGCGAGGCCGCGGCGGTTTTCCTCCAGCCCCTCGCGCGAACCCGCGCCGACCTTCAGCACTTCGGCGGCGGCGACGCCTTCGGGATAGGGCAGGTCGGAGCCGGTGACGAGCGCGCGGCGCAGCGGCACCGAATACATGACGCCCAATATGCCGCCCAGCGCGATGGTGCAGGCCGACAGCCAATAGGGGAAGCCCTGCCACCAGCCGATGATGACCAGGCCAGGCAGCACGAAGATGATCGCCGAGAGCGTGCCGGCGGCGGACGCGATGGTCTGGACGATATTGTTTTCCAGGATCGTGCCGGTCGCAAACAGCCGCAGCACCGCCATGGAGATGACCGCCGCGGGGATGGAGGTGGCGAAGGTCAGGCCGATCTTGAGGCCCAGATAGACGTTCGCCGCGGTGAAGATGAGGGTGATGAGCGCGCCGAGGATCACGCCCCTGATCGTCAGCTCCGCCATCGGCGTTGCCTTGCTATCCGTCGTCACCCGCATGTCCCCTTGGCTTTTTCTGGCGTCCTTGATCCGGCTGGTAATAATGTTGCTTGGCTGTGGATCAATCGGAAAGTGATATGCAACCGACTATGGACCCGCGATGGGCATGAGGACAGAGCAAAAAGGCGGCGCTGTTCAGGAAGTTTTGCCGCCACTCGTGCCGACCGGCCGGGCATGGTCGAGATAGGCGTCCACCAGTCCCGTCCAGCGCTGATAGCCGCGCGCATTCATGTGCAGTCCGTCGGGGCGGAAGAGCGAGGCGTCTGGCAGGCCGTCGCGCGCCAGCAAGGCGGTGCCGACGTCGAGATAGTCGAATTTCTCCGCTCTGGCGCGTGCTGCGATGGCGGCGTTGACCTGCGCCATCTTGGGCCAGAGCGTCCAGCGGATCGGGCTGGGCTTGAGCGAGAGCCAGACGATGGCGGCGCGGGGATAATCGGCGCGCAGCCGCTTGAGCAGGGTCAGGATGTCGCGCGATACGGCGTCAGGCGTCGTGCCGGCGGCCAGATCATTCTCGCCCACATAGACGACTACCGAGCGCGGCGGGACGGGCGGGAGCAGCCGCTTGTAATAATGGAGGACATGGGCCGTGGTCGCGCCGCCGAAGCCGCGATTGACGGTGCCGATGTCGGTGAAGCTGCCCGCTATGTCCCACAGCCGGATGCTGGAGCTGCCCAGGAAGAGCGTGGCGTCGCGCATCGGGGGACCGGCGCTGTTGGCTTTGGCGAAGGCCTCCACCTCATTGGAGAAGGGGAAGGTCGGGTCGGCATTGGGGCCAGGGCCGGGGGCGGCGCGGGCGGGGGCTGGCGGCGGCACGGCCGCGGCAGGAGCCGCCAGCGCGCAGGCGAGCAGCAGCGTCAGCGCCGTGCGGCGCAGGCCCGCGGCCGGCAATCCGATGCCCGGGCCGATGTCCAGCACCTTAGTGGCGGTGGAGCGGGCGCAGGCGATATTTGCCGTCCGCATAGGGGCCGAACATGCCGGTGATGGCGGGATGATCGACCGGCTCGTCGCTGTCGTCGGTGACCAGATTCTGCTGGCTGACATAGGCAACATAGCTGGATTCGCCATTTTCGGCGAGCAGGTGATAGAAGGGCTGGTCCTTGTCTGGCCGCGCGGTTTCAGGAATCGCTTCATACCATTCCTCGCTATTGGCGAAGACCGGATCGATATCGAACACGACGCCGCGAAAGCCGAACATGCGATGCTTGACCACATCGCCGATATTGAAGCGGGCATGGACGATCGGCGGGGCAGTGACGCCGGCGCCGAAAATCTGAATCGTGTCTTTCATTCCCCCAATTTAGGATGCTGCCCGGCGGACACAAGAAAAATACCGGAAAGGCCGCTTGGCAAGCGCGATTTCATTCGCTAATGGCCGCCCCTCGACCGGGACGGCGCAGGCCGGACCTTCTGCGGAGAGGTGGCAGAGTGGTCGAATGCACCGCACTCGAAATGCGGCGTGCCCGAGAGGGTACCGTGGGTTCGAATCCCACCCTCTCCGCCAGTTTCTCCACGAAATCTGTTTTCGTCGCTCTCGAAAAGGGCGGCTGTACGTGTCGATTCACGCCTCTTTCTCTTGACGGCCAATATGGGATCGCGGGGCGGCGTGCGATATGTCGATCCGGTTCGTGTCATCGATAGTGACGACGCGCTGGCGCGCAACGCGCGCCTTGCCGCCACTGCCGGTCTGGAGGGCGCGAAATCCGGGCCCTGGAGCAGAACCCTGCCCAAAGGACGGCCTTCGGTCCGCCCCGCAGCGATCAATGATTGCTGACGAGCAGAACCCTCAATTCCTCCCACAGCGGACTGTTGAATTGCAGAACATATGTCCCCGCGACATTATAGGGCGCCTCTGTGAGGTCCAGGCAGCGAAAGCCCCCTGCCTCGATGTCGATATTTTGGGGCGTATCCAGCTTCCGATAGGAATTTGTCAGCAGACAATATTTGAATTTGGGGAAAAGCTTTGCGGCAAATCCCATGATGACGTCATCGGGCAGATGCTGAAGCACGTCTTTCATGATCAGCAAATCGCCGCCTCTGACATCCATGACATCGTCCGGCATGACGTCGAAATTCGCGTCATCCGATGAGTGAAGCGCGATATTTTGAGCGACTATGGTGGGAACGACATCATATCCCTGATAGGATACGCCGTCGTAATTGATGAACTTCGAAAACTGCCAGTCGCCGCAGCCGACGTCTGTCACCGAACGAATATTGTTCAGGGCGATGAATTGCTCAAGAAACATACGGTATGCCATGGTGTGATATGGGCTTGATCCGCTGCCCGAATGGCCACCCCAATCCGAAACATCCTTGTCGTATTTGTGTGAAAACACAGACGCTAACGGTAGGGACTGCATGTTATCTCTCCACTTCACGCTATGAGGAGATGGGATAGCCGCGCTACATGACATGTCAACCGATGTGCTGCCGTCATGATGTCCTTCCATTGCCGGATTATGGGGCGTCGCTGCGTCGGTGTCGGAAAGCCGCTGTCTGCCGTAGTCCGACCGGCGCATTTTGGGACGGAGTTCGCGCAAGATCGACCGATTGTCGCCGGGAGGCGGCGATGCCGTGGCCCCGTCCCAGGGCAATCTTTCCGGCAGCGGCCGATACCGGACCTTGGAAACGGTAAGTTTCGATTGAGAACCGGAACAGAAACATTTGTCAGAATTTTAGCCCCTGCGCGGCGGGGACCTGCCCGTTCGGTGGCGGGCGCCATCGACCATCGAGACGAGGAATTTCCAATTGCCCGAACGTCGTAGCTGGCCAGCCATCATCCTGGGTTTCGTCATCGCCGCCATAGGCGTGGTTTTGACAGGCGGGGGCATATGGCTCGCTACATTAGGCGGCTCGCTTTATTATGGGCTGGCCGGGGTAGCGATGCTCTTCGCCGGCGTGATGCTGATGCGCAGTCGGATGCTGGGCGCCTACGCCTATATCGCCGTCGTGGCGGCCACCGTGCTCTGGGCCTTTTTCGATGCCAGCAGCAATCTCGTCTGGGCGCTGGTGCCGCGCATCATCGCGCCGGTCGTGCTGCTGGTCGCGACCTTCCTGGTCATGCCGACGCTGACGCGGGCGGCCAATCGCTGGAAGCTGGCGGGCGCGGGCGTCGGCGTTGCGGTGGTGGCGACGGCGCTGTTGTTTACCTTCCTGGGTACGCGCGACGTTTCGGTCGCGGCGCTGCCTGCGCCAAATTCGATAGGGATGATGGACCCGTCGGGCATGGCGACGGGCGCGGACTGGCCCGCTTATGGCGGTACCGGCGCGGCGCGGCGCTATTCGCCGCTGACCCAGATCAATGCCGGCAATGTCGCGCAGCTCAAGCAGGTCTGGCTGGCGCATACCGGCGACATGCCGAGCGACGCGGCCGCCGCCGCCCAATATGGCGCCGAAACGACGCCGCTGAAGGTCGGCAATGCGCTCTACCTCTGCTCCGCCAAGAATATCATGATCTCGCTCGACGCGGCCACGGGCAAGGAGCGCTGGCGCTTTGACCCCAAGGTGCCGAACGCCTGGATTCCCTACACGGCCGCCTGCCGCGGGGTGAGCTATTATGCCGTCCCGAACGCCGCGCCCGGATCGCTCTGCGCCAGGCGGCTGATCGAAGGGACGCTGGACGCCCGCCTGATCGCGGTCGATGCCGAAACCGGGCGTCCCTGCCCCGATTTCGGAACCAACGGCCAGGTCGATGCCAAGATCGGCATGGGCAAGGTCTTCCCCGGCCTCGTCTCGATCAACTCGCCGCCGGTCATCATTCGCGGTATCGCGGTGACCGGGCACCAGACGCTGGACGGGCAGCAGCGCTGGGAGCCGTCGGGCGTGATCCAGGGTTTCGACGCGGTCACCGGCAAGCTGCGCTTCGCCTGGGACATGAAGCATCCCGAATGGAATAGCTATCCGCCCGAAGGCCAGCAATGGTCGCGCGGCACGCCCAATATGTGGACGATCGCCAGCGGCGACGAGGCGTTGGGGCTGGTCTATCTGCCGATGGGCAACAGCACGGTCGATTATTGGAGCACGATGCGTTCGCCGGTGGAAAACAGCTTTGCTACCTCGATCGTCGCGCTGGACGTGACGACGGGCAAGCCGCGCTGGACGTTCCAGGCGGTCAAGAACGACGTATGGGACTATGATTTCGGCAGCCAGCCCACGCTGATCGATTATAAGGGCAAGGCCGCCCTGCTGGTGTCGTCCAAGCAGGGCGACATCTATGTGCTGGACCGGGCGACCGGCCGGCCGCTGACGCCGATCGGCACGATCAGGGCGCCGGGCGGCGGCGTCGAACCCGGCCAGCGCGCGCCGACGCAGATCGTCTCGCTGTGGCAGACGCTGCGCAAGGCGCCGCTGACGGAGTCCGACATGTGGGGCATGTCGCCGATCGACCAGATGATCTGCCGCATCAATTTCCGCCGGGCGAGCTACAAGGGCTTCTTCACGCCCCCTGAAACGACCCGCCATTCGATCGAATATCCCGGCTATAATGGCGGGACGGACTGGGGCAGCGTCGCCGTCGACCCTGCGCGCGGCGTGATCGTCGCCAACTATAACGACATGCCCAATTATGTCCGCCTCGTGCCCCGCGCCGAGGCCGACAAAAAGGGCTGGTTCACCCGCGAGCAGAAGGCCGACATGGCCAGGCAGGACAAGGGCGGCAACGCCAGCCGGGGCGGCAAGCCCCATGCCGAGGGCGCCGGCGATCCGCAGGCGGAAACCCCCTATGCGATCGATGTGAATGCAGGATGGCAGATGCCCTTCACCGGGATGCTGTGCAAACAGCCCCCCTATGGCGGCATCCGGGCGATCGACATCGCCACCGGCAAGACGATCTGGGACCGCCCGTTCGGATCGGCGCGCAAGAATGGCCCGTTCGGCATCCCCAGCTATCTGCCCTTCACCATCGGCACGCCCAATAATGGCGGCTCGGTGGTGACGGCGGGCGGCCTGATCTTCATCGCGGCGGCCACCGACGACCTGTTCAAGGCGATCGACCTCAGGACCGGCAAGATCATGTGGCAGACGGCGCTGCCCGCTGGCGGACAGGCGACGCCGATGGTCTATGAACAGAATGGCCGCCAATATGTGGTGCTGATGACCGGCGGCCATCACTTCATGAAGACCCCGATCGGGGATCAGGTGATCGCCTGGGCCCTGCCGACCAAAGGATGATGCGTGACGTCCCATACAGGCCAGCCAGCGGCGCCGTTTGAATGAGCGATCCGGGGTGGACCGCCCATATCCGGGCCAACATCGTCCTCTACGGCGCGCTGGCGGCCAATATGGGGATCGCGGTCGCCAAGTTCGTGGCGGCTGCGATCACTGGATCGTCGTCGATGCTGACCGAAGGCTTTCATTCGCTGGTGGACAGCGGCAACCAGTTGCTGCTGCTTTACGGCCAGAAGCGCGCACGCCGCCCCGCCGATCGCGCCCATCCCTTCGGCTATGGCCGCGAACTGTATTTCTGGGCGTTCGTCGTCGCGATCCTGATTTTCGCCGTGGGCGCGGGTGTATCGATCTACGAGGGCTGGGCGCATATCCAGGCGCCCGAGCCGCTGCGCGACCCCGCGATCAACTATATCGTCCTGGGCATCGCCTTTGCGATGGAGGGCGCGTCCTGGCTGATCGCGATGCGCGACTTCGATCGCAAACGCGGTGCGGCGAGCTGGTGGCAGTCGGTGCGGCGATCGAAAGATCCCGCGGGCTTCATCGTCCTGTTCGAGGACAGCGCGGCCCTGATCGGCCTCCTCATCGCGGGCGCCGGCATCTGGGCGAGCCATCATTATGGCGATGCCCGGATCGATGGGATCGCATCGATCATCATCGGCCTGGTGCTGGCCTTCGTCGCCATCATGCTCGCGCGCGAAGCCAAGGGCCTGCTGATCGGGGAAAGCGCCGACCCGGCTTTGATCGAACAGGTGTGGCGTGCGGTCGAGCGTCGGCCGGAGATCGTGGCGGTCAATCATGTCAGGACCATCCACACCGCGCCCGATGCGGTCTTCGTCGCGATCAGTGCGGATTTCGAGGATGCGCTGACCATGGGCGAGGGCGAAACCCTGATCGAAGCGATCGAAGCCGAACTCAAGCGCGCCATGCCGGAGCTGACGTCCATTTATATCCGGCCGGAAAAGCGGGAAAATGCCGTTCATGTACTTTAGGACATTTGCAGGCCGTCACAACGGAATGTCGACCGGCCCCGGATAACCAGGAACACCCCAATTTCCTTATACTGGCAAGGCGGTCGTATATTTGGTGAGCGACAGCGCGAAATGCGACGACGCGCCGCCGACGGCGGGATGTTCCAGCAGGACGCGCATCAGGAAGCGCTCATAATCCTCGACGTCCGCCGCGACCACGCGCAGCAGATAATCCCAGTCCCCCGACATGGAATAGCATTCGATGATCTCCCGCCGCTCGCGCACGAACGCCTCGAACGGCGCCCGCACCTCGCGCGCATGGCTGCGCACGCGGATGTTGCAGAAGACATTGACCTTCCGGTCGATCGCCACGGCATTCAGCAATCGGACCGCCGGGCCTAGCACCCCCGCCGCCTCCAGTGCCTTGACCCGCCGCCAGCAGGACGCGGCGGAACTGCCGACCCGATCGGCCAGTTCCGCATTGCTGAGCGTGGCGTCCGATTGCAGCTGGTCGAGAATGCGCCGATCGACGGCGTCCAGATCGATCATGTTTCATATTTCCTAATATTGTGAAACCTGTGGTTCAATTTATGGCGATAACCCGCATATATTGAAACAGGATTTCGGCTTTTCCATGCGATAAGGTCGGCATGGGACAGGATATGCACGAACGACCGAAGGGCGCTGCCGAGGACTGGACCATTGCCCAGGACTGGGGCCGTTATACCGCGGCGGAACATGCGATGTGGGACCGCCTGTTCGAACGGCAGGGGAAGATGCTGCCCGGCCGCGTCGTGCCGGAATTTATGGCGGGCCTCGACATATTGCGCATGGACAAGCCGGGCATTCCCAATTTCGATGCGCTGTCGGAACGGTTGATGAAGGCGACAGGGTGGCAAGTCGTCGCGGTGCCCGGGCTGGTCCCCGACGCCGTATTTTTCGACCATCTCGCCAACCGTCGCTTCGTCGCGGGGCGCTTCATCCGGACCCCCGACCAGATCGATTATCTGGAGGAGCCGGACATCTTCCATGACGTGTTCGGCCATGTGCCGCTGCTCGCGAACCCGGTATTCGCCGATTACATGCAGGCCTATGGGCAGGGCGGGCTGCGCGCCGACGGCCTGGGCGCGATCGAGCGGCTGGCGCGGCTTTACTGGTATACGGTCGAATTCGGCCTGATCCGCCAGGACGACGGGCTCAAGGTCTATGGTGCCGGCATCGTCTCCTCCTATGGCGAATCCCTGTTCGCACTGGACGATCCGTCGCCCCATCGGCTCGGGTTCGATCTGAGGCGGCTGATGCGGACCAACTACAAAATCGACGATTATCAGCAGAGCTATTTCGTGATCGACAGTTTCGAAGACCTTCTGCGCCAGACGGCCCAGACGGATCTCGCGCCGCTTTATGCGGAACTGGACGGTCAGCCCGACCTTGCCACCGACGCGCTGTTGCCGGGCGACCGGGTCTTCACCCGCGGAACGCAGGCCTATGCCCACAGCCGGCGGCGGCCGGTGCATGAGAGCGCTGAAGACGCCGGCCCTGTTTCATGACTGACATAAAGAGAGAGGATTTGCCCATGGCCACTCACGCCAGCCCTGCAGCGGAGCCTACGACCGACAATCCGCTCGGCCTCAACGGTTTCGAATTCGTCGAGTTCACCTCGCCCGATCCGGACGGCATGGCCGCGCAGTTCGAGCAGCTTGGCTTTACCGCGACGCATCGCCATCCGGTGAAGAACATCACCCGTTACAAGCAGGGTCGCATCAACCTGATGCTCAACCGCGACGATGCCGGTCGCGTCGCGGCGTTTCGGGGCGAGCATGGCGCATCCGCCAGCGCCATGGCGTTCCGCGTCAACGACCCGCAGGCGGCGATGCGCTGGGCGCTGGACCATGGCGCCAGGCGCACCGACGAGGATGACACCGTGATCCAGGGCATCGGCGGCTCCTACCTCTATTTCGTGGCGGACGATGCCGATCTCTATGCCGACTGGGCGGCGTTCCCCGGCTGGCGCGAAGCGGAAGCGCGAAACAATGTCGGCCTCGACCTGCTCGACCATCTGACCCACAATGTCCGGCGCGGCCAGATGCGGGTGTGGAGCGAATTCTACCGCACGCTGTTCAATTTCGAAGAGCAGAAATATTTCGATATCAAGGGACAGGCCACCGGCCTGTTCAGCCAGGCGATGATCGCGCCGGACAAGGCGATCCGTATTCCGCTGAACGAAAGCCAGGACGACAGGAGCCAGATCGAGGAGTTCATCCGCCAATATAATGGCGAGGGTATCCAGCATCTCGCGCTCACCACCGCCGATATCTACGACACGGTCGAGCGGCTGCGCGGGCGCGGCGTAACGTTGCAGGACACGATCGAAACCTATTATGAGCTGGTCGACAAACGGGTGCCCGGCCATGGCGAGGATCTGGAGCGGCTGCGCGCGAACCGTATCCTGATCGACGGCGATGTGGAGAGCGAGGGCATATTGCTGCAGATCTTCACCGAGAATATGTTCGGCCCGATCTTCTTCGAGATCATCCAGCGCAAGGGCAATGAGGGTTTCGGCAACGGCAATTTCCAGGCGCTGTTCGAAAGCATCGAGCTGGACCAGATCCGGCGCGGCGTCATCACGGTGGACGAATGACGGACCTGTTCCTGACCGGCTTTGGCAACCATCATGCGACCGAGGCGATTGCCGGCGCGCTGCCGGTCGGACGCAACTCGCCGCAGCGCGTGCCCTTTGGCCTTTACGCCGAGCAGTTTTCGGCGACCGCCTTCACCGCGCCGCGGCACGAAAACCGGCGTAGCTGGCTCTACCGTATGCGGCCGAGCGCCGGTCACGGCCCGTTCCTGGCCTATGATCGCGACAGCCTGCTGCGATCCGGTCCCTTTGCCGAAAGGCCCGCCTCGCCCAATCGCCTGCGCTGGAACCCGCTGGACATGCCGGTGGAACCCACGGATTTTGTCGATGGCCTGGTCACTTATGCCGGCAATGGAGATGTCGCGGCGGGGGTGGGTTGCGGCATCCATCTCTATGCCGCGAACCGGTCGATGGTCGATCGCGCCTTTTTTTGCGCCGATGGCGAACTGCTGATCGTGCCGCAGGTCGGTGCGTTGCGGATCGTGACGGAGATGGGCGTCCTGACCGTTGCGCCGTTGCAGATCGCGCTGATCCCGCGCGGCATCCGTTTCCGGGTGGAACTGCCGGGCGGGCCTGCGCGCGGCTATGTCTGCGAAAATTATGGTGCGCTGTTCCGCCTGCCGGACCTTGGCCCGATCGGGTCCAACGGCCTGGCCAATCCGCGCGATTTCGAAGCGCCGGTCGCGGCGTTCGAGGATGTCGAGCGGCCGACCCAGATCGTCCAGAAATTCGGCGGCAGGCTGTGGGCGACGACGATCGACCACAGTCCCTTAGATGTGGTCGCCTGGCACGGCACGGTCGCGCCCTATCGGTACGATCTGACGCGTTTCAACACGATCAACACGGTCAGCTACGACCATCCCGATCCGTCCATCTTCACCGTGCTGACATCGCCCAGCGACACGCCCGGCACGGCCAATATCGACTTCGTGATCTTTCCGCCGCGCTGGATGGTGGCGGAGGACACGTTCCGCCCGCCTTGGTTCCACCGCAACGTCATGAGCGAATATATGGGGCTGATCGAGGGCGAATATGACGCCAAGGCTGGCGGCTTCGCACCGGGCGGCGCCAGCCTGCACAATGCCATGTCCGGTCACGGGCCGGACGTGGCGAGCCATGACAAGGCGGTCGCCGCAGCGCTGGCGCCGCAGCGGATCGAGGGGACGATGGCCTTCATGTTCGAGAGCCGCCACATGATACGGCCGACCGCCTGGGCGATGGACACGCCGCTGCTGCAATCCGACTATGATGCCTGCTGGGCGGGCTTCCGCAAGGCGCAATTGCCGGTCGCAAAGGGGGATTCGTGATGGCGGACTGGTGGACGACCGACGCGACGCATGACCCGGCGCTGACCAGCTGGGTCGAAAGCGCGCAGGGCCATGCCGATTTCCCGATCCAGAATCTGCCGATCGGGCTGTTCTCCCCATCCGGTCTGGCGCCGCGCATCGGCGTCGCGATCGGCGACCGCATTCTCGACCTGCGGGCCTGCGCGGATGCGGGGTTGCTGCCCGACGATCTGGCGGCCGCCTGCCGCGGCAGCGTGGTGAACGACCTGCTCGGCTTGCCGGCCGACCGGCGGCGGGCGCTACGCCATGGCGTGAGCGGATTATTGTCCGATCCGGCGCATCGGTCAGCGGCGGCTTTTTTGCATGCCGCGGCGGACTGCACCCTGCACGTCCCCGCGCGGATCGGTGACTATACCGACTTCTATGTCGGCATCCATCACGCCAATAATGTCGGCCGCCAGTTCCGGCCCGACAATCCGCTGTTGCCCAATTATAAATATGTGCCGATCGGCTATCATGGTCGCGCCTCCTCGATCCGGGCATCGGGCGTGCCGCTGCGGCGACCGCTGGGCCAGCGCAAGCCGCCCGAGGCCGATGCGCCGGTCGTCGGGCCGACCACCCGCCTCGACTATGAGCTGGAGCTGGGCGTATGGATCGGGCCGGGCAATGCGCTCGGCACCCCCATTCCGATCGCGCAGGCCGCCGATCATGTCGCCGGCTTCTGCCTGCTCAACGACTGGTCCGCGCGCGATTTTCAGGCGTGGGAATATCAGCCGCTCGGCCCCTTCCTGGCCAAGAATTTCCAGTCGACCATCTCGCCGTGGATCGTCACAGCCGAGGCGATGGCGCCTTTCCGCATGGCCCAGCCCGCGCGGCCGCAGGGCGATCCGCAGCCGCTGCCCTATCTGCTGGACCCGGGCGATCAGGCGCATGGCGCGCTCGCCCTCACGCTGGAAGCCTGGCTGCTGACCGCGAGGATGCGGGAGGCGGGGGGGACGCCCGTTCGCCTCAGCCGCGGTCCTGCGACCAGCATGTACTGGACCGTGCAGCAGATCGTCGCCCATCATGCGTCCAATGGCTGCAACCTCAATCCGGGCGACCTGCTGGGGACGGGCACCATTTCCGCGCCCACAAGCGACGGTTTCGGCAGCCTGATGGAGCTGAGCATCGGCGGCAAGGAACCGATCACCCTGCCCAATGGCGAAACCCGCGCCTTCGTGGAGGATGGCGACGAGATCATCCTGCGCGCCCATGCGTCGGCGCCGGGGCGCGTGTCCATCGGTCTGGGCGAATGCCGGGCGATGGTGATGCCAGCGCCATGAGCGAGGTCGTCCTGCATGGCTATTGGCGATCGTCGGCTGCCTATCGCGTGCGGATCGCGCTCAACCTCAAGGGCGTCGCCTATGCGCAGGTCAATCACGACCTGCGCATAGGCGCCCAGCGCGACGACGCCTATCTGGCGATCGCGCCGCATGGACTGGTGCCCGCGTTGCAGGTCGGCGACACGGTGCTGATCGAAAGCCCGGCCATTCTCGAATGGATCGACGCCCGGTGGCCGGAACCGGCTTTGCTGCCGCAGGATGAGGACGACAGGGCGATCGTCCGGTCGATGGCGGCGCTGATCGCGTGCGACATTCATCCGCTCAACAATCTGCGCGTCCTCCGGGCGCTGAAGCAGGATTTCGGCGCGGATCAGGCGCAGATCGATGCCTGGAGCCATCGCTGGATCGGCGCGGGCTTCGCGGCTCTCGAACAGATGGTCGCGCGCCATGGGGCCGGCCATGCGTTCGGCGACGCGCCGACGCTGGCGGACTGTTATCTCGTGCCGCAGCTTTTCAACGCCCGGCGCTCCGGCGTCGACCTGATGCCTTATCCCGCGCTGGTGGCGGCCGGTGACAAGGCCGCCGCCTTGCCGCTCGTTGCCGCGGCGCATCCCGAGATGCAGCCGGACGCCGACGCATGAGCGAAGGGCGGGTGGCGGCGACGCCGGCGGGAGTCCGATTGTGCCCGCTCGATAGCCTGGAAGACGGCGCCGCCCGGAATTTCGTGTTGCAGATGCGCGCGGGCCGTTTCCACGGCTTCGTCGTGCGCGATGGCCATCATCTGTCGGGCTTTGTCGATCGCTGCCCTCATGCCGGCCTGCCGCTGGCGCAAAAGCTGGACGACTATCTGACACCCGATGGACGCTTCATCGCCTGTAGTTGGCACGGCGCGTTGTTCGACAAGCAGGATGGCCGGTGCGTCGGCGGTCCCTGCGTCGGCCAGTCGCTCGGCGCGTGGCCGGTGGCGCTGGTCGAAGACTGGGTGGTCACGGCCTGATGGCGCGGCCTATGCCATGTGGATCAGGGCGGACCGCCGCGCCGGATATCCGGCAAAATTTTCTGTCGTCCGAACGAGCATTGCTTGTAGGACGCTTCTCTATAAGATCGATAGATAAGCCGCATGAGTCGGCGCGGAGTGTCTATGCAGGACGGACAGGAGCAGGATGGTTACGGCCCCGAGGGCCTGTTCGGGCGCTGGCGCGCGCGGCTGGCGCAGGCCTTGTTGCGCGAACCGTCCGTCGTGTTGATCGAGCGGGACGCCGACGCGCTGTTTCCCTTTACCCTCCCGGACGAGGCTTGCCTGCCGCCGCGCGAAACGGTGAATTGACGGAACGATCATTTCGCTATCGCGAAACATAGCCTAGATCGGGCACCTCATTCCCATCGCCCCATTTTTCAGGAGATAGCATGGCCACTAATCCCCGCGCCGTCACGCGCGCCGTCGACAGCCTGTTTCTGGAGCGCTGGTCGCCCCGCGCCTTCGATTCCTCGGCGATTCCGCAAGAGGATCTGGACACGATCTTCGATGCTGCGCGCTGGGCGCCGTCGGCGTTCAACTATCAGCCCTGGCGCTTCCTCTATGCGCACCGTGACGGCGCCGACTGGTCGCGCTTCCTGGACGTGCTGCTGCCCTTCAACCAAGGCTGGGTGCAGAATGCTGGCGCGATCGTCTTCATCCTGTCCGATACGCTGATGGCGGCGCCGGGGTCCGACGATTTCAAGCCGTCGCACAGCCACAGCTTCGACGCGGGCGCGGCCTGGGCGTTGCTGGCGCTGCAGGCGACGCGGCTGGGCTATCACACCCACGGCATGACGGGCGTCGATTTCGACAAGGCGCGCGCCGAACTGGCGGTGCCCGAACGCTTTCGTATCGAAGCGGCGGTCGCGATCGGCCGGCAGGGCGACAAGGCGATACTGCCCGAAGCATTGCAGGCGCGTGAAGCGCCCAGCGACCGCAAGCCGGTCGAAGCCTTCGCCCATGCGGGCAGTTTCGCGGGCTGATCTCCGATGGTGCTCCCCCGCCTTGCGGTGGGGGGGCGATCTGGGGCAGGATGGCCAAGGGCGTCGCAGCGGCGGCGCGTCTTCGCCACCACGAGTGCCTGTCGTTCATGTCCCTGTCCGAAATGATCGCCGGAAGCGCCGTCGCCGCGGTCCTCACCAATCCCCGACTGCCCGATAATCCGATCGTCGCGTGCAACGACGCCTTCGTGGCGCTGACCGGATACCGGCAGGCGGAAGTCGTCGGGCGCAATTGCCGTTTCCTGTCCGGCGCGCATACGGAGGCGGCGGGGATCGACGCCATCCGCGCCGCGCTGCGTGACTGGCGGCCGGTGCTGGTCGAACTGCTCAATTATCGCAAGGACGGTACACCGTTCCGCAATGCGGTGATGATCGCGCCGATTTTCGGAACGGACGGGGCGCCGGACTATTTTCTCGGTTCCCAGATGGTGGTCGAGGATGCGGCGACGCAGCGGGCGGACGACGCCGCCGCGCTGATCGCCACGTTGACCGAGCGCCAGCGCGCGGTGCTGGTCGGCATGGCGCAAGGCCGCCTCAACAAGCAGATCGCCTATGATCTGGGCCTGACCGAACGCACAGTGAAGATGCACCGTGCGGCGATGCTGCGCGCGCTGAACGTGCGCACCGCGGCGGAGGGCATCAGGCTGGCGATCGAGGCGGGGCTTTAGCATGGCGGGGGCGCATCGCTGATGGTGCTGCTGGGCATTGCGATCATCGTGGCGGGATTCCTGCTGCGCTTCCATCCGCTGCTGGTGATCCTGGCGTCGGCGATCGTCACCGGGCTGGCCGCGGGGCTCGATCCGCTGGCGATCCTCGCTGCCTTCGGCAAGGCGTTCAACGAGGCGCGTTATGTCAGCATCATCTGGATCGTGCTGCCGGTCGTCGGCCTGCTGGAGGCGCATGGGTTGCAGGAACGGGCGCGCGGCCTGATCGCGACGATGCGCGGGGCGACGGTCGGGCGCTTCCTGACCTTCTACCTGATCCTGCGGCAGATGCTGGCTGCGGTCGGGCTGACGTCGGTCGCCGGGCATCCGCAGACGGTGCGTCCGCTGGTCGCGCCGATCGCCGAGGCGGCAGCCGAAACGCAGGCGGGCGAGCTGGACGAGGATGCGCGCGAAGAGATCAAGGCTTGGGCCGCGGCGACCGACAATGTCGGGCTGTTCTTCGGCGAGGATATCTTTTTGGCCATCGGATCGATCCTGCTGATCAAGGGGCTGCTGGAGCAATATGGCATCAGCCTGGAGCCGTTCCAGCTATCGGTCTGGGCGATCCCGACCGCGATCGCCGCGCTGCTGATCCATGGTTTTCGCCTGTGGCGGCTCGACAAGCGGCTGGCGCGCATCCGGGCGGAGCGCGCGCCATGATCACGCTGCACTGGGTTTATGCGCTGGCGGGCGCGGTGTTCGCCGCCTTCGCGCTGCTGGGCGTGGCGGACCGCGGCAACCCGCGCCGCTGGACGACGGCCGCCTTCTGGGCCTTGCTCGCGACATCCATGTGGGCGGGTGATGCGCTGGGCGACCTGGGCAATGGCGTACTGGTGCTGGGCCTGGTCGCGCTGGGTGCGCTGGGGCTGGGCCGGGGCGACGGCGGCGTGCCGGCGGAGGTGCGGCAGGCGCGGGCCGATCGCTTCGGCAACCGGCTGTTCGCCATCGCGCTCATCATTCCGGTGACGGCGCTGGCCGGCACCTTCCTGTTCAAGGCCGCGCCCGGCTGGTTCGACCCGAAGCAGGCGACGCTGATCGCGCTGGCGCTGGGCGTGCTGATCGCGATGACGGCGGGGTGCCTGTGGCTGCGCGCCGGAGCGAGCGTGCCGTTGCAGCAGGGGCGGCGGCTGATGGATTGTGTCGGCTGGGCCGCGATCCTGCCGCAGATGCTGGCCAGCCTGGGCGCGGTGTTCGCGCTGGCGGGGGTGGGCGATGTCGTGGGCGCCATCGTACAACAGGCGATCCCGCAGGGCAGCCTGATCGGCGCGGTGATCGCCTATGGCCTCGGCATGGCTCTGTTCACCATGGTCATGGGCAACGCCTTCGCCGCCTTTCCTGTGATGACGGCGGCGATCGGTATTCCGCTCTTGATCCGCACCTATCATGGTGACCCCGCCATCGTGTGCGCCATCGGGATGCTGGCGGGCTTCTGCGGCACCCTGCTGACGCCGATGGCAGCCAATTTCAACCTGGTCCCGGCCGCCCTGCTGGAACTGAAGGACAAGCATGGCGTCATCAAGCGGCAGGTCGGCACCGCCGTCCCGCTGCTGATCGTCAACATCGCGCTCATCTACTGGCTGGCTTTCCCATGACGCTTCTGACGCCCGATATCGCGAACCTTTTCGCCGCGCTGACCCTGTCGCATCTGGGGCGGCGCTATCCCTACAAGATGGACCTGGTGCTGGGCGGGCCGGAGGATGCACGCCCGCCGGAGGATCATCACCCGATCTTCCACGGCAGTTTCGACTGGCATAGCTGCGTCCATGGCTGGTGGCAGGTGATGCGGCTGATGCGCCTCTTCCCCGACATGGCGCAGGCCGGCGAAATCCGGGCGCGGGCCGACGCAATGCTGGTGCCGGACAAGGTGGCGGGCGAACTCGCCTATCTGCACCGGCCCTTGAGCGCCGGGTTCGAGCGGCCCTATGGCTGGGCCTGGGCGCTGGCGCTGGATGCCGAACTGGCGCGGCACGATGCGCCCTGGGCGGCGGCCTTCGCCCCGCTGGCGGACGCCTTCGCGGCGCGGTTCCACGCTTTCCTGCCCAAGCTGACCTATCCGCTGCGGGTCGGCACCCATTTCAACATCGCCTTTGCGCTCACCCTGACGCTGGACTGGGCGCAGACGCGCGATCCGGCGCTGGTCTCGCTGATCCGCGACAAGGCGATCGGCTGGTTCGGGCGGGACCGGGGGTGCCAGGCGTGGGAGCCGGGCGGTGACGAATTTCTCTCGCCCGCTCTATGCGAAGCGCTGTTGATGAGCCGGCTGCTGGACCGCGCGGCCTTTGCCGACTGGTTCCACGCTTTCCTGCCCGATCTGGCAGGGGGCGAACCGGCGACCTTGTTCACGCCGGCCAGCGTGTCGGATCGCAGCGACGGCAAGATCGCGCATCTCGACGGCCTGAATTTGAGCCGTAGCTGGTGCTGGCGCGCGATCGCCGCTGCGCTGGGGCCGGACGATGCAGTCGCCACCTTGGCGCGCGACGCCGCGCAGGTCCATGTCGCCGCCAGCCTGCCCCATGTCGCGGGCGACTATATGGGCGAACATTGGCTCGCCACCTTCGCCCTGCTGGCGCTGGAGTAAGCGCTAGTTCGTGACCGAATGGACGAACATATAGCCTTCGTTGCGAATGGTGCGGATGACCGGGCCTTTGAGGCCGCAGGCGGACAGCTTGCGACGCAGGCGGCAGAGCTGGACGTCGATCGACCGGTCATAATGGTCGGCGGTCGCGCCATGGACACGGTCGAGCAGGCGGCTGCGGTCCAGGACCTGGCGCGGATGTTCGACGAAGACGCGCAGCAGCTGAAATTCGCCGTCGGAAAGGGACACGGCCGCTCCTTTCGGATCGAATAGCTGGCCGGTGGTCATGTCCACGCGCCAGCCTTCGAACGAGGCGAAGCCGCGCGCGGCGGGGGCGTCCGCGCGCGCGCCCGGCGCCATCCGGCCGCGTAGCGCGGCGCGGATGCGGGCCAGTAGTTCGCGCGGGTTGGCGGGCTTGCACAGGCAATCCTCCGCGCCCAGCTCCAGCGCGGCGATCCGGTCCGCTTCGCCGCAGGCGGCGCTATGGACGATGACCGGCAGGCGGCGCTCGATCGCCAGTTCGCGCAGCAGCGCCGCCCCCTGTTCCGGGGCGATGGCGGGGTCGAGCACCACCAGCGCATAATCATGCTGCGCCAGCGCCGTGCGCATCTGCAATGGCGATTCGGCGCACTCTACGATCAGGCCGTAGCGGGCGAAATTGTCAGCCAGCTGGGCGAACTGGGCGCTGTCGTTATCGACGATGAGAAGGCGACTGTGCGAGATCGTCATGCCCGCAAGGACGCTGCCGCCAGCGCAAAACCGTCCCGTCTCGCTTGTCCATGCGCGCCTGCCATTGCAGCCGCGCCGTCAGCAGGCGTTCGCCCGCAGCGTAATGGGCGCGTAGCTGGCTGGCCAGCGCGTCGTCGAGCAGGTCGCGCGTCGCCAGCGGGCGGCCGAACCGGCCGGACGCGTTGGCGCGGCGCAGCAGGCGACGGCTGACGCCGTACCAGCCGGGGATATCGATCAGCCAGCTCTTGTCGGCGACGGCGCGGCGGGTGAAGAGGTTCATCGCCCGCGCCAGCCAGAGCAGCGGGCGGCTGAGCGAAGGATTGCGCGCGCTCCAGTCGATATAAGCGAGGTCGACGTCCAGCCCGAAGCGCGCGGCATAAGCGGCGGCGAAGCCGCGCAGGTCGGCGCGGAAATCCTCATAACGAAAGACATGGACCTGGTCCGGCCCGAACAGGGCGTCATAATGGGCGATCAGGCGGATCGTGTCGAAATGGTCGAGGCGGAAGCCCGGCGCCTCGTCGCGTTCAGGCGCCACCGGGCTGAGCGAATCGCGGCCGAACAGATAGCGACGCAGGCCGAAGGTGCCGCCGCCCTTCACATATTGCAGCCAGGCCGACACGATCGCCGACAGCGGATCGCGCACGAAGATGACGATCTGCGCGTCGGGCAGGGTACGGCGGATGCGATCGGCGACATCCTTGCTGAGGTTGCCGGCCAGGCCGCCATTATGCAGCCCGCCGGTCAGATTTTCCTCGCACAGGATCATATCGTCAGGCGCGTCGCCCAGCCGTCGCCGCGCCGCCGCCGGATCGAAATGCAGCGCCCCCGCGTCGAGGAAGGCGGCGCGCACGGTCGCGCGCGGAATATAGCGGCGGTTGCGGATGGCGGGGTAGAAGCTGTCCTGGAACCAGGTCGTGCCGGTCTTGTGATAGCCGATATGGACGATCGCGGCCATCAGGCGGCCTTCGCGAGGGTTGCAGACATGGCCACATCCGCATCGCCTTCGCCCAGGCACAGGCGGCAATGCCGGTCCCATGAGAGGCTATCCGCCGCCCAGGCCCGCGCCCTGTCGCCGATGCGGCGGCACAAGGCCGGGTCGGCGACCAGCAGGTCGAGCGCGGTGCGGATCGCGTCGATCGACTGGCCATCGACGATGAAGCCGGTCACGCCGTCGCGGACGAATTCGGCCGGGCCGCCATCGCGCCCGACGATGCATACCAGCCCCTGCGCCATGGCGTCGGCGACCGACAGGCCGAAGCCCTCGATCTCCGCGCCGTCCTCCATCGTAATCTGCGGGTGGAGGAAGATGTCGGCGGCGGCATAGGCGTCGGCCAGGTCGGCGGTCGACACATAGCCGGCCATGGTGACCACGCCGTCGAGGTCGCAATGGCGGATCGTCTCGCGCACCCGTACCGAATCGATGCCGCGGCCGACGATGACATGGCGCAGATGCGCGCCGCCCTGGACGCAGCCGGCGACGGCCCGCACGGCGGCGGCGATATTCTTGCGCGCGACGAGCCGGCAGACGGTGAGCAGTTGCGCGCCGCCCGCGCCCCGCGCGAAGGCGGTAGGCGCGCGCTCGGCCGGCATGATCACGCCGTTCCAGGCGGTGAAGGTGCGGTCTGTCAGATGCGGCAGGCGATCGAGCAGCAGCGCACGCGTCACGTCGCTGACCGCGACGATCCGCCGCGCACGGCGCAGCGCCAGTCGCAACAGCAGCAGCGCGATTCCGCGTGGCCGCCCGACCTCCCGGCCATGGACGGTGACGACCAGCGGACGCGGGAAGAGCAGGGCGGGCAGCGCCGCGCGCCAGGTGCAGGCATGGATCAGCGCCGGGCGATCGCCGCCCAGCCAGGCGCCCAGCATCGCCCGGAACAGTCGCGCATAGACCACCAGCATGGCCGCCGCGCCGACGTCGATCAGATCGACGCCATCCTGTCGCACCCGGCCCGGGCCGGCGGAGGATTTGGCGAAGACGGTGACGCGGCGACCCTGCGCGGCATAGGCGCGGGCGACTTCGCGCGCATAGGTCTGCACACCGCCCTCATCGGGGGCATAGACGCGGGCGACGAGCCAGAGCGATGGGGGCGCTTCAGACATGGGCGACCCGCTCCAGCCGTGGGAGGCCATCTAGGGCGGGGCGCGCCGCCGACTGGCTGCGCGCGAGATAATGGGTGAGCGCGCGCGCCGCCCGGACGCTGGCGGTGTCGCCAAGAGCGTCGAATGTGCGGGCGACGCCCTGCTGCTGCGCCTCCACATAGGCTGTATGGCTGGCGATGGCGTCGGCCGCCGCATCGGCGATGCCCTGCGCCGACTCCAGCACCGGGCCATAGCGCCAATGGCCATAGCTGCGGTCCTCCTGCCAGTCGGCGCGATGGCCGTTCAGGAACAGGCAGGGGCGGGGGCGGGCGAGATATTCGTAGATCTGGCTGGAGACGTCGCCCAGATAGAGCGAGGCCATATGGACATAGCGCATGTCGATGCTGGCCCGGCTGCCCAGGTCGATATGGACATGGGGCAGGCGCGCGAGGTCGGCGAGGCGGCGCTTCATCGCGGCGCGGCGTCGCCGATTGTCGAACAGGCGGATGTGCGGCGCGACGATCAGGTTGAACCGGTCGTCCTGCGCGAACTGGCGGATGACATCCTCCCCCATGGCCGGCCAGGAGGAGAGGCGGGGCGAGAAATGCGGATTGTAGAGAATGACCGGCCGGTCCTGTGCGAACAGGCGCTGGCGGTCGCTTTTGGGACCGGTCAGGTCGAACTTGCTGTAGCCGGTGATGGCGTAATGGCCTTCGCGGATCAGCCCTTCGTCCAGCATCCGCCGCCGCTGCTTTTCGCCCGCCAGCAGGACGAAGTCGAACCGGGCGATGCGCCGGTCATAGCCGACCGCCCGGTCGCCCGCGCCGTGACAGGTATGGATGAAGCGGGTGCGCGACAGGCCCAGCCGCTTGAGCAGCAGCGATGTGCGTTCGGGCACGACGATCGCGTCATAATCGGCAAGCTTGCCCCGTGCGGCGAGCAGGACGGCCAGTTTGGGCGGGGTCGTCCCGCCGGTCAGCCCGGCCAGCGCGTCCAGCCAGCGCCCGCCGCACCGCAGGAAGCGGAGCGCCCCGGCCCCGCGGGTGGCGGCGATGTCGCGCGCCAGCGCCAGATGGTCGTCGGTCGCGGCCATGACGTCCACGGCGAAGGCGGGGTCGCGCGACAGTGCGATCGCGACCGGCAGGGCGTGGAATAGCTGGTGGATTTGCGCGTTGAAGAAGAAGCACAGCCGTTGTGGCGGGGCCAACGCCGCAGCATCGCTCCGGTCGAACCAGTCGCGTCCCATGATAAACTCCATTCGATCAGACCCGAATGGAGGGATGGCGGACTTTTATCGCGGAGGAATTTCAGCATGCGTCAGGGCGTGGACGGCTTGCAACATTCGCGCGACGTAACGGCCGGGCAGCGTCATGAACGCCGGCCGGCCGATAGGGTTTAGTCGCGCAGCAGCTCGTTGATGCCGGTCTTGGACCGGGTCTGGGCATCCACGCGCTTGACGATCACGGCGCAATAGAGGCTGGGGCCGGGCGTGCCGTCGGGCAACGGCTTGCCGGGGAGCGAGCCGGGGACGATCACCGAATAGGGCGGCACTTCGCCCATGAAGACCTCCCCGGTGGCGCGGTCGATGATCTTGGTCGACTGGCCGATGAACACGCCCATCGACAGGACCGACCCCTTGCCGATACGCACGCCTTCGACCACTTCGGATCGCGCGCCGATGAAACAGTCATCCTCGATGATGACCGGATCGGCCTGGAGCGGCTCCAGCACGCCGCCGATGCCGACGCCGCCCGACAGATGGACATTCTTGCCGATCTGCGCGCAGCTTCCCACAGTGACCCAGGCGTCGACCATCGTGCCTTCATCGACGAAGGCGCCGATATTGACGAAGCTGGGCATCAGGATCGCGTTCTTCGCGATATGCGCGCCGGCGCGGGCGAAGGCGCCGGGGACCGCGCGGAAACCGGCGGCGCGGAACTCCGCCTCGCCCCAGCCCGCGAACTTGCTGGGTACCTTGTCCCACCAGAAACCGCTGCCCGGGCCGTTGTCGATCAGCGCATTATCGTTGAGGCGGAAGGACAGCAGCACCGCTTTCTTGAGCCACTGGTTGACCTGCCAGCCATCGGCGGTCGGCTCGGCGACGCGGCCCTTGCCGCTGTCGAGCAGGGCGAGCGCTTCATTGACCGCATCGCGCACCGCGCCCTGCGTGGTCAGGCTGACATTGGCGCGGTCGTCCCACGCGGCGTCGATAGTGGCTTGCAGGTCTTGGCTCATGGATGCTCCCCAATGATGGCGGCCAGAAATGGCGTCAGATGGTCGGTTTCATAATCGATGAAATCGGGATGATGGTCGTGATTGCCCGCTTCCGAGCCATTATTGACCCAGATGGTGGTCATGCCGATCGCCTTGGCGGGCTTGAGGTTGCGGGCCATATCCTCGAAAAAGGCGGCGCGGGTCGGATCGACGCCATGGACGCGGCACAGCGTGGCATAGCCCGACGGATCGGGCTTGGGCACATATTGGCAAGCATGGACGTCGTGAATCAGTTCGAACGCGTCGCCCAGGCCCAGCCGGTCCAGCACCCGCCGCGCATAGGCGGCGTCGCCATTGGTGAAGATCAGGCGGCGGCCGGGCAGGGCGACGATATGGGCGTTGAGCGCCGGGTCTACCTCCAGCCGGTCCATCGATATGTCGTGGACATAGTCGAGATAGGCGTGCGGTTCGATGCCATGATGATGCATCAGGCCCGCCAGCGTGGTGCCATGCTCCATGAAATAACGCTTCTGCGTTTCCCGTGCGATCGCCGGGTCGCAACCGAGCAGCCCCTGGATAAATTCGCCCATCTTCACGTCGATCAGCGCGAACAGGTCCGCCTTCGCCGGGTAGAGCGTATTGTCCAGATCGAAGATCCAGCTATCGATATGGGCCATATCCGCGCGCATGGCCGCGCCCTAGTCCGGTGCGGGGGGAAGGGCAAGGCCTCTAACCCTTCTCCCCATACGCCCTTATCGTCATCGCCGCGCAGGCGGGGATTCATCTCCCACCCTGTAATCCCGCCGCAAGGTCTGGAGATGCATTCCCGCCTTCGCGGGAATGCCGAGCCTATATCCTATCCTCTCAACATCCCAGCGCTTCGCTGTCCTGATAGAAAGCCTGCACCGCATCCCACGCATCCTCCGCCGTCTCCACCCAGGTCAGCAGATTGAGGTCGCTGTGCGAAATCACGCCCTCATCCGCCAGTGCCTCGAAATCGACGACGCGGTTCCAGAAATCCTTGCCGAACAGCAGGATCGGGATCGGTTTCATCTTGCCGGTCTGGATCAGGGTCAGCAGCTCGAACATCTCGTCGAACGTGCCGAAGCCGCCGGGGAAGACCGCCAGGGCGCGGGCGCGCAGCAGGAAATGCATCTTGCGCAGCGCGAAATAGTGGAACTGGAAGCTCAGCTCCGGGGTCACGAAGCGGTTGGGCGCCTGTTCGTGCGGCAGGACGATGTTCATGCCGATCGTGGTCTGGCCGGCATCCTGCGCACCGCGATTGGCGGCTTCCATGATCGAGGGGCCGCCGCCCGAGCAAACGACGAAATGGCGGCATCCCGCCGCGTTCACCGGATATTGCGCGGCGATCCGGGCCAGACGGCGCGCTTCCTCATAATAGCGCGCCTTGGCGCCCAGATTCTCCGCGACCCGCTTTTGCTCCGGCGTCGTCGCGGCGTCGATCCGCGCCTGGACCTGATCCGGTTCGGGGATGCGCGCCGAACCGTAGAAGACGAAGGTCGATTCGATTTTCGCTTCGTCCATCAGCAATTGGGGTTTCAGCAGCTCGAGCTGGAAGCGCACCGGGCGCAGATCTTCGCGCAGCAGGAATTCGGTATCCTGGAAGGCCAGCTTGTAGGCCGCGCTCTGGGTCTGGGGCGTGTCGAGCTGCTTCCTGGCGTCATGGGCCTCTTCGCGGGCCGGACGGAATTTGCGTTCTTCGATTTCTTTTTTCGTCATTTGCACCAACTTAGTGTGCCGCAATGACAAATCCAAGTCTGCTTGGTTCGGACGGAATGCTCGACCCCATAATCCGTTAGCGGCAAAAGCCGCCGCGGCCGCCCATGTCAAAATGGAAATGGTCATGATGGGCGGCGTTGTAGTCGGGGCTAAGGACGGTGTTGAACCGCTTGCAGGCGCTGGCGTGGACCAGTTGCAGGAACTGGCGGGTCTGTCTGTCGCCGTCCCAGTCCTTCTGGATGCTGATGCGCCGCCCGTCGGACAGGACGAAGGCGGATACGTCGATCGCATTGCTGTGCGCATGTTCGGACAATTTGCCGCTGCCCGCGATCGGCCGGCAATTATAGGTGCCGAACGTCTCGATCTTCTCGATCTCCGCGCCGAAGATCACGCGCGCGGCGGGTTGCACGCCATAGCGCGCCCAGGCGGCGAAATTGGCGGCCAGATTGCACGTCATCGCGCCCAAATTGGTGGCGGGCACGCCGATGTCGATCAGCTTCACGCTGTTCACCGCGCTGCATCCGCCCCCGAAATTCCGGTCGGGCAGGGGAGTGAAAGCGACCGCCTGCGATTGCAGTTTCGCGAAACATTGGCGCGTTTCCAACGCCGGTTGTGCGGGCGCACGCACCGGCTGGGACGGGGGCGTCGGCGTGCGCGCCACCCGACCGCGCGGCACCAGGTCGCCGCTACATCCGCTCAATCCCAGCGCCAACAGCGCGGCCAGCGCGACGCCGTGCGCCGTCCCTATCCTTTTCGCCCACTCGCTCATGAGTCGGGATGCTAACAGGCAGAATCTTTACGAAGGTTAACGCCGCATTCGCTTCGTCCGATTTTCCTATGCCGCTTGACACTCCAGCCGAAATCTCTAGTGCCGCCGACGGGCCACGCGGTCCCAACGCCGCGCTGCTCTCTGTAAGGAGACGCTACATGACTGATCTGACTGCCGTTGACGCCACCCTTGCGCCTGCCGCAAAGCCCGCAACCCGTCCGGCCCGCCCCTTTTTCTCTTCCGGTCCCTGCGCCAAGCCTCCGGGCTGGGATGCTGCCAAGCTGGCGACCGAGTCGCTCGGCCGTTCGCACCGCGCCAAGATCGGCAAGACCCGCCTCGCCTACAGCATCGACCTGATGCGCGAGCTGCTCAATCTGCCCGACACCCACCGCATCGGTATCGTCCCCGGTTCCGACACTGGCGCCTTCGAAATGGCGATGTGGACGATGCTGGGCGCCCGCCCCGTCACCACGCTGGCCTGGGAAAGCTTCGGCGAAGGCTGGGTGACGGACGCCGCCAAGCAGCTCAAGCTCGACCCCACCGTCATCCGCGCCGACTATGGCCAGTTGCCTGACCTGACGCAGGTCGATTTCAGCAATGACGTGCTGTTCACCTGGAACGGCACCACCTCGGGCGTGCGCGTGCCGAATGCCGACTGGATTCCGGCCGACCGCGAGGGCCTGACCTTCGCCGACGCGACCAGCGCGGTGTTCGCCTATGACATCGATTGGGCGAAGATCGACGTCGCCACCTTCTCCTGGCAGAAGGTGCTGGGCGGTGAGGGCGGCCATGGCGTGCTGATTCTCGGCCCCCGTGCCGTCGAGCGCCTTGAAACCCACGCTCCCGCCTGGCCGCTGCCCAAGGTGTTCCGCCTGATGGCGATGGGCAAGCTGGCCGAAGGCGTGTTCAAGGGCGAAACCATCAACACGCCGTCCATGCTGGCGGTCGAAGACGCGATTTTCGCGCTGGAATGGGGCAAGTCGCTGGGCGGTTCGGCCGGTCTGATCGCGCGCAGCGACGCCAATGCGGCGGCGCTCAGCAAGATCGTCGCGGAGCGCGACTGGCTCGGCCATCTCGCCGTCGACGAAGCGTCGCGGTCGAAGACCAGCGTCTGCCTGACCGTCGAAGGCGCCGACGAAGCCTTCATCAAGGCCTTCGCCGCCCTCCTCGAAAAGGAAGGCGCCGCCTATGACATCGCCGGTTATCGCGATGCCCCGGCCGGCCTGCGCATCTGGTGCGGCGCAACCGTAGAAACGGCGGATATCGAGGCGCTCGGCCCATGGCTCGACTGGGCCTACGCCCAGACCAAGGCTGCCGCTTAACTTCTATTTTTACCGTCATTCCCGCGAAGGCGGGAATCCATCTCCGGTCCTATCGACATAGGCAATGTCGGGAGATGGATCCCCGCCTTCGCGGGGATGACGGATATATTTCCAAAGGAAACACACATGCCCAAAGTCCTTATTTCCGACAAGATGGACCCCCGCGCAGCCGCGATCTTCCGTGAGCGCGGCGTGGAAGTCGACGAGATCACCGGCAAGACGCCGGAAGAGCTGATCGCCATCATCGGCGACTATGACGGACTCGCCATCCGCAGCTCGACCAAGGTGACGAAGGCGATCCTCGACGCCGCCACCAACCTCAAGGTCATCGGCCGCGCCGGCATCGGCGTCGACAATGTCGACATCCCCTATGCCTCGGCCAAGGGCGTGATCGTCATGAACACGCCGTTCGGCAACTCCATCACCACCGCCGAACATGCCATCGCGCTGATGTTCGCACTGGCCCGCCAGTTGCCAGAGGCCAATGCCCAGACGCAGCAGGGCCTGTGGCCCAAGAACGGTTTCATGGGCGTGGAAGTCACCGGCAAGACGCTGGGCCTGATCGGCGCGGGCAATATCGGGTCGATCGTCGCCAGCCGCGCGCTGGGCCTCAAGATGAAGGTCGTCGCCTTCGATCCGTTCCTGACGCCCGAACGCGCCATCGAAATGGGCGTGGAAAAGGCCGATCTCGACACGCTGCTGGCCAAGGCCGACTTCATCACGCTGCACACGCCGCTGACCGACCAGACCCGCAACATCCTGAGCAAGGACAATCTCGCCAAGACCAAGAAGGGCGTGCGTATCATCAACTGCGCGCGCGGCGGGCTGATCGACGAAGCCGCGCTCAAGGAGGCGATGGATTCGGGCCATGTCGCGGGCGCCGCGCTCGACGTGTTCGTGCAGGAACCGGCGAAGGAATCGCCTTTGTTCGGCACGCCCAACTTCATCTGCACCCCGCATCTGGGCGCGTCGACCGACGAAGCGCAGGTCAATGTGGCGCTCCAGGTCGCCGATCAGCTCTCCGACTATCTGCTCGACGGCGGCATCACCAATGCCCTCAACGTGCCGTCGCTGTCGGCCGAGGAAGCGCCCAAGCTCAAGCCCTATATGGCGATCGCGGAGAAGCTGGGCAGCCTCGTGGGCCAGTTGGAAGGCGACCAGATCACCGGCGTCGCAGTGGAGGTGGAAGGCCATGCGGCCGAACTGAACCAGAAGCCGATCACCGCCGCCGTGCTGGCGGGCCTGATGCGCGTCTATTCGGACACGGTGAACATGGTCAACGCGCCCTTCCTGGCGAAGGAGCGCGGCCTGGACGTCCGTGAGGTCCGCCACGACCGCGAAGGCGATTACCAGACGCTGGTGCGCGTCACCGTGACCACCGAAAATGGCGAGCGCTCGGTCGCGGGCACGCTGTTCGGCCACGCCCAGCCGCGCCTGGTCGAACTGTTCGGCATCAAGGTGGAGGCCGATCTCGACGGCACCATGCTCTACATCGTCAATCAGGACGCGCCGGGCTTCATCGGTCGACTGGGCAGCAAGCTGGGCGAATCGGACGTCAATATCGGCACTTTCCACCTTGGCCGTCGCAACCAGGGCGGCGAAGCCGTGCTGCTGCTGTCGGTCGACGGCACCGTCACCGAACCGCTGCGCTGGGAAATCTGCAACCTGACCGGCGTGAAGCAGGTGAAGCTGCTGCGCTTTGCCTGATCTAAGTCGGAACGGAAACCGTTCGGTTCGGGCAGCTTCGAGCGAAGTCGAGAAGCGTCGTCGAGAACAGGTCTCGACAAGCTCGAACCGAACAGCGGATGGGGATGGCCTAGCCCAAAATTTCCGCTAAAGGGCCTGTCCCATGACCACCATCCCGCCAAGCCTCCTCCCCGAGGGCCTGTCCGATCGCCTGCCGCCGCAGGCCGAAGCCTCCGCGCGGCTGGCGCGCCGCGTGCTCGATACGGTCGCGACCCATGGCTATGAGCGCGTCATGCCGCCGCTCGCCGAGTTCGAGGACACGCTGACCCAGCGTCTCAAGTCCATGCGCGCGCAGGATCTGGTCCGCGCCGTCGATCCGGTGTCGCAGCGTAGCCTGGCGTTCCGCCCGGACATGACCGCGCAGGTCGGCCGCATCGCCGCCACCCGGCTGCGCGCCGCGCCGCGCCCGTTGCGCCTCTCCTATGCCGGGCCGGTGATCCGCCAGAAGGCCAGCCAGCTCCGCCCTGAGCGCGAAAAGATGCAGCTTGGCGCCGAACTGATCGGCAGCGACAGCGCCGCCGCCGCGGTGGAGATCGTTAATATCGCGATCGAGGCGCTGACCGCCGCGGGCGTCACCGGCATCACCATCGACTTCACCTTGCCCGACCTGATCGATGCATTGGCCGCCGGCCCGCTGCCGCTCGATCCGCAGGAGATCGAGGCGGTTCGCGCCGAACTGGATGCCAAGGACGCCGGCGCGTTGGCTGCGATCAGCCCCGCGGCCGCCGCCTATCTGCCGCTCATCGAAGCGACCGGGCCTTTCCATGCCGCTATGGAGCGACTGGAGGCGTTCAGCGCACAATTGGGCGGCGCGATCGACAGCCGCATCGCCGGCCTGCGCGCGATCGCCAAGCCGATCGGCTGGGACATCACGCTGACGCTCGACCCCACCGAACGGCATGGTTTCGAATTTCAGAACTGGTTCGGCTTCTCGATCTTCGCCGAAGGATTCATCGGCGAGATCGGTCGCGGCGGCAGCTACGCCATCGCCCGCGCCGACGGGGCGGACGAACCGGCCATGGGCTTCTCCCTCTATCCCGACCCGCTGATCGACGCGGGCTTCGGCGGCGAAAGCCCTAAGCGGCTGTTCCTGCCGCTCGGCCATGACGCCACGCGCGCGACAGACCTGCGCGCGCAAGGCTGGCATACCGTCGCCGCCTTGTCCGGGGACGAGGATGGCGCGGCGCAACGCTGCTCGCACTGGCTGGACGGAACAGGCCCGCGCGCCTACTGACTTGACTTCGCCGGGGCAGCGCGGCTAACGCGCGCCCCGAACAGGGCGTGACATGCGCCCGCTTGATCCCACCGGCATGCCGAGTCCCGTCGAAGGGCATGGCCGGTCCGCGCGGCGGGCGGAGGACTGTATCTGTGGCAAATGTAACCGTGATCGGCGCTCAGTGGGGCGACGAAGGCAAGGGCAAGATCGTCGACTGGCTGTCGGAGCGCGCCGATGTCGTCGCCCGTTTCCAGGGCGGCCATAATGCCGGTCACACGCTGGTCGTGGGCGAGAAGGTCTACAAGCTCTCGCTGCTGCCGTCGGGCATCGTGCGCGGCACGCTGTCGGTCATCGGCAACGGCGTGGTGCTGGACCCCTGGCACTTCCGCGATGAAGTCGCGAAGCTGAAGGGGCAGGGGGTCGAAATCAATCCCGACAATCTCCAGATCGCGGAAACCTGCCCGCTGATCCTGCCCTTCCACCGCGACCTTGATGGTCTGCGCGAAGACGCATCGGGCGCGGG